>JBEKIJ010000003.1:0-195608 GCA_050011815.1 Acidimicrobiales bacterium | reverse complement strand
CACCAAAGAGCCCGTACACCAAAGAGCCCGTACACCAAAGAGCCCGTACACCAAAGAGCCCGTACACCAAAGAGCCCGTACACCAAAGAGCCCGTACACCAAAGAGCCCGTACACCAAAGAGACAGCCAGAACACCCAAGAGACAGGAACGCCATGCGACTGACAGGGGCCCAGGCCCTCATCAAGAGCCTCGAGATGGAGCACGTGGAGGTGATCTTCGGCCTCCCCGGCGGTGCGATCCTGCCCGTCTACGACCCCATCCTCGACTCGTCGATCCGCCACGTCCTGGTGCGCCACGAGCAGGGGGCGGGGCACATGGCCGAGGGCTACGCGCACGTGACGGGCCGACCGGGCGTGGCCATGGTCACGAGCGGGCCGGGCGCCACCAACATCGTGACGCCCCTCGCCGACGCCATGATGGACTCGATCCCCATCGTCGTGATCACGGGTCAGGTGGCCACCACCGCCATCGGCACCGACGCCTTCCAGGAGTGCCCCATCACCGGGGTGACCATGGATATCACCAAGCACAACTGGCTCGTCACCGACGCCCAGGACCTGCCGAGGGTCGTCGCCGAGGCCTTCCATGTCGCCACCACCGGTCGCCCCGGGCCCGTGCTCGTCGACGTCCCCAAGGACGTCTCCAACGCCATGATGGACTGGTACTGGCCGGCATCGCTCGACGAGCTCGACCTCCCCGGCTACAACCCCCGGACCGAGGGCGACCCCGCCCAGATCCGGCGGGCGGCGGAGCTGATCCTCGAGGCGCACCGCCCCGTGATCTACGCCGGCGGGGGGATCTTGAAGGCGCGCGCCACCAAGGTCCTGCGCGAGCTGGCGGAGCGCACCGGCATCCCCGTGGTCACGACCTTGATGGCCCGGGGCGCCTTCCCCGACCGCCATCCCCTGTGCCTGGGCATGCCGGGCATGCACGGCAACTACACCGCGGTGACCGCCCTCCAGCGCGCCGATCTGCTCATCGCCCTCGGAAGCCGGTTCGACGACCGCGTCACCGGGAAGATCAGCGCCTTCGCGCCCGACGCCAAGGTGATCCACGTCGACATCGACGCCGCGGAGCTCGGCAAGGTCCGGCGTCCCGACGTGGCCGTGGCCGGCGACTGTCGGGTCGTGATCGAGGAGATGGTGCGGGCCCTCGAGTCTCTCGGGCTCGGTGCCGCCGGTGGTCCGGGTGGTCCGTCGGCGACCGGCGCCGTGGGTGCCAAGGGCACGCCCGCCGCGGCCCGCCCCGACCTCGCACCCTGGATCGCCCAGCTCCGGGCCTGGCAGGAGGAGTTCCCCCTCGCCTACGACCAGGAGGAGGGCGGCGCCCTCAAGCCGCAGTTCGTGGTCGAGGCCCTGCGCGACGCCACGCCCGACGACACCATCGTGGTGGCGGGCGTGGGCCAGCACCAGATGTGGGCGTCGCAGTACTGGAAGTTCGACCACCCCAACACCTGGGTCAACTCGGGCGGGGCGGGGACCATGGGCTTCGCCGTGCCCGCCGCGGTGGGGGCCAAGGTGGGCCGCCCCGACAAGATGGTCTGGGCCATCGACGGTGACGGCTGTTTCCAGATGACCGCCCAGGAGCTCGTGACCGCCTCGGCCGAGCGCATCCCCATCAAGGTGGCCATCCTCAACAACGCCTACCTGGGCATGGTCCGCCAATGGCAGGAGCTCTTCTACGAGGAGCGGTACTCCGAGGTCTATCTCTCCCCCGACCTTCCCGACTACGTCAAGTGGGCCGAGGCCATGGGGTGTGTCGGGCTCAAGGTGGAGTCCGCCGAGGAGGTGGCCCCCGCCATCGAGAAGGCCAACGGCATCGACGACCGTCCCGTGGTCATCGACTTCCGGACCGACGCCTTCGAGAAGGTGTACCCCATGGTTCCCGCCGGTGCCTCCAACGACGACATCATCGTGGGGCCCTCGGGTGGGGAGGGGGGACGGTGAGCCCCTCCTCGAGCGCCTCGGCGGCCGCCCACGGGCCGGCCCCCCGGCACCACATCGTCACGGCCAAGGTCGAGAACAAAGCCGGTGTTCTGGCCCGCGTCGCCTCGCTCTTCAGCCGGCGGGGGTTCAACATCTTCTCGCTGGCCGTGGCGCCCACCGACGACGGCCGGTTCAGCCGCATCACCATCGTGGTGGACGTGGAGTCCGCCCCCTTGGAGCAGATCATGAAACAGCTCGACAAGCTCGTGAACGTGGTCTCGATCACCGAGCTCGCCCCCGAGGAGGCCGTCGAGCGCGAGATGCTCCTGGCCACCGTCGGCGCCGGGGTCTCGGCCGCCGAGCGCGGCGACCTGAGGGCGCTGGTGGACGAGTTCGGAGGCACCGTCGTCGACGACGGCGGTGACCGGGTGACGGTGATGCTGGCCGGCACGCCCAGCCGCATCGACGACTTCGAGGACCTCGTGCGGCCCTTCGGCATCACCGAGCTCCAGCGGACGGGCCTGGTGGCCCTGCCTAAGCTGTCGGCCGGTACCGCGCTGCACAGCATCACCGGGCCCGGCGTGACCGGGCACAGCATCACCGGGCACAGCGTCACCGGGACGACCCAGGGAGAGGCAGGCTGACATGGCCAAGCTGTACTACGAGTCCGACGCCGACGCGAGCCTGATCCAGGGCCGCAAGGTGGCCGTCATCGGTTACGGGTCCCAGGGACATGCCCACGCGCTGAACCTGGCCGAGTCCGGTGTCGACGTCCGGGTCGGGCTGCGCGAGGGGTCGAAGTCCAAGACCAAGGCCGAAGAAGCCGGGTTGCGCGTGTTGCCGGTGGCCGAGGCCGCCGCGGAGGCCGACCTCATCATGATGCTCCTGCCCGACACCGAGCAGGCTTCTGTCTACGAGTCCGAGATCGCCCCGTCGTTGCGCCAGGGCGACGCCTTGTTCTTCGCCCATGGCTTCAACATCCGGTTCGGGCAGATCGTCGCCCCCCCCGGCATCGACGTGGCCATGGTGGCGCCCAAGGGGCCGGGGCACCTCGTCCGTCGCACCTACACCGAGGGCGGGGGAGTCCCCTCGCTGGTGGCGGTGGCCCAGGACGCCTCGGGCAAGGCCCACGACCTGGCCCTGTCCTATGCCTACGCGCTCGGCGCCACGCGCGCCGGGGTGCTCGACACCACCTTCGAGGAGGAGACCGAGACCGACCTCTTCGGCGAGCAGGTGGTGTTGTGCGGGGGTCTGACCGCGCTGGTCCAGGCGGGCTTCGAGACCCTCGTCGACGCCGGCTACCAACCCGAGTCCGCCTATTTCGAGTGCCTCCACGAGCTCAAGCTCATCGTCGACCTCATGTACGAAGAGGGCATCGCCGGCATGCGGTACTCCATCTCCGACACCGCCGAGTACGGCGACGTCACCCGCGGGCCCCGCATCATCAACGCCGATGTGCGCGCCACCATGCGTCAGATCCTCGACGACATCCGCTCGGGAGCCTTCGCCCAGGAGTGGATCGAGGAGAACCGGTCCGGGCGCCACCACTTCGAGGAGCTACGCGCCGCGGGTGCCGACCATCCCATCGAGAAGGTGGGGGCCGAACTGCGCGCCATGATGCCCTTCATCAGGGCGGGCAAGAAGAGCGTCCAGGACATCTCGGGCGGCTGAGGGCCCGGCGTGATGTCGGGCGGATCGGACAGCTCGGCCGGATCGAAGAACTCGGCCGGCCTCGAAGGGCTCCCCCTCGAGGAGGTGCGGTCGGCCGCCCTGGAACGGGCCGCCGCCCTCGGGTGCAGCCACGCCGAGGTCAGGATCGAGAGGATCCGCTCCCAGTTCGTGGCCCTGCGGGACGGTCGGGTGGAGACCACCGTCGACGACACCGAGATCGGAGTCGGGCTCCATGTCGTCCGGGAGGGTTCCATCGGCTTCGCGGCCACGGTCGAGCTCAACGCCGATGCCGCCGCCCGGCTCGCCGACGACGCCGTGGGACTGGCCATCGAGACCTCCGCCGCGCTCGGCACCCGTGTCGAGGTCGCCGACGAGCCCGCCCACGGCGAGGTCCGGTGGTCCTCGCCCTACGAGGTCGACCCCACCTCGGTGCCCCTGGCCGACAAGGTGGCGCTCCTCGAGCAGTGGACCGAGCCCCTCATGGCGTCGGGCTCGGTCGACCACGTCGCGGCCCGGGTGCTCTGCGTCGTGGAGGACAAGCACTACGCGGACCTCTCGGGGACCATGGCCACACAACGGCGGGTCCGGATCTACCCGGTCGTCGAGGCCGTGGCCGTGGATGTCGAGTCGGGGTCCTTCGAGTCGATGCGGACCCTGGCCCCCCCGGTCGGCCGGGGCTGGGAGTACACGGCGGGGCAGGGCTGGGACTTCGACGCCGAGCTCCAGAGGCTCCCCGCGCTCCTGGCCGAGAAGGTGGCCTCGCCCTCGGTGGAGGCGGGGACCTACGACCTCGTCATCGACCCCTCGAACCTCTGGCTCACCATCCACGAGTCGGTGGGCCATGCCACCGAGCTCGACCGCGCCCTCGGTTACGAGGCGGCCTACGCGGGGACCTCCTTCGCCACCTTCGACAAGCTCGGCACCCTGCAGTACGGGTCGCCGGTCATGCACGTCGTCGGGGACCGGACCACGCCCCATGGTCTGGCCACGGTCGGCTACGACGACGAAGGGGTGGCGGCCCAGAGCTTCGACATCGTCCGCGACGGCGTCCTCGTCGGCTACCAGCTCGACCGGCGCATGGCGGCGGAGAACGGTCTCGGTCGGTCCAACGGGTGCGCCTTCGCCGACTCGCCCCTCCACGTCCCCATCCAGCGCATGGCGAACGTCTCGTTGCAGCCCGACCCCGGCCCCGGGCCCGGGCCCAGTACCGAGGAGCTCGTCTCGGGGGTGGACCGGGGTATCTACGTCGTGGGCGACAAGAGCTGGTCCATCGACATGCAGCGGTACAACTTCCAGTTCACCGGGCAGCGGTTCTACATGATCGACCACGGCCGCCTGGCCGGACAGTGCAAGGACGTCGCCTACCAGGCCCAGACGACCGAGTTCTGGGGCTCCCTCGCCGCCGTGGGCGGGCCGTCGACCTACGTCCTCGGCGGCGCCTTCAACTGCGGCAAGGGCCAGCCCGGCCAGGTGGCCCCGGTGAGCCACGGGTGCCCCTCGGCCCTGTTCCGGGCTGTCAACGTCCTCAACGCCCGCGCCGAGTCGTCGCGGTGACGACGTCTTGCGCGGTGAATGGGTCGTCGCGGTGACGGGGCCGCAGCGGTGAGCCCGGGGGAGCGGCGTCTGACCTCGCCCCAGGAGGTGGTCGAGCGGGCCCTGGCGGCGAGCCGCGCCGAGGCCTGTGTGGTGATCGTCGAAGAGGTCTCCCAGGCCGAGGTCCGGTTCGCCAACAACACCACCACCACCAACGGGGTGCGCCGTGACCGCCGGGTGTCGGTGGTGAGCTTCAAGGCGGTCGACGGGGACGGGAGCGCGGGGTTCGCCCGCTACGCCGTGGGGGCGGCCAGTGGGAGCGGCGAGGTCGAGGTGGACGACCTCGTCCGGGCCAGCGAGATCGAGGCCGCCTCGGCCCCGCCGGCCGACGACGCCGCTCCCCTCGTCGAGCCCGATCCGGGCGCGGACGTGGCGGCCTTCGACGACCCGCCTGTGTCGACCTCGCCGGCGGTCCTGGGCGGGGTCATCTCGGGGCTCGGCGACGCCTTCGCCCGGGCCCGCGCCGCGGGCAACCGGCTGGCGGGGTTCGCCACCCACGGGGTCGAGACCGTCTACCTCGGGACGAGCACCGGCCTCCGCCGCCGCCACGTCCAGCCGGCCGGCACCATGGAGCTCGTCGCCCGCAGCGCCGACGGCACCCGGTCGGTCTGGTCGGGAGCGGCCACGGCCACCTTCGACGACATCGACGTGGCCGCCTTCGAGGCCCGCCTCGACCGCCGCCTGGCCTGGGCCCGGCGCTCCATCGACCTGCCCGCCGGCCGCTACGAGGTCCTTCTCCCCCCCGACGCCACCGCCGACCTCATGGTGGCGATGTCACAGTCCATGTCGGGGCGCGACGCCGAGGAGGGCCGCAGCCCCTTCGCGGCGCCGGGGGGAGCCACCAAGGTGGGCCAGTCCCTGTGCCCCTTGCCCTTCGACCTGCGCGGCGACCCCGGGGAGCCCGGCCTCGAGTCCGCCCCCTTCCTCGTCACCGGGGCCTCGGGGACCGACGTCTCGGTCTTCGACAACGGCCTCCGGATCGGCGCCACGGGCTGGATCGAAGGGGGCCGGTTGCGTCGCCTCCAGTACCACCGCGCCGCCGCGGCCCGCTCGGGCGTCGAGCCCACCCCCCCGGTCGGCAATCTCGTCCTCGCCCTGCCCACCGCCACCGCTTCCCTCGACGAGATGATCGCCACCACCGAACGGGGGCTGCTGCTCACCTGCCTCTGGTACATCCGCGAAGTCGACCCGGTGACGCTGCTGCTCACCGGTCTCACCCGCGACGGCGTCTATCTCGTGGAGCACGGCGAGGTCGTCGGGGCGGTGAACAACTTCCGCTTCAACGAGAGCCCCCTCGACGTCCTGGCCCGCGCCACCGAGGCCGGTGCGACCCAGCGTGCCCTCTCACGCGAGTGGGGCGAGTGGATGAACCGCACCGCCATGCCCCCCCTCCGGGTGGCGGACTTCAACATGAGCTCGGTGAGCCCCGCCACCTGACTGCACCGCTCCAACGGGTGTTGTCTCAAGGACCACACGGCGTGCCCGTCCCATCGGCGACCGGGGGTCAGGACGCGAGGGCCCCCACCACGTGGTTGATGCATGCGCACAGCGCGGCGACGTCCTCGGGATCGATGGCCGGGAACATGGCGATGCGGAGCTGGTTCCGGCCCAGCTTGCGGTAGGGCTCGGTGTCGACGATGCCGTTGGCCCGCAGCACCCGGGCCACGGCCTGGGCGTCGACGCTCTCGACCAGGTCGACGGTTCCCACCACGTGGCTCCGCTCCGAGGGCTTCCCCACGAAGGGCATGGCGAAGTCCGACTGCTCGGCCCAGGTGTAGAGGATCTCCGCCGACCGGTCGCACCGCCCCGCCGCCCACTCGAGGCCGCCCCCCGCCAGCATCCACTCGACCTGCTCGGTGAACATGAGCAGCGTCGCCAGTGCCGGGGTGTTGTAGGTCTGGTCCTTGGTCGAGTTGTCGATGGCGATGGCGAGGTCGAGGAAGGCCGGGACCCACCGCCCGCCGTCGTTGATCGTCTGCACCCGGTCGAGCGCACCGGGCGACAGCAACGCCACCCACAACCCCCCGTCGGAGGCGAAGCACTTCTGGGGGGCGAAGTAGTAGGCGTCGAACTCCCTCGGGTCCACCCGCAGGCCCCCCGCCGCCGAGGTCCCGTCCACGGCCACGAGCTGTCCCGTCGTCGCGGCGCCGACCGGCCGGCGGATCTCCATGGCCACCCCGGTCGAAGTCTCGTTGTGGGTGAGGGCGTAGAGGTCGACGTCGTCGCGCGCCGCGGCCTCGGGATGGGTCCCGGGCGGGCTCTCGATGACGTCGGGGTCCTCGAGATGCGGCGCGGCCTTCGCCGCGGCCGCGAACTTGGACGAGAACTCACCGAAGCTCAGGTGCTGGCTCCGCCGCTCGATGAGGCAGAACGTGGCGATGTCCCAGAAGCACGTGGTCCCCCCGTTGCCGAGCACCACCTCGTACCCCTCGGGGAGGGAGAACAACTCCCCCAGCCCGGCCCGCAACCGACCCACCACCGACTTCACCGGCGCCTGGCGGTGACTGGTCCCGAGATAGGCCGACCCCGTCGCCACCAGGCCGGCCACCTGTTCGGGCCGCACCTTCGACGGCCCGCTCCCGAACCGTCCGTCGGACGGCTTCAGCGAATCGGGGATCACGATGTCGGGCGTGCCGGTGGGCGTGGAGGAGGCGTTCGTCACGTGTGCAAGCATTACAGCCATGGCGACCCCCCGAGAAACCGGCCCCACGACCGCGCCCCGTCCCTCCACCGGCACCCGGTCGCGTATCTCCGCCCTGGTGGCGGCGGTCTCCCCCTCGGCCACCCTGGCCGTCGACGCCAAGGCCAAGCAGCTGCGCGCCGGCGGGGCCGACGTCATCGGCTTCGGGGCGGGGGAGCCGGACTTCCCCACGCCCCCCCACATCGTCGAGGCGGCCGCGGCGGCCTGTCACGATCCGGTCAACCACCACTACACCCCCACCGTCGGCATCGCCCCCCTGCGCGACGCCATCGCGGCCAAGACCGGGCGCGACTCGGGCTACCCGGTCACCGCCTCCCAGGTGCTCGTCACCAACGGGGCCAAGCAGGCGGTCTACGAGGCCTTCGCCACCCTCCTCGACCCCGGCGACGAGGTCCTCGTGCCCGCCCCCTACTGGACGACCTACCCCGAGGTCATCGCCCTGGCCGGGGGCGTCCCGGTGGCCGTCCCCACCGACGAGTCCACCGGCTTCCACCTGACCGTCGACGCCCTCGAGGCGGCGGTGACCCCGGCCACCAAGGTCCTCCTCTTCGTCTCGCCCAACAACCCCACCGGTGCGGTCTCCACCCCGGCCGAGGTCCTCGAGATCGGCCGCTGGGCCGCCGACCGTGGTCTCTGGGTCGTCACCGACGAGATCTACGAGCACCTCGTCTACGGCGGCCGGGTCTTCTCCTCCCTGCCGGTGGCCGTGCCCGAGCTCGCGGACCGCTGCATCGTGATCAACGGGGTGGCCAAGACCTACGCCATGACCGGCTGGCGGGTGGGCTGGCTCATCGGCCCCCCCGACGTGGTCGAGGCCGCCTCCAACCTCCAGTCCCACGCCACCTCGAACGTCTCCAACGTCTCCCAGCGCGCCGCCCTGGCGGCCCTGGTGGGCGACCTCGACGCCGTGTCGGAGATGCGCGCCGCCTTCGACCGTCGCCGTCGGGTCATCCACCGCATGCTGAACGACTGTCACGGGGTCACCTGCGTCGAGCCCGAGGGCGCCTTCTACGCCTTCCCCTCGGTCCGGGGACTCCTCGGCCGCCGCCTGGCGGGGCGTCTCGTCGAGTCCTCGGCCGACGTCGCCGCCGTGGCCATCGACGAAGCGCTGGTGGCCGTGGTCCCCGGTGAGGCCTTCGGCGCCGAGGGCTACCTCCGCCTCTCCTACGCCCTGGGCGACGACGCCATCGTCGAGGGTGTCACCCGCCTGGGCAAGCTCTTCGCCACCGCCGCGTAGTCCCCCGGTCCTTCGCCGTGGACCGGGCCAATTCCCAACAGTTCCGCCCGATTTGTTCCGATGAGGTCCCTAGTGTGTGCGCTCCACTGGTTCCGAAGTTTGTTAGTTCCGAAGTTTGTTAGTTCCGAAGTTTGTCTGTCCGTAGTTTCCGTAGTTGTCACGCCGAGCGAGGAAGCCGACGAGCCATATGGCACGGGTACTCATCACAGAGAAGCTCGCCGAGCGCGGGCTCAAGACACTGGCCGATGCCGGCCACCAAGCCGATGTCCAGCTCGACCTCGATCCCCAGTCGCTGCTCGGTGCCATCGTGGGCGCCCACGCCCTGATCGTCCGCTCGGCCACCCAGGTCACCGCGGAGGTCCTCGAGGCCGGCACCGACCTGGTGGTGGTGGGCCGGGCCGGGATCGGGCTCGACAACGTCGACGTCGAGGCGGCCACGCGCCGCGGGGTGATGGTGGTCAACGCCCCCGAGTCCAACGTGCTCTCGGCGGCCGAACATGCCATGGCCCTGCTGCTGGCCCAAGCGCGCAACGTCCCTCAGGCCCACGCCGCCCTCATGGCGGGGAAGTGGGAGCGCTCCAAGTGGGAGGGCGTCGAGCTCCACGGCAAGACCCTCGGCGTCGTCGGGTTGGGACGGATCGGCGCGCTCGTGGCCCAACGGGCCCTCGCCTTCGGCATGCGCCTCTGCGCCTATGACCCCTACGTCTCGCCGGACCGGGCCCGCCACATGGGCGTCGAACTGCTGTCTCTCGACGACCTCGTGGCCGAGTCCGACTTCCTCACCATCCATCTCCCCAAGACGGCGGAGACGGCGGGACTGATCGGTGCGGAGCTCCTGGCCAAGGCCAAGCCCGGCATCCGCATCGTCAACGCGGCGCGCGGTGGGATCGTCGACGAGCAGGCGCTGGCCGACGCCCTGGCCACGGGGCGCGTGGGCGGAGCCGCCTTCGACGTCTTTGCCACCGAGCCCTGCACCGATTCCCCGATCTTCGCCTTCTCCACCGTGGTCGCCACCCCCCATCTGGGCGCCTCGACCGCCGAGGCCCAGGACAAGGCGGGCGTCACCATCGCCGAACAGGTGAACCTGGCGCTGGCCGGTGACTTCGTGCCCTTCGCCGTCAACGTCGCCGCCAGCGAGGTGTCGGAGACCGTCCGCCCCTTCCTCGGTCTGGCCGAGCAGCTCGGCCGGTGCTTCGCCTGTCTCAACGACGGGCTTCCCGAGCGCCTCGAGGTGGAGTACCAGGGCGGCCTGGCCGGCACCAACACCTCGATCCTCACCCTGGCCGTGCTCAAGGGCATCTTCTCGGCGGGGACCGAGGAGCCGGTCTCCTACGTCAACGCCCCCCAGTTGGCCCAAGAGCGCGGCCTCGAGGTGCGCGAAGCGTCCACAGCCACGGCGCGCGATTACGTCAACCTCATCACCCTTCGTTCCCCCGACCACTCGATGGCCGGCACCTTGTCCGGGCCCCGTTCCGAATCGCGCATCGTGCTGGTGGACGACCACACCGTCGACGTCCCCCCGGCCGAGCACATGCTCATCGTCCGCAACGACGACAGGCCCGGGATGATCGGGGTGGTCGGCGTGGTCCTCGGCGATGCCAATGTGTCGATCTCCTCGATGGACGTCGACCCCTCCCGCACCGAGGGCACCGCCCTCATGGTCCTCTCCACCGACCACGCCATCCCCGACGACGCCTTCGCCACGCTGCGGGCCACCGAAGGCATTCTCGACATTCACCGGATCACCTGCGTCTGAGGGCTCGATCGGGGATCACCTGGGTCTGAGGGCTCGATCGGGGAATCAGCGCATGAGGCCGGATCGGGGATTCAGCGGAGTTTCCTGAGGTCGGTGCGTTAGCCTTTGTGCATCGACAACCACCTCGACTCTGTCCGGGACGGCGACGGGGAGGGGGTTCTCGCAGCGGCTCGGGGGGGAGACCGCAACGCTCTCGAGGCCCTGGTCACCGCGCACTACGACCGCGTCCACGCGCTGTGCCGCCGCATGCTCGGCAATGACGCCGATGCCCTCGACGCCACCCAGGACGCCCTCCTCGCCGCCATCCGCGCCCTGAGCCGGTTCGACGGGCGTAGCTCCTTCGGCACCTGGATCTACCGCATCGCCACCAACGTCTGCATCGACGAGATCCGCCGCCGCCGTCGCCGTCCCATGACGGGCCTGGCCGCGGATGTCGCCGACGTCGCCGACGAGATCTCCTTCGGCGCGCCGGGTCTCTTCGTTCTCCCCACCCGACCCGATGAGGTGTCGTCGGGAGCGGCTGGTGATGCGGCGGCTGGTGATGCGGCGGCTGGTGGCGATGGTCCATCGGTCCGGGGGGTCAAAGGCCTCAGAGACGTCGACCGTGCCCCGGGGGTTGCCGACCCCGCTGACGTGGCGGCGGCTCGCGTGGACATCGACGCCGCGCTTGCTGTGCTGCCCGTCGAGTTTCGCACCGCGGTGGTGCTGCGCGACGTCTGCGATCTCCCTTACGACGAGATCGCCGACATCCTGGGTGTTCCGGTAGGGACCGTCCGCTCGCGTATTGCCCGGGCCCGCTCCGCGCTGGCCGAGACGTGGCGAAACGAGGAGCCCGAGCGAGGCGCCGCCTCCGAGGAAGATGCAGGGCCCGAAACCGGGAACCACCTGGGGTCCCGGGTCGTCAAAACGAAAGAGCGCGGTCGAACAGGCGGAGTCGCCCCGCAAGCGCACGAGGAAGAGCACACCCAATGACCGACCGGCACCTGACCGACGAGCAGTTGTCGTCACATCTCGACGGGGTCTCCACGAGCGACCTCGACGAGAGAGGTGCGCCCTCGCCGGCCGACCACCTCACCACGTGTGCCCCCTGTCGCCAACGTCTGGCCGCCCTCGAGACCGTGCGTGACGTCGTCCGGACGCCCGTGGCCCCCCTCGCCCCCGAGGTGCGGGCCGCCTCGATCGCGTCGGTCCTGCGGGCGGCGGGGGATGGCGCCGGGGCCGACGCACCCGACCAGGTCCACGACGCACCGGCCCCGATCCCGATCCCGCGCCGGCGCCCGGCTGTCCTCGTGGGAGCAGCGGCGGCGGTTCTGGTGCTGGCCCTGGCGATCGGGATCCCCGTGGCGCTTTCGGGCCACGGCACCTCGGGTGGATCAGAGGCTTCGGGCCCGGCGCGCGCCGCTGTCAGCCCGCCGTCGCCGGTGAGTGGGAAAGCCCCGCTCCCGCAACACGTCACCTCGGCGATCTCGGACCTGGGCACGCTCGACTCGATCGGCGCGCTGCGCTCCCGGGTCGACGGTCTGCTCCCGGCCGCCTCCGCTGCCGCGCCGACAGGTCAGGCGGCGACCGGAGCCATTCCCGGCGCCGCGTCTCCCGCTCCGGCCCCTTCACCTACAGCTCCGGCATCGTCGCCCACCGCTCCGGTCCCTTCGCCGGCCACCCCGACCCCCTCGGGGTCGGGGAGCTCGGAGTTGAACACGTTGGGAGCCGGCCCGGCCACGACGAGCCGGTTCGAGCAGTGCCTGGCCTCGGCAAAACTCGCCGTGGGCCCGGCCGAATCCAGAGGGACCGTGGAGCTTCTCGCCACGGCGACATTCGAGGGGGTCCCGGCGCTGGTCTATGTGTTCGAGCCCCTGACCGGCACCGTGCAGTCGGCGGTGGTGGTCGCCCGTGACGGCTGCAAGGCTCTCGCCACGACCTCGCTCTGACATCTCTGTCCGACGTGCCCGCCCGGAGGCGACCCGGCCTCAGGCGGGGTTGATCGCCCGCCGGCGTCGGCGGGCGATTCGTGTGCCCACCAACCCGATCACGGCCAAGAGGGCCAAGCCCGGGAGAGCCCACCCCCCGCCCACGACGAGTCCGTCCAGGACGGCCAGCGAGTTGTGCCGGAGGTAACGCCACGCCGTCGTCGCCGAATTGGCGGTGGGTCGAGGCGGAGGTGCGGACACGAGGGGCGCCCCGGGTGCCGACAGGTTGGTGGTGATGGTGGCCAGGGCGGCTGAGTTCTCGAGCACCGTCTGCTGATTCTCCAGTTGCTGGAGCTGCTGCTCGACGGGGAACAACTGATCCTGGATCTGGAGGAACGTGGTGATGTCTGTGGCCTGGGCGAGCTTCCCCTGCAGCAGGTTCACCTCGTCCTGGAGTATCTCGATCGTGGCGGCGTTGCTCGAGACCTGATTCGTGACGTCCTGGCCATGGATCATCTGATCGGTCACCTTGCCGTACCCCGACAGGGCGGCCATGGCGTCGCTGAAGTCCGAGTCCAGAACCCGGATCACGATGCTGCCCGACAACGGGGAGGTCCGGGCCGTTCCCCCCGCCATCGACGAGCTCTCGACATATCCGCCGTCGGTGGCGGCCAAGGTCGCGATGTCGGTCAACGAGGAGCTCAGCGCGTTCTTGCCCACCCGCAGGTCGATGGTGGCCGTCCGCACGATCTGCGGTGCGATGGCGACCATCGGCAGGCGAGGAAGCGCGCTGGCGGTCGAAGCACCCCCTGAGCTACTGGCAGTCCCCGAGAGTCCCTGAGGCAGTCCCGGGGACGCGGCTGCTTCTGCCGGGACCGGGGCCGCCTCCCCGGCGGTGTGGGTCTCGGCGACCCCCGACGTGGCGCGTCCCTCCGCACTCGAGCCGGTGCTCGAATTCGTCGTCGAATTCGCTGTCGGATTCGTGGTCGAATTCGTCCTCGAAGTGGTGGACGGACCCGTGGACCGGGTCAGGAGGCTGCGACCGACTGTGCCGGCGCCCACCAGAACGACCAGGGCAACGACAGCCACGACGAGTTTTCTCGGTGCTTTGAACACGGGGGCCTCCTCGAACGATGACCCGGAGCTTCGGGATCGCCACGCCGGCGCTCCTTTGTCCGGCGCATGTTTGACGACGCGCCCGTCGTTCGAGTTCCCGGGAGGCCCCCTTGGCGCGCCGCCCGGTCATTGCCCCGGTTCGGGGGGGATCAGGTGCCGGTGTGAACCTGCGAGCCGTTCGCCACCAGTCGACCCGGGGCGGGTGGCACGGTGGGCCACGCGTCGAAGCTGCCGTGCCGGGGGCTCGTTGTGCCGGGCTGGGCGCTCCGCTTCCTGAGCGCGGCCGATCTCACCGCGGCACCGGCCGCCGCCAACGCCGCCACGACGATCGACCAGCCCAGCCCTCGAATCACAGCTCTCATGCCCTCGAGCGTAGATCGTCCCGGCCGGAGCTCGTGTCCGGGTGTCCTTGACCTGGGCGCTTGGTTTTGCAACCATGGAACCCGAGATGCGCGAGCACCCTTTCATCACGGCCCTGCTTCTTACCTGACGGCGAGCGCCCCATCGCGCTCGCCGATCCCGCCCCCTGTGCCAAATGGCCAGGGGGTTTCTTCTTGGCCCCGGAGCCGCCGGGATGAGAGGAAGCTCCACGAACAGGCAGCACAGAAGAACAGCCCCACAACCACACAGCACCGAGCCACACAGCACCGAGCCACACAGCACCGAGCCACACAGAACACAGAGTCCGAGAGCGAGGACATTCGATGAGCGAGAAGCCCAACGCCGCCAAGCGAGCCACAGAGCAGGCCACCCAGCCCGCGTCGGGGCTGGTTCCCGGAGGGGACGTTGACGGCGGACACCTCGTCGTCTTCGATACGACGCTGCGTGACGGGGAGCAGTCGCCGGGGATCTCGCTCGACGTCGCCGAGAAGCTGGAGATCGCAGAGCAACTGGCCAGGGCCGGCGTCGACTACATCGAGGCCGGATTCCCCGTGGCGAGCCAGGGGGACTTCGAAGCGGTGCAGACCATCGCCCGGTCGGTCGGCAACGCCCCGGGGGCCCCGGCCATCTGCGGTCTGTCGCGTACCCAGCTCTCCGATGTCGACCGCTGCTGGGAAGCGGTACGCGACGCGGCGCGTGCCCGGATCCACGTGTTCATCTCCACGAGCCCCCAGCACATGGAGCACATGCTCAAGATGAACGAGGCGCAGGTGCTGGCCGAGACACGGGGAGGTGTTGCTCGGGCGAGAGAGCACACCGACGATGTCGAGTTCAGCCCCCAGGACGCCACCCGGACGCCTCTCGACTTCATGTTGGAGGTGCTCAGGGCCTCGGTCGAAGCCGGTGCCACCACGTTGAACATCCCCGACACCGTCGGGTACGGCATCCCGTGGGACTTCGGGGCCCTCATCCAGCACATCCGGAAAGAGATCCCGGGTGACTACGTGCTGTCCACCCACTGCCACAACGACCTCGGGCTGGCCACGGCGAACACCCTCGCCGGGGTGCAGGCGGGGGCGCGCCAGGTCGAGGTGTGCGTCAACGGCCTCGGTGAGCGGGCCGGGAACGCGGCGCTCGAGGAAGTGGTCATGGCGTTGCGGATCCGTTCCGATCAGTTCCCCGGCGTCACGACCACCGTCCGGACCGAGGAGCTGGCCCGCGCCTCGCGCCTCGTGGCCCGCCTGACGGGGTATCCGGTGCAGTACAACAAAGCCGTGGTGGGCCGCAACGCCTTTGCCCATGAGTCGGGCATCCATCAGCACGGGGTGCTAGCCGATCGTTCCACCTACGAGATCATCGACGCCGCCAGCGTCGGACAGGTGGGTCGTCAGATCGTCATGGGCAAGCATTCGGGACGCCACGCCTTCGCCAACACCCTCGAGAAGATGGGCATCCATGTCCAAGGCGACGGGCTGAACCAGGCCTTCACCCGGTTCAAGGAGCTCGCCGACCGGAAGGTCGAGATCACCGAGGCCGACCTCGAGGCGATCGTGGCCGAGGAGCTCGGCCAGGACCTGGTGGAGGGCTTCCATCTCGAGGCCCTCGAGGTGGCGGGGGGCACGGTGGGTATGCCCCGGGCCCGTGTCGTAGTCAGCCGATCAGGGGACAAGGTGGAGGCCGCGGCCGAAGGGAACGGCATGATCGACGCCGCCTGCACCGCCATCCGGGCCGCCACCAAGGTCGAGTCGCGGCTCATCGGGTTCAACGTCTCGTCGGTGACCGGCGGCGTCGACGCCCTCGGAGACGTCGTCGTCCAACTCGAGGACGGCGGCCTCAAGGTCTCGGGCCGTGGGGTCTCCACCGATGTGGTGGAGGCGTCGGCCCGTGCCTACCTGGCGGCGGTCAACCGCCTGGTGCGGATCCGGGCCCGCAACGACCAGCGCGACCTCGAGATCGGGCCCTGACAGCGAGGGAGAAGAGCGCCAGAGCCGACGACGGGAAGAGCCGACGACGGGAAGAGGGGAAGAGGGAAGAGCGAGCCGGGGAGTGGGGAGCCGGCGTCAGGCCGCAGGCTGGACCTCCGCCGTGCAGAAGGCGCACCGGCGGGCCAGCTCGGGGATCTCGCTCAGGCACTCGGGGCAGTCCCTCGTTCCCGGCTCGGCTTCCTGGCCCCTCTTGCGGCGCGCTGCCAGCGCGTTGATCGGCTTGATCACGAAGAAGAACACGGCGGCGGCAATGAAGACGAAGGCGATCAAGGCGTTGAGGAAATCGCCGTAGAAGAACGTGCTCCCGTTCACCCTGAAGGAGAGGCTCGAGAAGTCGGCCTTGCCCGGGATCGAGATCAGCGGTGTCAGCAGGTTCTTCACGAACGACGTCACCACCGCGCCGAAGGCGGCGCCGATGACCACGGCGACGGCCAGGTCGATGACGTTCCCCCGCAAGATGAATGCCTTGAAGTCCTTCAGCATGATGCCTCCTCGGATTCGATCGGTCTCGGGGCAGCCTGTCAGGGGTGCCCCCGGCCCTGACGGTATGTGACCATAGGCCGAGAAGCCCGAGGTCCGACGAGGCGGACCACCAGCGCCCGGGTCAGCCGGTAAGGGAGGGCAGCCAGGGCGAGCGGTGGCGCTCGTAGACCGAGATGTCGTCTCCGTGGCGAAGGGTCAGCCCGATGTCGTCCCACCCGTTGAGGAGGCGCTCGCGCGTGAACTCGTCGAGAGGAAAGGTTCCGGTCAGCCCCACAGCGGGTGCCTCGACGGTGCCGCGGGCCACGTCGATGGTCAGCTCCACCGAGGGATCGGCGACGACCGCGTCGAGCAGGGCGCGTCCCAGGTCGGGTTCGACCTCCACCGGGAGCAGTCCCTGCTTCGTGCAGTTGTTCCGGAAGATGTCGGCGAACCGGGGCGAGACGACCGCCTCGAACCCGTAGTCGAGGAGGGCCCAGACGGCGTGCTCCCGAGAGGAGCCCGTGCCGAAGTTGGGGCCGGCCACGAGGACGGTGGCCCCCGCGTACTGGGGTTGGTTGAGGACGAAGTTCCGGTCGTCGCGCCATTCCGAGAAGAGGCCGGCCCCGAACCCGGTGCGTTCGACGCGCTTGAGCCAGTCCGAGGGGATGATCTGGTCGGTGTCGACGTCGGAGCGGTCGAGGGGTACGGCCCGGCCGGTGACGACGGTGACGGGCTTCACGGCCTCTCCCCCTTCAGGTCCCCGGTCACGAGAGATCCTCGGGGGTGGCGAAGTGTCCCGCCACGGCGGTGGCCGCGGCCACGGCCGGCGAGACGAGGTGGGTGCGGCCCCCCCGACCCTGGCGCCCCTCGAAGTTCCGGTTGGAGGTCGAGGCGCACCGCTCGCCCACGGCGAGCTTGTCGGGGTTCATGGCCAGGCACATCGAGCAGCCCGGCTCGCGCCATTCGAAACCGGCGGCGGCGAAGACCTTGTCGAGCCCTTCGGCCTCGGCCTGGGCCTTCACGGGATGGGAGCCGGGGACGACCAGGGCCCGGAGGCCCGACCGGACGTGTCGGCCCTCGAGGACGGCGGCCGCGGCCCGGAGGTCCTCGATGCGGGAGTTGGTGCAGGATCCGATGAAAACCGTGTCGACGGCGATGTCGCGCACCGCCGTTCCGGCGCTCAGTCCCATGTACTGCAGGGCCCGGTCGGCGGCCTCGCGCTCACCGGGGTCGGCGAAGGTCGAGGGGTCCGGGACTTGCCCGCCGATGGAGACGACCTGGGCCGGGTTGGTGCCCCAGGTGACGTGGGGGGCGATGGCCGAGGCGTCGATGGTCACGGTCTTGTCGAAGACCGCCCCCTCGTCGGTGGTGAGGCTCCGCCAGTCGTCGAGGGCGCGCTCCCACAGCTTTCCCGTCGGCGCGTGGGGACGACCTTCGAGGTAGGCGAAGGTGGTCTCGTCGGGTGCGATCATCCCGGCCCGGGCGCCGGCTTCGATGGACATGTTGCACATCGTCATCCGGCCTTCCATCGACAGGGCCCGGACCGCGGCGCCCCGGTACTCGATGACGTGGCCCATGCCGCCGCTCGTGCCGATGTGTCCGATGATGGCGAGGACGATGTCCTTGGCGGTGACGCCGGCGGGCGCCTCTCCCTCCACCTCGACGGCCATGGTGGCCGGCCGGATCTGGGGGAGCGTCTGGGTGGCGAGGACGTGCTCGACCTCGGAGGTGCCGATGCCGAAGGCCAGGGCGCCGAAGGCCCCGTGGGTCGAGGTGTGGCTGTCACCGCAGACGATGGTCATCCCGGGCTGGGTCAGGCCCAGCTCGGGGCCGATGACGTGGACGATGCCCTGATTGGCGTGACCCATCGGGTAGCAGGTGATGCCGAACTCCGCACAGTTGGCCGACAGGACCTCGAGTTGGCGGGCCGAGACCGGGTCGGCGACGGGCTTGTCGATGTCGGTGGTGGGGACGTTGTGATCGGCGGTGGCCACCGTGAGCTCGGGATGGCGCACCGGCCGGCCCGCCAGCCGCAGGCCGTCGAAGGCCTGAGGCGACGTGACCTCGTGCACCAGATGCAGGTCGATGAAGAGCAGATCGGGCTCACCCTCGGCGCTGTGGACGAGGTGGCGCTCCCACACCTTGTCACTGAGTGGACGGGGCCTCTGTGCCCTCAACTGCCCACCTGGACGATCTCGACCCGGAGGGTGCCGCCCGGGGCCTCGTACTCGACCACGTCACCCGAGCTCTTGCCCAGGAGGGCCTGGCCCAGGGGTGACCCCGGCGAGACGACGTTGAGCTCGTCGTGGCGTTCCTCGATCGAGCCCACCAGGAACCGCTCGATCTCGTCGTCCCCCTCGTACCGGATGGCCACGGTCGACCCGGTGGCCACCGTCTCGGAGCTGCCGACCGCCTCGTCGTCGACGATGACGGCGTGGCCCAGGGTGTGCTGGAGTCGGCGGACCCGGGATTCCATCTTCCCCTGGGTGTCCTTGGCCGCGTGGTAGTCGCCGTTTTCGGAGAGGTCACCGAGGGCCCGGGCGGCCTCGATGGCACGGGCGATCTCGACCCGACCCCGGGTCGTCAGGTCCTCGAGCTCGGCCTGCAGGCGGTCGTAGGTCGCCTGGGTCAGATGGGTGGACTCGTCGTCGCTCACGCCCCCCAAGGGTATCGGCTCGGTCGGGCCGCTCCGGTGGCCCCGGGGGTGCCCCGTCGACGCCGCGACCTGGTCCGGGTCTCCCCCCTGTGGTTGACGGGCGCGGCCGGGCGCGGGAGACTGGCATCGCAATGAGAACCCCGAGCACACTCGTAATCGTCATCGAATAGGCGCACACCCCACTGGTGTGCGCCTCCCCGACCGTCCACATCGAGTGGGCGGTTTTTCATTTTCCGGGGCGCCCTCCGGCGAACCAGAGACCCAGACCCGAGGAACCAGAGACCCGACGATGAGCACAGGCAAGTCCCACACCGTGGCGGTGATCGGTGGCGACGGCATCGGCCCCGAGGTGCTGGCCCAGGCCCTCAAGGTGGTCGCCGCCGCCGGCGTCACCTTGGTCCAAACCGACTTCGACCTCGGAGCCGCCCACTACCTCCGCACCGGCGATGTCCTCCCCGACGCCACCCTGGAGGAGCTGCGGTCCTTCGACGCCATCCTCCTCGGTGCCGTGGGCCCGCCCGTGGGGTCGACCGAGGTCCCCTCGGGCCTGCTCGAGCGGGGGCTCCTCCTGCGGCTGCGGTTCGAGCTCGACCTCTACGTGAACCTCCGCCCCTTCGTCGGGCTCCCCGCCGCCCCCGCCCCCGACTGCGACTTCGTGGTCATCCGGGAGAACACCGAAGGGACCTACGCGGGCGAGGGTGGGTTCCTCCGCCGGCACACGCCCCACGAAGTGGCCACCCAGGGCTCGGTGAACACCCGGATGGGCGTCGAGCGGTGCGTGCGGTTCGCCTTCGAGCTGGCCACCCGACGTGAGCGGCATCACCTCACTCTCGTGCACAAGACGAACGTCCTCACATTCTCCGGTGACCTCTGGCAACGGGTGGTGGACGAGGTGGCGCCCGACTACCCCGGGGTGAGCCGCGACTACAACCACGTCGACGCGGCCTGCATCTACCTGGTGGAGCGGCCCGCCCGCTACGACGTCATCGTCACCGACAACCTCTTCGGCGACATCCTCACCGACCTGGCCGGGGCCGTGGCGGGGGGGATCGGGTTCGCCGCCTCGGCCAACCTGAACCCGGCCCGGACCGGGCCGTCGTTGTTCGAGCCCGTCCATGGCGCCGCCCACGACATCGCCGGGACCGGCACCGCCAACCCGGTGGCGGCCATACGGTCGGCGGCCCTCATGCTCGACCACCTCGGCGAGGCCGACGCCGCCGAACGGATCACCAAGGCCGTCACGTCCTATCTGGCCGAGGATTCCTCGGGTTCCCCGGGCGGCCCCCCTCTGTCCACAGTCGCCGTCGGCGACGCCATTGCAGAAAGGCTCTGAGCCCGTGCCCATCACCCCGACCGAGAAGATCTGGCTCGACGGCGAGCTCGTCGACTGGGACAAGGCCCGCATCCACGTGCTCACCCACTCGCTCCACTACGGCTCGGGGGTCTTCGAGGGCATCCGGGCCTACCCCACCGGGCGGGGCGTGGCCGTCTTCCGCCTGACCGACCACATCAACCGGCTCTTCACCTCGGCCAAGGTCTTCATGATCGACGTCCCCTACAGCCCCGCCGACCTCGTCGCCGCGAGCAAGGCGGTCGTCCGGGTCAACGGGCTCGAGGACGGCTGCTACCTCCGGCCCATCGTCTACCTCGGCTACGGCGAGATGGGCCTCAACCCCCTGCCCTGTCCCGTCAGCGTGGCCATCGCGGCCTGGCCCTGGGGCACCTACCTCGGCGACGAGGGGGTGGCCAACGGCATCCGGCTCAAGGTCTCCTCGTGGCAGCGCCACGACCCCAACGCCGTGCCCACCGCCGCCAAGGGGACCGGCATGTACGTGAACTCCTCGCTGGCCAAGGTGGAAGCCCTCAAAGCCGGGTACGACGAGGCCGTGCTGCTCGCCTCCGACGGTCGGGTGTCGGAGTGCACCGGCGAGAACATCTTCATCGTCCGGGGGAGGCGCATCCTCACCCCGCCCACCTCGGACTCGACCGCCCTGGCCGGCATCACCCAGGATTCGGTGAGGACGATCGCCACCGACCTCGGCTACGAGTTCGTCACCGAGACTCTCATCCGCACCGATCTCTACACCGCCGACGAGGCCTTCCTCTCGGGGACCGCGGCCGAGATCGTCCCGATCCGCGAGGTCGACGACCGCACCGTGGGCGATGGTCGCCCGGGGCCGGTGACCAAGCACATCCAGGACACCTACTTCGCCACCGTCCGGGGCGAGGTGGACCGCTACAAGGACTGGCTCGAACATGTCGACTGACCTGCCCCCTGGGGTCGGTGCCGACCGCAGCAAGGTGATCAGGCGCAAGGGCGCGGGCCACAGCCACAACCACGGTGGGGCCAGCCACAGCCACAGTGGGGCCAGCCACAGCAACAGCGGGGCCAGCCACAGCCACAGCGGGGCCAGCCACGGGTTCGACCTGCCGCCGCTGCCCGAGGCCGTCGACATCTTCGACACCACGCTGCGCGACGGGTCCCAGCAAGAGGGTCTCTCGCTCACCGTGGACGACAAGCTCCGGGTGGCCGAGCAGCTCGACCATCTCGGCGTGACCTTCATCGAGGGCGGCTGGCCCGGCGCCAATCACAAGGACGAGGAGTTCTTCGCCCGGGCCCCCGCCGAGCTCCGCCTGTCGAGCGCCACCCTGGTCGCCTTCGGGTCCACCCGCCGGGCCGGGGTCCGGGCCGAGGACGACGAGGTCCTGCGCCAACTGGTGAAGGCGAACACCCCGGCCGTCTGCATCGTGGCCAAGGTTTCCAAGCTCCATGTCACCGAAGCCTTGCGGACGACGCTCGACGAAGCCGTCGCCATGGCCGCCGACTCGGTGACCTTCCTCCGGGACCACGATCTCCGGGTCTTCTTCGACGCCGAGCACTTTTTCGACGGGTTCCGGGAGGATCCCGAGTTCACCTTGCGGGTCATCCGGGCCGCCGAGGAGGCGGGCGCCGAAGCCATCGTGTTGTGCGACACGAACGGGGGCACCCTGCCCCACGATGTGGAGCGCATCGTGGCCGGTGTCGTGGCGGACTACGAGTGTCAGGTCGGGGTCCACTTCCACAACGACTCGGGCTGCGCCGTGGCCAACTCCCTCGCCGGGGTCAGGGCCGGTGCCACCCACGTCCAGGGGTGTGTGAACGGCTACGGGGAGCGCACCGGGAACGCCGATCTCTGCGCGGCGATCCCCGACCTCTCGCTCAAGCTCAACGTCCGGACCATCCCCCCCGACCGCCTCGAGCGGATCACGCCGGTCTCGCACCACGTCGCCGAGCTCGTGAACCTCGCTCCCAACCCCCAGCAGCCCTATGTCGGCTCTGCCGCCTTCGCCCACAAGGCCGGCCTCCATACGAGCGCCATCGCCCGCCGCCGCGACGCCTACGAGCACGTCTCGCCTGATCTCGTCGGCAACGGGACCCGCTTCGTGGTGTCGGAGATGGCGGGCCGCTCCACCTTGGCCCTCAAGGCCCAGGAGCTCGGATTGGAGCTCGACTCCGACGCCCTCACGGGAGTTCTCGACACGCTGAAAGCCCTCGAGTACCGGGGCTACCACTTCGAGGTCGCCGACGGATCGCTCGAGCTCCTCCTGCGCAAGGCGACGGGCTGGCACCAGGAGTTCTTCGAGGTGGAGTCGTTCCGGGTCATCAACGACCACACCGCCGATCGCGACGCCGGGCGCGACGCCGGGCGCGACAACGACGCCGGACACGACAGTGGGCGCGACGCAGGGCGCCACACCACCGAGGCGACGGTCAAGATCCGGGTGGGCGATACCAGGGTGGTGGCCACCGCCGAGGGGAACGGTCCGATCAACGCCCTGGACTCGGCCTTGCGTCAGGCCATCGGTGCCCACTTCCCGAAGCTGGCCGCGGTCCATCTCGTCGACTACCGGGTGCGGGTGCTCGACACGGGCAGGGGAACCGGGGCGGTCACCCGGGTCCTGATCGACACGAGCGACGGTGAGCGCGTCTGGACCACCATCGGGGTCTCGGAGAACATCATCGAGGCCTCCTGGCAGGCCCTTTTCGACTCGATCGTCTACGGTCTCGTCCACGCCGGGCCGTCCACCGCCGCGGCCGACTCACCCCAGGAGCAGGACTCTCTCATATGACCCAACCCAACTTCGTGCCGATCGTCGAGACCGACCAGGTCCGGCCCTCGTACCGGCTGAGCACCCCGCGCCACTGGCGGGCCGGTCGGGTCGCCGATCTGCGCGGGCCCGAGCACGTCCGGGGCCGGGAGCTGGGGATCCCCGGGACCGATCAGGGCTACGCCTTCCTCCTCGCCCACACCCAGTTCGAGGACAAGCTCGAGCTCACCGACGGCGTCACGGCCGAGGACGCGCTGGTGGCCTGCTCGGCGGTGGCGAACCGCCGCGCCTCGTTGTACGGCCGGGCGCCGGTCGCCAAGGACATCGAGCTGGCCCTGGTGGTCTTCGGGTTCCTGGGTGGGGCGCCGGCAGACCTCGTCGACTGGCGGACCCCGCTCTTCCAGGCGGCCGCCCACCACTACCAGCAGCAGAGGACCATCGTCGGAGCCGTGTCGGAAGAGACCCTGCGTCTGTCCCCGTCCGATGTCCGCGGTCGTCTGTCCTCGTGGCGGTCGATGCTGGACGTCTCCGCCGTCGCGACCTGAACCTCAGTCGGCTCCATCGGTGCAGGACCTCGAGGTCTCGGCCCACGGCTTGACGTTCAAGGCGGTGGCGACGGGCCCCGACGGGGGTCGCCCCGTGGTCTTCCTGCACGGGTTTCCCCAGACCTCGTTCTCCTGGCACCACCAGCTCGAAGCCGTTGCCGGCGCGGGATACCGGGGCCTCGCCTTCGACCAGCGGGGGTACTCGCCCCAGGCCCGACCCGCCACGGTGGAGGACTACCGCATCGGCGAGCTCGTGGGCGATGTCCTCGCCGTCGCCGACGAGTGGGAATTGGACCGCTTCGACCTCGTCGGTCATGACTGGGGAGCGATGGTGGCGTGGGTGACCGCGGCGCGTCATCCCGATCGAGTGCGAACCCTCACCGCGGTCTCGGTGCCCCATCCCCGCGCCTTCGCGGCCGCCTTCGGCGGCGGTGGGGAGGGTGGCGGTGGCGGTGGCGGCGACGAGGACCAACGCCAGCGATCGTCGTACATCGAGGTGTTCCGGGCTGAGGGCGGCGTGGCCGAGCGCGCCCTGCTGGGTGAGGACGGCTCGGGTGGGGGGCTCCGCGCCATGTTCGACGCCAGCGGTCTCTCCTCGGACACCGAGGAGGTGCGGCGGTTCGTCGCCACCATGGTCGAGCCCGGGGCCTTGACCGCCGCGCTGAATTGGTATCGGGCCACCGAGCCCCATGCGCTCTCCGACGTGGGCGCGATCACGGTCCCGACCTTGTATGTCTGGTCGGACCAAGACATCGCCCTCGGACGGGTGGCGGCGGAGGCGACGGTGCACTGGGTCTCGGGCCCCTACCGCTTCGAGGTCCTGCCCGGCGTCAGTCACTGGATCCCCGAGTCCGCACCGGCCGCGCTGAACCGGCTCCTTCTCGAGCACCTGTCGCAACACCGGTAACACCAGGCGCCAGGCTCGGGGTGGGAGACTGGGTGGATGGAGTTCCCCCCCGCCTACGCGCTCACCGACACGCACAAGCAGTTCCGGAGTGCGGTCCGCCAGATGGCCGAGGAGCGCATCGCGCCCCACGCCGCCGAGGTCGACCGGGATGCGGCCTTCCCGTGGGACGGCTTCAAGGCGTCGGTGGAGATGGAGCTCCCCGCCCTCGGGATCCCCGTGGCCTATGGCGGTGCCGGCGCCGATTCGGTCACCCAGGCGATCATGGTCGAGGAGCTCGCCCGGGTGTGCGCCTCGACGAGCGTGACCATGCTCATCTCGAAGCTCGGGATGATGCCCGTCTTCAACTGGGGGTCTGAGCACCTGAAGACCACGTATGTCCCTCGCGTGGCCTCGGGAGAGGCGCAGGCGAGCTACTGCCTCTCGGAGGCGGACGCCGGCAGCGATGTGGCCGCCATGCGGTGCCGGGCGGTGCGCGACGGCGACCACTACGTCCTCAGCGGGACGAAGTACTGGATCACCAACGCCGGTGCCTCGAGCTTCTACACCGTCTTCGCCAAGACCGATCCCGATGCCGGTCACCGGGGCATCAGCTGCTTCGTGGTCGAAGCTGACTGGGGTGTGAAGGTCGCCAAGCTCGAACACAAGATGGGACTCCGGGGCAGCCCCACCGGAGAGGTGGTCTTCGACGATGTCCGCGTGCCGGTCGAGAACCGGGTCGGCGAAGAGGGCCAGGGCTTCACCATCGCCATGCACACCCTCGACCGCAGCCGCCCCACCATCGGGGCCCAGGCCGTGGGCATCGCCCAGGGAGCGATCGACTACGCGGCCCGGTACATGACACAGCGCAACGCCTTCGGGCAACCCATCTCCGAATTCCAGGGACTCCGGTTCATGCTCGCCGACATGGCAATGCGGACCGAAGCGGCCCGCTGTCTCGTCTACCGCGCCTGTTCGGTGATCGACGGGGGCGACCCCGACAACGAACTCTCGATGATGGGGGCCATGGCGAAATGCTTCGCCTCGGACACCGCCATGGCCGTGACGACCGACGCCGTCCAACTGCTCGGCGGCTATGGCTACACCACCGATTTCCCCGCCGAACGCTTCATGCGCGACGCCAAGATCACCCAGATCTACGAGGGCACCAACCAGATCCAGCGTGTCGTGATCTCGAAGAGGCTGCTCGGATAGAACGATGTCAATCGGATCGGGGCCTGCCGGTGCGCGCGGTTCGGGCCATCCGCCCCCAACTCCGTCTCTGCTCCGTCCCGGACCGAAGACCGAGATCTATCCCCACCTGGTTCCGCTCTGCCCAGGGCGTCAGTCCGTGGCACCATTGTCGCCCGATGGCGCGAACATGGTTGTCGATCCGAATCGAACTGGTCGAAGGCGGTGGGGCCACCTGCTGGCCACGTCCGGGGCGCGTCCTCGCCGCGGCAAGGTCGCACACCTTTGCGGAATGGCCGAGGCGATCGATGACGCCTTCGCCCGTTGGGACAGGAGCCACCTCCACGAGTTCGTCCTGGCCGACGGCACCCGGCTATCGGTCCCTGATCCCGACTGGGACGAACCCGACGCGGTGCTCGACGACGGGGGTACCAAGTTGTCCCGGCTCGCCAGCGGCGAGCAATTCGTCTACACCTTCGACCTCGGCGACGGCTGGGCCCATGTCTGTACCGTCGGAGAGAGTTGGATCGACCCGGTCGACGCGCTCGGCTTCATACCCGAGGGGCCGCTGCCGTACTGGGGTGGGGGGAGATCCCCGACCAGTACAGGCGGCGTTGGGTGAGCGACGACGGCGAGTCGGAGGCGCCGCCCGACCCGATCTGACCGACCTCCCGCCCTTGCAACCGGGGTGGGGACCGTCTGGTTGAGGCGATGAACGTCTGGTTGACGCATAGATCGCCCATGTGGGCGAGAAAATGCGACATCGGCCGCAATCCGGATCGTCCGGATCCTCCGGATCGTCCGGATCGTCCGGATCGCCGAGAAGGTCGTGGGCAGACTCGGGCACTGAGCCTCCGGCTCCGCCGGCACCCGGCATGGCGCGCGGCCCGAGGGGGTATCGGGCATGGATTCTGAAGGGGTACGCCTAGGACTTTGAGTCCTGTGCCGGGTGGCCTCTGTCCGGTGGCCCGGCCTGGTCGCTGACCCCGGCTCCCTGATGCAGACTGCCGGATCATGGGCTCCCGGGCACCAAGGTCGACAAGGACGAGCCCCCCAGGAGCAGTGCGGGCTCCCGAGAACAGTGGACGCTGTCGACGACGTGACCGATGACGGCGCTGCTCGCGCTGACCACGATTCTGGCCTGGGGATTCTGGATACCGGTCGCCCAGATAATGCCAGGCGTTCCCCAGCGCTCACGGGCGTTCTACGTCGCCCTCGGCAATGCCGTCTTTGCCGCCGGAGCGCTGGCCATTGGCGGCGGCCACGTCTCGTTCGGGTGGCGTGGGTTCTGGCTGCCCCTGGCCGGCGGGGTGGTGTGGACAGCCGGCGGTTACTCCGCATTCCGAGCTTCGGAATCCATCGGGCTGGCCCGGGCCAGCGGTTCGTGGACACCGCTGAACATCATCGTTGCCTTCGTGTGGGGAACCCTGCTCTTCGGCGAGCTGAACAGTTTCACCACCGTCCAATTCACCCTTCTCGGCGTGGCGCTCCTGTTCGTACTCGCAGGCATCCTCTTCATTGTCCGTTCCCAAGGCTCTCAGGTTGGCGCCCTCAGTCCGGTGGAGGTTGGCGCGCACGCCGAGGATCTTCTGCCTCCTGCCAAGGTCGGGATCACGGGAGCGGTCGACAGCTATCGCCGCGGGTTCCTCTTCGCCGGCGCGGCCGGAGTGCTCTGGGGCAGCTATTTCATCCCCGCCCAGTGGGCGAAGGTATCCACACAAGTGGCCAACTTCCCGCTGGCTCTGGGGATACTGGCGGCCGGGACAGTGTTGGTCGTGGCCACGGGCGGACCCGCACGGCTGAGCCCACGCGCTACCGCCGTGCAGCTCTCGGCAGGTCTCCTCTTCGGAATTGGCAATATCGCCTTGTTGGGGCTGGTCGTCCGTGTGGGTACCGGCGTCGGCTTCACGATCGCCCAGCTCAGTCTGTTGGTCAACGTGACCATCGGCATACTCGTCTTCAAGGTCCCCAAGCCAGGTTCCCGCGCCGCACGAGTCGCTCTGGTCGGCATCTTCTTTGCCGGCGTGGGGGGAATCCTGATCGGCAACCTGAGGTGACCAGTCGTCAGACGTGAGCGTTCTTGCGTTCGCAGTTACCCGTTCGAGCAGGGCGGCGGGCGCCCTCCGGAGTGGTGGGACCGCTGAGTCCCGCGGGTCTGTCGTGTTTCGGGTCGAGGCACCGACACGCTCCCGAGGACGCCGGGTCTTCGTTCGGCTTTCTCCGTGTGGCATTTTGCCTACGGTGTGTGGCAGAGATTCCATCGAGACTCGATCGGGCCGAACGTCGGGACCCCGCGCCACTGAAACACCGGAATCCGGCGCTCCCTCACTTGTCCGACACGTGCCTGTCACACAGAAGCGATCTCGCGACGACGACGATCGTGACGATGGGACCTTTGGCACTGGCCGCCCATCGCGAAACAGCCGATGCTGCCCGAAAGTCAAGTGAAGGGAACGCGGCTATGGCTGGCGAGACCGCCGAAACCACGGATGATGACGCCGACAGCCTGGGCATGAGCGACAGCGCCAGGATCGCCCTTCGTCGAGACTTCGAGCACGGCGCCGCCTTTCACCCGGAAGCCACACTCTCGAGCCTCGGCAATGCGAGTGATCCCATGAGCACGGCCCCGTCCCGCCGGGGCGCATCTGGAGCAGCCTCGCTACTGGATGCCATCTTGTACGACGACGTGTCTCCGCCGATCCACGCATCCCTCGATCGAGCACACCTCCAATCTCGCGACCTGTGCTCGGAGGCAGACGACCGGTGACTATCAGAGCCCGGGGCCGAACCGTCATGGTTAGGACGGAAGAGGTGAGCGCACCTTCGGTCGGGGACACGCTCGTCTCGGGCGAAGGCAATCGAAGGGGTCAGATCGTGAACCTGTACGAAACGCTCGGCAAGCGTCCTTATGTCATGGTCGTCAACTGGGTGGACACCGGGACCGTGGGACTCCTCTTTCCCGGGCCGGACGTCTACATCCACCCAGCCCCCCGACTTCCCGAGGACCGCTCGCAGCATTAGACGCTCCAGGGAGCGACGATTCAGAACCGCTGGCCCCTCACCCCGCCCCTGGGAGCCCGGGAGATCATCACACCGACTTCATTCTCTCGATCCTCCTTCCACCGATCGCCCGACGGTCAGTCGCTCGGGATCTCGACCCGGGGCGATCCCGGGCGGGTCTTCCGGATGGGTGCTCGGAAGGCTATTGACCTCCAGCCCCGTTGACCGGGTTTTGATGCCGAATTGACCACGTGGCGAGGTCAGTTAGTCATGATCAGTGACAGATACGGGCCGAGAGGGCTGTGGTTTGCCGGGTCGAGACCATGGCAAACGTCCTTCGGAGGACACCCGGTACGCAGCACGGATCTCAATGGGGGGCATCGAGCAATGTCAGGACGGCGGCATCATCGCGGTGAGCGACGTGGAGGGTGCCGCGGGCGGGGCGGTCCGAACGCTCGATCCCACTGCCACTCGACCCGGGTCGGAATGCCATGACCGGGTCCACTCGGCCGCGGTCGTCGAGCAGGGGTCGAGGGGTGGCGTGTGCTCGATGGTTCCGGATCGCCTCGATGGCGATGATCGTCAGCGGCGGAGCGGTCATCGGCCTGTCGGTGTCCGCCTACGGGGCGTCACCGACCGGCGCCCCCCACATCATGGTGATCATGATGGAGAACGAGAGCGAGACGGAGCTCCTCGGCAGCCCCGACGCTCCCAATGTCAACGCCCTCGCGGCTGAGTACGGGCTAGCGACAGAGTCATATTCTCGCGAACATCCCTCACTGCCCAATTACCTCGAGCTTCTCTCCGGGTCCACCTACGGGGTCTCCGATGACGGCACGCCGTCCTCCGATCCCATCAGCTCGAACGCTCAGACCTTGGTCAACCAACTCGAGACGGTGGGGATCCCCTGGAAGGCGTACATGGAATCCATGCCCTCAGCGGGATACACCGGGGGAGACACGACCTGCTGCGGTGGTCAGTACTACCAGCACCACAACCCCTTTGTGTACTTTCCGTCGGTCACGTCTCTGCCGGACTTCGACTCGAACATGGTGCCGTCGACGAACATCATGTCCGATCTCTCGTCGTCGACGCCCCCGGATTTCGTATGGATAACGCCCAACGGCACCGACGACATGCACGACGGGCAGTCGACCTCGACCGGTGATGTCAGTCCCTCGGTGGGAGATGCCTGGTTGGGGAACTTCGTCGCTCAGGTGCAGGGCACCCCGTGGTACGCCGAGGGAGGCAACATCGTCGTCGAATGGGACGAGGGCATCGACTCTGACACCTCGGGGGTGGGCACGGCCAGCGTGGGCGGTGGCCACATCATCACCCTCGACATCAGCGCGGCGCTGAAGGCCAATCCGCAGCAAGACTCCACTCCGGTCAGTACCGCCGGCATCCTCCACTCCATCGAGGGCGCCTACGGCCTTCCCTATCTCCTCGATGCCGCCGACACCTCCAACGGAAACATCGACTCCATGCTGGACGCGACCGCTCCGACGCCACCCTCGACCACCACGGCCACAACGCCATCGACGACCGAGCCACCGGTCACAACGCCACCGACCTCGACACCTTCGGCCACCACGACTCCGACAACTCCTCCGACGTCCACGACGCCGACGACGTCCTCGACACCCTCGGCCACGACGACTCCGACAACTCCTCCGACGTCCACAACGCCGACGACGTCCACGCCGACCGGAAACAACGGCGCATCCACGACGACAACCAAGGCGGCGGGTACCTCTGCCGACTTCAGCGTCAGCTCCGGAGGGGGTGCAGATAGGTCACAGGAAGCATCGGTCGTTTCTGCCCCGTCGAGCTCCCTGGCCTTCACCGGCTCCGGGCCGGGCGTCAAGACACTCGGCGTCCTCGGCGGTGGCCTCGTCGTCTTGGGAATCGCGTTGATGGCCCTGGTGGGGATGCCGCGCCGCCGTGCGGCGCAGCTCATGGGGGCCGATGCGGCGACGTGATGACCTGTGGGTGGTCTGAGCCTCCCGAGCCGTCGAGCGAGGTCGGAGGAGTCCCGGTAGGAGGAGTCCCGGCCGTCGACTTCACGTGAACCCCCCGATGGAAGGCGGCCCTGCTCCTACCGTGAGGGCGTCGTCGCCAACTCGGCCAGGAGATCGGCGATCTCCGCCGGGTGCGACAGATGGGGGCAGTGGTCGAAGGGCACCTCGACGCGGTCGGTGGCCCGCTCGGCCGCCCAGCGGCGTTGCGCCCCGGGCCGGAGGGACAGGTCCTCGGCGCAGACGACGTAGGTCGAGGGGATGGTTTTCCAGCCGATCCCGGTCATGGTGGGAGACCCACCACCTCCCATCGCCATGGGCCGAAGCCGGCCGGCCGCCCATGAGGCCACTTCGGAGGGCGCCTGTTGGAAGGCGAGCTTCTTCACCACCTCGGGAACGAATCGAATGAGTCCGTCCTCGCCGAATTCGGCCCCGGTGGCAAACTCCGGTGTGGCGTTCACGGACATGAAGGAAAGGAACTCGTCATCGGTGTCGGGCATGAAGGCGGCCAGGTAGACAAGGCGGCTGACTCTGGGATGACCGGCCGACGCCTCGGTGATCACCACGCCGCCGTAGGAGTTGCCGCAAAGAAGTAACGGGCCGTCGAGCCGATCCAGCACGGTGCGCACATGGGCTGCATCCGCGTGCGCATCCAGGGTGGGATCGACGCCCAGGGTCGCCGTCGGGAGGTCGACCGCCACGTGGTTGATCCCCCGGGCGTCGAGCTCTCGGTCCACAGGGCCCCACATCCAGGCGCCACCCCCGGCCCCGTGGACCAACACAACCGTTGCTGCCCGGGGTTCGGTCACCGCCCTCCTCCTCGTGAACGCTCGACGGAGGCTACCCAACCCGATAGTGGTCGGCCTGAACGATCGACCCGATCGCCGGGATCACCGTTTGCTGGGACAATCGGGGCGTGAAGATCGTGAGACTGGACCCGGGATCGTCGGCACCCCCGTTCCAACAGGTCCGGGACCAGATCGCCGCCGCCATCGAGGACGGCAGTCTCCTTCCCGCCGTGCGGCTACCGACGGTACGAGAACTGGCCGGCGATCTCGGCTTGGCCGTGAACACGGTGGCTCGCTCCTATCGCGAGTTGGAGGTCGCGGGGTTGCTCGAGACCCGGGGCCGGCTCGGCACCTACGTCGCGCTCCGTTCGTCTCCGACCCGCAAGCTCGCGGCCCGAGAAGCGAGGCAGTTCGTCCGGCGCATGCGCGCGCTCGGTATCGGGGACGAGGAGACCTTCGTCATCGCCCGGCACGAGGCCGAGCTCCTCAAGCCCCAGGACTCACCTCGAACGAAGAACTCCCGGTAGGCCTGACCGAGCGATCCGCGCCCCGCCTTACACGCCGCAGCTCTCACCCTCGCAGGCCGCTGTTTCTCCCGTGCCCTCCCCGGGCACCCCCGCCATCTCGAGAGGGTGGGCCTTCGACCATGCCCGCCGGAGAACGCCGAGAATCGTCTCCGCGTCCTGGGCCCCGGGGATGCCGAATTTCCCATCGATGACGAAGAACGGGACACCGGTCACGCCCAGCTCCGACGCCTCGCGCTCGTCACCCCGCACCTCCTCGGCGTAGCAGTTCTCCGCCAGCACCGCTCGGCACTCCTCGCCGTCGAGTCCGGCCTCGACGGCCAGGCGCACCAGGGTGTCGCGGTCACCGATGGCTTCCCCCTCGGTGAAGTACGCCACCAGCAGCCGTTCTTTGAGCGCGTCCTGCAGGCCCGAGCCGCTCGACCTGGCGTGGTGCAGCAGTCGGTGGGCGTCGAAGGTGTTGCCGGGTTGGGCCTTGTCGAAGTGGAAGGCGAGCCCTTCGGCCGCGCCGGCAGCGGTCAGCCGCTCGTTGGCGGCCACAGCTTGCTCCCTCGACATCCCGTACTTCTGCGCCAGACGGTCGGCATAGTCGCCCTGGCGCCGACTCGGAGCATGGGGGTCGAGCTCAAAGGCGCGCCACACGACGTCGACCTCGTCGGCGTGCTCGAACCGGCCCAGGGCCGCTTCGAAGCGGCGCTTGCCCACCGCGCACCACGGACAGACCACGTCGGAAAAGATCTCCACCTTCACGATGGTCCGAACCCGCCTGACCACCGGATTATTCCGGCGCGATCCCGGTGCAGAGCGGTCGCGACCGTGCTACCCCGGGCGCTCAATGGGGAGCCTCGTGTCCGCCGCCGCTTTTCGGCACGATCACCCGAACCGTGTCCGAACCGTGTCCGAAACGAGTCCCAAACCCGGTCCGAAACCTGGTGGGTCGAGGGCACCGTGGGGTCCGGTGGGGTCGTTCCCTCGGGCGAGCTCGCCTGACCCGGGACGCCGCCGCCTCGACGGTGCGGGACCGCGACGGGCCAGGGGTGGCCGTGTGACCCGGACCGGGTCCGTATACCATTTCCCCGGACGCGACCATCAAGCCGTGGGCACGTCCCCGGGTCGGTTGGCATCTCGGCTCGGAAGCGGTGGGGTTGTGGGGGTCGGGGTCCATGGGTATCGAGGCCGGGTCAGCACCGTGCGTTGCCAGCTGCGCTGAGCGCGGCTCTGGGTGCACAAGGTGAGACCACTGCCGCGGCGGGCGAGTGAGGCGTCCCCCAAGCGCCACGGCCGACCGGTCAGGTTCCGTCTGAAGACCGGAGCGATCGTCGCCGTCGCCGGTGCCGTGATCGCCGGGTCGACCCTCGTGGAGGCGGCGCCGAGCTCAGCGGCGCCCGCGACGGGCACAGACGTCATCACCACCGTCGTCGGTGGGGGGGCGTCGACCGTGCTGAACAACGTGGCGAGCACGGCGGCGTCGCTCGGGTCGCCCCTGTCGGCGGTCGTCGACTCGCACGGCAACCTGGTCTACGCCGACCAGAACGACAATCTCATCCAAGTGGCGGCGGCGACGACCGGGACCTTCTACGGCGTCGCCATGACCGCCGGACGCATCTACACCGTCGTGGGGGACCCCAACGGCGCGGTCGACGACTCGGGTCCCCAGCTCTCGGCGGTGCTGGAGGACCCCAACGGGGTGGCCGTCGACGCGGCGGGCGACATCGCCATCACCGACACCGCGAACAACGTCATCCTCTTCGACCCTGCTGTCACCGGCACCTACTTCGGCCAGCCCATGACCGCCCATGTCGTCTACCCCATCGCCGCTGATGCGGACCCCACCGAAGCCGTGAGCGACCAAGTGTTCAACGCCGGGCTCCAGTCCCCTGACGGCATCACCTTCGATGCCCAAGGTGACGTGGTCGTGGCCGACACCGGCAACGACATCATCCGGCTGATCCCCCGGGCCGCCCACACCGCCTTCGGTCAGGCACTCGAGCCCTTCACCATCTACACCATCGCCGGGAACATGAACTACGGCTACACCGGTAACGGCGGGCCCGCCACGGCGGCCGAGCTTCAACTGGACTCGTTCAACGGGGTGGCGGTGGACCCCAGAGGAGACGTCGTGTTCTCCGACGTCGACAACAACGTGGTGCGGATGGTGGCCGCCGCCTCCGGCAGCTATCTGGGCCGGACGGTCACCGCCGGCGACATCTACACCCTGGCCGGGACCTCAAAGGCGGGATACAAAGGTGCCGCCAAGCCGGCCACCAAAGCCTGGCTCGACATCCCCCAGGGTGTGGCCGTGGACGCGGCGGGGAATCTCTTTATCAGCGATTCGGCCAACAACAGGATCCGCTTCGTCGCCAACACGACGGGGACCTACGACGGGATGGCGGTCAAGATCGGTGACATCTACACGGTGGCGGGGAACGGTGCCACCGGCTATGTGGGCAATGGGACGCCGGCCACGTCAGCCGAGCTGAACACGCCCTCCGATGTCAGCGTGGCCCCTTCGGGCGCCCTTGTCGTCGTCGACAGCGGGAACAATGTCCTGCGCGAGATCACAGGCGGCGGCGCGGTGCCGACGGTCTCGGCGGTCAAACCGCCCACCGGGCCCACGACAGGCGGACGGAAGGTGACCATCAAGGGCACCAACCTGGCGAACACGACGGCGGTGATGTTCGGTTCACGATCGGCCCAGAGTTTCATCGTGAAGTCGGCCACCAAGGTCATCGCCTACTCACCGGTGGGCGCGGCGGGGACCGTCGCCGTCGAAGTGCGCTCGACCACGGGGGTGAGCGCGGCCACGACCACCGACTCCTACACCTACCTCCTGACGGCGTCCAAGAAGAACCGCCACCGGTCCTGAGCGCGGCGGGCGCCCCGCTCGGACAGCTGGGAGCGCCCCGCGTTCCCTTCAGGCGACGGTCCCTTCAGGCGACGGTCCCTTCAGGCGACGGAAGCGGTCAGACGGGTCCCGGTGCTTAGCGGTGACCAGCGAACTGGGGCAGCCAGGGCGCCGTGGCGGCGAGGAGCTCGTCGGTCATGGCTACCACGTGCTCGTAGGGGAGCGACCCTGCCATCGGGTCGGCGAGCATGGCCTCGAGGGCCTTGGTCGGGTCACCTGAGACCGCGGCATCCACCGTCAGCTCCTGGGAGCTCACGACCCGCCGGAGGTGTTCGCCGAGGAACGAGGGCACGACTGCCCGGTCCCGAGGCGCGACGCCTTTGGCCCCGGCCACCACCATGCACTCGACAACGACGTCGGCGGGCAGGTTCTCGACCTGTCCCGTGTTGGGGATGTTTCCCGGCATCGTCCGGTCCTCACCGGTGACGAGCCCCTCGAGGAGAGCGGCCACGAACTCTCCCGACGGCCAGTTGGGGATGGACTGCGCGGCCAGGAGCTCGGCCATCTCGACGTCGTCGTCGGCCTTGTCGGACTGGTGGCCGTGCATGCCGTAGTGGTGGACCGCCCAATCTCGTCCGTAGTCCGAGGCGGCGGTCACGAACCCGGGGAAGAACTCGACCACGTGGGTGTCAGACGATCCGGGCAGGACGCCGAACCGGTCGAAGAGCTCGAACTTGACCTTGTTGTTGGCCAGGATGTCGGCTTTCGTCCATCCCTGCTCGGGGTTCACCTTCTTGTAGTGCATCGGACCGGGAGGATCCATCCATATGCCCCCCGAGAGGTCGATGTCGCCGTCGAGGGCACTGCGCAACATGGCGAACCCGTCCCGGTCACCGATGCGGAGAGAGGTCACCAGCGGCAGATGGTTGACGCCCGCCACCACCGGGTCGACCGCCGTGAAGTCGGCGTCGAAGAGGAGGCTGAGGACGAATTTGAGCCCCACGATCTCCGCGCACAGGCCGACAGCCTCGATCGAGGTCTCCCGGGTCACCGCCCGGGTCAGGGCGGTGAGGGGGTTGCTCACGTTGACGAGGACCGCGTCGGGGCAGCACCGCTCCATGGCCCGTGCCACCGCCAGGATCACCGGCACGCTGCGAAGCGCCCTCGAGATCCCCCCGGGCCCGACGCTGTCGCCCACGGTCTGGCGCACGCCGTAGCGGGACGGGATCTCGATGTCGAACCGCATGCTGGCGAACCCGCCCACCGAGAACGTGGCGATCACGTATTCGGCGCCGGTGAGAGCGTCGTCGATGTCGGTGGTGGCGCGGGCCCGTAATGCGATGCCCCGGCGTTCGGCCACGTGCTCGACCACTTTGAGGGCGGGCCCGAGCGACTCGGGATCGAGGTCGTAGAGGACGACCTCGGCGTCGGTCAGTGCCGGCGTGTTGGCGAAGTCCACCATCAGCTTCGGTGTCCAGTGCGTGCTTCCCCCACCGACGAGCGTGATCTTCGCGGCCATCGGGGGCGACGATACCCGCCATCGCCGGCCGGCGCCCTCCGGGCGAGTGTCCTCCCAACCGGCGCTGTCTGCACCGGTCTCTTCGAACCGGCGCCCTCCTCTACAGTGCGGCCATGGCCGAGGCCGAGGAGCACGTCGTCGACCATCTCCGGGTGGAGGTGCATCCCGACTCCCGCACCCTGGCCCGCGCCGCGGCGGAGCGGGCCGCCGCGGTGCTGCGCGACGCAGTGGTGGCGAAGGGCGTCGCCCACGCCATGTTCGCCACCGGGAACTCCCAGCTGGAATTCATCGACATCTTGGTGGGGGCCACCGAGCGCGTCCCGTGGAGCGACGTCGTGGTCTTCCACATGGACGAGTACGTCGGAGTGGGCCCCGAAAACCCCGCCGGGTTCCAGCGGTGGATCCGGGAACGCATCAGCGATCGGGTCCATCCCCGCCGGGCTCATTACATCGACGGCCTGGCTGATCCCGACAGGGAATGCGAACGCTATGCCCGGCTGTTGGTGGACCACCCCCTCGACCTCTGCTGTCTCGGCATCGGGGAGAACGGTCACCTCGCCTTCAACGACCCTCCCGTCGCCGACTTCGAGGACCCTCTCGACATGAAGACCGTCGAGCTCGATCGGGAGTGCCGGCTCCAACAGGTCCACGAAGGGCACTTCCCCGATTTCGACGCGGTACCGACCCTCGCCCTCACCGCCACCATTCCCGCTCTCCTCCGGGCGGGGACGGTGCTGGCGGTGGTGCCCGAGGCGCGCAAGGCCGAGCCCGTCCGCGCCGCCCTCGCGGGCCCGGTGTCGACGGCCTGCCCGGCCTCGCACCTGCGCACCCGCGACAACGTCACGCTCTATCTCGATCCGGGCTCGGCCTCGCTTCTCGAGTGGTGACCGGATGTGGCCGCCCGGTCCGGTCGTCGGGTCTGGTCACGGTCCTGGGCTCCCTGGCGGTCGCGGCCTTGGTGCTGACCGGCTGTGGTGGGAGTCGGTCAGCGCCCCCCTCGCCGTCGGCGCCGCGCAACCCGACGTCGCCGCGCAACCCGACGTCGCCGGTGAAGACACTGGGTGCCGACCACGACTGTGTCGAGACCGGGTCGGGGCCCGCCCCGACGGTGGCATGGGCGCAGCTGCGCAACCCGATCCTGAGCGAGCCCGACGCGGGGGTGAAGGACCAGGCCCTTGTCTGGGCCGACGGCGAATGGCACATGCTCTTCAGCTATGTCACCAACGACGTCCCCACCCCGGGGGCCGAGCATTGGGACATCGCCTCGGCCACCAGTGCCGACCTGGCGCAGTGGTCGGCGCCGACGCCCTGGCCGGCCCAGGCGGGTGTCCTCGGGGTGGCCTCGCCCGACATCGTCCGCAGTCCCGCCGGTGTCTTCGTCGCCACCTACGACTCCAACCCGGGTGGGACCGACGGCAGCCAGTCGAAGCTCTACTACCGGACCTCGACCGACCTCGAGACCTGGTCGGCGCCGGAGCCCCTGGCCCTGAGCCTCCACCCCGCACCGGGCGACCGCATGATCGACCCGGCGTTGGCCTGGACCGGGCACGGGCTCATCCTCGGCTACAAGTACGGCACCACGTCGGACTCGCCCTCGAGCTCGAGCTCGAGCTCGAACTCGGGGGCATCGAGCTCCCAGCATTTCGAGATCGCCTGGTCACCGACCGGATCCCTCACTGGTCCCTGGAAATACATCGGCCGTCCCGACATCGTCGTCAACGGGGACACGATCGAGAACTTCGAGTTCGTGGCGGCGGCAGGGCGGTGGCATCTGGTGGCGACCTCGAACACCTTCGACCAGCCCTGGATCTTCGAGTTGTCGGGCGACCCGACCACCCCGTCCGCCTGGCTCCACTGGACCCGGGCCAGGATGCTCCTCATCCCCGGACGGTCCTGGGATTCGGGCCCGGGCGTCTCGAGCGTCGGCTTCGAGCACGCCAACTCCGTCTTCCTCTGCGACGCGCACGACCGCTCTGGCGCCGGCTACTACTACCTCACCTATTCCGGCAGCGACGAGCTCACCCACTTCGGGGGTTGGGGGCACGCCAAGATCGGCATCGCCCGCAGCACGGACCTGGTGCACTGGCAGGTCCCCGGCTAGCTCACCGACGCCCGCACCCTCACCGACTCACGCATCCTCACCGACTCACCCACCCTCACCGACTCACCCACCCTCACCGACTCACGCAGTGTCGCCAGGCCCCAACCACTGTTCGAAGAACGGGAAGGCCTCGACGCCATGCCATTCGTGGACACCTTCGAAGACGTCGTGGACGAGCCGGTCCGCCGCACCCTCGGAGGTGTAGACGGCCCGGAGTTTCTCGACCTCGGCGGCGGCCACCGTCGCCGGGAAGAGGTCGTCGTGGGTCCCGGACTCGATGAGGAGCGGGCGCGGGGCGATCAGCGCGCCCAGGTCCACGTGCTCGAGCTGGCCGAGCATCCCCGGGAGCACCTGGGACCCGCACATGTTCCACGGCATCTTGTGGGACTCGGCCCACGAGGAGAAGTACCCGCTCACCACCGCGGCGGCCACCCGCTCGTCGAGGGCGGCGAGGAACAGGGTCACCGTCCCCCCGTAGGAGAGGCCCGCCATCCCGATCCGCCCCGGGTCCACCAGGGGGTGGGCCTCGAGGACGTCGAGGGCCCGGGCCAGATCCCAGAGGTTCTGGGCCAGCGGGTTGACCCCGGCCATGACGGCGTGGACGAGGTTCGTGTCGCAGGCGTAGTGATCCTCGGGGTTCCAGTCGAGTCGCTCCCCGAAGCACCGCATGTCGGGGGCGAGCACGACATAGCCCCTCCGGGCCAACTGGTGGGCGTAGTCGGCGTTGGGGGTCCCGGTCCGCTCGAGCCCGACCGCCTCGGACTTCCCCGGCCCGTGGCCGTGGGCGGCGAGCACCGCCGGGCCGGGTCCACCCCGGCCATGGGGCACGAGCAGGTACGCCGGCACCGACATCATCTCTTCGCTGTCGAACACGATCTTGTCGCGCCGGTACCCCTCGCACTCGACCGACTCCACCCTCTCGACCCGGGGCGCCACCTTCTCGGGCATGGGCCCGAGGAGCCTCTCGAGCCGGGCCCGGCACCGCTCCCGCCACGCCGCCACCGCCTCCCCGTAGGGCCCGTCGGAGCCGGGATCGCCGGAGCCGGGATCGCCGGGTGCGCCGGGTGCGCCCGCACCGGGGTGGGGGGCAGGCAGCGGATCGACGTGCCTGGTCCGGCCGAGGCGGACCATCCAGGAGTACCAGGGCGAATAATTCCGGTCCGGCACCGGTAGTTCGAAGGACGGTGCCTCGCCTGCTGCGTCGGTGGGGAGGTCAGCTGGCAAGAGGGGTCCAGCTCTGCACGACGTGCCAGCACGTCCCCTGGGGCTTGCCCGTGTACGTCGGCACGCACAGCGGCGAGGGGGGTTCGTTGTTGTAGAGCTCGACGACCTGGTACTGGGTCGGCCCCGCGTACCTGTCGGGACCGAAGCTCAAGGTCGGGGTGAGGGTGCCGGAGAAGTTCTGGATCCTCGACATCGACTGCACGAAGGTCCGCCGGTCGAGATGGGGCCCCGCCCCGAGGGCGGCGGCGGCGAAGAGCCGGATGGCCTGGCACCAACTCACGATGGGTCCCTGTTCCTCGATGTAGGGCGACACCGACGAGGTCGGCTTGTTGTGGGCCTTCCACGTCTCGTAGCAACTCTGGACCGCCGCGTTGTACCCGCCTCCCTCGGGGGTCACGCTCGTCGGGGCGTCGGTGCCTCCCAGTGTCTCGACGGTCACCCCCTCCTGGTGGTCGAGCCCCTTCTCGTAGGGGATGGGGATGAGCCCGAGCGTGACCGTGATCGACGACTCGTAGTCCGACAGGAGGAGCTTCGGGAAGTAGTTCTGGCCGTTCTCCTGGGAGAGGAAGGGGAAGAACGAGTTGAAGGGGATGAGGGGGATGACCGACTTCACCCCGGCCGCCTTGAGTCGCTGGACGACCAGGGGAGCCGCCGAGTTGGTGGCCGAGGTGTCCGAGGGATTGGAGGGGAGGGTCTCGATCAACGGGTTGGTGAACCCGGCCCGCTCCAGGTCCGGCAGCAGGTACTGATGCAGGGCCACCTGGTCGCTGGTCCGGTCGCCGGCGACGATGCCGATCCGGTGGGTCGTGTCGAGGAGGCCCGAGGTCTTCCCCCACTGGACCACCGTGGCGAGGATCTGGGCCTGGTCGGGCCCCGTCCACCACAGGTAGGGGGCGCCCTCCTGGGTCCAGTTGGTCACCGTCGTCCATTGCCCGATGAAGGGCGTGTGTCCTTCCTGGGTGATGCACAGCTCGTTGTCACCGGTCCACGACCCGAGCCCGTCGAGCACGGCGAACACCGGAGGGCTCCCCTCGGTCCACTGCTTGCACAGGGCCCGCATGGCCGCCTCGTTGGTGGGATCGAAGTTCACGATCATCGGGTTGATCTTGCGGCCGTAGATGCCCCCCGCGTTGTTGATGGCGTTGACGAAGGTGTGGATGGCGGCCTTCTGGGCGCCGAACTCGGTGTCACCGGCAAACCCGAAGTTCGACGCCAACGACGTCAGGTTCGACACCGGGAAGACCACGTTGATCGAGCTGGCGGTGACGCCCCGCGTGCTCGTCGACGCCTCGTTCACGCCCACCCCGCTGGGCTTGCCCAGTCCCAACCCGCTGTCGGAGCCACTGTTGGCCCCACTGCCGCCGGCCGACTTCTTCGGGGACGACGTCCCCGCCACCGCGAACACGGCGCCGCCGATGAGGACGGCCACGACCACGAAGACACCCACCTGCATGCCGACGGGTCGACGCCGCAGCCGCCGCCACGACCGCTTGACCGCCGCTGGACCCGAACTCGCCATCGTCGCCCTTCCCCTTGCCTCGCCCGGCCTAGCCCACGCCTAGCCCACGCCTAGCCCACGCCTAGCCTCGGCCGAGGCCACCGTGGCCACACGATATGCGGCCCCGCCAGTGCCGATCCGGGCAGGGACCGGGGAGGGACCGCGCGAAGACCGGGCGGGGGTTGTGGTGCCACCCGCGCTGGGGCACGATGGACGACGTGACGATGACGACGGGTCTCGACATCAGGGCGATCTCTCCGAACATCGGCGCCGAGGTGCGGGGACTCGATCTCAGTCGTCCCTTGGGCGACGACGTGGTGGCCGAGGTGCGCGCCGCGCTGTGCCGGCACCTGGTGCTCTTCTTCCCCGGACAGGACCTCGCCCCCGACGTGCAGGCGGAGTTCGCCCGGCAGTTCGGCGAGGTGACCCCCGCGCACCCCGTCATCCCCTCCCTCGAGGGCAACCCCGAGGTGTTGAACATCGACGGCCGGGAGGACCGGGCCTCGTGGTGGCACACCGATGTCACCTTCCTCCAGACTCCGCCGCTGGGATCGATCCTCCACATGCGCGAGGCACCCGCCGTGGGGGGCGACACCATGTGGGTGAGCCTCCAGGCCGCCTACGACGCGCTGGCGGCACCGGTGCGGGCCATGTGCGACCAACTCATCGCCTGGCACCACGACCCCTGGTTCGCGGCGGATGTCGAAGCCCGGGGCGGCTACGAGTGGGACGGTCGCCATCACGACAAGCTCTTCCCCGTCTCGCACCCCGTGGTGCGGACCCACCCCGAGACGGGCCGCAACGGCCTCTTCGTCAACTCCCAGTTCACCCGGTTCCTCGAGGGAGTCTCCAAGGTCGAGAGCGACAGCCTTCTCGACATGCTCTACCGCCACTGCCAGCGGCCCGAGTTCAGCTGCCGGTACAAGTGGGAAGAGGGTGCGGTGGCCTTCTGGGACAACCGGGCCACCCTCCACTACGCCCTCGACGACTACGGCGACGCCCTCCGCATCGCCCATCGCCGGCCACGCCGGACACCTGAGAGGTCAGCCCGCACCGGCATCCGGACCCGCACCGACGTCGCGGTCCCGGCGGGCCGGGCCGGTGACGTGCAGGGCCGCGTCGCTGGCGCCGAGGTAGGCGGCCAGGGCCCGGGGGTCCTCGCGCACGACGTCGGGGCTTCCCGACACCACCACCGAGCCGGTCTGCATGACGATCACCGTCGAGCACAACTCGAAGACGAGGGGGACGTCGTGCTCCACGAGCAGGATCGTCGACCCCGTCACCTCCTGGAGCTGTTGGAGGAGGGGGATGAAGGCCTCGGCCTCGCGCTGGGCGATGCCGGCGGTGGGCTCGTCGAGGAGGAGGAGGCGGGGGCCGGCCAGGACGATCGAGGCCAGGTCGACGACGCGACGGGTACCGGTGGAGAGATGTCCGGTGAGGTGATGGCGGAACCGCTCGAGGCCGAAGGAGCCGATGACGCGATCGATGGACCGCCGCTTGTCCCGTTCGGTGCGCCGGGCCCAGGGGAGTTGCAAGGTGGTCGAGAGGACGCTGACGCGTTGGCGGGCGTCCTCGCAGAGCAAGAGGGTGTCCTGGACGGTGAGCTCGGGATAGAGCCGACAGTCCTGGAAGGACCGGACGAGCCCGAGGGCGGCCCGTTCCTCGGGGAGGAAGTCGGCGAGGTCCTCGCCGTCGAGGGCGAGCGAACCTTCCGCCGGGGTCACGAGCCCCGAGACGGTGTCGAGGAGCGTGGTCTTGCCCGACCCGTTGGGCCCGATGAGCCCCACGATGGTGCCCGGCTCGACCGACACCGTGACCTTGTCGAGGGCGAGCAACCCTCCGAAGGAGACGACGAGGTCGGTGATGTCGAGGCGGGCGGGGCCTTGCGCCCGGACTCTCTTGCGGGGGGGCCTCGACTCTCTGTCCTCGTCGGTGAGGGTGGGGGAGTCGGTGGTGCCGGGGTCGGTCACGAGCTCACCTCGGCGACCGCGCCCTTCTCGGTCAGCTTCCCGGTGACGGGGTCGATGGTGGCAATGGGGTGGGGTGCCTCGGGTGGCGACGACGAGTCGCCTCGCCACCGGGCCTGGAGGTGCACGACCCCGGCGGTGACGAGGTCACCGAACCGGTGCATGACCTCGGCCATCCCGCCGGGGAGGTAGAGGATGAAGGCCATGAGCCCGAACCCGCTGGTGAGGAATTGGACCGTGGTCGAGGCCCCGAAGATGGCGGGCAGGCCCACCAGGTAGAGGGCGCCGAGGACGGCACCGGGGATGGCGTCGATCCCGCCGATCACGACCATGGAGACCACCAGGATGGAGATGGTGGGGTCGAAGGTGTCGGTGCTGAAGCGTTCGGTGGCGAAGGCGAAGCACACCCCGGCGTAGCCCGCCATGAACCCCGACAGGGCGAAGGCCATGAGCTTGGTCCGCACCACGGGGATGCCGGCCGAGCCCGCCGCCACCTCGTTGTCCCGCACCGAGATCAACCGCCGGGCGATGCCCCGGTCGCGCCACAGCCGGACCATGAGGACCGAGACGATGAGCACGGCGAGCGAGAACCAGGCGAAGGCCCGTTCCGACGAGAGTCCCAGTCCGAACAAGGTGGGTCGGGAGATCAAGGTGGACTGGGGGTCGGGAAGGCCCGAGCAGATGGTCCGGTGGATCAGGGGCACGGTCCAGCACGAGGTGGCCAGGACCGAGGTCTGCATGAACAGCGCGAACCCCAGCGTGCTCACGGCCAGGTAGAGACCGCGGATGCGCAGGGCCGTGAGGCCGACGAGCATCGACACGATCCCGGTCACCACGCCGGCGAAGGGGAGCAGGAGGATGAGCGGCACGCTGCCGCCCAGGTGGGCGGCCATGTCCGCCCCCACCGCCACCAGCCCGAACTGGCCCAGCGAGACCTGGCCGGCCCAGCCGGTGAGGACGGTCAGGGACAGGGCGATCACGCCGTAGATGCAGATCTGGGACATGAGGAACGAATGACCGACGTCCAGCACGAGGGGCAGCAGGGCGGCCACCACCACCGTCGCCATCACGCCGGTCGTCCCCACCCGTTTTCGCAGGGCGTCACCGGTGTTCCGGAAGCCGAGGGTCCCCGTCGTCCACGACGTCCGTTCCGCCGTGCGCGTCCCCTTCTGCAGCGACGAAGCCCGGACCAGCAGGGCCAGCAGCAGCAGCAAGAAGATGACGAGCTCGACGGTGGCGGACCCCGATGTGGGGTTGGTGATGTTCCACTGGAGCAGGTCCTGGACGATGCCGATGCCGATGCCGGCCACGAAGGCGACGGGCAGGCTGACCATGCCCCCGATCAACGCGGCGAGCAGGGCCAGGAGCAAGAGGCCCGGGCTGAGCACCTCGGTGAGCGTGCTCGTCTGGCTGGGCGAGGCCAGGATGGCGGTGAAAGCGGACAACGCCCCGGCCAGGGTCCAGGCCACGGTGGAGGTCCGCCGGACCCACACCCCCGACAACCGGGCCGACTCCGAGTTCTCGGCCGAGGCCCGCATGGCGAGGCCCCAGGGCGAGAACCGGATGAAGGCGGCGAGTCCGAGCGCCACGATGGGCGCCACGATGAGGGTGACGACCTCGCCCGGGGGGAAGAGGAAGGTCCCGATGTGAAAGGACCAGTCGACGGGGACCGGGAAGGCCCGGAAGAGCTTCTTGGGCCGGATGAAGGGGAACAGGGTAAAGAGGAAGAGCACCTGGGACAGGCCGATGGTGGCCACCATGACCATGACCCGGGGCCGGTTGAAGAGCCGACGGAGCAACAGCTCCGACAGCGCCCCGACCGCGGCGGCGAGCACCAGGGCGGCGACGAGGGCGGCCCAGTAGTTGATCCCGTAGTCGTAGTAGAGCTTGACGAGGAACACCGCGGCGACAACACCGAGTTGGCCCTGAGCGAAGTTGATCACCCGGTTGGTCCGGTAGATCAACACCAGTCCCGTCGCCAACAGGCCGTAGTTGAGTCCGAGGATGGCTCCCTCGATGACGACCGACGACGGGATCGACACCGCCATCATGTCGGTCCACCCTCCTGCGCGCCTCCCTCGTCCCTTCCCTCGTCCCTTCCCTCGCTCGGGGGTGTCGCCGACGGACCGGGTCCCGCCACCCACAACCCGTCGGCGCTCGGCGCCGCGGTGGTAGGTGCGGGCCCCCGCGCGGCGGGCGCGGTGGGCGCGGTGGGCGCGGTGGGCGCGGCGGGTCCGTTCGTGGCCCTGTCGGTGGCGCCGGTCGGAGCGCCGTTGGTCGACGTGGCCCCGTTGGGGGACGTGGCCCCGTTGCCGAGCGCCGAGCCCACGCTGGCCAGGAAGACGGGGCGAAGAAGGTCGTCCCGGGAGAGGAGGTCGGTGATCGAGCCGTCGAACCGGACCTCGCCCCGCTCGAGGAAGAAGGCGTGCTCGGCCAGGGTCATGGCGCGGTTGACGGACTGCTCGACGAGGATCACCGTGGCCCCGTCCGCGTTCACCCGGCGGACGATGTCCATGAGGCGCTCCACGGTCATGGGAGCGAGGCCGAAGGCGAGCTCGTCGATCATGAGGAGGCGGGGTTTGCTCATCATGACCCGGGCCAGGGCCAGCATCTGTTGCTCGCCACCCGACAGCGTGCCCGCGGGCTGATCGAGACGGGACTCGAGCTCGGGGAACAACCCGATGGCGTCGTCGAGCGCCATCTTGGCCCGGGGGGTCTCCCGGCGGAAGGAGTGGCCCCCGATGCGGAGGTTGTCCCGGACGGTCAGGCCCGGGAAGGTCATCTTCCCCCCCACCAGGAGGGCGGCGCCGAGGTCGATGATCTGCTCGGGCTCGAGGTAGGTGCAGTTGGTGCCGAAGATGCGGATGACGCCGCGGTGGGGGTGGTCGAGGCCGGCCACGGCCCGCAGCAGGGTGCTCTTGCCGGCGCCGTTGGTCCCGAGCAGGGCCACGATGTCGCCCTCGGGGACCTCCAGGTTCACGTCGAAGAGGACCTGCTGGTTCCCGTAGTAGAAGTCCATGTTGTGGATCTGCAGGGCGGGGATCTCCCCGCCCGACTGGCGCCGCTTCCCCTCGGCGTAGCGCTCGAGGACGTCCTCGATGACGAGGGTGATGTCGCCCCGCACGAAGCGTGAGCCGAAGAGAAGGAGCACCCCGCCCACCAGACAGACCGGGCCGATGAGCGTGAGCGCCGTGGTGTAACTGGTGGAGTCGGCAACGGCACCCAGCAGGATGCCGCCCGCGAACCCACCGAAGACCAGGGCGTAGACACCGAACAGGCCGAAGCAGATGGCCCGCATCTCGGGCGGGGCGGTGGCCGCCAGGGTCTGGAAGATGCAGATGGACAAGGGAGCGGTGGCCGACTGGGCCAGGAACTGCAGGACCACGACGATCCAGAGATGGGGCATGTACAGAGAAAGGCTGTAGAGGCCGCCGAAGAGGGCGATGCAGATGCCGGCCAGGATGAGGGGCTTCTCCGGGGCCCGTCGGAAGAGCCGGTCCCCGACGAAGAAGGCCACGGGGAGCCCGAGGAAAGCCGACAGGCCGATGATCGAGAAGACGTCGGCTCGTTGTGCGATCCCCAGGTTCCACCGGTGCTGGTAGTAGAGCGACCCGAACAGGGGGATGCCGGTGCCGGCGAAGCCCAGGATGGCCACGGCCACGAGCTCGTAGTAGAGCGACCGGATCCGCAGCAGGCGCGTCACCGCCGCGCCGAGGAGGACCTTGGGGGCGTTCTCCTGCTCCGTCTCGATGTCCATGCCGGCGGCCTTGAGGATGTGGCTGGACTCGTTGGCCCCCTTCTCGGGCTCCCGGATGAAGAACGTGGCGATGGCGACGGGAACACCGATGAGCGCCAGGCCCAGGCTCCACCGCCAGTTGTGGGCGGCCGCCGCGATGTAGCCCACGAGGAGGATCCCGACGGTCTGGGAGATCGGGTCGTTCATGTTGTGCCAGGCGAAGATGCGCGCCCGCGCCTGGGTGGGATAGGCGTCGGCCAGGTAGGCGTTGTGCACCGTGTCGCTCGACCCGAGGCCGATGGCCGCCAGGAGATAGAGGAAGACGAAGGGCCAGACGTTGTGCACGATGGCCATGAGGGGGACCGTGGCCGAGAAGACCAGCAGGGTGATCGCGGCGACGTTCTTCCGGCTGCCCCGGTCGGCGAAGACCGCCACCGGCATGCCCCAGCCGATCTGGGCCACGGCGCCGGCGAAGATCACGGCACCGATCCCGACACCGCTCAGGTGGAAGGAGTCCTTGATGTTGGGAGAGAGGATGCCGATCCCGTTGACGATGGTGTCGGTGACCATGGCGGACACCGTGAGCAGGACCAGGGGCGAGAATCCGCCTTCGCGCAGGATCCCCATGAGCGGGGGAGGCTTGCCCTCGCCGGTGCCGGGCATGAGGGCGACGTCGGCGACGGCCGCCTTGTCGCGGCTCTTGCTGACCGCGGCGGCGAGGAGCTCGTCAGGGACGATGAAATTGAAGAGAGGCTTTTCCCCCCCCTCGAACATCGCCTGTTCCCCCACAAGCGGGTCGCCCATAGCTGCGCAACGCTAATCCCTGACGCATTCGTCAGAGACTTCGCGCTGGTCCCCTCCGTCGAGGCACACGGGCCGGGACCTCTTCCGGGGTCGCCTGGGGTCGGATTCGGGAGTCGATTCGGGGTCGGCTCGGGTCGGCGAGGCCGGGTCGGATCGACGAGGCCGGGTCGGGATCAGGAGGGGGATGCGACGGTGAGTGGTCCGTAGGGGAGGACGCCGAGCCGGGCGCCGCCGCCCGCCCCGGCGGCATCGAGCGCCTCAGCCACCGCATCGGTCACGTCCGCCACTGGTCGGAGGAAGGCGCCCCGCACCTCGTCGTCGGTCAACCCCCGGGTATGGAGCCAGACCGGGGCGTGACGCAGCACCCGGCCGAGGACCTGGGTCTGCCAGCGGTCGGTCTCCCGTGATGCCTCGGCGGCGTCGAGGTCGTCGGAACCCGAGGCGTCGGCGAGGAGCCGGGCGAAGGCACCGCCGGCCGGCGTGCCGTCTGCACACTCCGCCGCCATCACGATGGTCCCACCGGCGCGGACCACCCGCTCGGCGGCGGCCATGCCCTTCACGGCCTGGTAGAGGTTCCGGTCGAGGGGATATCCCCCGTTGGTGCTCAGGACGACGTCGAAGGGCGGTCCCACCTTCTGCACCGATGTCCGCTCGACGAACCGGCAGGCCGCGACATGGCCGGCGGGCAGGGGTCCCGCGAAGACCGCCGTGAGTTGGCGTCGCTGGTTGATGGCGACGTCGAGCGAGAGTGCAGGCGGCGCCAGGGCGGTGGCGGCCCGCACGAAGTCGTGGACCGGATTGCCCTCTGTCACGAGCCACGTGGAGCGGGGGTCGGAGATCCGGCTCGGGCTGTGGGCCTCGAGGATCGTCGCCAGCGCGGCCAGGCCGGGGCAGGCGCCCTTGGGCCCGCCGCTGAAGCCGGCGAAGAAATGGGGCTCGACGAACCCGGTCAGGATGCGGACGTCCGCTTCGACGTAGCGGCGGTCGATCCGCACCGCCACCCCGTCCACGCGGCCCACCTCGACGTGCTCGGACGCCGGCGCCTCGGCCCGGTGCTGATGGATGGCGTACCGGCGCGCGATGTCGGGCCCCACGAGCTCGACCATCTCGTCGGGGGTGGCGGGGCGGTGGGTGCCGGTGGCGCAGAGGAGGTCCACCCGGTCGGGGGGGACACCCAGTCGGTCGAGCTCGCCGAGGAGGGGCGGGAGGACGGTGCGGTTGGGCATGGGCCGCGTGAGGTCGGGGAACACCACCGCCACCCGGGGGGCTCGGCCCGAGCCCTGGCGCGCCACGTGTCGAGCCGCCGCGCCGAGGAGCTCGGCCAAGGGGGGACCCTCGACAGGAGCCCCGAGGGCGTCGACCACCGCGGCGGCCTCGTGGGCCAGGCCGGGCAGCTCGGTCGCGGTCACGACGACGGCGTCGTCGGGGACCCGGGCCACGATCCCGTCCCGGCCGTAGGCCAGCCGGACCTCCTTCACGGGTTCACCGCGCCACGGTCACTGTTCGGATCGGTTCAGGTCGATCACGGCGGCGGCGGCGGCGTCGACCGCCGGTCGCTGGGTCCGGTACCACGACACCATCTCCGCATCGGGCGCCGTCTCGGCCTCGACCGGGTCGATGTGGTCGAAGTCGACCTGTGCGCCGGTGGCCCGGGCCACGAGCATCGCCGCTCCCGCCGAGGCGGCTTCGCCCGAGCGTCTGCGGCGCGCCGGGAGTCCGGTCACCGCGCTCAGGATCTCGGTCCACGTCGCCACGTGCGCTCCGCCCCCGGCCAGGACAAGGCCCGCGGGCGGGGTCGCCTCCTCGCCGCGCCACAGGGTCGCCGATTCCAGGCACCGCGTCACGTCCCACGCCACCGACTCGACCACGGCACGCGCCATGTCGCCGATGTCGTGGTCGAACGACAGTCCCACGACGGCCCCGCGCGCCGTGTCGCGCCACCACGGGGCCCGGGCCCCGCCCCACCAGGGGAGCACGATCACCCCCCGCGAACCCGGCGGGCTCGACCGGGCCCGGTCCATGAGGGACCGGCCGTCGAGCCCGGCGAGGCGACCCAGCCAGTCGAGGAGGGATCCCGCCGCCGACAGGCCTCCTTCGAGCAGCCACCCCTCGAGCGCTCCTCGCGTGACGATCATCGCCGCCGGCCCCGTGGCGGTGGCGCCGGTGGCATTGGTGGCGCCGGTGGCATCGGTGGCATCGGTGGCGCGGACAGTGTCTCCGATGTCGAGGACGGGCACCGAGACGTTGGCGGTGGTGCCCCACGAGACCATCGGCCAGGCCTCTGTCGCGCCGGTGCCGAGGACTTCGCAGGCGCGGTCCCCGGCGCCGATGACGACGGGAATGCCGCCCCGGAGCCCGAGCTCCCCGGCGGGCCCCGCGAGCAGGCCGCCCAGGATCGCGTCCGAGGGCCGTGGGACCGGGAGACGGTCGGCGACGTCGTCGACGAGCCCGGGCACGAGGGCGCCTCCGGCCAGTTCGAAGAGGCCCGTCGCCGAGGCCAGGGTGTGGTCGGTGGCCACCTCGCCCGTGAGGCGCCAGGCGAGGAGGTCCCGGGGGGAGAGGAGCCAGCGGGCGTCGTGGAGTCTCTGTGGTTCGTGGCGCGCCAGCCAGGTCACCTTGGCCGCCACCGATCCGGCGTCGAGGACGACCCCGGTGCGGCGCCGCAGGGTGGTGGCCCCCTCCTCCCCGAACGACCGGGCCAGCGAGACCGCCTCGGCCCCGGCGCGCCGGTCCGACCACAACAGGGCGGGCCCCACCGGGGTGGCGTCGGCGGCGACGGGCACGAAGGTCTGCCGGGCCGCCGCGAAGCCGAGGGCGGTGACGGACCCGAAGGCGGCCGCCGCCCGGGCCCCGAGCGCGGACCGGGCCGCGGCGCAGGCGGCCACCACCGAGGCCCACCACGAGGCGGGATCCTGTTCGGCTCGGTTGTCGGGGCCGTAGGTGGAGTCGAGGGCGCTGCGGCCGATGGCGAGGGGACCGTCGTCGTCCCACACCACCGCCTTGGTGACGCTGGTGCCGAGGTCGACGGTGAGGATCACGCCGAAGCGGTGCCCGCCACCGGGGGGACGGGGGGCGCTCCCTCGCGCACCGCCTCGGCCACCAGACGCGCCATGGTGGCCGGTTCGGGGTCCTGGTAGACGACACGCCCCACGGCCAGCCCGGCCGCCCCGCCCGCCATGACGTCCCGGATCTCCTCGAGCGGCTCGGCCCGTGGGTCCCCACCGGCGTCACCCCCACCGGCGTCACCCCCATCGGCGCCACGTGGGTCGGCACGTCGGGGACCACCGAGAAAGAGCACCGGCACCCCCACACTGGCCACGATGCGGGCCACGGCGTCGACGCGGGCCGGGCCCGGTTCGACGTCGGGGACCGGCACCTTGAGGACCGGGGCGCCGAGATCGTGGGCCACGACCGCGGCGTAGACGATCGAGTCGGTGTCGCGGGCCACCTTCCCCTCGCGCCACGACAGGCATTCGACGAGCGCCTCGAGCTCGAAGGCCTCGGCCGCCTCCAGGACCTTGCCGAGGAGCTCGAGGGCGGGTGCGGTCAAGGGGTCGGTCAGGTCGATCCGGGTCATGTGCTTGACGCCGGTCCACCCGTCGGCCGCGGCGAGCTCCACGGTCGCCACCAGTCGGTCGTCGAGCTCGAAGGCGCTGCCGGCCAGCCCCGTGCGGTTGAGAGAGAGATAGGTGCGGTGCCGGTCCTCGATGGCGCCCAGGTCCGCCAGGTCGCGGAGCGGCTGGGTGGAGGCCAGGATCCCGTCGGAGAACTCGAGGGCGGCGACGAGGGCCGAGACGTAGGTCCGGTAGGGCTCGATGGTGATCACCCCCCGGGCGCGGTGATCGGCGGCCAGGATCACCGTGGGGGTCGGCAGCGGGGTCAGCGACCTCACCCCGTCTCTCCGACACCGGCCAGGCGGAGGATCACCTTGGCCAGGGCCGAGAAGTCCTCGCGCCCGAACCCCGCCGTCGACGCCGCGGTGAGCGCCTGGCGGGCGGTGGCGGTGGTCGTCATGGGCACACCGGCGCGCCCCGCGTAGGACAGGGCGAGGTCGAGGTCCTTCGCCATGAGGTCGGTCATGAACCCGGGCTGCCACCCGTGCGAGGCGGGGCTGTCGGCCACCACCCCCGGCACGGGCAGCCGGGTCCGCACCGCGGTGCAGTCGCCGGTCGAGTGGAGGAGCACCTCGAGGAGCTTGGCCATGTCCACCCCCGACCGCAGGGCCAGAGCCGTGGCCTCGGCGGTGGCCACCATCTGGGCCGCGTAGATGAGGTTGTTGCAGAGCTTCACGACCTGGCCCATCCCCGGTCCACCCACGTGGACGATCAGGCCCGCCATGGGCTCGAGGGCGGGGCGGGCGTCCTCGAGGGTGGCGGCCTCCCCGCCCACCATCAGCGTGAGGGTGCCCTTCTTGGCGCCCACCGTGCCCCCCGAGACCGGGGCGTCGAGATACCGGGCGCCGGTGGCGGTCACCCGGTCGTGTTGGGCCCGCTCCACGTCGGGGTCGATCGTCGAGCAGTCCACGACGATGGTGCCCGGCCCGAGCACGGGGACCACTCCGTCGAGGACCTGGACCACCTCGGGGGAGTTGGGGACACAGAGGATGAGGACCTCGCTGGACACCGCCACGTCGGTGAGGGTGCCTCCGTCGATGGCGCCGAACGCCACCGCCTCGTCGACCGGTGGTCTGCTGCGCGACGCCACGGTCACCTGATGTCCCGCCGCGACGAGGTTGCGAGTCATGGGAAGGCCCATGGCGCCGAGGCCGACGAATCCCAGCTTCACGAGGACCTCCGTTTGCCTGGTGTGTCAGTAAGCAGTGTGGCTCAGTTGAATTGGGGGAGCCACCGGGCGGTGCCGGCCAGGAGCTCCTCGACCATGGCCTCGGTGTCGAGCAGGTCGCCCCGCCCGGCCAGGGGGTCGAGGGCGAAGGCCTGATGGGCCAGCGCCTTGTTGCCCGTCAGTCCGGCCTCGACCGTCAGTTCCTGGACGGCGACATGACGGCGGAGGAGCTCGGCGAAAGGAGCCGGCGCGGGCGCGACGTCGCGGCCCCGGATGCCCTCCCCGTCGACCACGCACATCGACTCCACCACGGCGTCGGCGGGGAGGTCGGGGCACTGGCCGGTGTTGGGGCGGTTGAGGGGGCATTCGCGCCGGGTCCCGGTGATGAGCGAGTCGATGACCGGCGCCACCAGCTCACCCGAGTCCCAGGTGGCCAGCTCCTCCTTGCCGGCCAGCACGTTGTCGACCTCGGCGATGTATTCGGCTTGGTGTTTCTCCCGGGTGGCCATGGGGGTGAGGCTGATGCCCCACCGCGCCCCCCATCCGGACTCCTCGGTGAGCACCCCGGGCATGAACTCGGCCAGGTGGCGGTCGTTGGCACCCAGGAGGGCGCCCCACCGGTCGAGGAGGGTCAGCTTGAGCAGATGGCGGCGGGCGAAGTCGAGCTTCGAGAAGGGCTCTGCTTCTTCTTGGTCGGGAGTGGGGGCCAACGCGTCGAGGCCGCCGAGCTCCTCGACCAGCTCGGCCAACAGCTCGAAGCCGTCCTCGCCGTCGACGTCGATCTCGGTGATGACCGGGAAGTGGTTGATCCCCTCGATCACCGGCCGCAGGGCGGTGTGGGGCTTGCGAAAGGCGATGGCCAGGTCCATGCAGAAGCCACCCACCTCGTGGCACAGGCCCACGGTCTTGACGCGGGTCTCGCGACAGGCGGTGCGGGTGAGCGTGGTCATGGGGTTGGTGATGTTGAGCAACCAGGCGTCGGGGCACTGGTCTTCCATGTCGCGGGCGATGCCGGCGAGGACGGGGATGTTGCGCAGCGCCCGGCTGATGCCACCGGGGCCGACGGTGTCTCCCACCGATTGGGCGATGCCGTGTCGGGCGGGCACGTCGATGTCGAGGGCCATGGAGGTGAACCCGCCCGTGGAGATGGTGACCACGACGAAGTCCGCGCCTTCGAGGGCTTTGCGCTGGTTCGTGGTCGTCGACACCGTGGACTTGGCGCCCAGCTTGTCGTCGGCGATGCGGGCGATGGCCTCCATCTTCTCGAGCGGGCCGGGGTCGATGTCCTCGAGGACGAGGTGCACCCCCGAAAGCGAGGGAAGGCTCAGGAGATCAGCGATGAGCTTGGGTGACCACTGGTAGCTGCCACCTCCGATGATTGTGACCTGCATGTCTTCATCCTTCCACCACGACGGGGCGGCCGGGCACCTTGCGTAGAACAGGTTCTATACTCGGCCCTCTCAGAGCTGTGCGCCCAACGCCGGAATCTCGCTCATGGCGGGCAGCTCGCGCAACCGGACATCCGGACATCTTTTCGGATTCTCTCTCGGAGGTAGGGCAAATGGCACGACCGGTGATCGTCGAGGCGGTTCGCACCCCCATCGGCAAGCGCAACGGATGGCTGTCGGGGTTCCACGCCGCCGAGCTCCTCGCCACGGCCCAGGTCGAACTGGTCAAGCGGGCCGGGATCGAGCCCTCCGAGGTCGAGCAGATCGTGGGTGGCTGTGTCACCCAGGCGGGCGAGCAGGCCTCCAACGTCACCCGGACCGCCTGGCTGAGCATGGGCCTTCCCTATGAGACCGCGGCGACCACCATCGACTGCCAGTGCGGATCGGCTCAACAGGCCAACCACTTCGTCGCCAACCTCGTGGGGGCGGGTGCCATCGACGTGGGGATCGCCTGTGGGGTCGAGGCCATGAGCCGGGTCGGTCTCGGTGCCAACGCCATAAACGGGCCCGGCAGTTCACGCCCGCCCGACTTCCCTTGGGACATGCCCGACCAGTTCGGGGCGGCGGAGCGGATCGCCCAGAAGTACGGCATCACCCGCCAGGACGTCGACGCCCTCGGGCTCGCCTCGCAACACAAGGCGGCGCGCGCCTGGGAGGAGGGTCGCTTCGACCGCGAGGTGTTCGCCCTCGAGGCGCCCGTGGTGGGCCCCGAGGGGCCGACCGGCTCGCACCAGCACGTGGCGCGCGACCAAGGACTGCGCGACACCACCGCCGAGGCGCTGGCCGGGTTGAAGCCCGTGCTCCCCGACGGCATGCACACGGCGGGGAACTCCTCGCAGATCTCCGACGGGGCGGCCGCGGTGCTGTGGATGTCAGAGGACCGGGCCAAGGCGGGCGGACTTCGGCCCCGGGCCCGGATCGTGGCCCAGGTGCTCGTGGGATCGGACCCCTACTACCACCTCGACGGGCCCATCGCGGCCACCGAGAAGGTCCTCGCCAAGGCGGGGATGACCGCGGACGACATCGACATCTTCGAGGTGAACGAAGCCTTCGCCTCGGTGGTGTGCTCGTGGCAGAAGGTCCACGGCATCGACTGGGACAAGGTCAACGTGAACGGGGGCGCCATCGCCATCGGTCACCCCGTGGGCTCCACCGGCAGCCGGCTGATCACCACCGCACTCCACGAGCTCGAACGGCGCGACGCCAACCTGGCGCTCGTGTCGATGTGCTGCGGCGGGGCGCTCGCCACCGGCACCATCATCGAACGGCTCTGACCTGGGTTGTCGGAGGGTTGTGCACAGCCTCGTGCACGGCCCTGTGGCGGCGACCAGGATGGGGGGGATGACCCCTCTTTCTCGTCCTTCTCGTCTTTCTCGTCCGCCGTCGAACGACACCGACCCGTCGCGGTGGTGGCGCCGACTGTCTGTCCCGATCGGTGCGCTCGTGGCTGTGCTCGTCGCGGCCCTGGTGGTGGTCGGGACCACCGTCGCCACCGTCCCCACGGCCGCGCCTGCGGCTGCCGCGGTAAGCCACAGCGCGGCGAGCCACACCGTGTTCGGCACGAGTTGGCCCGTCTATCACCATGACGCCTCGGGGTCGGGTGCCGATCCCACCAGTACAGACCTGAGCCCCGCCTCGCCGGCGTGGACGTCGGCGGCATTGGACGGGGAGATCTACGGCGAGCCCCTCGTCGAGGCAGGCCGGGTCGTCGTGGCCACCGAGAACGACTCCGTGGCCGAGTTGGCGGCCAATACCGGGGCGGTGTTGTGGTCGACGCATGTCGGCGCCGCCGTCCCCTCGGGGAACCTCCCCTGTGGCGACATCTCGCCGACGGTGGGGATCACGGGGACGCCCGTGATCGACGCCGCGCGCGGCGAGGTCTTCGCCGTCACCGACGAGGCCGCCGGGTCCAGTGCCCAGCACTTCCTGGTGGGCCTCGACCTCTACACCGGAGCGGTCCTCTTGCACCAGCCCATCGTGCTGTCGGGCTCGGACCAGTTGGCCGAGCTCCAACGGACGGGGTTGGCGCTCGACGACGGCAACGTCGTCGCCGGGTTCGGGGGCAACGACGGAGATTGCGGGAACTACCACGGTTGGGTCATCTCCATCCCGGAAGGCGGAGGGGCCCAGCAGTCCTTCGAGGTGGCGTCGGCCCCCGGCGACAGCCAGGGCGCGGTGTGGATGGGTGGGGCCGCACCCGTCGTCGACGGGCAGGGGAACATCTGGTTCACGACGGGAAACAGCGCCTTCGAGTCCTCCGGCGACGCCTACGACGACAGTGACGGCGTCATCGAGTTGTCCCCGACGATGCACGTGGTCCAGTTCTTCGCGCCGACCACCTGGTACAGCGACAACGCCAGTGACTTCGACTTCTCCACCTCGCCGGCCCTGGTGTCGGCCAACGGGCTCGTCTTCGCGGCGGGCAAGTCGCATATCGGCTACCTGCTCTCGGGGTCGAACCTGGGCGGTGTCGGTGGGCAGCTCCAGAGCATCGGCTCCTTCTGCAGCGGTGACGTCGACGGAGGCACCGCGGTCTCGGGCTCGACGGTGTACGAGCCCTGTCAGTCCGGCGTCGTGGCGGTGAGCACGGCCGCGCCCAACAGCGCCTCCGTCCTGTGGCACACCAACACCGGGGCCGGCGGTCCCCCCATCGCGGCGGGGGGGTTCGTGTGGGTGATCGGGGGCACCACGCTCTATGGGCTCGACCCCGCCACCGGGAACATGGTGCAGAACTTTGCGCTCGGGTCGGAGTCCAACCATTTCCCCACGCCGACCGTGGCCGACGGGCTGTTGCTGGCGCCGTCGTCGGATCAGGTCCATGCTTTTGCCGGTCCGGCCGGCCTTCCCCCCGCACCGCCGGCCCCACCGCCGCGTTCGGGGTACTGGACCACCGCCTCCGACGGCGGGGTGTTCAGCTTCGGCGGCGCGGGGTTCGCGGGCTCGATGGGCGCCAAGCACCTCGTGGCCCCGGTGGTCGGCATCACCGCCACGTCGGACGGCGGCGGGTACTGGTTGGTGGCGTCGGACGGTGGGGTGTTCGCCTTCGGTGATGCCGGCTATTTCGGGTCGATGGGCGGTCGGGCGTTGGTGAAGCCCATGGTCGGATTGGCCGCCGCACCCAACGGGGACGGGTACTGGACCGTGGCGTCGGACGGTGGGGTGTTCGCCTTCGGTGGCGCCCGCTATTTCGGCTCCATGGGAGGCAAGGCCCTCACTCGGCCCGTCGTCGGCATGGCCGCCACCGTCGACGGCGGCGGGTACTGGTTGGTGGCATCCGATGGTGGGGTGTTCGCCTTCGGTGATGCGCGGTTCCAGGGGTCGATGGGAGACCGACATCTCGACCAACCCGTGGTGGCCATGGCCGGCGCGCCGGGCGGCGGGTACTGGTTGGTGGCCTCCGACGGTGGCATGTTCAGCTTCGGCGGCGCCGGCTTCTTCGGGTCGATGGGCGGCCAGCGGCTCGCCAAGCCGGTGGTGGGGATGACGCCGACCTCGACGGGCCAGGGGTACTGGTTGGTGGCATCCGACGGTGGGATCTTCGCCTTCGGTGATGCCCCGTTCGAGGGTTCCGAGGGAGGGGCCCGGTTGGTCAGGCCCATGGTGGGCATCGCCGCGCCGCCGCTCATCTGACCCTCGCCGGGCCGCGTCTCGGTGAACTACACCTCGGTTCGGCCGGCGGTGCCCTCGGGCCGGGACTGCAGCCTTCGATGGGCGGCCTTGCCGATGCGCTTCGGATCGAGGACGGCGAATTCGCCCTCGGCCTCGACGCAGACCACGCCGTCCTGGACGAGGCGGCCCTTGCTCGTGACCCGTCGCCCGTCGTTGGCCACGACCTCGGCCTCGAAGCGCGCCTCGACGCCGACGAGTGTGGGGCGGCGGAACCGGATGGTGAGCCACACCGTCGGGCCCGCCGCGCCGCTCAGATGGTTGGCGGCGGTGAGGATGATGTCGAAGGTGGCGGCGAGCGCGGCGCCGTGGACCCAGCCCGGGCCTCCTTCGTAGGGCGTCGTGAACACCGCCGTCCCGATGGCGAGCGGGGGCTCGAAGGAGATCTTGACCGGGAGCGCGATCGGGTTGAACCGGCCGACGACGGGGTCATAGGGCATGGACCGGTCCATCGACGCGCCCGGGGTCTCGGTGGCGGGGCCCTCGGGCGGCTCGACGAAACGGGGGACGGGCTCGGCCGGGACATGAGCGGCCAGCACCGCGGCGGTCCTCCGGAGTTGTGCCACCACGTCGTCGAGGACGTCGGGGGGAGCGGTGTTGGTCACGACCAGGTCGATGAGACCCCGGACGGTGTCGGCCAGGTCCACCAGGGGTCGCTCGCGCCCGGCGATGTCGGGGTGGAAGCTCCCCGGGATGTCGTTGCCCACCATGCTCCTTCTGTCTTCTTCTGTTTTCTTCTGTCTTCTTGTCGTCGACACGTGACCCACCGCGCTCACCGGTGAGGTCGGTCGAGCCTGGACTGTCTACCTTGTGGCCCCGAGAGCCACCACATCGGGTCGGGTCGGATCTGACGGGTGCTAGCACGAGACCCTGATACCGGCTGGCCACCTTGGTCGTCACCTCCGGATGGGCGACACTGGCACCGAGGAGGTCCCTTGGAGGCTGTCAGGCTGGTCTTTCGCGCCGAGTTGCGACGCCGGTGGCGATCCTGGCTGGCCGTAGCCCTGCTCGTGAGCCTCGTCGGAGGGTTCGTCCTGGCTGCCACGGATGCCGGCCGTCGTACGGACTCGGCCTTCCCCGGATTTCTGGCCGTCCACGGTATCGACGCCGTGGGGTACGCGAGCCAACCGGTTCCGAAGCTCGCCACGTTGCCTGAGGTGGCATCCGCCGTCCGGATTCTGGCCCCAGCGAACGGTCAAGCGACATGCTCGTGCGGCCACTTCCCAAGTGCGGCCGATCTCGGCGTGGTGGCGGTGCCCGCTGCAGGCACGGGCGGTGTTTTCGAAGCTTGTTTCGGGCCATTGGCCTGACCCTTCGTCTTCGGACCAAGCGTTGGCGTCGGTGACGCTCCAGCAGGACTATCACGTCCGCATCGGAACGGTGATCACCGTCCCCTTCTACGCACCGTCACAGTTCGAGTCGGTCGTCAGTGCCGCCGGGGCACTCCCGAAACCGGCGGGCCCGACGGTTTCCTTTCACGTGGTGGGGTTCGAGATCAGCGAAGGCGAATTCCCCTCGGGACAGAGTCCCTCCTACGGCTTGTACGCCACCCCGGCCTTCGCCCGTACCGTAGCGTCGCGCACCGGGAATTTCAGCACCTACCTCTTACACCTCCGTCACGGCCCGGCCGACCTTCCTCGATTGAACGCTGATGTCAATGCGTTGAGCGCGGACGGGTTGGAAGGTTTCCAAGGTTTCCAGCAACAAAACGCATCGATCGAGTCTTCGATCCATCCTCAAGCCATCGGGTGGTGGGTATTGGCGGTCCTGGCTGCGCTGGTCGGGCTCCTTGTCATCGGCCAGGCGTTGGCCCGCCAGAGCATCGTGGAGAGCGAGGACTACCGCACCTTCGCCACCCTGGGGTTGGAACAGCGCCAAATGGTGACGCTGGCCATGGTTCGGAACCTCGTCCTGGGGATCGTCGGGGCCGTCGGCGCCGTGGTGCTCGCCACCGTGTTGTCTCCGATCGCACCGGTCGGTGAGGCGCGCCTGGCCGAGACTTCGACGGGGGTGGACTTCGACGCACTCGTCCTTCTCCTGGGCGTGCTCGCCATCGTCGCGGTCGTTCTCGCGTTGGGCATCTGGCCTGCACTGCGCGCCGCCACCACACTCGATGCCGGTGTCGAGCCCCGTACACCTCACCCCTCGGCGATCGTCGCGCAACTGGCCGCCGTCGGTGCACCCCCGAGTGCGGTGATCGGCGTGCGCCATGCCCTGCAGAGAGGGTGGGGGCGGGGCACGGTCCCGGTCGGCACTGCGCTCCTTGGCATGGCACTGGCGGTGATGGCGTCGTGCGGCACCGCGGTCTTCGGCGCCAGCCTTTCGCACCTCACCGCGTCGCCGAACCTTTACGGGGATCCGTTCCAACTCAACTTCAACTTGGTCAACGGCCAGCCCGACCCGGGCGTGTACAGGAGCCTGGTGCACGATCCGGCGGTGACCAGGATCACGCGAGGTTTGGGGACCGAGATCTCGATCAAGAACGTGACGGTGGGGGCGGTGGCGGCCACGGCGATCCGCGGCACGCCGCTGTTGTCCACCGTGACCGGTCACCTGCCCGACGGCGACGGCCAGGTAGCCCTGGGTGCGTCGACGATGCGCCAGGTCGGCGCCTACGTGGGCTCGGTCGTGCCCATCACCGTGACGACACCTTCGGGTGGCAAGCGGACCGGTGCCTTCCGGGTCGTCTCCCAGGTGTCGTTCCCGGTCTTGAGCGGGACCTCCGGCCTCGGCAGTGGGGCGGAATTCACGATCTCGGGGTATACCGACGCCGTCTGTCCCTCCGGGCCGACGCAGGCGCGATGTCGACAGGCGGTGGAGGAGACCGGCAACGGGGGGATCTTGGCCAGCGTGGTGCCCGGCCCCCGGGGGAAGGCCGCGGTGAGGCACTACGCCAACACCTACCCGGCCCTCACCACACTCCCGATCACACCGACCTCTCTGGTCAACTTCGGCGACGCCGTCAACTTCCCGTTGATCTTCGGCGTGATGCTGGCGTTGTTCGGTGCCGCGACGCTGTTGCACTTGCTCGTCGTCAGCGTGGCGCGCCGGCGACGGGAGGTCGGGTTGCTGAAGGTACTCGGGTTCGTGAATCGTCAGGTGGCCTCGGCGGTCGCCTGGCAGGCGACGGCGTTGGCGCTCGTCGGGATCGTCGTCGGCGTGCCGGTGGGGCTAGCGGTAGGTGAAGCGGTGTGGAAGGTGTTCGCGTCGAACCTCGGCGTCGTGCCCGTGGCGGTGGTGCCGGTCTGGCTCGTCGTGGGGCTCGTGGTGGGCGTCCTCGTGGCCGCCAACCTCCTCGCCATCGCGCCGGCGCTGGCCGCGTCCCGGTCCCGACCGGGACAGCTGCTGCGTGAGCGGTAGTCGATCCGGGCCTCCGTCCCGGGCCCCCCCGGAGTCACCTGACGTCGCGTCACACCTGGCCCGGGCCGTCGGCTGCCGTCGGAACTGGAATCCGTTCTATTGTCGGAGCGTCCCGTGGCCGGCGGGGGAGGAGCCTGCACCACGAGGCACCCCTCCAGCCCAGGCGGCGGACCGACCTGTGAGGAGACCCATGCCCAGTCCCGGCACCGAGAATCTGACCTTCGAGCGACACGGCGCCACCGCCGTGGTCACCATGAACCGGCCCGAGGCCAAGAACGCCCTGAGCCTCCCCATGCTCGTGGGCATGGCCGACGCCTGGGAGGAGATCGATTCCAACGACGACATCCGCTGCGCGGTGCTGACCGGGGCGGGCGGGACCTTCTGCTCGGGGATGGACCTCAAGGCGATGGGGGCACCCGAGGCCGAGGCCTACCGCCACCGCCAGGAGGCCGACCCCGATCTGCACTGGAAGGCGTTGCTTCGTCACTACCAGCTGCGCAAGCCCCTCATCGCCGCGGTCGAGGGGTGGGCGGTGGCCGGCGGGACCGAGATCCTCCAGGCCACCGACATCCGCGTTGCAGGAGAGAGCGCGAAGTTCGGCGTCTTCGAGGCCCGCCGCGGTCTGTTCCCCCTGGGCGGGTCGACGGTGCGGCTGCGGCGACAGATCCCCTTCACCGTCGCCATGGACCTTCTCCTCACGGCGCGCGAGGTCAGCGCGCAGGAGGCGAAGGAGATCGGGCTCATCGGTCGCGTGGTCCCCGACGGCACGGCGCTGGACGAGGCGTTGGCGATTGCCGCGGTGATCTGCGGCAACGGGCCCTTGGCCGTCGAAGCCATCAAGCGGTCGGTGCGCGAGACCGAATCGGTCCCCGAGGTCGAGGCGCTCAAGATCGAGCTCGAGATCGGCTGGCCCATCTTCGTCACCGAAGATGCCAAAGAGGGCCAGAAGGCGTTCGCCGAGAAGCGCACCCCGCAGTACAAGCGCCGCTGATGTCCGATCCACAGCCCCCGGGCGAGCTGGGTGTCTCGGACTTCGGCATCTCACCGGGAGGCGGACTCCCCGGTCCCGGGGAACCCCACCCCCCGGTGCAAGACGCCCGGTTCGAACTGGCCCACCAGCTGCGACGCATCACGAGCGCCATGGTGGGTCTCCCCATCGACGGCGCCGACATCGACGTCGCCGCGGCGGCACTCAAGCAGATCGCCGACGGGCTCGAACAGGCCGCGGGCCCGGGTCGCCGGTTGCGCGCCCAGCCCGACCCGGTGGGCGACCCCCAGGAGTTCTTCCCGACGAGCCCCGTCATCGGCTTCGCCAACCCGGTCGCCCCCCCGGTGGTGGTCGAGGCGGTGGACGGCGAGCTGCGAGGGACCGCCACCTTCGACTACCAGTACGAAGGGCCCCCCACCTGTGTCCACGGCGGGGTCATCGCCATGGTGTTCGACGAGATGCTGGGTGCGGCGAACATCATGGCGGGCAGCCCCGGCATGACGGGGACCCTCACCATCAAGTACCGCAAACCGACGCCCCTGCGGACTCCGCTGCGCCTCGAGGCCCGCTTCATGGAGAGAGACGGACGCAAGATCCGCACCTACGGCGCCATCTACAACGGAGACACCCTCACCGCCGAGGCCGAAGGGATCTTCATCGAGCTCGTCCCCCAGCGCTTCCTCGCCTTTGTCACCGAGAACTCCGACTCGCCCGAGGCCGTGGAGCAGGTCCGCGCCGATGCCCGGCGCCTGGGGTTCATCGAGGCTGACCGCCCCCCCGACTGAGGCCGCCCCCCCGACTGAGGCCGCCCCTGACGGCGCCGGTGGGTGATCACCCGGGATCCCGCCGGAAGGGCCGGACCGGGCCCTGAACAGGGAATTCACGTCACCCTGGCCGGCGCCAGCCGGCCTCAGCCACTCTGCGTGGTGCCCGTCTCAACAGAACAACGACACGCGCCGATACCCAACTGGGTGGCCGGCCTCTGGGCCCGGCCCAAGGTGAGGACGGCTGGGTTGACCGAAAGAGCGGGCCAGAGCAGCGCACCCTCGTCGCCGGCCGACGGGGACGGTGCGGGGGCGGGCACCGTCGCGTCGATCAACGCGCCCGCCGTCGTCCCCGGGGAGCTCGCCGACGACGATCTGGCCGTCTTCTTGGAGATGTCGAACGAGATCTTCGCGGTCTTCGACCTCGAGCAGGGCCTGGTCTGGAACAACGGCGCCGCCGCCACCCTCCTCGGGTACAGCGAGCACGAGTTGGCCCGGGTGCCGCTGGTCGACCTCATCCACCCCGACGACATGGACCGGGCCGTCTCTCTGTTCGCCCAGACCGGTGTCGACGTCGAGCCCGCCGGGATCCAGTCCCGGTACCGGTGCAAGGACGGCAGCTGGCGCTGGCTCGAATGGACGGCCCGCGTGGCACCCGAGAGCGGCTTCGTCTACGGGGCGGCCCGCGACGTCACCGCCCACCACGCCGCCCAGGGCGCCCTCGGAGCCAACGAGGCATGGCTGCAGGCCATCCTCGATCACTCCACGGCGGGCATCTTCGTGAAGGACAGGGTGGGCCGCTACGTGCTCGTCAACGAGGTGTTCCTCCGCTCCAGCGGCCTCGACCGTGAAGACGTCCTGGGCAGAACCGCGGCAGAGATCTGGCCCGGTGCCCCCATCAACGACGCCGACCGGCGGGTGCTCGACCGCGGGGAAGCCTTCACGCGCGACGACCTCGTGACGCTGGCGGACGGCCCTCACGTCATGATGACGACAAGGTTCCCCCTGCTCGACGCCTCGGGTGCGGTGACGGGGATGGCCGCCATCGCCACCGATATCACCGAGTGGACCCGGGTCCAGAGCGCCCTGGCCGAACGCCAGCGCCTGCTCGACACGGTGATCCGGGCCTGTCCCGACATCGTCACCGTGATCGACGACCAGGGCCAGGTGCGGGAGATCAGCGAGGCCTCGGCCCGGATCCTCGGCTACGACCTGAGCGACCCCCGTCACGGGGAGATCGAGACCCTCGTCCACCCCGACGACTTCACCCGGGTCTGCGAGGAGTCCTTCAAGGTGTTCTCGGAGCCCGAGACCCAGGTCGACCTCAAGTACCGGGTTCGTCATGCAGATGGACGGTGGGTCGTGCTCGACACCCGCGGGCAGGCCATGGTGGGAGAGGACGGCAAGACCGTGGGAGCGGTGGTGGTCTCTCGGGACGTGACCGACGAGCTCGAGATCGAAGCCGCCATGCATGTCGCGGTCGAGGTCGCCGAGCAGGCCAGCAAGGCCAAGAGCGACTTCTTGTCGCGGATGAGCCACGAGTTGCGGACCCCCCTCAACAGCGTCCTGGGTTTCTCCCAACTCCTCGAGATGGACGATCTCCCCGACCATCACGGCGAGGCCGTCGGCCACATCAATCGGGCCGGCCGCCACCTCTTGAAGCTGATCGACGAGGTCCTCGACATCGCCCGGATCGAGTCGGGCAACCTCGAGTTGCTGTTGGAGCCCGTGGCCATCCGTCAGGTGCTCAAGGACGCCATCGACCTGACCCGCCCTCTGGTCGAGCGACGTGAGATCACCTTGCTCACCGACCTCGAGCTCTGCCCGGACACGTTCCACGTCCTGTCGGACCGCCAACGACTCCTCCAGGTCCTCTTGAACCTGCTCTCGAACGCGGTGAAGTACAACCGCACGGGCGGCCGCGTCGGCATCGCCGTCGAAGCCGTCTCCCATGACGTCGTCCGGATCGTCGTCACCGACACGGGCAACGGGATCAAGCCCCAGGACATCGACCGGGTGTTCGAGCCCTTCGACCGGCTTGGTGCCGAGTCCAGCGGGGTGGAGGGCACCGGTGTCGGGCTCACCTTGTCCAAGTACCTGGTGGAACGGATGGGGGGGACCATCGCCGTGTACTCCCAACCCGGCGAGGGCACCACCTTCACCGTCGATCTCCCCACCGCCGAGGCACCCGAGGTGCCGGCGCAGGGACCGGAGTCGCCCCTCGACGAGGCCCCCACCGTCACCACCTTGCGGGTCCTGCACATCGAGGACAATCTCGCCAACCTCGAGTTGGTCGAGCAGGTCCTGACGCGGTCGGGAGTGGTGGAGCTCCTCGCCGCCATGTCGGGCAGCCTGGGTCTCGAATTGGCACGCGAGCACCGTCCCCATCTCGTGCTCCTGGACCTCCACCTCCCCGATATGTCGGGGACGGCCTTGCTCGACGCCTTCCACGCCGACCCCAGGACGACAGACATCCCGGTGGTGGTGATCACCGCGGATGCCACCCCCTCGCAGATCCAGCGGTTGCGCGAGGTCGGCGTCGCCGCCTACCTCACCAAGCCCATCGACATCCGAGAGCTTCTCCGGGTCGTCGAGGCGATGTCGATCGGGACCGGGGAGCCCCGGTGACGCCCCGGGTGTCTCCCGTTCCCCCCGTCCGGGCCCCGGGCACGACGGCCATGGCCGCGCCGGTCGGAGAGGCCGTGGAGAGCGCGGCGGCGACACCGACCGCGGAGGCCCTGGCGGCGGTGGCGCGGCGGGGGGACCCGGTCGTCGAGGGCACGGGCCCACTACCGACAGCCCGGGCCCAGCTGGCCACCTTCCTCGACCTCTCGGCGCAGATGTTCTGCATCGCGGATCTCACCGGCACCCTGGTGTGGTGGAATCCCTCGTTCGAGCACACCCTCGGCTACGGGCCCGAAGACCTCCTCAACGCCCGCCTCGACGAACTGGTCCATCCCGACGACAAGGAGGCCTACAAGGCAGCCGAAGCGGTGTTGGCCGAGAACGGCGAGGCGGGCCCGACCCAGGTCCGCTTCCTCACCCGGAGCGGTGAATGGCGATGGCTCGAGTGGACCACGCGCGTCGACCTGAGCCGCCGACGGGTCTACGGGGCGGCACGCGACATCACCGACCGACGGCGTGACGAGGTCGACCTCAGCGAGAGCGAGGCCCGGCTGCGGGCCATCGTGAAGTACTCGACCTCGGTCATCTTCGTGAAGGGCCTCGATGGTCGCTACCTCCTCGTCAACGACGAGTTCTGCCGCGTCACCGGGGTGCCGATGGCCGAGGCCGTGGGCCTGAGCGCGGTGGAGTGTTGGCACGAGGACCTCGCCTCGATCACCGAACGGGACCGCCAGGTCCTCGAGGACGGGGTCTCCTTCGTCAGCGACGAGTCCATGCAGACCGTCGAGGGCGTCCGGGAGTTCATGGTCAGCCGGTTCCTGCTTCGTGACGACAAGGGCCTCCCCTACGCCATCGGTGGGATCGCCTCGGACACCACAGACCGCCGCGGCGCGGAGAAGGCGTTGGCGGCCCGTGACCGCCTCCTCGACTCTGTCATCCGAGCCAGCCCGGACATGATCACCCTGATGGACGGGGCCGGGAAGATCCATCAGATCAGCGAGGCCCAGAGCGCGCTCTTCGGTCACCGTCACGAGGTCTTCGTTCGCGCCAACGTCTTCGACTTCGTGCACCCCGAGGATCGCGACGACGTTGCCTCGCTCTTCGTCCGCATGGTCACCGGGGCGGTGTCGGACCTCCATCTCCGCTATCGGGCCCGTCACGCCGAAGGCCATTGGGTCACGGTGGATTCCCGGGCCCAGACCGTGCTCGACGCCGAAGGCCACTTCGCGGGCGCCGTCATGGTCTCGCGCGACATCAGTGACAAGCTCGAGTCCGAACAGCTCCTGCAGATCTCGCGCGAGTCTGCCGAACAGGCGAGCAAAGCGAAAAGTGACTTCCTCTCCCGCATGAGCCACGAGCTCCGTACGCCGCTCAACTCCATCCTGGGTTTCGCCCAGCTGGTGCGGATGGACGACATCCCCGGTCAGCAGGCCGACGCCGTCGACCACATCCTGAGGGCCGGCCGCCATCTCCTCGATCTGATCGACGAGGTCCTCGACATCGCCCGGATCGAGTCGGGGTATCTCGAGCTCACCCTGACGCCGGTGGGTCTCGCCGAGATCGTCTCGGACGCTCTCGAGCTCACGAACCCCATTGCGGCGCGCGCCGAGGTGGTCATCCGCTCCGCCCTGGACCGGCGGGACGGACAGGTGGTCGTTGCCGACCGCCAGCGCCTGATGCAGGTCCTGCTCAACCTGCTCTCCAATGCCGTCAAGTACAACAAGCCGGGCGGACGCGTCGACGTCACCTGTGAGCCGGTGTCGCCGGACCGCCTCCGGCTGTCGGTGGCCGACACCGGGAGGGGTATCCGGGCCGAAGACCTCGACCGGGTGTTCGTGCCTTTCGATCGCCTCGGCATGGAGCAGACTGGCATCGAGGGAACCGGTGTCGGGCTGGCGCTGTCGCTCCACCTCTGCGAACGCATGGGCGGGAGTCTCACGGTGGAGTCCGTCGCCGAGGTGGGGAGCACCTTCGTCGTCGACCTCCCCGAAGCCCGTCCGGGTGCGGGCACCGGTGATGACGCCGATCCTGAAGGCGTCGACGCCGGCGCCGGTGACGGCGCTGTCCCCGGCATCGGGTCCGTGGGCGCGGCCGAGGGTGCCCCGGGGTCACCAGGTGCAGAGAGCGCAGAGGGTGCAGAGAACCCAGCGGGAGCGGTCAAGGCCCCGGCGGCCCCGAGGATGGCGAGCGGCATCGCGATCGACAGGGGTGCGGTCGGCGCGGGCGGGACGACCCCTTCGCTCGGAGGGCGGGACCCGGACGTCGATCTCGGCGAGCCGTCAGCCCCCCCGCACGCCTTTCGCGTCCTGCTGGTCGAGAACAACCTGACGACCCTCGATCTCGTCGAGCGCGTGCTCTCCCGGCGCCCCGGCACAGACGTCCTGGCGGCGATGCAGGGCGGACTCGGCGTCGAGCTCGCCCGCGACCACGTCCCGGACATGATCCTTCTCGATCTCACCCTTCCTGACATGACGGGGAACGTCGTCCTCGACCGTCTGGCGGAGGACCCCGTGACGGCGGACATCCCCGTAGCCATCATCGGCGCCGATGCCCCGCCCCAGCAGGTCCGTCAGCTCCTCGGCCGCGGCGTCATCGGCTTCCTCGCCAAACCCATCGACGTGCGCGGGCTCCTGTCGCTCGTCGACGCGGTGCGCGCCGCCCGGGGAACCTGACCCTCCACGCCATCGTCCGACGCCATGACCCCCCGAGGTTCGCTCCGGGAGCCTCCCCGGGGACGGTCCGGGGACGGTCCGGGGGGTCAGATGGCCCTCTCGCGCCCTTCCCAGTAGGGATCACGCAGCTTGCGCTTGTAGAGCTTGCCGTTGGGGTCGCGCGGCATGTCGTCGGTGAAGTCGATGGTCTTCGGAGTCTTGAACTTCGCCAGCCGGCCCTCGCACCAGGCCAGGATCTCCTGGGCGAGCTCGGGTGTTCCCTCGACGCCGTCCACGGGCTGGACGACGGCCTTGACCTCCTCGCCCCAGTCTTCGTGGGGGATCCCGAACACCGCCGCGTCGACCACCTTGGGATGGCCCAGGAGGACGTTCTCGATCTCGGCCGGGTAGATGTTGGCGCCGCCGGAGATGATCATGTCGGTCTTGCGGTCGCACAGGAACAGGAACCCGTCGTCGTCGAGATAACCCACGTCACCGACGGTGAAGAACTTGCCGATCCGGTTCTTCCGGGTCTTCTCCTTGTCGCCGTGGTACTCGAAGTCGGCGCTCTGCATGGCCATGTACACGGTCCCGATCTGGTTGGCCTCGAGCCGGTTCTCGTCGTCGTCGAAGATGGCGATCTCCGAGATCGGCCAGGGCTTGCCCACGGTCCCGGGCTTGGTGAGCCATTCCTCGGTGTTGACGATGGTGCCCCCACCCTCCGAGGCCGCGTAGTACTCGTCGATCACCGGGCCCCACCACTCGATCATGGCGTGCTTGGTGTCGACCGGGCAGGGCGCGGCGGCGTGGATCATGTGCCGGAGCGACGAGAGGTCGTACTTGTTCCGGACGTCCTCGGGGAGGGCGAGGAGCCGGTGGAACTGGGTGGGGACCATGTGCGAGTGCGTCACCCGGTAACGCTCGATGAGCTCGAGCATCCCCTCGGCGCTCCACTTGTCCATGAGGACCACGGTGTGGCCCATGTGGATGGCGGCGCCCGAGAACCGCAGCACGGCCGTGTGGTACAGGGGCGAGCCCACGATGTGGACGTTGTCGTCGCGGGGGTTGATGCCGAAGAGCAGGAGGATCCCGGCCAGGGCGATGGCCATCTCGTCGGGGTCCGCCCCCGACAGTGTCCGCCGCACCCCCTTGGGGTTGCCCGTCGTCCCCGAGGTGTAGTTCATGGTGTCGCCCAGGCTGCGATCGGCGGGCAGGTCCGTCTTCTGGTTGTCGCGGAGCTGGGCGTAGGAGGCGAACCCCGGGATGTCACCGACGGCGAGACACCGTGAGGCGGGGATCTCGGCTTCGTCGGCGGCGGCGAGACACGCCTCGGCGAACCGTTCGTGGCCGATGAAGACCTGGGCTCCGGAGTCCTTCACGATGTAGGCGATCTCGGGGGCGACGAGGTGGTGGTTGATCGGGACGATGTACCACCCGGCCTGCATGGCGGCGAGGTAGATCTCGAACACCTCGGCGCTGTTGGGCAACACGAAGGCGATGGTGTCGCCCTTGGTCAGCCCCAGCTGGCGCAGGGCGTGGACGACCTGGTTGGCCCGACCGAGCAGCTCGCCCGCCTTGAGCTCGGTGCCGTCGGGAGCCACGAGGGCGAGATGCCCTGGTTCCTCCTGCGCCATTGCCCAGAATCCGAAGTCGGTCATCGTCGCTCCTCACCTGTCGCCGGTGTCTCGTGCGGTGTCTCGTGCGGCGGCACCCCGACCGTTCCCGTGCGCTGCACCCGGGACGTCCCCCATCCCCGACGCGGGCCTCCAGAGACTAGAACGCGTTCTCGCTTTGGGCAAGCCGCCCGACGACCGGGGTGCACAGCGCACCGGCACGGATCTTGGTGTTTCTCCCGAGCGTGGCGCCGGCGCGCGACGCCCGGTCCCTCCCGGCGGTCGGTGTCGCACGTGTCGAACTCGATGTGTTGGTTGACCTGGGTCATCTCTCCCCTCCCTCTTCGCCGGAATCCTGAGAAAGGCGTCACCGTGCTGCCGGGCGCCGGCTGGGGAGTCTCCGGTCGCGGTTGCTAACGTCCCGTCAGATTTCGGGCCGCACGACGGCACGAGCCGACCGGGACGGATCGAGCGGCACGGGCCCGACCGGTCCGACACCGACGAGACGGGAGTGGCAGGGAACGTGGCTGGGTACCTGGAGAACAAGGTGGTCGTGATCACGGGGGCGGGCGGCGGCATCGGCCGGGCCTGCGCGCTGGCCTGCGCGGCCGAGGGCGCCAAGGTCGTCGTGGCCGACATCGGGGTGGGCCTGGCGGGGGAGGACCCCACGAGCGAGGTCGCCGAGGCCGTGGTCAAGGAGATCGAGACCGCCGGCGGTGAAGCCGTGGCCGTCGCCGAGGACGTGAGCACCATGGCCGGCGGCGAGCGCATCGTGAACACCGCCGTTGACCGCTGGGGTCGGATCGACGGCGTGGTGGCGGTGGCCGGGATCCTCCGGGAGCGGATGCTCTTCAACATGTCCGAGGACGAGTTCGACGCCGTCATCGCCACCCACCTCAAGGGCCACTTCACCGTCTTCCGCCACGCCGCCGCCGTCATGCGCAAGCAGGAGTCGGGATCCCTCGTCGGGTTCACCTCGGGCGCCTACGCCGGGAGCGTGGCCCAGGCCAACTACTCCGCCGCCAAGGGCGGGATCGTCTCCCTGGTCCGCTCGGCCGCGGTGGGACTGCACCGCTACGGCGTGCGCGCCAACGCCGTGGCTCCCGTGGCCCGCACCCGCATGTCCGCCAACGTCCCCTCGGAGCTGGCCGAGATGGGCGACCCCGAGGACGTCGCCCCCCTCGTGGTCTTCTTGTTGTCCGACGCCTCCAAGGAGGTCACCGGCCAGGTCTACACGGCCGTGGGCGGCCGCATCGCGGTCTGGAACCAGCCCGTCGAGCTCCGCTCGATGCGCACCGAGGGTCGCTGGACCCCCGAGGAGATCGCGGCCCGCTTCGACGAGGTGGGCCAGGAGCGCATGGGACTGATCGACCGCCTCGACCAGATCCGCGCCGCGGCGGCCTCGGGCGAGAAGCCCAACGCCTGACCGGCCTCGCCCCCCGCCCCTCACCGATCGCAGGCACCCTCACCGATCCACCCTTCGAAAACCGAGGCCCCCATGCGTTTCAGCTACGCCGAGTCGATGACCGACCCCACCTTCTACGGTCCCCTGGCCCGGGCGGCCGAAGACGCCGGCTACGACACCTTCGTGGTTCCCGACTCCATCGCCTACCCGGCCGACTCCGACACCACCTACCCCTTCAACCCCGACGGTTCCCGGGAGTTCCTCGAGGACAAGCCCTTCCTCGAGCCCTTCAGCCTCATCCCGGCCCTGGGGGCGCTGACCACGACGCTGCGCTTCGTGACCTTCGTGGTCAAGCTCCCCATCCGCCATCCCGTGATGGTGGCCAAGCAGGCCTCCTCGGTGGCGGTCCTCACGGGGAACCGTTTCCTCTTCGGCGTGGGGACGAGCCCCTGGCCCGAGGACTACGACCTCCTCGACGTTCCCTGGGAGAACCGGGGCACCCGCATGAACGAATGCATCGACGTCATCCGCGGGCTCACCGCGGGCGGCTTCTTCGAGTACCACGGCAAGGTCTTCGACCTGCCCCCGGTCAAGATGTCGCCCACCCCCACCAATCCCGTCCCCATCCTGATCGGCGGCCACGGGGAGGCCGCCCTGCGCCGCGCCGCGGTCATGGGCGACGGCTGGATGCACGGCGGCGGCGACCCCGCGGAGCTGCCGGGACTGCTGGCCCGCCTGGCCGAGCTCCGGGCCGAGGCGGGCCGCAGCTCCGACTCCTTCGAGACCCACGTCATCTCCCTGGACGCCTTCACCCTCGACGGCGTCCGCCGCCTCGAGGACCAGGGCGTGACCGACGTCATCGTCGGGTTCCGCTGGCCCTACGTCACCGGCCCCGACACCGAGCCCCTCCAGACCAAGATCGATAGTCTCCGGCGGTTCGCCGACACGGTCATCACCAAGGCCAAGGCCTAGCGCCGGCTCCGGCGCATCGTTCCGGGGCATAGTTCAGACACAGGGGAGGCGCTTCACATGGGCGCAGCGTTCGAGATGTCGAAGAAGTCGATGGAGACGACAGAAGCCAAGGATCGCGACGGTTGGCTGGCGCTCTTCGCCGACGACGCCGTGGTCGAGGACCCCGTGGGGCCCTCCTTCATCAGCCCCGACGGCACGGGCCAGCGCGGCAAGGAGGCCATCACCGCCTTCTACGACAACGTGATCTCCCAGTCCGAGAGCATCAAGTTCACCATCCGCCAGACCATCGAGTGCGGCGACGAGGTGGCCAACATCGGCGAGATCAAGATCACCCTCCCCGGCAACCAGGTGGGCATCGTCCCCATCGCCAACATCTACAAGGTCAACGCCGAGGGGAAGCTCGCCTCCCTCCGCTCCTTCTGGGAGCAGGACAAGCTCACCTTCACCGACGGCTGACGGTCAGGACCCGAGAAATCGCAGCACGGCGAGGACCCGCCGATGGTCGGACTGCGAGACGGGTAGATCGAACTTCGTGAAGATGCCGGCCACGTGCTTCTCGACCGCACCCTCCGATACCACCAGGGCGGTGGCGATCGCGGCGTTGGACCGTCCCTCGGCCATCAAGGCGAGCACCTCCCGCTCCCGGGAGCTCAGCACCGACAGTGAATCGGTGCGCCGGGAAGCCCCCAGGAGTTGGGTCACGACCTCCGGATCGAGGGCGGTGCCCCCCGACGCCACCCGCACGAGGGCCTCGACGAAGTCGCTCACATCGGCGACCCGGTCCTTCAGCAGGTACCCCACCCCCGCCGCCCCCTCAGCCAGCAACTCCGCCGCGTACCGGGTCTCGATGTACTGCGAGAACATCAAGATGCCGAGACCGGGATGCTCCCGCCGCAACTCGATGGCCACCCGCAACCCCTCGTCGGTGAAGCTGGGCGGCATCCGGATGTCCACCACCACCACGTCGGGGCACTCCCGTTGGACCGACCTCCGCAACGCCCCGGCGTCACCGACGGCATCGGTGATGACGAAGCTCCGGTCGGCGAGGAGCTGGACGAGACCGTCGCGCAAGATGGCCGAGTCCTCGGCGATGGCGATCCGGAGCGAGTCGGAGGGTGCCGGTCCCGGCGGTCCCGGCGGTGCCGGCGGTGTTGGCGGCGGGGACGGAGCCATCTAGGCGTGCAGGGGGAGGTCGACGGTCACCACGGTCGGCCCCCCCTCGGGGCTGGTGATGGTGAGCCGACCGTCGACGGCCTCCACCCGGTCGGTCAACCCGGCCAGCCCGCTCGATGACGACCCCTGCCTCGCCGGTTGTGCTCCACCCTTGCCGTCGTCCCGCACCACCAACCGCAACCACTGCGCGTACTGCGCGCACGACACGCTGGCCCGGGACGCTTCGGCATGCTGGGCCACGTTGGCCAACAGCTCCGCCACACAGAAGTAGGCGATGGTCTCGATGGCGGGCGTCGGCCGGTCGATGAGCGCCAGCGTGATCTCGGTGGGGACCGTGGATCGCGCCGCCAAGGTGCGCAGCGCTCCCTCGAGCCCGGTGTCGAGGGCGGGGGGGTGGATCCCCCGGGCCAGGTCCCGCAACTCGACCAGGGCCTCCTTCGCTCCCTGATGGGCGTCGTCGACGAGGGCCCGCACCTGGTCGAGGTCGACGGGGGAGCCCGCCGCGAGCTTCTCCTTGGCGATGCCCAGTCGCATGGCCACCGCCACCAGCTGCGCCTGGGTCCCGTCGTGGAGGTCCCGCTCGATCCTCCGCAGCGTGGCGGCCGAGGCGTCGACGGTCCGGGCCCGGGCGTGTTCGAGGGACCGCACCCGCATCGTCATCGAGTCGGGACCGAGCAGGGCCTGCATGAGCTGCCGGTCGAGGTACACCACGCCCCGCACCGCCCACGGAGCGGCGAAGAAGAAGATCACCCCGGTGACGAAGATGGCGATGCCGTGGAAGAACCCCGACGTCCCCACCGACAGGTACCCCGGGGGGAACACGTTCCGCACCAGCCCGAAGACCGGCGGCGTCTCACTCGAGTTCCACAGGCCGTGGGTCAGGCAGGCGAGCGCATCCCACCACAGGCTGAACGCGGCGTAGAACCCGAAGACCGCCAGGGGTTGCTTGAGGACGATGTAGGCGATCGACCGCCACCCGGTGCGGTCCCGGAGCGCCGACTGCAACCACCCGAGGAACCCCGGTCGCGGCGCGAAGGGCTCGGGCTCTTCGATCTCTTCATCGAGCAGCCCCCGCGCCAGCCCCCGGTGGAATCCTCCGAACCCTCTCGCCCCCCGGATGCCTGCCGCCATGACGACGACTCCGATGAACGTGACGGCCAGGGCCGCACCCCCCACGAGGGCGAGCGCGACGAAGGTGAACCCGACAGACGCCAGCGGCCACCCGATGACGAGGAACAAGAGCTCCGACCAGGTCCGCCTGAGGAACGGCGTCCGCAGGATGGTGCGGCCGACCTCGTGAACCTGGTCGGCCCGTTCCTTCGAGATGGTGATGGCCAGCTCCTTGCCCAACCGCATCCGCACCCCGCCGTGATCCATGGCCTCGTTCATGGTGTTATCCATCGCCCTGTCCATCGTGCGTCCCCTGGTGCTGTCCATGATGGGTCCCATGATGCTGCGGCGCTGTCAATGATCGGTCACGGCGCACGAGCCGCGTCCGGCCGGCGGCGGGAACGACCAAGCGGAAGAGCCATAGCGCCGGTGGCGTGACGTCGACGGCCAGTGTCTGTCGAGACCGCTTGGTCGACCCTCGAGCGACGATCATGTGAGGACTCCTTCGGACTGCCTCGGACGCCTTTGAACTCCTTGGTCGAGGACGCGAACCTCGAAGTGGCGCCGGGTTCCCCCTGTCCCTCCAACCTAAAGACTCCCCACCTCGCTGAACATCCGGCTACCGGGCCTCTTCTCCTGGGGCTAGCCCCCCTCGACGCCCGCGCCCCGAGGGCTCGAGGAGGGCGGTGACCGGGTTCGGAGCCGGACCGGGATTTCGGCCGCCCGCCACCCCGTGCAATCCCGTGCAAGGGATCGGGCGATCTGTGCGTGGTAAAGACATGCACGCCGATGTGGCTCGCCTGTGGGTCGGGGAACCCGCGGTGGCCCCGATCGGCACCGACATCGGGGGACGGGTGGCCGCTGCGGAGGCATCGCCAGGCGGGGCCGGCGCCATCGACGGGCCCCGACCGGGTGGGTTCGACGCCTTTTACCGCGCCCACTACGAGTCATTGGTGCGCCTCGGCTATCTCCTGACCACGTCCGAGGAGGTCGCCCGTGACCTCGTCCACGACGTCTTCGTCCGGGTCTACGGGCGCTTCGACGGCCTCGACGACCCCCTCCCGTATCTCCGGCGCTGCGTGGTCAATGCCAGCCGCTCCTGGCACCGACGCCGCCACCTCGAACGGGCCCGGGCCACCGCTACCGCCACCGCCACCGAGCGTGCCCCTGATGCGGCGTTCGAGGCCGACGAGCTGTTCGACGTGCTGGCCCGTCTGCCACCGCGCCAACGCGCCGCCATCGTCTTGCGCTTCTACGAGCAGATGAGCGACAACGAGATCGCCGCCCTTCTCCATTGCCGACCCGGCACCGTCGCCTCGCTCGTCCACCGGGGCTGCGCCCGGTTGCGCACCGCCATGGCCGAGCCCGCCGCGCCCGCCGCGCCTGCCGAGCCTGCCGCGCCTGCCGCGCCGTCTCACATCGAGCCCGAGGGGGAGCCATGACCGATCCGTCACAGGGCAGCTTCGAGGAACGGTTGCGGGCCGCGCTCAGTCGACGGGCCGCGTCGGTGTCGGCACCGGTCGACGGGGACGCCGTGTCGTCGGTTGCGACCGGCGCCCGCCGACGGCAGAACCGGCGGCGGTGGGAGGCGGGTTCACTGGCCCTGGTCGTGATGCTCGGGGCCGGCCTCGGTGCGGCGGTCACCTCGGGCGGAGGAGGCCGACAACCGGCACAGCGCGCCTCGGGCCCCACCTCCGGAGGCGGTGCTCCGGGTCGGCATCATCTGGCCCGGCGTGACGGCGTCCTCATCCTGCCCCTGTCGGGCACCGTCACTGCGTCCGCGCCCGGCGGCACCGCGTCACGCGATGCCATGGGATCTGTCGTCGGCCCCGCCTTCCAAGGCGCTGCTCCCGCCCCCGGTACCAGCGGGAACGCCGCGACGGTTCCCAATACCGCCACTGCCACGACCCAGCCCATCGACGTCGCGCCCTCCCCCTCGGCGTCCCTGCAGCTGCTCTACGCCCACACCTCCTCCGACGGAGTGCAGACGACCGTGTTCGACCAGCCCACCGCCGGGTCGAGCTCTCCGGCCGCGTCGAGTCCCCCGGTGGCGTCGGGTCCGCCCTCGACCGGCGATGTGGTGGAGCCCTTCAGTCCCGGGGTGGCGATGGAGGAGGGGTGTCTCACCACGACCCAGCTCACCCTCGAGGTCTCCGACGTCGCGGCGGTCGGGACGGCCACCGAGCCGCTGTTCCAGGGGGCGACCGGCGCGCTGGTGGACGTGGAAGTCGGAGAGATCGGCGATGCCGAGGGCGCCCCCGCCACCTGGGTCCTGGCCCAGGCGGGATCGGGCGCAGCCACCGTGGAGGTCCAATTCGCCGACGGCACCGTCGACCGCGCCGCGGTCCCCTCCTCGGGGGTCGTCGTCCTCGGTCACAAGGGGACAGCCGCCGACGCCTTGGGGTCGGGTCCCGAAGCCGCCATCAACGTCCTCGGCGCCGATGGCTCGGTGCTCGCCGCCTACGGGCTCGGGACAGAGAGCTCGGTGCCGGCCGGGGGACAGGGACCCACCGCCTTGCCCGCACCGGGGGCGGTGCAACCCGCGGATCCCGCCGCGGCCTCTGACGCTGTGACCCGCGCCGTTGTCAGGGCGCTGGGCTGCAAGGCCTCCCCCCTGCAGCGCCTCCAGTACGTCGCAGGAGGTGACGTCCTCGAGACGGTGCCGACCTTCGGGGGGAGCGCCACGGTGAACGTGGACAAGGTCGTCTTCACCTCCGCCACCACAGCCGTCGTGGAGTACCAACTGAATGCGGGGCAGCAAGGTGAGGCCACCGGACCGCTCTACGCCGCGGTCACGTTGACGGGGAGCGGGTGGCAGCTGTCTCTGGCGTCGGTCGCTCCGGAGATCCAGGTGACGCCGGCGAACCAGGTGGGCAATGTCACCGTCGCCCCCGGCGGGCCGCTCTTCGTGAAGCAATGGCCGGGCGGCACCGCCGTGGCGGTCTACAGCGCGGTCCCCGGCTCGGACCAGTCCTCCGCGGGGTACGGGGCCGGCGAGCCGGCCTGCACCCCGGAGGGCGGTGTCGTCGAGGAGATCACGACCCCCCACGCCGTCGATGTGCTCACCTCGGCGTTGTTCCCCACCTACGCCACCCCCCTGATCGGCGCGGCCGTGTCGACGGTGGGGAGCGCCGAAGGGTCACCCGCCACCGTGGTCGGTGTCGAGGTCGGCGCCACGGTCACCTCGGTGTCGGTGACCGGGAGCGCGGGGACGGTCCAGGAGTCGCCGGTGCACGGCGAGGCGGTCATCGTCCTGGCCGGCGCCCCGTCGACCACCCTGGACGCCGCGGGGTCCGAGCTCCAGGTGAGCGACGCCTCCGGCAGGGCCCTCGGAACGGTGTCGCTGCAGGTCGACGCGGCCGCGCCCTCGGGCCCGTCGTCGCTGCCCACGACGCTTCCCGCCGCGGGTCAGGGCGCCGCACCCGGTGATGCGGCGGCCGCCACCCAGGCCATCACCCAGGCCTTCGAAGCCGTGTTCGACTGCGCCACGGCCCCGATCCAACGGGTGGAGGAGATCCAGGACGGCAGCCTGGTGGCGGGCGCCCTCGAAGAACTCGACACCGGTCCCTATGAGGCCCTGGCATCGTCGACCTACGTCGATGTGAACCAGGTGGTCTTCGAGAGCCCCACCCTGGCCGACGTCTCCTACGTCCTGCGGTTCCACTCCGACGCCGGGTTGACCTTCCCCATGATCGGCCAGGCCGTCGTCGTGGCCGGCAATTGGCGGGTCAGCTACGGCACCATCTGCGCCGCGGTCCAGCTGGGGCTGGGCAACTGCCAGACGTAGATCGAACGCCCCCGTCGTCGGAGGTGCTCGGTCAGACGGTGCTCGGTCGGACGGTGCTCGGTCAGACGGTGCTCGGTCAGACGGTGCTCGGCTTCACCGTGTCGGCGATGGTCTCATTCATTTTCTCGAGGGCGTCGGCGACGGAGGTGTTGGCATCGACGTGGGGGAAGTCCTCACGGGTGTTGAGATGGGGGAAGGGGGTAGCCGGGACCGCCATACCGAGGGCGCCGCACAGGGGCCCCCACCCGTCGGCCGCCTGCCAGTCCACGAGGCGGTCGGCCGGCACCGAGGCGCGGACCTCGGCGTTGTTGCGCTCGTAGGCGGCGATGGCTGCGTCCTTGTCGGTCCAGTCCGGGGTGAACCGGGCCGAGGCCACCGCCCGCCACATCTCGAACCAGTCCGCCATCTCGGGGGGAAGGTCGGCGCCGGCGATGGCGAAGATGGTCTGGTTAGCGCTCTCCCACCAGGCTTCGCTGGATCGGCGGGTCGAGAGGACGACCACCGCCCCGGGGTTGGCCGCCAGGATCTCGGGCCAGAAGAGACAGGCCGGGAAGTCCGACGTGGCGCCGTAGCTGTCGAGCAGGGCCGCCCAGTCCACCGGAGCACCTTCGGCCGCGGCGCGCCACAGGGCGACATGGTCGGGATGACCGAAGACCTCGATCATGTGGTAGCAGGGACGCCCGATCAGTTCTTCGAGTCCCGTCTTCAGTGACAGGGTGCCCGTCCGGCCGACGCCCGCGCCGACGACCTTCACATCCATGACGTCCCCCGCTTCCCCAGGTCGACCTCCGCCGGGCCGAGCCGGGCCAGGCTACCTATCTCCATCCCCTCTCGCAGGGGGTGGAGATGACCCACGGTGGTGTCACTTCTCATTGACTGGCAGGCGTCTTCAATGTCCCGGGGGTCTTCAATGTCCAGGGGTCGAATGGTTCGTGCGCTGATACCAGTGTCCGAAGCGCCCCCCAGGCGAAATTCCGGTTACCTGTTGCCCCGGACGGGGGATTATGGGCCTGAGGTTGTCGGCGGCTCCCGAGGAGACGCGATAAGGGTCTGGTGCCACCCTGTCGCCCGCTTACTTGTGGACCCTATTTATGGTCTATAGTTGCTTCTAGTGGTGGATAACCCCTCTGTCGTTGCTCAGAAAGCCGCTGGGACAGGAGATAACTCCACTGGCGTTGCCCGGAGCAGGCCGGAACACCCAGCCGGAAGGCTCGTGGTCGCCACGGCGCAGAACAAGGCTGGGTTGTCCCGTCAGGCCAAGTCGGGTGCCGCACGCCGGGTTGCGACGGGCGTGTACATCGTCGGTGCCTCCATTCCCCCAGAGCATGCCGTCCGCCACCACCTCACAGGGATCATCTCCGTCTTCTGGCCGGCCGGCGTGCTGTGTGACCGCACCGCCCTGGCCGGCGGCCAGCCCGTCGACGGATGGGTCTTCGTCGCGCACCCCGATCCTCCCCGCCAATCAGACCTCGTCCTTCCGGGGGTCACTGTCTCTCCACGATCAGGCCCGGGCGCGCTGCCGGGCGATACGCCCATGCCCCATGGTCTCCACCTGTCCGGTCTGGCGCGCAAGCTGGTCGAGAACATCAGCGTTGCTGGCCGTCCTCCGAAAGACCGGCCCGCAAGGCAAGCCGGGACGACCGAGGTGGAGGACCAGATCGACGACCTCGCCCGACGCGGCGGAGCCGGGGCCATCCAGAACGTGCTCGGCCAGCTGGAGGTAATCAGCGGCAGCCTGCCTCCTGGGCCTGTGAAGGTTGTCCGAGGACGACTCGTTGCCGTTCTCGGGACGTTCACGGGACCGAAGCCCACCTCTGAGCGCCTCGCGGCTCGGTTGGCGGGAGAGCCCTACGACGAGCACCGGCTCGAGATGTTCCGGGCCCTCGCCCGACTGCTCGGTGACACGGCGCCCGAGCCCCGTCCCGCGCTTGGTGACACCAGCCGGTGGACGTGGGAGCCGTTCTTCGAGGCCTACTTCAGCAACTTCATCGAAGGTACGGAGTTCGGTGTGGAGGAGGCCCGCAGGATCGCGATCGAGGGCGACATCCCACCCGAACGCCCCGCGGACGCCCACGACGTCGCGGCCACCTACCGGATCGTGTCCGATCCGGCCATGCGGAGCCTGTCCCCGGCCAGCGCCGACGAATTGGTAGAGCTGCTTCTCGACCAACACCGGGTTCTGTTGGCGTCGCGCCCGGAAAGGCATCCCGGCATGTTCAAAGAGAGACCGAACTTCGCCGGTGGATACGCGTTCGTCGACCCTGATCTCGTGCCCGGCACGCTTCGCCGGGGGTTTGATGTGTTCGCTGCCATCTCCGACCCGTTCCAGCGGGCAGTCGCACTGATGCTCCTGATCACCGAGTGTCATCCATTCGACGATGGCAACGGCCGCATTGCTCGAATCCTGGCGAACGGCGCGCTATCGGCTGCCGGGCAGGTCAGGATCGTCATCCCCACCGTATACAGGAACAACTACCTTGCAGGTCTTTCCGGGGTGAGCAACGGCAACGGCCGGGGCGAGACGCTCGTCGCCGTCCTCCAGTTCGCGCAGAAGTGGGCTGCGGCGATCGACTGGACCACGTTCGAGGACACCGATCAGCTTCTCCATCGGCTTGACGCGTACCTCGATCCCGGCCTTGCCGACGCATCCGGCATCAAGCTCCGTCTGCCTTGACCTCGGCCTCACCGGGGCCTGCCGGGACTCCTTGCCGACCGGGCACGGTGGGGACGCCGACAGGGACGGACTGATCACCAGGGTTGTCGGCCTACCGATCCCACCCCAGGGACAGCTTGATGACGTCGATCATGACGATGAAGACGTCGATCATGACGATGAAGACGTCGATCATGACGATGAAGACCACCACCACCACCACCACCACCACGGCGGCGGCGCACCCGGTGGTGCCCTTGTCTTGCCGGACGGTGATCCAGGCTGCCCAACCCACCTCGTCCAGTTGGAGTTATCCATGTGTGGTGTCAGCGGTGAAATCTTCTGTGCGGTCAACAGGTCAGATGGGCTTGCGAAAGGCTGAAGGCTTCACAGGAGGGGCGACGCCTGGGACGTCAGCCGTCGGTGAGGTCGCGCACCAGCTTGGCCGGGGCCTTCCGGATCCAGGCGTCGGTCAGGAGGTCCCTGACCAGCGCGAGGTTCGCCATTTTGAGGTCCACGACAACACAGGCCAGCCGCTTTCCCCAGTAAAATTCCTGGCAGGCCTTGGGGTTTTCGGCCACTGCGGCACGGATTTCGATCTCGTCGACCATGACTCGCAAATGGGTGCCGTCGGGTGCAGTGGCGAAGATCCTGCCCCGGACCCGGAACGAGGTGATGTCGTGGTGATCCTCTTCGGTCACCTCGGGGAGGGCCAGGGCGAGCTTGCGGGCCTGGGCGAGGGTGGTCACGGGGGCCCGGGTGTTACTCGTCGTCTTCGTCGTCGGGCGGGGCGTTCTGGATGATCATGGGCCCGTCGTTGCGGGGGCTGTTGACGGCCTTGTCGACGGGATGGCGGACGAGGGTGCCCTTGGGGGCCGGGAGGAGCAGCTTGGCCAGGGCCTCGGTGTCGTGCTGGTCGGGGTCGAGCCAACGGTCGAAGTCGGGGCGCTCGATGATCACGGGCATGCGGTCGTGGACGTCGACCATGTCGGCGCCGGCCTGGGTGGTGATGATGGTGCAGGTCCGGAGCATCGTCTCGGGGTCGGGATCAGCGGAGCGGGACTTGTCCCACCAGGTTTCATAAAGCCCCGCGAAGGTAATTGGCTGGCCGTCAGCCCGCCGAAAATAGAAGGGAACCTTGCGCTTGGGGGAGTCGGGGTCGGGGACCTGCCACTCGAAGAAGCCGTCCACCACGACCAGGCAGCGGTGGTTGGCGAAGGCCGAGCGGTAGGCGGGCTTCTTCGTCACCGTCTCGGCCCGGGCGTTGATCATCTTGTAGCCGGTGCGGGGGTCCTTGGCCCAGTGGGGGACGAGGCCCCATCGGAGGACATCGAGAACCCTCTCGTGGTCCTCGCTCTTCTCACCGGACTCGGTGAGGGGATGGCGCTCGGTGATGGCCGGGATGCCACGCGCCGGGGGCACGTTCCAGCTCGGCCGGCCCTCGGGATTGACGCCCGCCGCCAGCTGGACCTCGAGCAGTCGGGCCAGCTGGGAGGGGGGAGTATGAATGTCGACTCGGCCGCACATGCTCGTTCAGCTTATGGCGACGAAATTCAGATTCTGATTGCCATGGCTGGTCTGCGTGTCGCACCCACTTTTTCTTCACGGGACACCCGGATTATCGGTTGGCGGAACATCACCAGCAAGGTTTTGAGCAAGGAACGCGGCAAGCCGAGCTGGTCACTGTTGAGTGTGGTTTTTCTTAGGACATCCTCATCCCCTGCCCCCGTGCCGCCACCGCCATCGCGACGTCGCGTTGGCCTCTTGTCGGCGGGACGCCGCAGCGTGCCCGTTTTGTCGTGTGAACAGGCAAGTTGCCTCGCATCATCACTGCCCGTAGTCTCCCCACGTTCAGTGGGGGCGTGGCCTCCAAGAGAACACTGATTTGGGGGGGTTTCGATGTTTTCGCCTTACCTAGTCACGCCCCGTAGTCAAGCCGAAGCGCCGAGCGCGCAGAAACGCTCGCTGAGCTGGATCAGGTGGTGGAGTGAGCCCACGCCCCTCGCCCTCCGTGCGGCCCGAAAGGCCCCTCTTCGCGATGCGTGAGAATCACGAAGGCCGCCCAACCCGTCCGATGAAGGTCTGGGCGGCGGTGGCGATCGCCGCACTAGTCGTGACCCAGGGGGCTTTCGTTGCCTGGGCGGCCACGAATTCTGGCTCGAGCTCGGCGTCTGACGGCGGAAACACGGTCAAGGTCGGTGCTTCCAGCCAGAGTTCGAAACCCGCTCGAGCAGTCCATCGGATTGTCCGCAAGGGCGGAGGCTCCGGGTCTGCATGCACCTACATTCCGCTCCCCGCCAAGGAGGCGGCGACCTTTGGCCCGGGCGGCCCCACTCCAGGCAGCTGGTATTTCGTGAAATGCCCCGGCAGCAAACTGACGATCTATAGCGGGGCCCTCTCGTGGTTTCCCTCGAAAACGCCATCCCCGGCTGCAACCCCCGGACCGGCTCCGAGTGCATTGGCGATTCAAGCTGCCGATTCGCTGACGCTCCCGTCCCCGGTCGTCAACCTCAACCCCTCCTCGTTCAGCGTCGTCAACCTGAACTCGTGGCTCTGGATCGACCCCCAGATGTGGCACAGCTTCAGTGCGACCGCGACGGCGGGGAGTGTCACCGCCACCGCGGTCGCGGTGCCGGACAGCGTTTCGTGGTCGATGGGCGACGGGCACACGGTCGTGTGCGGAGGACCCGGGAGTCCCTATCAGCCAACTGTCTCGAACGCAGAGCAGACCACGGACTGTTCGTACACATATCCCGAGTCTTCTGCTGGGCAACCCAGCGTCGATGGGGACCCGAACGACGGGGCGTTCGATGTCACGGCGACGGTCACGTGGACGGTTAGCTGGTCAGCGACAGGAGTTGTCGGTGGTGGTGGATCGCTGCCACCCCTCCATACGAGTTCCTCAGTTCCGGTTCGCGTGGAGCAGGTTGAATCCGTCGGAACAGCCGGCTGACGGCCGATCAAGGCCCTAGTCCTCATGTCCACGACGATGACACGTGCCCGATCGGACCGACACCTGCCCGTCGACCCACCTCGTTTCCTGGGAAACGCCCATCGTCGAAAGCCCGCTGTCGCGATCGCATCTCTAGTTTTGGTCACGTTTTGCGTCGCGATCTTCACGAGCCTCTATCTACACGCGGGAAACCGAGTCGCTGTACTTGCACTGTCACACAACGTTCCACAAGGGCACCCGGTCACTCGAAGGGACCTCACCGTTGTGAAGATCTCCTTCTCGGCGGAACTTTCTCCAATTCCTGCTGAAGACGCCGGCGGTATCATTGGGCGAAAGGCAGCCGTCCCGTTGCTTCGGGGGACCCTACTCAGGATCTCGGAGCTGACCGTTCGCGGCGGTCCGGCACCCGGTGAAGCGATCGTGGGGGTGGCAACCAAGGTGGGACAGCTTCCCGCCGGAGGCGTCGCGGACGGTGACACTGTCGACGTGCTCTTGACCGGATCGCCATCCACTCTGACGGGCGACCCGTCCGAGAATGCCGCACCTACCGGTACGACTGGCTCTGGCGGATCGTTTCAGATCGGCGGAGTCCTGGCGCGAAACGCCACGGTGACCGGCGTGGCTTTCCCCACGGCGTCAAGTCCGGACACGATCGTTGTCTCGGTTCTGATCCCGGCCGCGATGGCACCGCTTGTGGCGAGCGCGTCGGCCGGAGGCCAGGCGGCCTTGGCTCTCGTGGGGCCGAGCTCATGACTCTCGTTGCCTTCTGCTGCGGCAAGGGGTCACCGGGGGTCTCAACGACCGCCTGTATCGCAGGAGCCGTATGGCCGGCAAGTAGGCGGACCGTTGTCGCCGAATGCGATCCCTCGGGAAACGATCTGGCGGCGCGGTTCGGACTTTCACCGCGTATTGGTATGACGAGCTTGGTCCTTGCCCACAGGCGGTCCCAACACACCGAAGCGACATTCGATCCTCATGTTCAGAGTCTCCCTGGCGGACTCGAAGTCTTGGCAGGCCCGTTGAATCCCGACGCTGCCAGCAGTCTGGACCGGGAGCTGGGGGCGGTAGGTTTGGCCATCTTTCCCGAGGCAATCGACCTCTTGGTCGATTGCGGGCGAATTCTTACCGCTGCGCCTGGTCAACAAGAGATTCTGAAGGCGGCCGATCACGTGGTGGTGGTCGCAAGGCCCGATACCGCCGGACTCGCACACGCTCTTTGGACCATCGACGTTGTACGAGACCTGGCCACAGGGACAAGTTCAGTGGTCATTGTCGGGTCCGGTCGATTTCGGGTTGGGGAAATCGAGCAGGCATTTCAGGCGAAGTCGATTGCCGTCCTCCCCTTTGATGAGGGGTCGGCAGCGATGGTGTGTGGCTCGCCTGGGAGGACCAAACGATTTGCTCGGAGCGATCTGGTGGTGTCGGCAAGACGCCTGGTCGACGGGCTACTGGATCAGTCCAACCTCGATGATGACCACGAAGCCTGCCCCGCCCTGACCGACGATGACAGTCGCATGGCGGCATTGAGCACAGCGTTCAGTTCAACGTTCAGTCTCGAGGTAGAGGCGCTTGGGGAACAAGATCCGGGTTTCTCATGAGGTCCGCCGAGGAACTGACATCGTTGGTTTCCAGACTCCGATCGGACGTGGCCGATGACTTATCGGGTGCCACCGGATACGAGCTGGCCTTAGAGGATCGTCGGGAGCTCGCGCGACAGTTGATCTTGTCAAGACTCCAAGGCCATGCCGCCGAATCGGTCGAAAGTGGGAGGGCTCCTCTCGAGGTTGCAGAGGAGCAGCGAGTTGCCCGCGCCGTCCTGGCTGCCCTATTTGGGCTGGGCCGGCTTCAGTCACTGATCGACGATCCTGAAATCGAGAACATCGACGTCAACGGCTGCGATCGAGTGTGGGTGACCTATGCGGATGGGACCAAGGAGAGAGTCGATTCCGCAGCTGACTCGGACGAAGAACTCGCCGAAACGCTCCGGTCGGCGGCAGCGCGATTCGGTCTCTCGGAACGACGATTCGACGTCTCTCATCCCGAGCTGGACCTACGGCTCCCCGACGGGAGTCGCCTCTCGGCCCTGATGTCTGTTGTCCAGCGCCCGGTTGTCTCGATCCGGCGTCATCGCTATGTCGACTTGACCCTCGACGATCTCGTCGAGATGGGGGGGCTCGACGAGACGCTGGCCAGCTTCCTGTCGGCCGCTGTCCGGGCGAGGAAGAACATCGTTGTCGGGGGCGCGATGAACTCCGGAAAGACCACCTTGGTGAGAGCGCTGGCCTCAGTCATCCCACCACGGGAGCGGGTCGTGACGATCGAGCAAGCATTCGAACTGGGCCTGGACTCGATGCCCGAGCGGCACCCCGACCTGGTGGCCTTGGAGGCCCGGCCTGCCAATGCCGAAGGGGAGGGCGCCATCTCCATGGCGCGGCTCGTTCGAAGAGCCCTTCGGATGAATGCCGATCGGGTCATCGTTGGCGAGGTCCTTGGTGATGAGGTCTTGCCGATGCTCAACGCCATGAGCCAAGGCCGTTCAGGATCGATGTGCACGATTCACGCCGATTCGTCGCTCGGTGTATTCCGTCGACTCGCGTCATACGCCGTTCAGGCACCCGAGCGCCTTCCGTTGGAATCGACCAACCTGCTGATTGCTGGAGCAGTGCACTTCGCTGTGTTTGTCGAAGTCGCAGATGTGGACGATGCCTCGCCAGACATGCGCTACCTGAACGGATGGCAGCGTGACCAGTTCTCCGAAGGACCAGAGCAGAAGGGCATCAGATTCGAGTCGGTGAAACGGCGTCGATTCGTTTCCTCCGTGCAAGAAGTCGTGGGATCCGAGGGACTCCATGTCATCTCGAACGAGGTGTTCCGATCGGGTCGAGACGGCCGGGTAGGGCAATCCTCCCCTCTGCGATCCTCCACCCTCGAAGAGTTGACCACTTGCGGTTTTGAGCCTGCCCTGAGGAGTACCGAGGCGGTGGTTTGGTGACCACATTGATAGCTGCGTTGCTAGGGCTCGGGAGTGCTGTCGGGATCGTAGGCCTCACCTGGGTACTCCGCCCCCAACACTGGTTGGACCATCGTTCCCGCACGGGGAGACATTCGTCGTCTGCTTCACAGGCTGTCAGCAAGGACTCGACACCTCCGCGACTGATTCGCCGGGTCGCCATCCCGACATGCTTCGGTCTCCTCTGTGCTGTCGTTACCAGATGGCCTGTCGCTGGCATCTTGGGCGCGGCGGCTGTCGCGACCTTGCCGAAGAGCCTTCGGAGGGTCCGCCCCGGTTCGGGATCCAAGAGGACCGAGGCCGTGGCTGCATGGACTGAGTTGATCCGAGACTCCCTGGCAGCCTCAGCGGGACTTGCTCAAGCCATCGTGGTCACCGCGTCGTCGGCGCCGCCACCGATCCGAGGGGAAGTTGGCGCTTTGGCGACGCGGCTGGCCAACGGTATGTCTCTGGAAGCGGCTTTGCGCTCATTCGCTGCCGACGTCGACGACCCGGCTGCCGAGTACCTGGTTTGCGCATTGCTGCTTGCAGCGACATCACGGGCAAATCGACTCGTGGACGTCCTGGGCGCGTTGGCGGAATCGATCCGAGAAGACGTCTCGATGCATCTCCGCGTGGATGCCAGCCGGGCTTCGGCACAAAGCAGTGTACGAACCATCGTGCTCTTCTCAGTGGTGTTCGCCGGTACGCTGGCGCTGGTCGGTCACTCGTACCTCGCCCCCTTCGGGACCGCCGTTGGGCAATTGGCTCTGGCGTTAGTCGGCATCTTTTACGGTCTGGGACTGGCACTCATGATCCGGCTGGTTCGCCCGGTGCCCGAAATACGGCTCCTGGATGTGGAGCTAGCCGGATGACTCTTGTCGTGATTGCGGGACTGGGGTTTGGTGTCGGTTTGGTAGGAATCGTCAATGGCCTCCGTGGACCGAGGACGTCGCTGCAAAGCGTGTTGACGGGCCTGATGACAGATGAGAGTTCCACAGGCCGCCCCGAGCCGTTGTCTTGGCAGCGAGAGACGTGGCACTTCCACCGTCGATTGGCGATCCATGTCGCCAACGCGATTCGAGAGAAGGAGCTCTTCGACCGCCAACTGGGCACCCGTCTCGCCCTGGCCAACTCCTCGCTCGAAGAACTCTCTGCCCGCTGTATCGTGTGCGCCGTCTTAGGCTTCTCCCTTCCGAGTCTGACGTGGGTCGTCCTGGTCACAGGAGGTCTGCGGGGCTCCCAGTTGGTTCCTATCGGGGCGGGGTTGCTTCTTGGAATTGGCGGGGCGCTGCTTCCGATCGCGGAATTGAACGCCGAGGCCAAAAGAGGCCGGCGACACGCCCGGAGAGTCGTTTGTTCTTTCCTCGATCTCGTGGTTCTGGGCCTAGCAGGTGGGATGGGAATCGAAAGCGCTCTTTTCACAGCTGCTCAGCTTGGCGAGAACGTCGTATCGCGCCGCCTCTTGGCAATGCTGACTCTTTGTCGCGATACAGGCGAGCCACCTTGGACGGCGCTCGCACGACTCGGAGAGACGTTAGGAATCGACGAGCTGAGCGACTTGGCTGCCACGGCAGGCCTGGCAGGGACAGAGGGTGCCAAAGTGCGAGCCACCTTGGCGACACGGGCTGCGACCATTCGTCGACACGAGCTCGCGAACGCAGAGGCGGACGCAAACGCACTGACCGAGAGGCTGTTCATACCCGGTGCGTTTCTCCTCGTTGGGTTCCTGATCTTCGTCGGCTTCCCGGCGTTCACCCGGATTACTTCGGGATTCTGATCGAGGCACCGTGATGCCGATTCGAATCGAGTGGGGCACGCTGAAATGAAAGGAAGGGTCAATCATGATTGTTCAGGTCAGAGTGTTGTGGACGCTCGCGACATCCAGATGGACGTGGGCGAATCGTGGCGAGGAGGGCAGTGTGGTCGAAAAAGTAATCCTGACGGCAGTGTTCGCCGCGCTCGCCATTGCTGTTGGTGCGATCATCGTTGCCAAGGTGATGGACAAGACGAACTCGATCAACCTCAACTGAAACGCGTTCTCCGTCTTGGCTCACCGGGAGGTCCCTCATTTCGGCCAAGGACTGTCGTTAGTGAGGAAGGCTCCGTTGTAGAAGCAGCTATCGCCATCCCGGCCGCGATGCTGGTGATCCTTCTCTGTGTCCAAGTGTGTCTCTGGGCTCACGCGTCGACGCTGGTGCAGGCGGCCGCCTCTCGGGGCGATCAGGCCGCCTGTGTCGAGAATGGCTCATTGACATCAGGGATCGCAGAAGCGCGATTGGCATTGGCCGACACCGCACATCAAGTGGTTGAAGATACGTCTGTACAAGCATCGCTGATGCCGGGCGATGAGGTGCAGATGCGAGTCACAGGAGTTGCCGAATCGATCATCCCAGGAGTCCATCTTGCTGTCTCTGCGGTCCGTGTCGGCTCCAGGCAGGAATTCCGTGGTGGGAACTGACCACAGGGAGAGCGCGAGAATGAGCATGGGGCGTGACGGTGCATGCGGAAGCCTGACGCTCGAGCTCGTGGTTCTGACTCCCGTCGTCGCACTATTCCTGCTCGTGGCGCTGGCATTCGGAAGGTATGCACTGGCGAGTGAGCAGGTCGTAGCAGGGGCGCGGGCAGCGGCGGATGCAGTCGCCGTCGCCGGGTCCGCTGGTGAAGCTCAGCAGGTCGCGGTCGCTGCTGCGATGCCAGTGCTTGCCTCACTTCATTCGTGTGTGGCTCCAATCGTGACCGTCGATTCCAACTCAGTTGTCCCCGGAGGTGAAGTGCGGGTGTCCGTGACATGTCATGTAGACCTGTCGGACCTCCTGGTCCCGGGCTTTCCCGGCTCTGCGACTGTGCAGGCGGTCCAGGTAGCAGTAATCGACCCTTATAGGACGATCGCGTCGTGAGGACCGCCGATGAGAGCGGCCGCACCGCGTTTAGGAAATATTCAGATGGCGTTGAGCGCGACCGTGAACAAGGATCGTTTACGGTTTTTCTTGCAGTGCTCGCCGTCGCCCTCTTTGTTCTGCTCGGCCTCGTCATAGACGGGGGCCGAGCGGTTGCAGCACAAGGCGCGGCTTCAGGCGAGGCCGAACAAGCGGCGCGGCTTGGTGCCGATCAGATCTCGGTAGACGCGATCCGGGCGGGGGTTGTTTCGATCGATCCTGCCGCTGCCGTCAAGGTCGCCGATGCCTACTTGCGAGCGATAGGTAGGCCAGGTGTCGTCACGGTTGTCGGCCAAACCGTGAGTGTGAACGTCAAGTCATCGGAGCCGACCGTCATCCTGGGCATGATCGGGCTAGAGCAAATCGGGATCTCTGCGACTGCCAGTGCTACGAACGTGCACGGCGTGACCAGGGAGGACTGATGGTCGTGGCCCGTGGTCCGAATCGTCTTGCCGGTCGCAGAGGGTTGGTGTTCTGGGTGGCAACGACGCTGGGGTTCTTCGGGCTCCTCATAGGGGTGCCGTCGCTGCTGTTGGCAGCACACGCCACGCCACCTCTCGGGGAAATGCGTTACCTCTTGGTTCACCCGGGACAGGTCGGAAATGCATTGGCTCGACGTTTCAGCGACGGCGCGACGACAAAACTCGTCTGGTCGATCGCATGGCTCGCTTGGGCATGGTTCGTCGTCTGTGTCGTTGTCGACGTTGTGAGTCGAGTCCGGGGTCGCATCCCTGGGAGGGTGCCGGGAAGTCGTCACATTCAGTCACTGGTGGCCGGCTTGGTAGGTGCGTCTTTGGCATTCGGGTTTCCAAGCCGCCAAATGGCACCTCTGAGAATTCAAGTCTCCGCCGTCTCTGCCCCTGGTCCATATGAACGGCCAGGCTCTACCCGGCTCGAGAGTTCGAGCACGATCTACGTCTCGAATCCTCCCGCAGGAATAGACGTAGAGACCGTCCCGATTACATCGACGGCGTCGGAGGCACCCGGACGAATCTACGTAGTGAAGCCTCGGGACACGCTTTGGTCGATTGCTGAGGAGGAGCTTGGTTCGCCGTTGGACTGGCGGCTGATCGCTGCAGCCAACTACGGGCGTCGACAACCCGACGGCGAAGAGCTCACCGACGACCATTGGATTCGACCCGGTTGGTTACTCGTGATTCCAGGAGTCGTGAGTGGTGATGCTGAGGTGACTCAGGTATCGCCCTCTTCTCTCATTGCTTCGGAAACGAGCGTGCCGAATCTACATACCAACGGTGCCTCGGTCTGGGTCGCTCCCGCGATGGGCATAGCGGGGCTAACGACTCTCGATAAACCCCATTTCGAGAGTGCCAACGACATCCGGACTCAAGGCGACTTCATGACATCCCGGGCACCCGAGAGGGACCGTGGATCACCTGGCCGCCATATTCCCGTGGCGCCGATCGGATACGGACTGTTGGGAGCCGGCATCGTTGCCTTGCTCGACCGCATGCGCCGGGCGCAGCAACGGCTACGTCCTACCGGACTTCGGATTGCCCTTCCAGAAGGAGATCTGGTCGAACTGGAGCGAGGGCTGCGGATCGCATCCGACCCAGGGTCAGCCGAGTGGATCGACTTGAGCCTTCGCCTTCTCTCGGTAACGGTGCGTCGCGAACATCTGGAGACGCCCGTTGTCTCGGCCGTTCTCCTGCGTCCCAACGCTGTCGAGATCGTGCTTGACCCTTCGAGTCCGCTTTCATCTCCACCACCACCGTTCGAATTCGGGTCGGACGGAACCAGCTGGATCCTGACGAAGAGTGGACAACGTATCGACGCGCTTCGCAATGACCTCGAGGTTGTGGGAATCGATGCACCGCTCCCGTCCCTCGTCACACTGGGACGAGATGAGCTTGGCATCGTCTTGGTCAACATGGAAAGAGCCGGTTCGGTCGCGATCTCGGGACCTGAGACCGACCCGCTCGTCCAGGCAATCGCTGTTGAGCTGGCCACGGCCAAATGGTCCGACCAGATCGACCTTGTCCTGGTCGGTTTCGGAGAGGGAAGCGAGGGTCTCGAGCGGGTGAGCCACGCAGGGTCGCTCAAAGCCGTAGGTGCCAAGATGGAGCGCAGGGCACGCGAACGCGCTGCCCTTTTAGCTTTGGGTGGTCGTGCTACAAACAGCGAGACTCGGTGGCAGGATGGGGGTGACGCCTGGGATCTCTGCCTTGTGGTCTGCTCTCCAACCGCCTCCGTGGAGGAGCTCGGTGCGCTCGACGATCTCATCGAGGTGGCCGGCGACGGATCTCTTGGTGTAGCCGTGGTCTGCGGTTGTGACGTCCTTTCGGCACGTTGGCGCGTCCGAGCTGGTGGGGGCCGCGTATCGGTGGATGGGGCGAACCTTCGGTGGCCCTCTCTCTCGAGTCAGCCCGTCCCATCGAACCTTGCCGAGGGGGTTGCTGGCCTCGTCTCTGTCGCAATCCAGACTGCCGGAGTCACGCCAGACGAGGGACCCTACGAGAGCTTGTCTCTTCGAATACCAGAACGCGCATCCACCTTCGATGAGCGACCACCTCAGCTCGAGGCCCCCGGCGAGCCTCCTGCCACCAGCTGTCTGGATCAGCCGAGCGTTCTCGTACGCGTTCTTGGGCCCGTTGAGATCACGGGTGCAGCCAGAATGTTCACTCGCGCCTGGGCGATCGAGCTAATCGTGTATCTCGCTGTGCACCCCGGTGGTGTGAGCAATGAGCAGTGGGCGACTGCGTTGTGGCCGGACAAAGCGATGGCACCAGCAAGCCTCCATTCCACCGCCTCCGCGGCCCGTCGATCGTTAGGAACGTCTGCCTCTGGTGAAGATCATCTACCACGATCCCGCGGTCGTCTGGCTTTGGGGCCCGGTGTCCGGACCGATTGGGATGCGTTTGTCGAACTGTCGCAATCGTCACGGCCGGATGACTGGCGCCAAGCCTTGATGCAGATCGCCGGTCGGCCGTTTGACGGACTTCGTTCGCCCGACTGGGTAGTCCTCGAGGGGATTCTCGCCACCGTCGAGGCCGGGATCGTGGACTTGGCGTGCCGCTATGCAAGACATTGCCTGAAAGCCTTCGATGCTCCGGGAGCAGAGTGGTCGGCCCGCCAAGGCCTGCGCGTGAGCCCATACGATGAGCGGCTCTATCGAGTTCTCATGAACGCCGCAGATGTGGCCGGAAATCCTGCGGGAGTCGAGTCAGTCATGGCTGAGCTCGTTCATCTCGTTGCCGATGACGTGGAGCCATTCGACGCCGTGCATCCAGAGACCTTAGCGCTCTACCGCCAGCTTTCGCGCCGATCATTCGCCGCGCGGAGTCACTGAATCGCCGCCAACCGCGCTCCTCGTTCTTTGCGGGCAGGCCAAACGCTTGTCGGCTCGCTTCGGCAAAGATCACGGAAAGGTAGCGGGGAGGTTCTTCGCAAGGGCAGTCCTCCACGATGGAGCTTGCCACCAGAGGGTGAGCCAGAGACGAGGAGGAAATGACTCGATGAGCAACACGACGACTCTGTCAGGAAACCTGACCCGAGATCCAGAGATCCGCTACACGCGGGATGGCCAGGCAAACGCGACCTTTGGTTTGGCCGTCAATCGCCGGTGGCAACCCAAGGGATCCGACGAATGGGAAGAAGCCACGTCGTTCTTCGACGTTGTGTGTTGGAGGGACCTCGCGGAGAATGTTGCGCTGAGTCTTGTGAAGGGCCATCGCGTTATCGTGACCGGGCGACTCGAGCAACATAGTTGGGAGACCGACAATGGCGACCGCCGGAGTCGGGTCGAAGTTACGGCCGAAGAGGTGGGTCCATCACTCCGCTTCGCCACTGCTGAGATCTCTCGGACCGAGCGTCGCGGTCCCGACCAGGGCGACCTTGCCGGCAACTCCGACCCGGCCGGCGAAGCCGAGGTCATTGGAATCGACGCCTGACCGGCGTGATCCGGACTCGCGACGGTCTTGCTGTCGCGAGTCCGGTCAGTCGGTCCCGGGTCACCGTGAAGGAGAAGCAGGTGATCGTTGTCACCGTACCGCTTTGGTTCGTCCTCCCTGTCCTTGCAGCGGTTCCGTCTGTCGCTCGGCCCGCCGACCAGGCGATCAGAAGACTCGGTTCCTGGATCCCAGCTTGGCCATTGCTCGAGCGTTTTGGATGGGGTCTCGTGCTCGCATCTGTTGCCGGAGTCCTTGTTGGCGCGTCGACGCTGCTCGTCCTGTGGCGCGCCAGCGACGGCCCCCGACGCAAATCGCCCGATGAGTTGGTGGAGAGGAAAAGGTGAATCCCTCTCTCCTACCCCACAAAGGAGCACGAGTGAGTTTCTCGACGACCGTTGTTCTCACCAAACGCGAAGCGTTCGATGCCTGCGAAGCATGTGCCGAAGCCGAGCGTGCACTCTTGCGAACCGGACGAGCCGCCGAAGCCGGTCGACTCGCCGCCCTCTTCGAACTGATCGAAGCGCGGCTCGTTGCTGATTGAGCTCAGCCGCCGGGCGTCCGTGGCGTCCGGCGGCTGAATCTCGGCACGGAACCCCCGTTTACGTTTCTGCGCCGGGCTCGAACTCGAGCGACAGCGAGTTGATGCAGTACCGGTCACCGGTGGGAGCCGGCCCGTCGGGGAAGACGTGGCCCAGGTGCCCGCCACACTTTGCACAGGTCACCTCGGTCCGGCGCATGCCGAACGAACTGTCGTCGTGCTCGGTGATGACGCCGTCGGCCGCCGCCTTGGTGAAGCTCGGCCACCCCGATCCCGAGTCGAACTTGTCGTCGGACCGGAACAGCTCGGCCCCACACGCCGCGCACCGGAACAGGCCGGGGTCGTGCACGTCGAGGAGCGCCCCGGTCCACGCCGGCTCGGTGCCCTTCTCCCGCAGGACGTGGTACCGCTCGGGGTCGAGCTCAGCCTTCCACTCGTCCTCGGTCTTCACGATCTCTGGCTGCACGGTCTCTGAACTCACGGTTGCCCTCCTCGGGGGTCGCGCTGATCTGCCCATGACTCTTTGGAGTAATCCCATGCCTCGGTAACGCCGTCCCCTGGGTAACTGTTCCACGCCTCCACAAAGATTTCTCGCCGTCGGATCGCCCCTCCCGAGACATAGCCATGTGTCCCTGGGGCGGTCGGGACCCCTTTGCTATCGTCGCCCCAGAAACGCTCCTGGCCAGGGAGCATGACGGCAAACCCACCCCATGGACCTCCACGACAGCCCTGAGGACGCCGCCTTCCGAGCCGAGGCCCGCACCTGGCTCGAGGCCAACCTGACCGGAGAATTCGCCGAGGCCCGGGGGCTGGGCCGGGCCGGGCTCCAGCACGAGGGCCGGGATCTCCGCCTGGCCTGGGAGCGCAAGCTCGGCGCCGAGGGGTGGACCTGTGTGGGCTGGCCCGTCGAGTACGGCGGCCGGGGCGCGCCCATGTCCCAACAGGTCATCTGGAACGAGGAGTACGTCCGCGCCGATGCCCCGGCCCGGGTCAACGTCATGGGGGAGGGGCTCCTCGGCCCGACCCTGATCGCCTACGGGACCGAAGCCCAGAAGAAGCGCTTCCTCAATCCCATCCGGTGGGGCACCGAGTTGTGGTGCCAGGGCTACTCCGAGCCCGACGCCGGTTCGGACCTCGCCAACGTCCAGACCAAGGCCGTCCTCGAACACGGCGAGTGGGTCATCACGGGTCAGAAGGTGTGGACCTCCTACGCCCAGTGGTCGGACTGGTGCTTCGTGGTCTGTCGCACCGATCCCGAGGCCCCCCGCCACCGAGGGCTCTCCTACCTTCTCGTCCCCATGGACCAGCCCGGCGTCGAGATCCGGCCCATCAGGCAGATGACCGGGACCTCGGAGTTCAACGAGGTCTTCTTCGACCGCGCCCACACCGATGCCGACATGGTCGTGGGTGAGGTCAACGACGGGTGGCGCGTGGCCCTCGCCACCCTGGCCTTCGAGCGCGGCGTGGGCCTCCTCGGCGACATCGTGGGTTTCCGCCGCGAGCTCGACCACCTCTTGGAGGTCGCGGCGAAGAACGGGGCCACCACCAACAGGGTGCTCCGTCAGCGCCTGGCCGAGGTGTGGATCCGCCTCTTCATCCTCCGCCTCAACACCCTCCGCTCCCTCACCGGCGTGGACGGCCCCGTGGCCCCACCCCAGGCCTCGATCTCCAAGCTCTTCTGGGCCACCTGGCACCGGGATCTCGGCGACCTGGCCATGGACGTCCTGGGCGCCTCGTCACTGGTGGCCGACGCCCTCCCCTACGAACTCGACGACCTCCAACGCATCTTCCTCTTCAGTCGGGCCGACACCATCTACGGCGGCTCGAACGAGATCCAGCGCAACATCATCGGTGAGCGCGTCCTCGGGCTCCCCCCCGAGCCCAAGGTCCCCGCCACCGCGAAGGGAGCCCCGTCCCCGTGACACCCGCCGACCCCCACCCTCCCGAAGGCCAGTCACCGGGACCGCGACCATCTGCACCCGTGGCACCGGGCCCCCATGCCCTGCTCGAGGGCAAGGTGGTGGTCGTCACCGCCGCGGCGGGCACCGGTATCGGATTCTCCGCCGCCAGGCGCTGCGCGGAGGAGGGTGCGGTGGTGGTGATCTCCGACGCCCACGAACGCCGGCTGGGTGAGGCCGCCGAGGCGCTGGCCGAGGTGACGGGGACCAAACCTTTGGCCGTGCCCTGCAACGTGACCGTCGAGGCCCAGGTCCAGCACCTCTACGACACCGCCATGGCCGAGCACGGCCGTATCGACGTGGCCGTCAACAACGCCGGTCTCGGGGGCAACGCCCCCATCGTCGACATGACCGACGACCAGTGGTCGACGGTCCTCGACATCACCCTCACCGGCACCTTCCGCTGCATGCGCGCCGGGCTCCGCCACATGTACGCCCAGGGATCGGGAGTGATCGTGAACAACGCCTCGGTGCTCGGGTGGCGCGCCCAGGCCGACCAGTCCCACTACGCGGCGGCCAAGGCCGGCGTCATGGCCCTCACCCGCTGCGCCGCGGTGGAGGCGGCTCCCCACGGCGTGCGCGTGAACGCCGTGGCCCCCAGTCTGGCCCTGCACCCCTTCCTCAACCGGGTCTTCCCCGACGACGAGCTCGACCGTCTGCGCCAGGCCGAGCTCTTCGGACGTTCGGCCGAGACCTGGGAGGTCGCCAACGTCATGGTCTTCCTGGCGAGCGACTACTCGTCCTACATGAGCGGCGAGATCGTCTCGGTCTCGAGCCAGCACCCCTGATAGCAACACCGGTCGAGGTCGCCATGACGGCGGTCGCCTCGAGACGGGTGTCTCAGGCGATGATGCTGAACCCCTGGATCGTGGCGGTGCCGTAGGGGGTGATGACGCTGATGGGCCCGCTCGTGGCACCGACGGGGACGATGGCCTTGATCCGGGTGGAGGAATCGAAGCTGATCTTGGCGACGATCCCGTCGAACGCCACCGTCGTGGCGTGCTGGAGGCGCTTGCCGACGATCATCACGGTGGCGCCGGTGTAGCTCTGCAACGGCTTCAACCTGTCGATCACGGGAACGACGATCCGATGCCGGATCCTCCCCGTCCTGGTGATGACGACAGGTGTCGTCGTGGTGGGCACGCCCGCGGTGGCCGGCGCCGTGGTCGTCGTGACTCCGCCGACGACGGTCGTCGTCGACCCGGGCCCGGTGTTCCCGACCGCCACGGTGGTCGAGGGGGCGGCATTCGCCTCGGCCTCAGCTTTGGCCGCCGCCGTCTTGGCCGCCGCGGCCTGGGCTGCCGCCAGCTCCTGGAGGTAATGGTGATGCGGATGGGTCTTGGCCTTCTTCGGGGTGGACCCCGAGCACGAGGCGGCGAGCAGGGTCGCCGCCGCCAGCACGGCCACCAGTCGCCACGAGGGTCGTCGCATCAGCGCCCGACCATGCGCGCTGCAGCCTTCATCGGACGGGTGTCATCACGCACCGGACCAGCCCCAGACCCTGCACTCAGCACTCCCCCCCGAGAACGTCCCCCCGTCATTATCGCACCGGGAGCCCGGTTCAGCGACGTCGGGCCCTCGACCCCGGCTTGGGGGCCCGCGTCCCGGTTTCGGTAGCCTGACGGCGTGTCAGATCCAACAGGGGAGCGGGAGGCGGGACCAGGAGGCGGGCCCGAGGGCGAAGACCCCCGGGGCGACCTCCGCTGGGGCTCGATCCCCGGCCTGGTGGCCGACGCCGCGGCGCGTTTCGGCGAGGCCGAGGCGGTGGCCGACGGCGACATCCGCCTGAGCTTCGCCCAGCTCGAACGCGACGCCCTGGCGGTCACCGGCGCGGCCATGGCCGCGGGCATCCATCCCGGAGACCGCGTGGCCATGTGGGCCCCCAACATGGCGCAGTGGATCGTCGCCGCCCTGGGTCTCGTCGGCGCCGGGGCCGCCCTGGTGCCCCTCAACACCCGCTTCAAGGGCCCCGAGGCCGCCTACGTCCTCACCCGCTCGCGCGCCCGGGCCCTCTTCACCGTGCGCGGCTTCCTCGGCATCGACTACCCGGCCATGCTCGAGGGCGAGGACGTCCCCCATCTGGAGCGCATCGTCCTCCTGCGCGACGACGAGGGCACCACGAGCGAGGTGACGGCGACCGACGAGGTCCCCATCTTCGGCTGGCGCGAATTCCTGGCCGGCGCGGCCGGTGTGGTGGAGTGCGAGGAAGGCGTGGTGGGCGCGCCGGTCGACGTGGGAGCCGAGCGTGACCGCTGGCACGCCGTCACGGGCGGGGACCTCTCCGACGTCATCTTCACCTCGGGCACCACCGGTCGGCCCAAGGGGGCGATGACGACCCACGCCCAGACCCTCCGCACCTTCGCCACCTGGGCCTCGATCGTCGGGCTGGCCGAAGGGGACCGCTACCTCGTCGTCAACCCCTTCTTCCACACCTTCGGCTACAAGGCGGGCATCATCGCCTGTCTCATGCAGGGTGCCACCATCGTCCCCGAGCCCGTCTTCGACGTGGACAAGGTCCTCGCCACCGTGGCCGCCGAGCACATCACCGTGCTCCCCGGACCCCCCACCCTCTACCAGTCGATCCTCGACCATCCCCGCCGGGGCGACTACGACCTCTCCAGTCTCCGTCTGGCCGTCACCGGCGCGGCCGTGGTCCCGGTGGACCTCGTGAACCGCATGCGTTCGGACCTCACCTTCTCCACCGTCCTCACCGCCTACGGGCTCACCGAGTCCACCGGCACCGTGACGATGTGTCGCCGGGGCGATGCGCCGGAGACCATCGCCGAGACCTCGGGGCGCGCCATCCCCGGCCTCGAGGTCCGCGTGGTCGACGCCACGGGAGATGAGCTGGCCCCCGGCGAGCCCGGCGAGATCGTGGTGCGCGGCTATACCGTCGTGGCCGGCTACTTCGAGGACCCCGAGGCCACCGCCGAGGCCATCGACGCGGAGGGGTGGCTCCACACCGGCGACGTGGGGGTCATGGACGACGCCGGCAACCTCCGGATCACCGACCGCAAGAAGGACATGTTCATCGTGGGCGGCTTCAACGCCTACCCGGCCGAGATCGAAGGCGCCCTGGCCCGCCACGCCGGGGTGGCCCAGGCGGCGGTGATCGGCGTGCCCGACGACCGCATGGGCGAGGTGGGCTGCGCCTTCGTGGTGCCCCGTCCCGGGACCGACACCGGAGCCCTGGCCGAGGACCTCCTGGCCTGGAGCCGCGACCAGATGGCCAATTACAAAGTGCCCCGCTACGTCGAGGTGGTCGATCTCCTCCCCACCAACGCCAGTGGCAAGGTACTGAAGACCGAGCTGCGCGACCGCTTCGCGCAGAGACCTGGAAAGGGAGCCTGATGCGAGGGATCGTCTACACCGGTGATGACGCCGAGGTCACCGACAAGCTCGAGGTGGCCGACCCGGGTCCCACCGAGGTCAAGGTGAAGATCGTCGCCGCGGGGGTCTGCCACTCGGACCTCTCGGTGCTCGACGGGACCATCCCCTGGAAGGCCCCCTCGGTGCTCGGCCACGAGGGTGCGGGCATCGTCGAAGCGGTGGGCTCCTCGGTCCGCTCGGTCAAGCCCGGCGACCACGTCGTCATCGCCACCCTGGCCAGCTGCGGGACCTGCCGGGCCTGCAACACCGGCCACCCCACCATGTGCATCCGCAGCCTCGGCAACGTCTCCACGCCCTTCACCTACAACGGCGTGCCGGCCTCGAACTTCGCGGCCGCCTCGGTCTTCGCCGAGTACACCATCGTCCAGGAGGTCCAGGCCGTCCCCATCTCCAAGGACGTCCCCTTCACCTCGGCCTGCCTCATCGGCTGCGGCGTCCTCACCGGCGTGGGATCGGTCCTCAACCGGGCCCGGGTCGCCCCGGGCGAGACCTCGGCCGTCTTCGGCGTCGGGGGCGTGGGCCTGAACGTGATCCAGGCGCTGCGCCTCTCCGCCGCCAGCCGCATCGTGGCCGTCGACACCATGGCTTCGAAGGAGGGCCTCGCCATGCAATTCGGGGCCACCCACTTCGTCGACGCCTCGAAAGCCGACGCCGTGGAGGAGATCAAGAAGATCGTCCCCCATGGGCCCAAGTCGATGGCCCGGGCCCTCGGACCCGGCGGCGTCACCTGGGCCTTCGACTGCGTGGGCCACCCGGCCGTCCTCCGCAACGCCGTCGACGCCCTGGACTGGGGTGGCACCGCCGTCGCCATCGGCGTCCCCCCCCGGGGATCGGAGGTGACCGTGGACATCAACAACCTGGCCTATGTCGACCGGGGACTCATCGGCTGTCGCTACGGCGCCTCCCGTCCCCACCACGACATCCCCCTCATGGTGGAGCTCTACCTAACCGGCAAGCTGATGCTCGACGAGCTCGTCACCGAGACCCGCCCCCTCGAAGGCTTCCGCGACATCGTGCAGGACATGCACGCCGGCAAGCTGGCCCGCGGGGTGCTGACGCTCTGACCGCCGGGGTTCAGTGGGGGGAGCGGCGGGCCTGAATGGCGGGCGCCGCCAGCGGCGCTGCGGCCACGACGGCGGCGATGAGCCCCACAAAGGCCCCGAAGCCCCATCCGACGCCGTGGAACCCGATGGCCCCCGGCTTGTCCACGCAGGCGATCAAGGCACCCCGGGTCTCCACACCGGGTCAGAGGTATGGCAACGGCAACCGTAGCTTTTCGCCCCCCAAAACTCTCGAGACGCCGCGTCGGCGCGCCCCGATCGGTGCTTGGTCAAGGCAACGAAGCTGTCGGCGAGGCGACGTGGTCAACCGTGCAGGGGTCGACCGCACGAAGCGCAGACGCTGGTGGTGCGCGGGCTCAACCGACCGCATGTCGCGCAGCCGACGCTGCTGGGATGCCCGGGCGCGTTGACCTGGCGCGGGGACATGGGCACCACCGGATCACGGGGACGGCGGAGGCCCCCATGATGCGAGGAAGAGGCGCCCCCGGCGCCGGCGCCGCGTTCGCTTCGACGCACGAGCGCCCCCGCCACGGCCGTGATGGCGGCCAGGACACTGAGGTAGGCCCCCACGTCCCAGCTCACTCCGCTCGCCTTCTTGGCAAAGCACGCCACCGTGAGCACGAGGTTCACACCGGACGCCCCGAGCAGGATGAACCAATGGGGTAGCGGCGACCAGAACTCGCCCACCGTCACCCTGACCGAGAGATACACCACGATTGACAGGGCGATGATGAACGTGGCGTCCATCCACGACCGTACTGCCGTGGCGTCGAAGCTGAAGTATCCGGTGGCCTTGGAGCCGAACTCGAACCACGGCAGGTAGATCCCGATCATCAGCACGAGGCTGGCGCCGGCGACGATGACGTCTCCGACACCGAGTCGCCTGCGGTCGAACCGAATACGCGACACGGCTGCCCTCGGCCTCGCCTATCGGTGACCGACGACGCCCGGTGTGGCGGTCATGGCCCGAACGAGCCCGAGTTCGTATGGCTGGCGGCGAACGCGATGAGGATGCCGAAGAGGACACCGGTGACGATCCCGACCCAACCGAGGACCACACCCGCGATGGCCATGCCCCGGCCGCCCTCGTTGCGTTGCTTGATCTGGCCGAGGGCGACGTACCCGAACACCAGCGCCAGGATCGACCCGATCCACCACAGCCACAGGATGCCCAGCACCATCGACGCGATGGCCATGCCGTTGGTGCGTCGTCCGACGGCCACCGGACCGTAGTAGCCCTGGTACCCCGCTTGATAGGGCAGTTGATAGGGCGGTGGATAGGGCAGTTGATAGGGCGGTGGATAGGGCGCCTGGTACGGGGGCGGGTACCCCGGGTTCGGGTTCCCCGCGCCGGGTGGAGGAGGAGGAGGAAGAGGGAAGGAGGAGGCAGGTGGAGTGGTCGGGTCCGGCGTCGGGGCCGCCTCGCCCGAGGCCCGGGCCTCGCTCGCAACCGGGGTGCCGCACCCTTGGCAGTTGGCCCTCCCGGGGCTCACCTGTCTGCCACAAGCCCGACACCCGCTCGAGGCCCCGAGCGCGCCCCCCTGGTCCTCGATGGTCATGGGCCGACCTCTCCCGTGAAGGTCCGGTTCCGAACTGTCACCCCCGCACCCCCGTCACGCAGCGTAATCGGGGTGCGATCGGTTTCCGTGGTGATGTCACGGCGACGGTCAGGGCGAGCGCACCCAACGGGGTTCGGATCTTCCAACGCTCAGCGTCCCGGCGACGGACCTCGGGCCCTCCGGGGAGCTCGATCCGCTCTCGGCCGGGCGGTGTTCCCAGCGAGAAACGCCGGCCATCGAGGCTCCGGGCCAGCACCGCGACAACGTCTCGGCGAGGACCACAGGACCCCCCCTGGCACCAGCGTTGGCCGTATGCTGCTGGCGGCGGCACGAGAAAGAAGGTGGACCGTGCACTTTGACCGGTTGAGTCCACTCGATGCGTCGTTCCTGCACGTGGAGGACGACGTGAGCCACATGCACATTGCGGCTATCGGGATCTTCGAGGGGCCTCCGCCGCGATACGCCGACGTCGTCAACATGGTCCGAGGCAAGCTCCCCCTGGTACCGCGCTATCGGCAGGTGGTCCGCTTCGTGCCCTTCGACATGGGTCGACCGGTGTGGGTCGACGACCAGCACTTCAACATCGACTACCACCTCCGTCACACCGCGCTGCCGGCTCCCGGTGGCGAGGCCGAGCTCCGGGCACTGGTCGGCCGCGTGATGGCGCAGCAGCTCGACCGGGCCAAGCCCCTGTGGGAGATCTGGATGGTGGAGGGGCTGGGGGGAGGGCGCTGGGCCCTTCTCTCGAAGACCCATCACGCCCTCGTGGACGGGGTGTCGGGCACCGATCTCCTCGCCGTGCTCATGGACACGACACCCCAACCGTCCCCCCCGCTGGAAGACGACTGGAATCCCCGGCCCGCACCGAGTGGCGCCAGCCTGGCGATCGGAGCCGCCACGGACCTGGCCCGCAGCCCCTACGAACAGCTCCGGGCGGTGCGGGCAAGTACCAGGATGCCCAGACTCGCCCTCTCGCGGGCCGGGGACGTGGCCCGCGGGCTCTCCTCGATGGCCGGCCTGATCCGCCCCACGCCCATCTCGAGTCTCAACGGCCCGCTCGGCCCCCATCGCCGCTATGCCTGGGCCGCCACCACGGTGGACGACATCAAGCGGGTGCGCAAGGGCCTGGGCGGGGCTTTCAACGACGTCGTGCTGGCCTCCATCACCAACGGATTTCGTGAGTTGCTCCGCTCCCGGGGCGAGTCCGTCGAGCGGGTCGTGCGCACCCTCGTACCCGTCTCGGTTCGACCGCGCAGCCCCGGTGCCATGGCTGTGGGCGACGGCACCCTCCAGAACAAGGTCTCGGCGATGTTCGCGGCGCTCCCGGTGGGCATCGACGACCCCGCCGAACGCCTCCGTGCCATCACCCTCCAGATGGCGGGCCTCAAGGAATCCAAAGAAGCCGTGGCCGGTGAAGCCCTGACCTCGCTGTCGGGTTTCGCACCACCCATGCTGTTGGCCCTCGGGATGAGGATGGCCACCCGGGTGGCGCAGCGCAACATCAACACGGTGACGACCAATGTGCCCGGACCGCAGCTCCCCTTGTACGTCGCCGGCCGCCGCATGGTCACCGCTTACCCGTACGTGCCCCTCGCCGGGCAGGTGCGCATCGGTTTGGCCATCTTCTCCTATGACGGGCAGGTCACCTTCGGGATCACGGGGGACTGGGACACGACGGCGGATCTCGACGTTCTCGGGCGCGGTATCGAGAACGGTATGCGCACGATGCTCGCCTTGTGTCGCTGACGCCATACCGACGACGCGACACTTGACACGCCCCTCGGGCCTCTCGGGCTATGGAGTGAATCGGATTCAACGAATCGGTGGAGCCCGGGACAGCTAGCGTGACCACCGTGCCGCCCGACACATTGCAGGTGCGCTTCTTCCGCGCCTTTGCCCGCAGCCACACCCGTCTGCTGGTCCGCACGCGCGGTCGCCCGTCGTGGTCCGGGCCGCGCCTTCGGTTCCTGGTGCTCGAGGTCCGGGGTCGCCGCTCGGGCCAACCCCGCAGTGTGGTCCTCCTGTACATGCCCGACGGGGAGGGCTTCGTGGTGATCGCTTCGAACTACGGAGGCGAGCGTCCCCCGGCCTGGTGGTTGAACCTGGACTCCTACCCCGATGCCGTGGTGCATGTCGGGGGCCGATCGATCCCGGTGCGGGCCCGGGCCTTGGCCGAGACGGAGCGCGACAAAATGGTGATCCGAGCCGTCTCGTACAACAACCAGTGGCGGCGCTACCTGCGCACGGTGCAGCGGGAACTGCCCATCGTGCGCCTGGAGCCCCTGCCGACCACCGCCGCGCCCATCTGACCGACAAGCCTCCATCTGGTACTCCCCGGGGGCCGGAGCCACATCGGCCCGGGTCTCCCGAGGTAGCGCACCTGGGCTTTCCGGGCACTCTGCTCGGCATCCCTCCAGTCTCATCGCCCCGGGGTCGATAATGACCGCCAAGGGTTAGGCCGTCCCCCGGTGACGATCTGAGGATCATCGGGGTAGGGCTACACAGTTCCTCCGTCCTCATGAGCGAGGAGGCCAAGTGTCTGACACGTCTGGGACGGGACAACCGCCCGACTCCGAACCGCCCGCGCCACCGACCTTTCCACCGCCACCGCCACCGCCACCGCCACCGCCACCGCCACCGCTCGTTCCTCCGCCCTCGGCTCCTTCATTCCCCGCTCCCACCCCGGGTGCCTATCAATCTCCGCCCCCGCCCCCGCCGTTTCCCGCAGCTCCTCCGCCTATGCCTCAGTATCCGGGAGGTGGCTCGTACCAGTGGGCCCCGATGCCTCCCGGCGACGGGTTGCAGCGGCCCGCCCTGGCGAACTACGGAGTGCGCCTGGGAGGGTGGCTCATCGACTGGGTCCTGCTCCTCATCGTGAGCATCCCGCTGTTGATCGTGACCCACTCCATTCACCGCACCGCTGGCGTCGTCCTCACCAACGGGGAGACCATCCGGCAACGCGGCTTCCACGTCGGTTTCGGCGGCATCGCCTTGCAGGCGGTGATCGTCATCGCCTACGGAACGATCTTCTGCGGATCGAGCCGAGGCCAGACCGTCGGGATGATGCTCGTCGGGTCCCGGGCCATCGACGAGCAGCGGGGCGGCCCCATCGGATTTCCGCGTGCCCTCGGTCGGGCTGCCTTCGAGTACCTGATGGCCATCGTGTTCCTGGTCCCGTGGATCATCGACATGCTGTTCCCCATCTGGGATCCGAAGAATCAGACGTTGCACGACAAGGTCACCAGGACCGTGGTGGTCAAGACCTGAGGCGACCTCGCTTGGCGCAACGCCGTTGGAGGCGTGTGGGCGTGTGGGCGGCGGAACGATCTCTGCCAGACTGCAACGGATGGAACCTGCCGACTTCGTCGGGTACCTGAGGGTTGACGCCCCGGCCCTGCTGGCTGCCGCCAAGGGCGGCCCTGCCGTGCGGGTACCGAGCTGTCCCGAGTGGAATGTGGAAGCCGTCGTCGGGCACCTCGGGAGTGCCTACTGGTGGATCGAGGCCATGGTTCGTGAGCGCGCCACCGACATGGGCGCTTTCACGGAGAGGCCCGAGGGATGGGACGCGCTGTGCGCCTGGTACGACGAGGGCTTTGCCACCCTTGTGGCCGTTCTCGAACAGGTAGGGCCCGATGAGCCGGTATGGAACTGGAGCGCCATGGGCCCCGGCCCTGCTCGCTTCTGGCACCGCCGGGTGGCCCACGAGGCCTCTGTCCATCGCTGGGACGTCGAGCAGGCTGTCGGTCTCGACCACGCCATCGATGCCCCCCTGGCCGCCGACGGAATCGCTGAGTACGTCGGGATCGTGCCGTTCTGGGTGGCGCTGAGCCCGCGCCCCGAACTCAAAGGGAGACTCGGCTTGGTGGCGACCGACGCCGATGTGGCCTACACCTTGGACCTGGCACCGGACACCGTCGTGTCCCACCCAGGGCTCCGCAATCCCGATGCCGTGGTGCGGGCCACCACGTCGGACCTCTTCCTCTGGCTCCTCGGCAGGCGCGAGGACACCAGCGCGGCAGTGGTCATCGAGGGTGATGCATCGGTCACCCGCGCCTGGAGCTCGGTCACCTTCGGGTAGTCCGAGTTCCGGCGGCTGACTGTTCGAGGTCCCGAGACAGCGCGCTCGGGGCGCGAAACGTACGGTCTACGAGCCGGTGTCTACCACTCGGCCCAGCCCGCCGGCGTGACGGACCCCGTGATGGTGCGAGGGTCGACCGGCCGGCGCGTGTCGGATGCCTGGTAGACGGCGAAGCAGAGCTGTAGGACCTTGGCCGCCTCGGCGGCCGACATGGCGGCCGGCGTGCCCGACCGCAGGGCCTCGACGAAGTGCGCCGAGGAACGGTGAAAGCCCGTCGCCCAGTCGGCGTCGATGGTGTCGAACTCCGTGAAGGTGCGGGCGTTGTCCTTGCCCTGGTAGAGCACCACCGGCGCCAGGTCGAGCATCTCGCCTGTGGCCCGGGTCACCCACAGAAACCCCTCGTCCCCCTGGACCTCGAAGAACTCGTCGGCTCCGAAGTACCCCGAGCGCATCCACATGTCTCGCGCGTACTGGACCTCCATGGTGCCCAAAAGCTCGGGGTCGTCGTACTCGAAAATGATGGCGCAGGGCTCGAAGAAGATGTCGCGGCGACGGACCACCGCCTGAACCGAGATGATGTCCGGATCGACGAGCCACAGAGCCATGGCGTACTTGTGCACGTTGTCGTCGAACAGGTGACCCCCGGGGCTGCGCTTGTCGAGGCGCCACCCATAGCCCTCGGGGCGCAGGGCGGCCTGGAACGTCGAGTCGGTCTGGCCCACCACCGTGCGGATGCGAACGCCGATGGGCCGGCCGATCGCGCCATCGGCGATCAGCTTCTTGGCCATCTCGAGCGGGGGGTAATGCACGAAGCACTCGCTCACCCGGAGGGTCAGTCCGGCTTCATCGGCCAGGCGTCCGAGCTCGAGGGCCTCGTCCACCGAGTTCGTGATGGGCTTCTGCACCGAGACGTGCTTGCCGGCGGCGAGCGCCGCCTTCACGTGGGCGTAGTGCAGGTGCGTCGGGGTGAGGATCTCCACCGCGTCGATCTCGTCGTCGGCCAGGAGCTCGTCCATGTCGGAGTAGGCCCGCCCCACGCCCCAGCGCGAGGCGGCTTCCTTCGCCAGCGCGCCGTCGACGTCGCATACTGCCAGCACGTCACAGTCGGGGTGCTTGAGATACCCGGCCACGTTCAGGTCGGCGATGTTTCCCGTCCCGAGAACGCCGAGCCGGATCTTGCCCGTACGCGCGCTTTGCCCCATGGGGATCCCCCTTTCTCCGGTCGCGCGGCAAGCCCGGCGATCAGGAGGACCCGAATGTACCCCGCCTGCTCCCGATGCTTCCTCTCCGGTTCCACCGGCCCGAGACCCGGTGAGGCCTGGGGAGGTGCGGGGAGGTGCGGGGAGGTGCGGGGACGTTCCGTGGAGGGGCCGGGTGACCGACGAGGTGGAGCAGCCGGTCAGGCCGCGGCGGCCTTGGTGTAGGAGCGCCGTAACGCTTCATCGACGAAGCGCTTGACCGCAGGCGACCAGAAGAAGCCGACGTGGCCGCCCGCGTAGGTCTCGAAGGCGGGGCGGTCCCAGTGCAGCCACAGTCGCCGGGCGTGGCCGAAGGTCGACATGCGGTCGGCGAGGCCGGCGAAGATGAACCGGCGCTCGAAGGGGACCTTGCACTCCAGGGCCAGGGGGGAGACGACGCGGTGGACCTCGTCGGCGCCGGGCCCGAGCACGCCACTCGTTCCGGCCAGGCGCGTGATGTCGGGTGGGCTGTGCCGCCGCACCAGGTGGGGGAGGTCGACCACGGGGATGCCGGCGATCACACACGCCAGGTCGTCCTCGAGGCCGGCGACGATCGACGCCACCAGCCCTCCGAGCGAGTACCCGATGACCCCCACCTGCTCGGCACCCTGCTCTTCGCGCAACCACCGGATGATGCGCCGCACGTCCCACGCGGCCTGCGCGACGCCGTGCATGCTGTCGACCATGTCGATGGTCATGAGGTCTTCGCCCCGCCCCCGCCCCGAGGCCCGGGGTCCGTGCAGAGGGAGCACGGGCACGACGACGTTGATACCCCGGCGGGCGAGTTGGGGGGCCCGGAAGGCCCTGAGGTCCATGGCCGGGTTGTTGCCCATCCCGAGGCCGTGGGCGCACACCAACCACGAACGATGATGGCGGCCCGGGACACGCGACACCCAGGCGTGCACGGTCTGGTTGGCCTCGTGCCCCATCCAGCGGGCCCAGCCGGCCTCGAGCGGGCTGGGCTCCCATCCGCTCGAGAAGGCGGCATGCTCGAAGCTCAGCCCGGTGCGGTGCTCCTCCCACGTCTCGATGTCGTGTGGGGGCGGCGGGTCACGGTGGTACGCGATGGGGCGATCCAGCCAGCCCTCGCGCGCGAAGAGAGCCCGGAGTCGCTCGATGTCAGCCGCCGCCGAGGCGCAATCGCTCTCCTTGGGAAGGAGCTCGGGGTGGCGCAGCACGGCGACGAGCACCTCGTCGAGATAGGCCTGGAGGGCGAGGCCCGGCGTGGCCCGGACCGGGACCACGGTGTCGTCGAGCGCCGCCCCTGCGCTGCGCACCCGGCTCCTGGCGATGAAGTACGCCACGCTGGGAGCAGCCCGCAACACGCCGGTCAGGCGCGGGTCGCCGGCCGCGTTCCGGGCGCTGAGATAGGTGCGCACCGCCAGACGTCCCACCGAGGCAAAGGACAATCCCCCCGACGGTGACGAGGAGGGCTCTTGCACCTCCTCGTGAGGAGCGGGGAGGACGACGCGCTCGAGCACCGACGCCGCGTCCGGCGCCCGACCGTTGATCCGGGGCACCCACAGTGGCGTGCCGTTGAGCTCTTTCGCTCGCCCGTTGACGGTGGACTTCCCCTGCGGCGCGCCGTTGATTGGAACGGGGGGAGCGGGAGCGACGTCGGTCACCGTCATCTCGGTCGGGGCGAACCCCGAGGCACGCGGCTCCCACAGCGGGGCCCGGCGGAGGTCTGTCGGTGCCACATCGGCCCGGGACCTCCAGAGAGAAGGATCGTCGAGGGCGATGGTCGCCGTCGCCCCCCTTATCCACAGCCCCTCTGGCATCGAGGTGAGCCTAGGACGCCGCGTGCCCAATTTCGGGGTTTTCCGACCCCCGCGTTGGTCACCCCACCATCACACCGACCGGTGTGCGGAGGCGCCGGCGCGTCCGGTGAGGTCGACGAGAAACGCAATCGACCGCTGCGGCCGGTGACGTCAAGAGGCGCGTTCGAGGATGACGACGGGGATCGGGCGCGCCGTCTTCTTCTCGTAGTCCGCGAACCCGGGGTTATCGCGCTTCTGGTCCTCCCAGATGGCGTTCCTCTCCTCCCCCTCGGCGACGCGGGCCACGACGGGGATGGTCTCGCTTCCCACCTCCACTTCGGTCTCGGGATGGGCGCGCAGATTGTGGTACCAGTCGGGATTGGTCGGGGCTCCGGCCTTCGAGGCGAAGATCGCCAGCGCGTCGCCCACCGGCCGATATGCCACCGGGTTCACGCGCTGCGCTCCGGTCTTGGCCCCTCTGTGGTGGAGCAGGAGAATGGTTGCACCCTCGAAGGGTCCCCCGACCTTGCCGCCATTGGCACGGAACTCCTCGATGATCTTGGTGTTGAAATCCTTCGCATCGGCCATGGCGGTCTCGGTCTCCTGATTGGCGGGCCCTCGTCAGTGTTCAACCAGTACAACGCCCACCGACGTCGAGACATTCCGGTCACCCGTCCCAGGCGGCGCTCGGATCCTTGTAGGTCTTGAACTCGATGGCGTTTCCGCTCGGGTCCGCCACCATGGCTTTGCGCTGTTCACGGGCGGTGCCGGCGTAGTCGACGGCCGGCTCGCGCAGGAAGGGCGTGTCGGTGGCTCGGAGGCGGTCCACCACGTCCCGCCACCGGTCCTCGGCCAGCGTCACACCGAAGTGGCGGACGCCTCGGTCCTCGGGAGCCAGGACCTCGGTCGGACGATCGTGGAAGGTGACCTGGCAGCCGAAGAAGAACACATCGAGGAACTCGTCCCGGACCCGGCCGAGCTCGCAGCCGAGGACGTCGACGTAGAAACGGCGGGTCTCCTCGAGGTCGCGCACCGGCAGGGAGAGGTGCAGGATCGGTTCGTCGGGTCGAAGGTTCACTGTTCTTCTCTTCCTGGTCTGAGCCCGTCGCCACGAGCTTCCCTCTCGGCGGCTTCAGTGCCAACTCCCATGTCCCGGTCGCCCCTGCGTCGCAGCACCAGCACCGTCGCCGCCATTGTCACGGCGATGAGCAGGTACGGGACGGCGTCGACGGTCGCCTGGGCGAGGGCACCGCTCGCCGCGGCGGCGATCCCCTGGCCCGCCGCCCAGGCCAGGTTGCCCAACCCGTAGGCCAGGCCATGGTGAAGCTGGCGACGGTCGGCTCCGTCCCCGATCATGGCCGCGGCCGGGACGAACAGGGTCCCGAACGCGGGCAGGCCGACGACGAGGAGGACGGCGAGCACCGTCAGCGGGTGCAGCCAGGGAGCGAGCACGGTGACGGCGATGGCGGCCACGAGCGACAAGCGCACCGGGGTCATCGGCCCCCGCCGGTCCGAGAGCCGGCCGACCAGGGGCGAGAGGACGACCTCCACCGCGGCCGACCCCAGGAAGACCCCGGCGATGACCACGGCGTCGGCGCCGAGCCGGTTGAGGCGCAGGGGGGCGAGCACGTCGACCACGCCGAGCGCCAAGCCGGCCAGGAAGGTCAGCCACATCCCCACCGAGATGGCTGGTTCGGCGATGGCCGGCAGCGCGCTGCGCAGGGTCTGGTAAGTGGCGGCCTGGGGCTTGGGGACGAGAAAGCTGGCCACCATCAAGATGGTGCCCGCCACCGTGGCCGCCGCGAACGCCGGCCCCGTGCCCACGTGGCTGGCGACGGCTCCGATGACCGGGCCGAGGAGGGCTCCTCCCACCGCGGCGGCGAAGGCCGTGCCGAGCGCGGCACCGCGGCGTTCGGTGGTGGCGGCTCCCGCCAGCCAGGCCAGGCTGCCCGCCCAGGTGCATGCGCCCGCGATGCCCTGGACGAATCGGGCTGAATCGAGCAGCGCAAGGGAGTGGCCGTAGCCGAAGACGAGGCTCGACACGCTCATGGCACCCAGCCCGATCAAGACGGCGGGTCGAACCCCGACCCGGGTGGCGAGCACGCCGCCGGGGACGGCGCCGAGGAGCGTCCCGAAGGGGAACGACGACACCAAGATGCCGGCCTGGGCCTTGGAAAGCCCGAGGCTGTGGACGTAGTGAGGCAGGAGCGGGGTGAGCGCGGTGAAGAAGACGGTGTCCACGAGCACCACCGCGCTCACGAGCACGACCAGTGTCGGCGCCACCCCCGACCGCCCGGGGGTGCGCGCCCGACGTTTCATCGACTCAGTATGGTCGCCCCGGTTGCGGTGAGGCCCGGTGTCGGTTGAGGTGGGCGAACATCGACTTCTGCGACCGGTAGAGGTTGGGGAACTCCTCAAACAGTCGGTCGTAGATCCCGGTGTTGGCGGCATCGGGCTCGAAGCGGGCGTCGACGGGGACGAGGCCGCTCACCTCGTCCAGCTCGACCTCGCCCAGGGCCAGCGCCGCGAACATCGCCGCGCCGCGCAGGTTGGCACGTAAGGGTTCGGCCACGCGCTCCATCGTCCGACCCATGACATCGGCGTGGATCTGGCACCAGAGGTCCGAGGTGGCGCCCCCGCCGATCACCCGCACGGGGTCGAGCCGGCGCTGGGCGAACCGCTCGACGGCGTCATGGAGCCATCGGCTGTTGTAGGCGACACCCTCGAGCACCGCCCGCACCATGTGCGCCCGGGTGGTTCCGAGTGACAGGTTGTGGAAACCGCCCCGGGCTTTGCGGTCGGCGACCGGTGAGCGTTCTCCCGCCAACCACGGGGTGAACAGGACGTCGCCGCTTCCCGCCGGCACCGACGATGCCAGCGCGGTGAGCGCGTCGAAGGTTGGTGGGGTGAGCTCGACGAGCCCGTCGGCGGGCGCGATCACGCTGTCCCGCAGCCACTGCAGGCACAGCCCGCCCGTGTCGTGGTTGTCGACCACGAGGTAGCGGTCGGGGCTGAGCCCGGGGATCGACGCGATCTGGCGCTGGGTGTCGGTCTTCTTCATGGGCACCGGACAGCTGATCCACGACGTCGTGCTGATGGCGAGGTGGGCCTGATAGTCGAGGACGGCCCCCGACCCGACTGCGGCGGAGTGGAGGTCGGGTGTCCCGCTCACCACCACGACCCCGGGTGGGAGGCCGAGTTGTTCGGCGATCTCGGCCCGGACCTCGCCCACCACCGAGCCGGTCGGCACCAGGGGCGGGAGCTTCTCGGCGGGGACGCCGGCCCGCGCCACGAGGACCGGGTCGTAGTCGAGACGCTCGGGTCGGCGGTTGTCGGTCAACCACGCCCCGGTCATCGAGGCATGGGTGGCGGCGGCCACCCCCGTGAAACGCATGGAGAGGTAGTCCACGGGCTCCAGGTACCACCGGGCCTGCCGGGCCACCTCCGGCTCCTCGTGCTCGAGATACAGCATGTGCCCTATGGGGTCGGCTCCCGACGTCGAAGGTGCGCCTCCGCTGTGTCGCACCCAGCGCCACAGGGCCACGGCCGAGTATCCCGAGACCAGGCCACCCACCGCCTTGCGGGTGTAGGGGGCACCCCGGCAATCCATCCACATCACGCAGTCACCCACGGGTCGGCCGTCCTCGGCGACGGGGACCGTGCTCGCCCACTGGCCGGTGCACGACACCGCCACGACCTGCTCGGGCCGCACCACACCGCTCGCCATGGCCCGCCGCGTGGCGTCGGAGATCACCTGCCACCACTCCTCGGCGTCCTGGACGGCGCCGCCCCCCGGAAGCAACCGGGTGCCGACGGCGACGTGGTCGCTCCACGAGACCGAGCCCGTGAGCGACACCAGGCCGATCTTCGGGCCGCCGGTCCCCAGGTCGACGGCGAGGACGAATCGCTCGTGGCGGGCCGGGCTCACCCCTCGGCAGGGACTTGCTGGTAGCCGTCCATCATGTCGGCCATCACGGCCTTGATGAAGGTGTCGGCCTCGTCGGTCATCCCCCCGGCGACACCGCCGTAGATGGCTCCGGACCGAGGCTGCTCTTCTTTGTGCTCGAGGGCGTACGCCACGGCGTCGGCGAGATCGACACCGAAGGCCTCGGCCACCCCGGCCTGGGTCTGGGGTCGGGTCACGGCCATGTGCAGCGCGTTCGGGTACTGCTGGCCGTTGAGACGCCACCCCCTCAGACGCATGAAGTCGTTCACGTGGTACACGTCGAAGACGTCAGAGGTGAAGCTGAACAGGAACGTCGGCCGGCCGAGGATGCGCAGCTCGGGATGCGAACGCACCGCTTCCTGCATGATCGCGGCGGTCTCGAAGATCCGCCGGGCGTGGTTCCGGTATCCCTCACGACCGAGGTGCACCATCGACGCCCAGGTGGCGGCGAGAAGTCCCCCCGAGCGCGAGCCCTCCATGCCCGGTGAGCAGTACTTCCCCCCGCTCCAGTCGGTGAGGAAGAAGTACTGGGAATTCCGCAGTGCTGGGTCACGGAAGGTCAGCACCGAGGTTCCCTTCAAGGCGTAGCCGTACTTGTGGGTGTCGGCGGACATCGAGGTCACCCCGGGCACGCGATAGTCGAAGACCGGGACGTCGTACCCGAGCTCCTGCCCGAAGGGCAGGATGAACCCGCCCAGGCAGCTGTCGACGTGGAGACCGACCCCGTGGCCCAGGGCCACGTCCGAGAGCTCGGCGATGGGGTCGACGGTCCCGTATCCGTAATTACAAGCCGAACCGATGATGGCGATCGTCTGGTCGTCGATGTTCTTGTCGACCCAGCCCACGTCGACGAGGGTCGTCTCGGGGTCGACCGGAGCGCGACGGAGCTCGATGCCGAAGAGATGGCAGGCCTTGTCGAAGGCGGGGTGGGCCGTCTCGGGTTTCACCACGTTCGGCCGGGTGACGCTGCGCTCCTGGGCGGCATGCTCGCGATAGGCCAGCATGGCGTGGGCGATGCTCCCGGTCCCTCCCGTGGTCACGAGACCGGCCGGCGTGGTCTCCTGCACCGCCTCGGCGTGCAGGAGATCGAGGGTCATGGCGATGATCTCGGCCTCGAACTTGGTGGAGCTCGGGCACATGTCGCGCTGGAGCGAGTTGACGTGGGCGAAGAGCCCGAACGCCTTGTTCAGGAAGTGATAGTGGTCGTGATCGCCGCAGTACATCGTCCCCGAACACTTCCCGGTCTCCCAGAAGGCGTCCTCCTCCTTGGCCATCACCTCCAGCTCGCCCAGGATCTCTTCGTGTCCACGGCCCGCTTCGGGTAACCGACGGTGGATCTCGAAGCGGTCGTGATACGGGAACGTGCTCATGGCGTGATGCCCTCCCGTGGAAGCGGGTGGTCGGTGGCCCGACCAGAGTGAAGTCCGACCTCGACCACTGTACGACAACCCTCGCAGGCTCCCCCCGGGCGTCTCGAGGCAGCTTCGGTCGGCACCCGACCACCTCGACTGGCAACCGGCCTCTGGCGGGCGGAGGCGAGTGCCGAGGCGAGCGATCCGGGCTCGTCACAGCCGGCGCCACCGGTGGCGCACGGACCCTTGACACGCGCCGGCTCCGACAACATCCTGGAGCCGGCGCCGACATCTGCGGCGACCGGAGGAGGAACGGTGATCGGTGCCCGCCGGGAGCCCGCGGTGATCGATCTGCTCGTCGAACGCGGCGCGAACGCCGTCGAGCATCCGGGCGGAACCCTCTTGGAGCATCTTGTTCGGGTCGCATCTCTGCTCGAGGGGGGGGCGTCCGACGAGGTGCAAGCCGCGGGGCTGTGCCACGCCAGCTACGGCACAGACGGCTTTGCCGTGACACTCCTCGATCTCGACGAAACGCGCCCTGCTGATCAGCGAGATCGGCCCCCGGGCCGAGGCGTGGGTGTATCTCTACGCGAGTTGCGACCGTGGCGCGGTCTACCCCGAGCTCACCAGTTCCGGACCGCTTCGTTTCCGGGACCGGTTCACCGGGGAGACCTCGGAGGTGCCCGAACGCGACGCCGCGGTCCTGGTAGAGCTGACCGCGGCCAACGAGCTCGACATCGTGACGGTCAGCGCGGCCTGGGCGACAGAGATCGGGGTCGGGCTGTTCGATCTCCTCCGAGGCGCTCGTCATCGCCTGAGCGGCGCTGCGTGGACGGCCTGGAAGTCCTGGGAGTCCTCCCGACCGGAGGGCACCTGAGTCTGGCCCGAGGAGTTATCCCCAGGGCCGACATGGGCGGACCTTGCGCTGCAGTCGAAGAGGGGAGGGTCTCGACGGACCGTGTCTGGAGCCAGCCCCCCCTCTCACGCAGAGTGGCGGAGGGGAACCAGGGGCGAGGCTGGGGCAGTGGTCGAGCGGGTATCCCGTTCGCGCGCACCCACACTTCGTAGGATGCGGTGCAACGGAGCGGACGGAGCGATCGGGGGCTCGTCGTTGCCGAGAGCGGGGACCACGGGTGATGGTTGAAGAGACGGCGACATCCGCCGACGAAGAGTTTTCGCAGGCTGCCCAGTCCTACATCCGGGCTGTCGGAGCTCGACTCCGCGTGGTGCGCAACCAGCTGGGCCTCTCGCTGCAGGCGGTGGAGGCCACCTCGAACCAGGAGTTCAAGGCGTCGGTGCTCGGCGCCTACGAGCGGGGCGAGCGGGCCGTCTCGGTATCCCGATTGCAACGACTGGCCAAGCTCTATGGCGTGAGCGTCGACCAGTTGTTGCCCCACGAGAGCGACGCCACCCGGTGGTGGATGTCGAAGGACGCCGAATCATCGGGTGCGGCGCCACCGGAGCGCCCTGCCGCCCTGCCATGGCAGAACAGTGACACCGTGACGATCGACCTGACCCGATTGCGTGACGTGAGCGGGCCCGAACGTGACCTCATCCGACGGTTCGTCAGCATGATCCAGGTGCAGCGCCAGGACTTCAACGGGCAGCTCATCACCATCCGATCGAGTGACGTGCGCGCCATCGCCTGCCTGTTCGGGATGACCCCCGACGCCATGGGACGGCGACTCGAGGAGCTGAGCCTCCGCATCAACACCTGATCGACGGCGATATCCCGCTCCCCGACCCTCAGTGCCAGGGGAGCGCGGCCCTGGCGTCCCAGTAGGCGCGGGGATCCTCGATGACCGACCCGAGTTGGTCCCAGTCCCGTTCGGTGAGCGACAGGTCGAGGGCGCCGAGATTCGACTCGAGCTGCGCGGGGGTGACCGCACCCGACAGGACGACGTCCGCCCACGGTTGGCCCAGCGCCGCCGCCACGGCGACCTGGTCGACCGAAGCCCCGTGGCGCGCCGCCACGTCCTTCAGCACGCTGCCGGGGCCCTCGTCGCCTCGGTCGGTGAGCCGACCGTTGGCGACCGCCTCCTTCACGAGCACCCCCCACCCCCGGGCGCGGGCTTCCTCCAGGGCCACTCCGACGGAGGGTTCGAGGACGTTCCACGTGGCCTGCACCGTCGTGAAGGGGTTCACGCCCTCGCCCCCGATATCGAGAGCGTGGCGCACGACATCGGCCTGGCGCGGTCCGCTCACGCTCAGGCCGACGGCGACACCGCTGTGGTGGAGCTCGGCCAGGGCATGCAGCACGCCTTGATCATCGAGCACGCCGCTCTCGAGCGTGGCCGAATGCACCTGGTAGAGATCGAGATGGGGACCGAGAAGTGCTGTGGTCTGGGGCAACTGGTCGCGCAACATGGTGAGTGAATGGTCCTTGGTCTCGTGGACCGTGGCGGCCATGTCCCACCCCCCGGTGTAGCGGTATCCCCATTTCGATCCCACCGTGAGCGCGTCGGGGGCGACCAGTCGCGCCTCCAACCACGACGCCAGGAACTCCTCGGCCCGTCCATACGAACGCGCCACGTCCACGTAGCAGATGCCGACCGAGTACGCCGCGTCGAGCATGGCGTGGCACCGCTGTTCCATGGTGTCGCGGTCGCGCCGGGCTCCGAGGTCGACGTCGCGCCCCAGGGTGATGTAGGCCGGTCGGCCCAGTGCGGCGAGGCCCAAGCCGAGGCGCGAGACCGTCAACCCCGTGCCCCCGAGGGTGGTGACGGGAACCCGGGCGCTGCTCACCATGAGGCGCTGCTCACCATGAGGCGCTGCTCACCATGAGGCGCTGCTCACCATGGACAGTGCTCTTCTCGCCCGAGCCGGTGCGGTGTCAGGGTAGGGCCACGTCTCGGGGACCGGTGGCCACCGAGATGCGTGGGTCGGAGCTCGGCGCGGGGCGCCCGTGGCTGATCCACACGGCGCGCATCCCTGTCGACAGGGCACCGGTCACGTCGCGTTCCCAGCTGTCGCCCACCATCACGGCCTGGGCCGGGGCGGTGTCGACGAGCCCGAGCGCATGGGCGAAGATGGCCGGGTCGGGCTTGCCGATTCCCAGCTCGCCCGAGATCACGACGGCGGTGAGGTACTCGCCGACGCCGGTCTGTTCGATCTTGAGCCGTTGGATGTCGGGGGGCCCGTTGGTCACCAGGACCACCGGGACCGCGCCCGCCAATCGCCGGACCAGGTCGACGGCGCCGGGAAGCACTGGGTGTCCCGAACGCTGGCCCTCGATGTAGCGCTGCGACATGGTGTCGGCGAGGACACCGGAAGTGGCGTCGTCGTGACCGACCCGTCGCAGGGCTCCTCGCCAGGCCTCGGCCCGATACGACCCGATCCACGAGGCCAGGCCGTCGAAGCGGGGGTGGACCCCCTCGAACGTCGCCCACAGTCCCTCCCACGACGCGAAGCCCAGTTGTTGGAAGTCCGGGTAGAACCTCGACTCCCGCCACAGGGAGCGGGCCGAGTCGATCACCACGTCGTCCCAGGTGTCGGCGTCGATGCCGTCGACGAGCTCGGCGGTGAGGCGGAGCTGGGCCCGGGCGTGAAGCTCCTCCTCGATGAGCGTGTCGTCGAGGTCGAGGAGCACCGCCTGCACCGAGCCCGAGGCCGCTCCGCTCAGCGCTCGGAGTCCTCGGCGGGATGTTCGACGACCGCCACGACCCGGGCGGCCATGAAGCGGGCGGTGCGGACGGCCCGACCCGACCGGGTCACCTCGGTGACCTCGACCGAGCCGCGCGATGTGGCGATCTCGACGCGTCGTCCCGCTCGGGTGGCCCGGATGTCGAAACGCTGCACCCCGTCACCCACGTCGACGACCACCTCGACCCGGTCTCCCTTCACGCCCGTCCATGGTACGACGATCTCGAGACGGTTACCCACGGCCGAGACGGCCCCGACGGTCGAGACCTCAGGCCGAAGGAAGGGTCAGGGCGTTGCCTTGGGCCACGGCACCGAACCAGTGGGCGCTCGGCTTGGGTCGACGTGCGAAGGTCACGGGGTCGACGGCGCACAGGCCAAGCTTGGGGCCGAATCCGAGGTGCCACTCGAAGTTGTCGAGCAGGCTCCAGACGAAGTAGCCGCGCACGTCGATCCCGTCGGCGATACAGCCATGGAGGCACTCCAGTGCGGTGGAGATGAACTCGACGCGCTCGGGGTCGTGCTCGGTGGCGAGCCCGTTCTCGGTCACCAGGACCGGGAGCCCGGTGTAGGCGGCGGCCCGGCGCACCGTGTAGTCGACCACCTGGGGCCAGTACTCGTAACCCATCTGGGTCAGTCGGGTCCCCGGTGCCGGCGCGATCGGACCGGTGGGTCCGAGCACGGTGCGCTCGTAGCACTGGACCCCGATGAAGTCGTCGCCGGTCGTGCCGTCGAGGAAGGTGTTCTCGAGGATCTGCTCCGCCGCGTCCCTGGTGCCCTGGCCACCTTCGCCGGCCACGAGCTCTTCCATGGACAAGGTGAGGCCGACGGGGAACGACCCGGGACCGGCGCGCAGGGCGTCGACGGCCAGGCGGTGGGCCCGGACCAGGGTGTCGTTCACGGCGAAGTGGCGGGCGTACTCGTCCTTCATCCCCGGGGGGTAGATACCGACGGTGTAGCCCAGGACGGCCACGACGTTGGGTTCGTTGAAGGTGCAGGCCCATCCGATGAGGTCACCGATGTGGGCGACGGTGCGCTCGACGTAGCGGGCGAAGCGCTCGGCCGCGTCGGGAGCCTCCCAGCCGCCGCGGTCGGCGAGCCAACGGGGGTTGGTGAAGTGGTGGAAGGTCACCACCGGCGAGACGCCGCGCTCGTGGCAGGCCGCGCACATGCGCCGGTAGTGGTCGAGCGCGGCGAGGGAGAACTCCCCATCGGCGGGCTCGATCCGGCTCCATTCCAACGAGAAGCGGTAGGCGCCGAGGCCGAGGTCCGCCACCAGGCCCACGTCCTCGGTGTAGCGGTGGAAGGAATCACAGGCGTCGCCGCTCGACGCCACGCACCCGGAGGTGGGGTTGTGCTCCCACTGCCACCAGTCGTTGTTGGTGTTGCCACCTTCGATCTGATGGGCGGAGGTGGCGGTCCCCCACAGGAAACCGTCGGGGAACTCCAAGGTGCGCGCGTCTGTGGGTCGGTCGGTCATGCCCGCACGGTAGCGGTCCATGCGGTGGTGAGCCCCGGGATCCGACTGCCCCCGGCGTCTATGCCCCCGGGGTCAGGGCTGCGGCGCGGTCGACCAGCGCGGGGTCGCGCAGGAACCGGGCGATGTCCTCGAAGTCCTCGGTGGGGCCCCGCCACTCGAGGTCGCCGACCGACTTCAGCAGGGACCGGTCCACGCGCAAGGTGGCCAGGTCCCGAAACAGCAGGGCGTGGTCCATCTCCGTGGCGAGGCGGTCGGCGAGCTTGGGGGCGCTGCGCACCGCGCTGCGCAGTGCGGGATCCCAGTCCGAGACCGAGGCGGGGATGGCCTCGAGGTGTTCGTAGTGCCCGAGCACCGTCGACGCCGACTGCTTCCCCCAGCCCTGGAGCCCGGGGAACCCATCGGCGCTGTCGCCGACGAGGGCCAGCCAGTCGGGGATCGAGGGGGGCCCGATGCCGTAGCGGGCGCGCACCGCCTCTTCGTCGGTGATCACGTCCTTGCGGCGGTCGAGTTGGACCACGCGCGTTCCCCGGACGCACTGGGCGAGGTCCTTGTCCGGGGTGCACACGAGGACCTGTTCCACGGCCCCGTCGTCGGCCGCCACGGCCGCAGCCGAAGCCAGGGCGTCGTCGGCTTCGAGCTCGACCATGGGCCAGACCACCACCCCCAGCGCCACCAGGGCGGCTTCGAGGAGGGGGAATTGGGCCATGAGCAGTTCGTCGACGCCCTCGCCGGTCTTGTAGCCGGGCCACATGTCGTTGCGGAAGGACTCGACGACGTGGTCGGTGGCCACGCCGATGTGGGTGGCCCGCGCTGCGAGCATCGACAGCACCGACTGCACCACGCCCCGCACCGCGCCCACCTCGCCCCCTTCGGAGCTGGCCCGGGGTGGGGCCCCGTAGAAATGGCGGAACAACTCGTAGGTCCCGTCGACGAGGTGGACCCGGAGGGGTTTCACGGGCGGGGATCGCGTCGCATGTACCAGGTCTCGACGTCGAGGACGGTGTCGTGGCCGGCGATCTCGAAGCCCAAGGCGGAGTAGAAGCGGACGTTTCTCTCCTTGTCGGTCTCGAGCCAGGCCAGGCGGCCGCCCTCGTCGAGCCAATCGCAGACGGCCCGCATGAGGACGCCGCCGATGCCCCGACCCTGGAACCCCGGCTCGACGCCGACCGGGCCCAGGTGCCAGTGCTCCTCGGCCGGGTCGGCCAGCGCCCAGCGGGCCCAGAAGACATGGGCGCGGGCCGGGTCGCCCACCGGCGCCGACGGGGTGCGGAGGAGCTCTTCGGTGGCGTCGCCTTTCATGAAGGCCCCGATGCAGCCGCCCGGTGGGGCCATGCCGGCCGCCGCGATGACGCAGCCCCCGGCGAAAGCCGCCAACTGGGGCGAGGGGAGCTGGTCGAAGAAGGGTCCGAGCTCGCCGTAGAGGCCGGCCAGTCCCTGGAGCGGGTCGTCGCCGTAGATGGCGATCGCCGTCGGAGAGTCCGCCAGGGCCCGACAGGTGACCGCGGCACCGGCCCGGCACTCCTTGGGGCGCAGGGCCCGGACCTCGGTGTCGACCACGCCCCCATCATGGTCACAACGCGGCGCCCCTGCCTCCTCGACACCTCGGTGATGGCAGTCGGCCGACGTGATGGCCGGGAGGGGAGGGGCAATGGGGCGCGACGATGCGGTCCTGTTACCATCGGCGCCTCTATGACGGTGCGTCAGATCCGGGGGGAGCACGTCACCGTCGTCGACGTCCTGCGTGTCGCCGGCGAGGTGAATGCCGAGGTCGAGGCGTATGTCGAGATGGGCGGGCCCGGATCGAGCGGTCTCGTGGCCGACGGCGCCGACGGCCGGAGGCGGCTGACCTTCGGGGCATGGGACGCCGGGGCCGAGGCCGTGGCGGGGCTGTTGGCGTCGATGGGCGTGGACAAGGGAGACGTCGTGTGCCTGCTCCTGCCCTCGTCGATCGATTACGCGCTGTGCTATCAGGCTGCGGCCCGCATCGGTGCCATCACCACCGGGGTGAACCTGCGCATGGGGCGTGCCGAGCAGGCCTCGATCACCGCCCGGGTCCACCCCACCGTGACCGTCGTCGACACCGCGGTGGTTTCCGAGGACGCCGTGGCGCCGGGAGCGGGCACGGTGCTGACGCGAACGGCCCTGGCCCGAGCGCCCGGGCACGGCGCACCGCGCCGGTGTGCGCTCGACGCCCACGACCCGGTGGCCATCGTGTGGACCAGCGGGTCCACCGGGGCGCCCAAGGGCGCGGTGTTCGACCACGCCAACCTGAAGGCCGTCGCCGCCGGCACCGACGTCCTCTCGCACCCGGGCGACCGGCGGTTGTCGCCCTTGCCCTTCGCCCACGTCGGCTACATGACCCGCGCCTGGGACGAGATCGCCCACGGCGTCACCACGGTGATCACCCCCCAGCCCTGGACGGCCTCGTCGGCCATCGAGTTGCTCACGAGTGAGCGCGTCACCGTCGGACAGGGCGTGCCCACCCAATGGGCCCTGATGCTGGCGCATCCCGATCTCGAGGACGCCGACGTGTCGAGCCTGCGGATCGCCGGGACCGGGGCGGCGCGCGTCCCCCCCGAGCTCGTCCACGCCATGCGGGAGCGGCTCGGTTGTCCCGTGGTGGTGCGCTACACCTCCACCGAATCGTCGCTGGGCACCGGCACCTCCCCCGACGACGACGACCAGGTCGTGGCGACCACGGTGGGTCGGCCCGTGCCCGGTGTCGAGCTGGAGATCGTCGACGACGACGGGTCCCCCGTCGACCGGGGTGCGGTGGGGCGGGTCCGGCTGCGGTCGGGCGCGGTGTTGCGCGGCTACGTGGGTGACCTCGCCTCGGGCGCGCTGGTGGACCCCGTGGCCACCGCGGCGGTGCTCGATGCCGGAGGCTGGGTCACCACGGGTGACCTCGGCGCCATCGGCGAGGACGGCAACCTGTCCCTGGTGGGCCGGGTGTCGGAGATGTACATCCGCGGCGGGTACAACGTGTACCCCGCCGAGGTCGAAGGGGTGCTGGGCGAGCTGTCCGACGTCGCCCAGGTGGCGGTGGTGGGGACGCCCGACCCCGTGCTGGGGGAGATCGGGGTGGCCTTCGTGGTGCCCGGGGCGACGGGGGCGGCACTCGCGGTGGAGGACCTCCGCGCCGCCTGTCGGACCCGGCTGGCGGACTACAAGGCACCGGACCGGGTCCACCTCGTGGCAGAGCTGCCGCTGACCCCGATGGCGAAGATCGACAAGCGAGCGCTGGGGGCACGTGCCGCCGAGCTCGAGACCATGCGAGTGAAGGAGCGAGTGAGCACATGACCGAAACCGACGCGCCGGCCAAGGCGGCCGGGGAGCGCCCGCCCCGCCAGCACCCCATCGTCGCCGGGGCCGAGCCGATCAAGCTGGGCTCGATGCTGGTGACGTTGGTCGAGCCCCGGCGCGGCCACGAGGTTGCCTACAACCGGTGGTACGAGCGGGACCACTTCTACTCGGGATGCATGATCGGCCCCTACCAATTCGCGGGCAAGCGGTTCGTCGCCACCGCCGAGTTGAAGGCGCTGCGCGATCCCGATTCCTCGAGCATCACCGGCGAGCCCGACCGGGGCAGCTTCCTGTCGGTGTACTGGGTGCTCGAGGGCTACCACGACACGTGGAACCGGTGGGCGGTCGACCAGGTCAAGGCGCTGCACAAGGCCGGGCGCATGTTCAACGAACGCGACCACGTCCACACCTTGCTCTACCGCTACGCCTGGGAGCGGGCGCGCGACGCCGACGGGTTGCCCGCCGAGCTCGCTCTCGACCACCCCTCGGCCGGGCTCGTGGCCGTGTTCACCGACCGAGCCGAGGACATCGACGCCGCGGACTACGAGAGGTGGATGCGCGACGAGCACCTTCCCGCCCTGCTGCCGGGGACGGCGGCCCGGCTCGTGATCGGGGCGGACCCTCTGCCCCTGCTCATCGACGCGCCGGGGGACGTGCCCCGGTCGGAGTCCGACGATCGGCGCCAGTTGACGCTGTGGTTCCTCGACACCGAGCCCCAACAAGCCTGGGACGCGGTCATCACCGCCCACCGCCGCGCCGTGGAGAGCTCGGGGAAGGGCCGGATCGTGGCCGCCCTCCCGTTCATCCCGACCATTCCCGGCACCGACACCTACACCGACATGCTCTGGGCCGACGAGGGTGACAAGGCCCAGAGCCCGACCAGTGACAGCCAGACCGACAAAGGGAGGTCTTCGTGAGCCCGGATCCCGCCGTGGTGGCACTGCCGGCGCGACGCTTCGAGGGCAAGACGGCGATCGTGACCGGTGCCGGCTCGGGCATCGGCAGGTCCACCGCCATCCGCCTGGCGGTGGAGGGAGCCTCGGTGGCCTGTCTCGACGTGGTGCCCGACAACCTCGACGAGACCGTCGAGGCCCTCTCCATCCTCGGGGGCAAGGCCGTCGCCTACCGCTGTGACGTCACCGACGAGGCCAATGTCAACGAGACCGTGACCGAAGTGGCCTCGGCGCTCGGCCGGCCCGAGGTGCTGTGCAACGTGGCGGGGATCGGGACCTTCGCGCACACCGCCGAGATGCCTCTGGCCGACTGGGAACGCATCCTGTCGGTGAACCTGACCGGGATGTTCATCGTCACCAAGGCGACGCTCGCCTACATGCTGGAGCCGCCCGGAGGGAGCATCGTCAACGTCGCCTCGACGGCGGGGCTCATGGGATCGGCCTACTCCGCCGCCTATGCCGCGTCGAAGGGCGGCGTGATCATGTTCACCAAGGCCCTGGCCATCGAGTACGCCGGTCGAGGTGTGCGGATCAACGCCGTGGCGCCGGGCGGGGTGGACACCCCACTGCTCGGGAGCTTCCAACTTCCCGAGGGCGGGGACATGAAGCACATCTACCGGATCACGAGCCGCATGGGCTTCTGCACCCCCGATCAGGTGGCGGCGGCCATCGCCTTCCTGGCCTCGGAAGAGTCGGCGTACACGACCGGAGCGGTGCTGGCCGTGGACGGGGGCATCACCGCGTAGCCCCGCCAGGTCGGCGTGCCGGTCGCTACCATCCACCACGATGAGCCCACCGCCGATGTTCATCGTCACCGACGTGTCGCCCTACCTGACCGGGCCCGCCGGCGTCCACGGCGTGTTGCCCCAGGCGGCGGTGGCGCTGGCCGAGCTAGCGGGAATGGCCGGCCTCGACGCCGTGCGGGTGGCCGAGGTCCCCGAGGTCGAGCCCGCCGCCCTGGCCGGGGGCGGGGTCCTGGCCCTGTTCACCATCGGGGAGACCCCGTGGTCCGACGCGCAGCGCGCCGCCATCACCGACGGGGTGCGGGGCGGCCGGTTGGGGATCTTGGGCGTGCATGCCGCCACCGACGCCTGCAGCGCGTGGGAGGACTACGGGTCGCTGGTGGGGGCCCGGTTCGACGGTCACCCGTGGACCGAGACGTTCGACATCGACGTCGACGTGTCGCACCCGAGCACGCGACACCTGGGCCCGGTGTGGCGCTGGCGCGACGAGGTCTATCTGTTTCGGGACCTGCGGCCCGACGCCCGGGTCCTGATGCGTGTGGCCGAGGGCCAACTCGACATGGGTGTGCCCGGGGCGCGTCGCCCCTCGATCGGGTTCCCCCTGGCGTGGTGCTTCGTCGAGGGGGCGGGGCGGGTCTTCTACACGTCGCTCGGGCACTTCCCCGGCGCCTGGGAGACCCCCGACTACCTCCGGCACCTCCACGGGGGACTGGCCTGGGTCCTCGGCGACGGCGACTGACCGGCGAGGTTGACGGTGGTGCATCTCGTCGACACCGTGGAGGTCGAGCCCGAGCACGTGGCGGCGTACCTCGAGGTCCTCCGGTCCCTGGGCACGGCGATCATGACCGATGCCGGTGCGTCGTTGGTGTCGTGCGCCACGACCTCGGGCGAGATCGGTGAGCACGTCTTCATCCAGGTGGTCTGGGCCGTCGGCGACCACGAGCGGTGGAACGAGATCAGGAGGGACCTGGTCCTCGATCCCCGCTTCCACGAGTACGGCGCCACGGTCGCCGCCCTGCGGGTGGGGGGCACCCGCCGCTTCTTCACCGCCGTCGCGCCGCCGCCATGATGCTCCGGCGCTTCGAGGTCTACGCCCTTCGCCCCGACGCGCCCGAGGATCGGGTGCGCGCCCTCGAGGCGGCCTGTCGCGACTGCGGGCGGTTCATCCCCGAGGTCCTCGACGGCGCCGTCGGCACCAACCTGTCCGCGGCGCCGGTCCAGCTGGTGTGGGAGCACGCCTACGCCTCGCCCGAGGCGTACCACCGCTACATGGTGCACCCCTATCACGCCGTGGTCATCGACCGGTACCTCCTCCCCGACGCACCCGAGAGGATCGCCATCGACGGCCCCCTCGGAGCGGGGCTGTACGGCTACGCCTGTGAGACCCCGTCGTACCGGATGACCGGGGGTGTGCGCCGCCTCGTGCTGCTGCGCCTCGACGGCGCCGCCGGCGAAGACGCCGCGGCGGGGATGCAAGGTCTGCTCGAGGCGGCCCCACGAGATGTTCCGGGGATGCTCGTCTCGGTGATGGCCGCCAACACCATGGGGTCGGCCTGGTTCGACGGGGTGACGCCGGTCATGGGCCCGCCCCGATGGACCCACGTGTGGGAGCAGGGGTTCGCCGACCTCGACGCGCTCGACGCCTACCGACGCGGTGACTCGCCCCTGGCCGACGTCGAGCGCGGCGGATGGGAAGGGTGGATGGGTGGCATCGTCACACGCAGCGCCGAGCTCTTCTACCTGAGGACGGGCTCCTGAGTCTCTCCGCGTCGACTCAGTGAGATCACAGAGAGCCTGCCCGCCTGACCATTCGCCCGGGCCGCGGCGTCTAGTCAGTTTTGAGAGTGTCGACGCCGTCAGCACCTCGATGACACAGGGCGACGGATCGTGTGGTTCGAGACGGGCGACGAGAACGGAAAACGGACCGGAGGGCGCAGGGCCCAACGGACCGGACCCGGGTACGCTCATTTACGATGCGATTCCGCCGTCCTCCACCGCCGCGGAACCGAGAATCGGTGTGGGTGACGCCCCCGGCGCCTGCTCCTCGGAGCACCTCGCGACGCCGGTTGTGGCCGAGCGGCGGGTCCAGCTCGCTGCTGTTGGTGATCGCCGCGGCGGCGATCGCCGCCGGTGGGACCGCGGTCGTGTGGAACATGGCGGGGAGCTCGACGCCACATCCGAGAACCACCGGCCATCACGTCTCGGCCATCAAAGCCACCGACGCCGGGCACCACAAGTTGGTGCCGGTGGTGATCCCGCCGGCTCCCACGCCCATCGTGATTCCGCCCGCCCCCAGTACCACGGTGGTCAGCGACACCGACGCGCCGTCGGGCCCCGCGCCCAGCACGTGGAAGGAGACCGTGGTGCCCGCCGTGGCACCGCTCATCAACAGCGCCCCGTCCAACGTCACCGACCCCTCGGTCATCGCCACCGCCACGGTGCACACGGTCCCGCTCTACGCCGCTCCCGGCGCCGCCACACCGGTGAGCACCATCGCCAACCCGAATTACCTGGGCGCCACGTTGGTCTTCCTCGTCACCGGCTACCAGCCCGGTTGGGTGCAGGCCTACATCCCGGTGCGGCCCAACGAGACCACGAGGTGGATACCGAGTGCGGACGTCACCACGTCCTTCGTCAGCGACCACATCGTCGTGAGCCTTTCCGCCCGCAAGCTCACCCTGTACCACGACAACGCGCCGGTGTTCTCGTCCTCGGTGGCGCCGGGGGCTCCGTCCTCACCCACGCCCACGGGGTCGTTCTACGTGGCCTACATCGTCAAGCTCACCGACCCCGGCGATGTCTACGGTCCCTATGCGCTGGGGACGTCGGCCTTCTCCAACACCTATTACAGCTTCGACGGGGGACCGGGTCAGGTGGGCATCCATGGGACCAACCAACCCTGGGTCATCGGCTCGTACGCCAGCCACGGCTGTGTCCGCCTTCCCAACAGTGCCATCACGACCCTGGCCCAGATGATCGTCCCCGGCACGCCGGTCGAGATCGAGCACTGACACCGGCCCGGCACCGACGGATAAGGTCGGGCGCCGAGGGCCGGCGGGCGGCCCGGGCGACGAAAGCGCGGTGAGGGTGCGATGAAGGGGTATGTGCTCACGGTCGAGCGGGTGGTCCCGGCCGCGCCCGAAGTGGTCTTCGACATCCTCGCCGACGCCAGCCGCCACCACCTGATCGACGGCTCGGGAATGCTCCAGGGCGCCAAGGAGGGCAACCCCGAGCGCCTGGCCCTCGGGATGACCTTCGGCATGGGGATGAAGATGGGCGTGTCGTACTCGACGGTGAACAGGGTGGTCGAGTTCGAGGAGAACAGGCGGATCGCCTGGAAGACGGGTCCCGAGGGGTTCGTGGGCCACCTGGTGGCGGGCCGGGTCTGGCGCTACGAGTTGTCGCCGGTGGACGGCGGGGGCACGCTGGTCCGGGAGAGCTGGGACATCACCACCGACCATCAGCGGGTCTTGCTGAAGCTCGGGGGCATCTACTCGGGCAAGACGCGTCGGGACATGGAGAGGACGCTCGACCGGCTCAGCAAGCTCGTCGCCGGTGAGAACGCGCCCGAGAGCCGGGACCACGCCTGAGGCGACGCTTCGGACCGGGAGCCCCGGTGCGAGCCGTTGGCACCTCACGCTACGGTAGGCCGGGCGCGGGCCCTGGGGATTCGGGCCTCGAGGAGGGACAGGCATGCCGGACATCGTGGCTGGCGTTATCGGGATCGCGGTCGTCTTCGTATGGATCTACTGCCTCTATGACGTGATCACCACGCACGACGGCCTCGTTCGCAACCTCCCGAAGATCGCGTGGTTCGTCATCGTCCTGGTGCTCTTCGACATCGGGTCCATCTTGTGGCTCTGCTTCGGTCGACCCCGGGTCCAGGGTCGACGCGTGGTGGGCGCGGACCGCCCCCGACCCCGGAGTGCGATGTTGGCGGCTGCGGAGCACGACGTCTCGTCGCTGGATCACCTGCATCCCGTCATCCGCGAGCGCGAGGAGCGGGCGCGGCTGAACATGATGGAGGCACAGCTCCGGCGCCGGGAGACCGAGCTGCGGCGGCGCGAGCTCGAGCTCGGCGACGGTGGCGGCCCGTAGTTCGAGGCCGTCACCGGGCGCATCGCCACGCCGCTGATGCCCACCGTCTCTGTGAACGGGATCGAGCTCTACTACGAGCGCGCCGGAGAGGGATCTCGGGTGCTGTTCCTCAACGGTTCGGGGGTGACGCTCGCCACGATGGCTCCGCTCATCGGGGTCTTCGCCTCGCACCTGGACGTGGTCGCCTTCGACCAGAGGGGCCTGGGGAAGAGTGCGATCCCTCCCGGCCCCTACACCATGGCCGACTACGCCTCGGACGCGCTCGGGGTGATCGACGCCGTCGGGTGGTCCACGTGTCGCGTCGTGGGGGTGAGCTTCGGCGGGATGGTGGCCCAGGAGCTGGCGGTGACCGCTCCGGCGCGCATCGACCGGCTGGCCCTCCTGTGCACGTCGCCCGGGGGCGGCGGGGGAGCGTCCTATCCCCTCCACGAGCTGGCCGGCATGGCCCCGGGCCGTCGGGCCGAGATCTCGTTGCCGCTCCTCGATTCCCGGTTCACCGCCGAGTGGTTGGCCTCGCACCCCCGTGACCGCATGCTGGTCGAGGCCAGGGCGCAGCGAGGGTCGGGCGAGGTGTCCGACGACGTACGTCGTGGTGAGGCCGAGCAGCTCGAAGCCCGCCGCCGCCACGACGTCTGGGACCGGCTGGGACGGATCACGTGTCCCACCTTCGTGGGCGCCGGGCGCTTCGACGCCATCGCCCCCCTCGCCAACAGCCGAGCCATCGTCAGCAGGGTCGCCGGGGCCACGCTCCACGTCTACGAGGGAGGTCACCTCTTCTTCGCGCAGGACCGGACCGCCCTGCCCGAGGTCATCGAGTTCCTCCGGTCCTGACGGTCAGGACGTGCGGCGCGACACCTCGATGAAATCGGCCACGACGCGCCCGAGCTCTTCGCCTTTGTCCTCTTGGACGAAATGCCCGGCGTCGGCGATGGTCGGATGGACCCGGCCGGCGGCGCCCGGTATGCGCTGCTGGAACACCGTCTCCCAGCCCCGGGTGGCAGGGTCGCCGTCGGAGAATGCGGTGAGGAAGGGGCGGTCCCACCGTCCCAAGGCCTCCATGGTGGCGCGCCCGATGGTTGCTCCGGGGTCGTGGCGCGAGAGCGGGATGAGCCCGGTCATCTGGCGCAGTCCGGCGGTGTAGGTCTGATCGGGGAAGGGGGCGTCGTAGGCGGCGAGCACCTCCGGGGCCAAGGCGCCCGAGGCCGAGTACAAGAAGGTGCTCGCCACCAGCTCCGGTGCCCGCTGGCAATAGGCCACGTAGTCGAGGAGGGACTCTTCGAGCACCACCCGGCCGTCCCCGGTGCCAAAGTTGGCCCACGTCAGCATTCCCTCGAGCGAGGGATCCGAGGTGTGCAGGACGGTGTTGGACGCCACGACCCGGGCGAATCGCTGCGGCCTGGCCGCCAGGGTGCCGAGGCCGATGGGCCCTCCCCAGTCCTGGACGACCAGGGTGACCTCGCGCAGATCGAGCGCGTCGACGAAGCTGGTCATCCAGTCGACGTGGCGACGGTAGGTGTACCGGGTCGCTTGCGTCGGCTTGTCAGACCGGCCGAACCCGATGTTGTCGGGCGCCAGGATCCGCAACCCGCGCTGCGCCAACACCGCGATGACCTTGCGGTACAGGTACGACCAGGTCGGTTGGCCATGGAGCAGGAGCACGACCGGGCCGTCGCGGGGGCCGGTGTCGACGTAGTGCATGCGCAGTGCGTCGATGCCCTCGGCCCGGACCGACACGTAGTTCGGCTCGAAGGGGTAGTCGACGAGCCCGGCGAATCTCTCGTCAGGGGTGCGAACGACGGCCACGTCGGGCGAGAGCGTCCCGCGTCGATCGCCGCTGCTCACCCTGGTGTCAGCATCGGGGTCAGGCCGGGGTGCTGTCGGTGTGGGCCTTCTTGGCCGCCATCCAGTCCTTCATGGCCGGTGCGAAGTTGGCGGGGTTGTAGACGTCCTCCTCGGAGGAGAAACGCATGTCGCCCGCGTACTTGAGGATCGTGATGTTGGCGGACTGGTAGACCCCACCGTCCCCGGGGTCGTTGAAGCGGTTCTCGATCTGGCAGATCCACCAGCCGCGCTCCTCGTCGCAGACGCACCAGTCGTGGGGGAACATCGTCATCTCGGTGTTGGGCCACTCCGCCATGGTGGTGGAGATCCACTCGAAGATCTTGTCTCGCCCCACGAAGCGACCGAAGAGGTGTTCGATGTACTCGGCATCGTCGGTGAACAGCTCGGTCCACGGGCGCCAATCGCCGGTTCGCCCCGATTCGTTGGCGACCGCCATGTAATTGTCGTGCGCCCTCTGCAGCTCCGCCTTGTCCCACTTGCCCACGAGTGCCTCCCGGTTCGGCGATCGGATCAGTCGAGTGCGAGGCTGGCGGCGCCGACGAAGAGGTCGGTGGCGAGCACCGGGTCACCGGTGACGACCGCCGCCAGCGCTGCAGGGTCGACGCGGTTGGCCACGAGCCGACAGAAGTCGACCGCATCGAGGACGATGCGGACGTCCACCGAGCCTTCCGGCGACGGGGCGTGAGGGGAAGAGCCCAGGTGCATCTGCCAGGTTCCGCCCCCCGCCCCGGTGAGGACGATCCTGGCGACGCGCCCCTCCCCTGAACGCTCGGCGCCGCCCATCACACCGGGCAGCATCGCCACCGCCAGGTCGGTCATGAGGCGAAGGCTGGCCGCGTCGGGCGGCTGCAGGGCCCGGCCGGTGGCGCGCCTGATGTCCTCCTCGTGGGTCCACAACTCGAAGGTGCGTACCACCAGGAGCTGCCCGAGGGGCATGTACAGACCGTGGAGCGGGACCACCGCGCCGAGCACCGCCGACGAACCCTCCACATCTCGCAGTGCCCCGAGAGTCTCTGCGGCGGCTTCGCGCCACTCGTCGTAAGTCTCTGCCGGTGTCCGACCGCTCTGAGCGGCGACCGTGGGGTCGGTCGCGGTCACGTGGTCGTCGTCGCCATGCACGCCCTCGGGGGCGGTGAGTCCCGTGTGGAAGTCGCGCTCCACGCCTGTCAGGTGGCCGACCAGATGCTGGACGTCGAGGCCGCGTAGAGCCGGGCGGCGCCATTCGGCGGGCGCGAGGGACGTGAGGACCTCGTCGACGGCGGTCACCGCCCGCCGAAAGGCCTCGACCGGGGAGATGGGCGGCGGCTCGCCCACGGGCCGTCCGGCCGACCGGGCCGCCAGTGCGGATTCGAGCACCGTCTGGCCGAGCCGGTGCGGCGGGCGCTCGGCGCCGCCTTCCTCCAGCGCGAAGTGGAGCTCTTCGAGGGGGTCGCCCTGTCGGGGCAGTGGGGTCATACGAGCTCCAGCAGGGTTCGGTCCAGCCACGACTGGAGCTTCGCTTGCGCCAAGCGAAGACGGGACTTGGCGGTGCCTTCGGGAATCTCCAGGGTGGTGGCGATCTCACGAAGGGTCAGGCCACCGAAATAGGCAAGCTCCACCACGGCACGTTGTTCGGCGGGGAGCTTCTCGATGGCCTGGTGGACCACACCCGACAGCGCGGAGTTCTGAGCCGCATCGCCCGGGGAGGACTCGGCCAGAGGGTGGAGACGGTGGTGCCGGTGCTCGCGTTCGGTCCGGCGCCCGTCGCGGCGAATGGCGTCGATGGCTCGCCGCTGCGCGTGCACGCCGAGGAAGGCGCGCAGTGACCCCCGCCGGGCATCGAAGCGCTCGGGTTGTCGCCACAAGGTGACGAATACCTCCTGGGTGACGTCTTCCGCCGCCGACGTGTCGCCGGTCACCCGGCGGGCGAGGCCGAAGACCAGAGAGCTGTGACGCTGCCAGACCTCGGCCAGGGCCTCTTCGTCCCCGGCCGCCAGCCTGGCGACCAGCACGGCATCCCCTGAGTCCACGACGCGGACGATATCTTCCCGCTGACTCCTGTGCTCACGGGGAACGGGGGCTGTGCGCGCCACCCGGTGGGCCGGACGCTCCGGGCTGAGGAGCATCATGGCGCCATGTCCGACGCAGCTCCGGTCGAGCGGGGCGCCCCTTCCCGGTCCATCGAGTCTCCTTGCGCCCTGGCCTGTGCGGTGTGCGCCGTGGCCCCCGTGGTCGCGACATATACGTCGCCGCCCCGCCCGTCAGATCACCACGGCCGAAGATATCTGGGAATGACCTGAGACGTGAACCCAGGGCGACGCCACGTCGACCGAAGGCGTCGGCTCAAGACGGCAGCGCCAGCGCTGCCATGAGGTCTCCGTGGCGTTCCACGCGATCGAGGACGTCGGTGGCGAGGAAACGGAGGACGGCGGGATCTCCGCCCTCTTCGCAGGCCGTCACCTCGTCCCAGGTGATCGGGGTCGACACGGTCGGCTCGGGACGGGCTCGCAGGGAGTAGGCGGCCACCGTGGTCTTGGCGGGGTGGTTCTGGCTCCAATCGATGAGGACGCGCCCTCGGCGCAGGTCCTTGCCCATCTTGGTCACCACCAGTTCGGGATGCTCCTTCTCGATGGACTGGGCGAGCTCGAGGGCCTGGTGGCGAGCCCGCTCCCAGCCCGTGCCCCGAGGGAGCCCGAGGTAGAGCTGTAGTCCCTTCGATCCGCTCGTCTTGGGGATCGCCGTCCCCAGTCCCGCGTCTGTCAGGTGGTCGGCGATCCACCGGGCCACGCGGCAGCATTCGACGATCGACGTGCCCGGGCCGGGGTCGAGATCGAAGACCAGGTGATCGGGCGGGCCCGGCAGCACCTTGTTGTCGCCGATATGCCAGAGGGGCACGTGAAACTCGATGGCGGCCAGGTTGGCGGCCCAGATGAGGGTGGGGCGATCGCAGGCGACGGCGTACTCGACGCCGTCGGTCTTGCCGCGCCTGCGCCCGGCAACGGCCTTCTCTCCCGTGGGGACATACATCGTTCGAACCCAACTCGGCGTATGCGACGGGGCGTGCTTCTCGAAGAAGGACTTCTCGTTCACCCCGTTGGGGAACCGTCGGAGGGTGAGCGGACGGTCGGTGACATGGGGAAGCATGACCGGGGCGATGCGCAGGTAGTACTCGATCATGGCGCCCTTGGTGAAACCCGCATCGGGATAGAGGACCTTGTCGAGGTTCGAGACCTGCAGCCGTCGGCCGTCGACTTCGGTCTCGACCCGCTCAGGGCTCACGGGTGACCTCGGAGGCAGCCTTGTCGGGGCGAAGTCCGCGCCACGACGGATGACGAAGGTGGTCATCGGTGGTCCACTCGCCGTACTGCACCTCGCCCACGAGCTCGGGTCGGACGAAATGGGCAGCCGCCGTCTCGGCGGGGCTCAGCCGGCTCGAGAACGGGCTCGTCTCGGCGGCGAGGGGTTCGAGCGCCTCGAGGAGCGCTCGGCGGGCGGTGGCGTCGAACCCCGTTCCCACCTTGCCGACATAGCCGAGGCCGTCGGGACCGGGGAGGCCGAGGAGCAGCGCGCCCAGGCTTTCGGACCGAGCCCCCTTGCCCTCGGTCCAGCCTCCGATGACGACCTCTTGGGTCCGGAAAATCTTGACCTTGACCCAGTCCCCTCTTCGGCTGCCCGGGAGGTAGGCCGAGGCGCGCCGTTTCGCCACGACACCTTCGAGGCCACCGTGGCGAGCTGCGGACAGGATCTCCGCGCCGGGACGGTCGGCAAACGACGGGGAGGTGGCGAAGGAGTCGCCTTTGAGCTCGAGCGAATCGAGGGCGGCGCGACGCTCCTCGTAGGGGAGGGCGAGGAGGGATCGTCCCTCGAGGTAGAGGAGGTCGAAGGCGATGTAGCTGACCGCCGCCTCGTGACTGCGGCGGGTCACCTCAGCCCGGGACCCGACGTGCAGGCGGTGCTGGAGGCGTCCGAAGCTGGGTCGCCCGGCGTCGTCGAAGGCGACGACCTCGCCGTCCAGGATCGCCGAGCGCGCCCCGAGGAAGTCCCCGATCGCCCGCAGCTCGGGGAACGACCCGCCCAGGTCCTTGTCGTTGCGGCTGGTGGCGCGTATCCGGCCCCCCTCGACGAAGACGATGGCGCGCACGCCGTCCCACTTGAACTCATACGCCCACGAACCGTCGTCCTTCGGCAAGGGTCCGGCCAGGGCGAGCATGGGCGCGATCCGCTCGGGCATGGGCTCGTAGCCTTCGGGGGCCGGGTCCATGCGGTGGATCATCCAATTCTTGCCACCGGTCGGGAACAGGACGTAGCGCCCTTTCGCCCTGGTGCCGTGCAAGACGACCTTCACCTCCCGCTCGGTCCACTTCTCCAAGTCGTAGGTGCCGTGGTCCCACACGCTCACGTGGCCCCCGCCGTACTCCCCCCGGGGGATGTCGCCCTCGAACCCGCCGTACTCGAGGGGATGGTCCTCGGTGTGGACGGCGAGATGGTTCGTCGAGGGGTCCACGGGGAGACCCTTGGGGAGGGCCCAGGACACGAGCACGCCGTCGCGCTCGAGCCGAAAGTCCCAATGCAGGGCCCGGGCGTGGTGCTCTTGGATCACGAACCGCGCCCCGCCCGCTTGTCGCCTCGCCGCTCGAGTGCCCGATGCACCCATGGGCTCGGGGGTCTTGGCCGGATCGCGCTTGGCCCGGTACGTCTTGAGGCGCGCCGCACCTTGCCGGCTCTTCCTGGCGCGCTCTGGACCCGGCATCGTGCGCTCACCTCCCCCACGTGGCGCTGTGGGTGTCAGACCCCCTGCGGGGCGAACCCAGGCGCTGCCAACGTTATTGCAGCAGCCAGGCCGTCCGGGTCCGTGGTGGCACGGCGGGGAGGTATCGGGGGCGGGCGCGCTAGCTCGTCGCGCTCGTCTGGATCAGCTTGTGCAGGGGCATGACGGCGGGCTGGCCGGGGTCGATCCCGAGCTCGGCCAAGATGGGCATGAGGACACCTCCAAACGCCTCGAAGCTCTGGGGGGAGTCCCAAATGTCGTAGACCGACAGGTCGCCATCGTCGCCGAAGCAGGAATGGTGGATGCGACGGGGGTTATCGCCTTCACCGGCTGCCTCGAGGCGCCGGTGGACTTCGTTGAACTGTTCCACCGTCATGCTCTTGGGGTGGACGTAGACGGCGACAGCCATGGCGCGTTCTCCTTTGGTCGTATCGGTGACCCCTTGCCCGGGGCATCGGCCCTCGGTGACAGGGCCACCAGACATTCGCCACCGCACCGGAGATGGACCAGTGAACCGCGCTGGCGCCCGGCGACGAAGACCCGGTGGGAAGAGCCAATTGCGGAAGGGGATCCCATGGGTAGCGACGACAACATCAAGACCATCCAGTCGATCTACGAGGCATTCGGCCGAGGGGACCTCGGCACGATCCTCGACGCCGTGACCGACGACGTCGACTGGGCGTCCGACACCAGCTCGACGGTGGCGCCGTGGTACGGCGTGAAACACGGTACGGACGGCGTGACCTCGTTCTTCGAGGCCTACGGGTCGACGATGGAAGTGGACGAGTTCACCCCCCTCACCTACGCGGCCAACGAGGACGGGGTGTTCACCGTGGTGCGTTGCCGGGCGCGGGTCCGTGCCACGCAGAAGCCGATGGACATGAACCTGCACCACTACTTCAGGTTCCGGGGCGACAAGATCTTCTACTACCGGGGGACCGAGGACAGCGCCCAGACCGAGGCGGCCCTGCGCCCCTAGCGACCCTGCGTTCCCGCCAACCCTGCCGGTCGGAGCGGGGGGCGACTCCCCGCTCCGGCTTCAGAGGGGTGAAGGGGTCTCCGCGGTCATCAGGCCCCGAGCCAGGAATGCCATGGCGGTCTCGAGGAACGAGGCGTCGACGAGGGCCGCGTCGAGGGCTCGCATCAGTCCGATGCCGCGGAACAGCGCCACGACGATCCGGGCTACGTGTTCGGGATGCTCCAGCGTGCCGATGCTCTGCCGAGACCGTTCGGATTCGATCAGGTCGCTCACGCTCCTGATCGTCATGGCGTCGAAGGCAGCCAGCTTTTCTCGTGCGGCCGGGTTTCGGAGCGCGTAGAGGGTGAACTCCTGGTAGAGGATGTCCCAGTTGGCCCCGAGGTCCTGGGTCTGGTCACGGATGAGGTTGACGAAATCAGACAGGCGGGCTTCGGGGGGGATCTCCGACGCCTGGATCGTCGTGTGCAACGCATCCATCTCGCGTTGCTGGATCGCTTCGAGCAGCGCAAGGAAGAGTTCCTCTTTGTTCTTGAAGTTCGAGTACACGGCCCCCTTGGTGAAGCCGGCCTTGGCTGCCACTTCGTCGAGGGACGCGCCGTGGAAGCCGCGTGCCGCGAAGACCTCGGCTGCCGCCTGGAGGAGGTGGTCCCTGGTCTGTTGGCGCCGCCGTTCCGGGGTGAGGGGTTCCAGGGTCATAGGGGCTTGCCTTTACGCGTAAGTATAATAGATACTCATAGGTATGACAGATCTGTTTGAGTATGCAGGGCCCCGGGAGAGCGCCCCGGAAGTCGATCCTCACCCAGGTCAGGCGGCCATTGTCACCACGGGCCTGGTCCGGCGGTTCGGCTCGCTGGTGGCCGTGGACGGGATCGACCTGAAGATTGCCCGAGGGGAGATCTACGGGTTCCTGGGCCCCAACGGAGCGGGGAAGTCGACCCTGGTGCGGGTGCTGTGCACCTTGCTCCGCCCCAGCGCCGGGCGCGCCCTGATCGCGGGCCATGACGTCGTCGAGGAGCCCCAGGAAGTGCGGTTTCGCATCGGGGTCGCCCTCCAAGAAGCGGCGTTGGACGATCGCCAGAGCGGGCGCGAGTTGCTCTGCCTCCAGGGCCGGCTCTACGGACTGCGGACCCCTGAGATCCGGGCCCGGCTCGGCGACGTGCTCGATCTCGTCGACATCGGTGCCGCCATCGACCGTCGCATCGGGACGTACTCGGGGGGGATGAAGCGTCGTCTCGATCTTGCCGCGGCCCTGATGCACAACCCCGAGGTCCTCTTCCTGGACGAACCGACGACAGGGCTGGATCCGACCGGCCGTGCCAGCGTGTGGTCCGAGGTGCGGCGGCTCAACTCCGAGCTGGGGATGACCATCTTCCTCACGACGCAGTATCTCGAGGAGGCCGACGCGTTGGCCGACCGGGTGGGGATCATCTCCGGGGGTCGTGTGGTGGCCGAGGGCCGCCCCGACGCCCTCAAGCGGTCGATCGGTCAGGACGTGATCGTGGTGGAGACCGAAGGCGACGACGTCACGGCCCTCGACACCCTGCGGGGGATCGACGTCGTCGATGGGGCATCGGTCAGCGACAAGAGGATCGTGATCAGCACCTCCGACAGCTCGGTGGCACTCAACTCGGTGGTCATCGCCCTCAGCAGGACCGGCCTCAAGGTGAAGAGCCTCACCATCCGGACCCCGACGCTCGACGATGTGTTCGCCGAGCTGACTGGGTCCCACATCGAGCTCGAAGGCGCAACGCCATGACGACGGCCGGAGGGGAGTCGATCCGGGCCAGGCCGGTCGGGTTCCTGCGCGACGTGCGATCGGTCGCCGGGCGGGCACTGCGCCAGATCCCGCGTGAGCCGGCTTCGGTGCTCCCGGCGGTGCTCGTGCCGGCCTTCTTCTACACGGTGAACCTGGGGGCCCTCGAGAACCTGGCGCACGGTTCGCCGGGGTTCAGCTACAAGGCCTTTCTCATCCCCATGGCCATCGCCTTCGCCGTCACCGGGATGACCAGAGCCCCCACCCTGGTCACCGACATCCAGAGTGGGTACTTCGACAGGCTGTGCATGACGCCGGTCCGCCGTGTCGCGCTGCTGCTCGGACTCATGGTCGCCGACATGGCGGTGATCGTCGCCCTGTGCCTGCCCGTGCTGGCGATCGGCTTCGGTGTCGGGGTGCGCTTCGTCACCGGCGTCCCGGGCATGGTGGCCTTCATCGGGTTCTCGGCCCTGTGGGGACTGGTCTTCACCGGCCTTCCGTATGCCGTGGCCCTCAAGACGGGCAGCCCGGCCGCGGTGAGCGCCTCGTTCGTCGTGTTCTTCCCCCTGTTCTTCCTGAGCGATGCCGTGGTGCCCAAGCAGGCGCTGACGGGGTGGTTCTCGGCCATCGCCACCTACAACCCGATCACCTACCTCCTCGGGGCGTTGCGATCACTGATCACGTCGGGCTGGCAGGCCCGGAGCCTGCTCGAGGGGTTGGCGGCGGTGACCGGCATCGGGGCGGTCAGCATGTCGTTGGCGTTGATCGCCCTGCGGGGCAGGATCAACAGAGAGGCCTGAGCGCCCTCTACCCTGGGGACATGGCCACGTGCGTCCCGGGGTCGTCCGACGGTCTTCTCCGAGGCTGACGTGCACAGCGCCGCCATCGTCCTCGTGGTTTCGGTCTTTCTCGCCAGCGCCGTCGAGATGGTCGAGGCGTTGACCATCGTCGTCGCCGTGGGGGTCACCCGGGGATGGCGCTCGGCCTTGGAGGGTGCCGCCGCCGCGCTGGCGATCCTGGTCGTCCTGGTGCTTTCCATCGGCCCCGCCCTCGTGCGCTACGTACCCCTGAACGGGCTGCGGATCGCCGTCGGCGGCCTCTTGCTCGTGTTCGGCCTGCAGTGGTTGCGCAAGGCGCTCCTGCGCGCCGTGGGCCTCAAGGACAAACACGACGAAGATGCCATCTTCAGCGACGAGGTCGCCCGGCTGTCGGTGCAGGCCCCACCATCGAGTGGACGGGACGCCACGGCGTTCACCGTGGCGTTCAAAGGTGTCTTCCTCGAGGGCCTCGAGGTGGTCGTGATCGTGCTCACGCTGGGTGCCGCCGCCCACCGGCTCGCCCTGGCCGCGGCGGGGGCCGGTGCCGCGATCATCCTGGTCGGGATCGTCGGAGCCGTGGTGGCGCGCCAACTGGCCGGTGTCCCGGAGAACGCCATGAAGATGGCCGTGGGGCTCATGCTGGTGAGCTTCGGCACGTTCTGGTCGGGCGAAGGGGTCGGGGTGCACTGGCCCGGGTCCGACCTTGCCCTCCCCGTGCTGGTCGGCGTGTACGCGCTGGTGACATGGGTGACCGTCGTCGTGGTGGGGCGAGAGCACGAGGCCGGAGTCGACGTTGCCTGACACACCGGGTCACGGCGAGAGTCCGGGGCCCTCCGCGGTGGCGCGCTACGCCTCGGCCTTCGGGCGGTTCTGGTGGGAGTTCCTCGTCGGCGACACGCCCGAGCTCCTCGTGGGTGCGGTCCTGGCCGTGGTGATCGTGGCGGTGCTCGCCCACCATGGCGTGGCGCGGTCGGTCACGGTGGCTTCGTTGCCCGTGCTCGTCATCGCGGTGCTCGGCGTGTCGGTGCGGCGCGCCCGACGGGCCACCGAGACGCGGCGGCCCCGAGCCGAGTCGTAGCCCGTCGTCGGTCCGGTCAACCCGGGAAGGGCTTGGCCCCCAGCTCCTCACGCAGCTTGTACTTGAGGACCTTGTTCAAGGTGTCGTTGCGGGGCAGGGCGTCGACGACCTCGAGTTGTTCGGGGACCTTCTGTTTCATGAGGCCGGCCGCGCCGAGGTGCTGCACCATCTCGTCGAAGGTGAGCGGGTCGACCCCCGGGGCACGCTGCACCACCGCGCACACCCGCTCACCACGCTCGCGGTCGGGAAGCCCGACGACCGCCACGTCGGCCACCTTGGGGTGGGTGTAGAGGAGGTCCTCGATCTCCTTGGCCGAGATGTTCTCGCCCTTGCGGATGATGATGTCCTTGAGCCTGCCCGTGAGCACCACATGGCCGTCGGGCCGGACGTGGCCGACGTCACCGGTCCGGAAGAAGCCCTCTTCGTCGAACGACTCCGTGGTCAGCGCCGGATCGGTGTAGCCCTTGCACACCATCTCGCCCCGCACCCGCACTTCGCCGTCGACCCCGGCGGCGGCCTCCTCCCCGTCGAGGGTGACGATGCGGATCTCGGCGCCGAAGACGGGCTTGCCGACGGTGTGGGCCAGTTGATCGTCGGTATCTGTGGGTGAGCCCATGCAGATCATGGGGATCTCGGTCATGCCGTATCCGTGGGCGACGACGACGCCGATCTCCCGGCCCACCTCGTAGAAGATCTCCGGGGGCATGGGCGCACCGCCGCCCGAGAGGATGCGGAGCGACGGGATGATCTTCTTGCCCGGCTGCTTGCGCTGCTCGTTGAGGTACGCCATGTAGAAGGCGGTGCTGCCGCCGGCCATGGTGACGCCGTAGCGGGAGAACACCTCGACGGCGAGGGTCGGCACGAACGCCTCGAGGAGCACCGTCGAGAACCCGATGGCCAGCACCATCACCAGGTAGTCGGGACCGGCGATGTGGGCGAAGGGAAAGGCGATCGACCCCACGTCGTCCTCGGTGAGCGCCACCGCCATGGCGAGCCCCCGGCCGCCGGTCACGAGCGTGGTGTCGGTGTGGCGCACCCCCTTGGGGTCCGAGGTGGTGCCCGAGGTGTAGTAGATCCAGCGCACCTGGTCGTCGCCCGACGGGGGAGGTGGAGGGAGCGTGGCCGGGTCTCCCTCGGGGAGCGAGTCGTAGGCCACCACCACCTTGGGGGGCCGATCGAGCCCGGCCCCGATCTTGTCGGCCATGGCGACGAAGTCGAAGTCCTTCCACACCCCGGGGACGAAGAAGAACTCGGCCCCGGTCTGCGCCAGGGCGAAGGCGACCTCGCGCTCGCGGTAGATGTGGATGATGGGGTTCTGCACGACACCGAGGCGGGCCAGTGCCGTCGAGAGGACGATGGTCTCGATCCGGGTGGGTAGCTGCCACGACACCGGGGTGGAGGGCCCCACTCCCATGGCATGGAGCCCGGCCGCCACGACCTCACACCGGTCTCGGAATTCGCCGAAGGTGACGTGGCGCCCGGACTCGTCGGTGATCATGCGTCGATCGGCGGACGCCGCGGCCCTGGCCTCGACGAGCTCCCACATCGATCCCACGTCGTAGATGGCGCCGGTCACGTCGATCCCCCTCTCGTGGCGGACGTGGCGGTGGCTATGACAGGCGCTCGACGACCATGGCCATGCCCTGGCCGCCGCCCACGCACATCGACTCGAGCCCCCAGGTCTTGTTCTCGTCGTCGAGGGCGTTGAGGAGCGTGGTCATGATGCGCGCCCCGGTCATCCCGAAGGGATGGCCGAGTGCGATGGAGCCGCCCTTCACATTCAGCTTGGCCCAGTCGATGCCGAGGTGCTTGGCCGAGGGGATGACCTGTGCCGCGAAGGCCTCGTTGATCTCGACGAGGTCGATGTCGTCGATGGTCTTGCCGGCGCGCTTGAGCGCCTGACGGCACGCTTGGATGGGCCCGAGGCCCATGATCTCGGGGTCGAGGGCGGAGACGCCACTCGACACGATCCGGGCCAGGGGCGTGATGCCGAGCTCACTGGCCTTGGACTCCGACATCACGATGACCGCCGCCGCCCCGTCGTTGAGAGGACAGGCGTTGCCGGCCGTGATGGTTCCACCCTCGCGAAACACCGGCTTGAGCGCGGCCAGCCCCTCGATGGTTGTGCCGTCGCGGGGTCCGTCGTCCTTGGTGACGACGGTGCCGTCGTCGAGGGTGACGGGGATGATCTCGCGTTCGAAGAAGCCATTCTTCTGGGACTCCACCGCCCGGTTCTGGCTGCGTGCCGCGAACTCGTCCATCTCCTCGCGGGTCACCTTCTCGTACTCGGCCACGTTCTCCGCCGTCTGACCCATGGCGATGTAGACGTCGCTCAGGCCCTTTGGGGGCGTCCAGGGCTCGGTCACGGCGGGATTGCGGGCCGCGGTGCGGGCCTCGGCGTCGGCGAAGGCCGGGTTGTGGGGCCCGGTGTCCGATGCGCCGAACTGGAATCGGCTCACGGTCTCGACCCCGCCCGCCAGGAAGATGTCGCCTTCGCCGGCGCGGATGGCGTGGGCGGCCATGCGGATGGTCTGCAGCGACGACGAGCAGTACCGGTTGACCGTCACCCCCGGCACGTCGATCCCGGCCAGGACGGCGGCCACCCGGGCCACGTTGTAGCCGGCCTCGCCGGCGGGCTGGCCGCAGCCGATCATCACGTCCTCGATGAGGGCAGGGTCGAGCTCGGGCACCTTGGCCAGTACTTCCTTGATCACCAGCGCGGTCAGGCTGTCCGGTCGGCAGCTGACGAGCGAGCCCTTGTTGGCGCGCCCGATGGGCGTTCTTCCGGTGGCGACGATGACGGCGTCGGGCATGCGTGAGGCTCCTTGGTGTGTGCTCGGGGAAGACCCTAGGTTGGCACAGGCGGCGGGGGACCCACGTCGGAGGGTGAGAGACGGCGTGCCACGGTCCGCCACATGCACATGTGGGGCCCGATCCCGGGCATGTCGAAGACCTCGCCCCGTGCCACGAAGCCGGCGCGGCCGTAGAGCCCGAGGGCCGGCACCCGCGCGTTGCACCACACCAGGCCGCCCCCGTGCGCGGCCACGTGGTCGAGCAGGGCGCGCAGGATCAGTCCGCCCAGGCCCCGCCCCCGGGCGTCGGGACGTGTCGCCATCCCCCGGACACGCCACCCGTCGGCCCGTTGCGGTTCCCACGGCGGGGGACCGCTGAGCACCGTGCCCACCGCCACCACCCCGGCGCCCGGGCCGTTGGAGTGCGCCTCGAGGTGACCGGGAAGCCGGATAGCAACGTGCGCACTGCGGGGGTCGTCGTCGGCGGGGTACTCGGATTGCTCGGCGGGGAACTGGGGTCGCAGGACCGCCCGGCGAAGCGGGCGCACCACCTGGACGTCGACGAGCTCGACCAGGTGGGGGTCGTCACTCACAGGGGGGGAGGATAGGTCCGCAGCTGGCCCCGTTCGAGGGGCGAACTGTAACCTGTTCCAAGTTCGACCCGGAAGAAGGGCAGGGCGGGCATGGAGATCGGCTACACCGAAGAGCAGCAGGCACTGCGCCAGGAGTTGCGCGAGTACTACGCCAACCTGCTCACACCCGAAGTCGAGGCGGAGCTGGCGCTGAGCCACGGCATCGGGCCCATGGTCCGGCGCATCACGAAGCAGATGGCCAGCGACGGATGGCTGGGGATCGGGTGGCCCAAGGAGTACGGGGGCCAGGGCCGCTCGGCCATCGAGCAGTTCATCTTCTTCGACGAGTCGATGCGCTCGGGCGCACCGGTGCCGATGCTCACCATCAACACGGTGGGACCCACCATCATGAATTTCGGCACCGACGAGCAGAAGGCCTTCTTCCTTCCCAAGATCCTCGCCGGGGAGATCCATTTCTGCATCGGCTACTCCGAGCCTCAAGCCGGTACCGACCTCGCCGCCCTGCAGACCCGCGGGGTCGTCGACGGCGAAGAGCTCGTGATCAACGGGACGAAGATCTTCACCTCGCTCGCCGGCGATGCCGACTACTGCTGGCTGGCGGTGCGGACCGACCCCGACTCGTCCAAGCACAAGGGCATCTCCATGGTGATCGTCCCCATGAACACGCCTGGCGTCCGGGTGGTGCCCATGCAGCTGCTCGGCGACCACAACATCAACTACACGTTCTGGGAGGACGTGCGCGTCCCGCTCACCAACGTGGTCGGGGGGCTCAACAACGGATGGAGCCTGATCACCAACCAGCTCAACCACGAGCGGGTCACGTTGTGCTCGCCCGGGATCATCGAGCGCGCCCTCGGCGACGTGCGGCAGTGGGCCCAGGACACCAAGCTCGCCGACGGGCGGCGTGTCATCGACCAGGAGTGGGTGCGCATCGCCCTGGCCCGGGTGTACGCCAAACTCGAATTCCTCCGCCTCATCAACTGGAAGGTGGCCTGGAACGGCACCCAGGGCCGCCTCGACGTGGCCGACGCCTCGTCGATCAAGGTGTTCGGCACCGAGTTCTACATGGAGGCCTTGCGGACACTGTCGGAAATCGTGGGCCAGGCCGGGTACCTGCGGCGGGGCTCGGCCGAGGAGGTCCTCCACGGACGGCTCGAGGCCTACACCCGGGGCCTGGTCATCTTGACCTTCGGCGGCGGGACCAACGAGATCCAACGCGACCTGATCGCCATCTTCGGCCTCGGCATGCCGCGGTCGCTTCGCTAGAAAGAAGGACGACGTGGATTTCTCCTTCACCGAGGAGCAAGAGGCCGTCAGGGAGCTGGCGGCCCGCATCTTCTCCGATCTCGCCACGCCTGAGCGCCTGCGGGAGGTCGAGGAGACCGACGAGCGGTTCGACCGCAAGCTGTGGGGCGAGCTCGCCTCGGCCGGGTTGCTCGGTATCTGGCTGCCCGAATCCGTGGGCGGCGCCGGCCTCGGGTTCGTGGCCGCCGGCATCGTCGCCGAGGAAGCCGGCCGGACCGCGGCGGCCGTTCCCTATGTGGCCAGCGCCGTGCTCGGTGCGGGTCCCATCGCCGAGTTCGGTGACGGCGACCAGCAGCGCCGCTGGCTCGTGCCCATGGTGGCCGGGGACCTCGTGCTGAGTGCCGCGCTCGTCGAGCAGGGTGCGGACCCCTTCGCCCCTCACACCACGGCGACCCGTGAGGGGGAGGGCTGGCGTCTCGACGGCACCAAGTCGTTCGTCCCCGCCGGGATGGTGGCGGACGCCATCGTCGTATCGGCGCGCGGTGACGAGGGCATCGGGCTGTTCGTCATCGATCCGACCGCGCCCGGTGTGTCGCGGCGACCGCAAGAGGCGACCAGCCGGCAGATCGAGGCCGAGCTCGAGTTGACCGGCGTCGTGGTCGGTGCGGGCGACGTCCTCGTGACGGGCCCCGCCGGTGCCGACGCCCTGCGGTGGCTCCTCGAGCACGCCGAAGCCGCGCTGTGCATGTGCGTGGCGGGCGCCTGTGACGCGGCGGTGAAGCTCACCGCCCAGTACACGACCACTCGGGAGCAATTCGGAAAGCCCATCGCCACCTTCCAAGCCGTGGGACAACGCGCCGCCGACGCCTACATCGATGCCGAGGCCGTGCGGCTCACGGCGTGGCAGGCGGTGTGGCGCTTGGCCGAGGGCCTGCCGGCCACGAGCGAGGTGGCGGTGGCCAAGTACTGGGCCGACGAGGGAGCGCAACGCGTCGTCCACGCCGCCCAGCACCTCCACGGCGGCATGGGCGTCGACCGTGACTACCCCCTGCACCGGTACTACCTGCTCACCAAGCACCTGGCCCTCAGCCTGGGGGGTGCCACCGCCAGCCTGCTCCGGTTGGGCGACGTCCTGGCCGACGAGCCGGCCTGAGCTCGCCTTAGGCGATGTCGTGCACCTTGGTGCCGTCGAGGTCGCGGACGAAGTCGGCCCCGAGCGCCTGCGACGGCGTATAGGCCCCGGGCGCCACCTCGCCCGAGGCGAGCCGTTGGGCGATGCGCACGACGGAGTCGGCGGTGAGGTCGTAGGGGTCGAGGGTGGTCACCGTTCCCCTCACCGACCTGCCCGCCGCATCGGTCACCTCTCCCCATAGCTGGCCCTGGGTCTGGGCCCGGGTCTCCGCCGAGGGCCCCGGTAGCCGGCCCACGACGCGTTTCAACATGCCCTGGACCACCGCGCTGCGGGTGGCGGCCCCGGCCACCTGCGCCAGCGCCATCACGGGCGCCATGGCGGGGGGAAGCGCGGCGTAGACCACGATGTCCCCGATGCCGGTGGAGTGGTAGGCGGTGGCGACGTCGCCCCAGGCGATGGCGTGCACCGAGGCCCGCCCGTCGGCGAACTCGACCTGACGTCGGCGGCGGTCGCCGGGCACGGGCCCGATCACGCCACCGATCCGGGCGCGTCCCGCCGTGCCCAGTGATTCCATGGCCGTCTTGGCCGTGCCGGGGCTGACACCGCCCGCGGCGCGCAGCGCGAGCTCGAGCCGCACCGCGCCGGGCAACGCCCGCGCCAGCAAGGCGGCCAGGCAGTCCGAAGGCACGACGTCGAAGCCTGCTCCGGGGAGCAGCACCACGCCCCGGCCGCGGGCCTCGTCCTGGCGGGCCAGCACCGCCTCGAACACGTCGATCTCGCCGGTGATGTCGAGGTAATGGGTCCCGGTGTCGAGACAGGCGTCGACCATGGGCTTCGATGTCGACGAGAACGGGCCCGCGCAGTGCGCCACCGCGTCCACGCCCTTGAGCGCGGCGCGCAGCCCCGAGGCGTCGGACAGGTTGACCGTGCGGTGCTCGAGCTCGAACCGCTCGCCGAGCGTCCGGAGACGGCGTTCGTCGCGACCGGCGATGACCGGGAGCTCGCCGCGCTCGGCCGCCAGCGCCGCCACCAGCCGTCCCGTGTACCCGTAGGCGCCGTAGATCATCCAGCTCATGGGTTTCACCTCGGTGTCGCGAATGGCCGGGGATCACCCTACCGGGCGCCTTTCGGGCCGCCCCGGACGCCCGAGACCCCTTCAAGGTGCCCTCGCAGGTGCCGATACCAAGGGGGTCGACCGGAAAGGCACGAAATGACGACGGTGGCGGGGCTGACCAGGGGGATCACTGGCGCGCCCGGCCCTACCTCGCTCGGCCTGCCCGCTCGACGACTGCTGGCCTGGGCCCGCCGCCGGAAATGGCCACTCATCGCGGCCGTGGCGTCGGTGGTGCTGGGCATGGTGTTCACGCTCGAATGGATACCCCTGCACCACTCGGGGCCGTGGTCGCAATCCTGGTACGTACCCGGTGACATCTGGGGGGTCTTCCGGGCCTCGCACTACGTCGGCTGGGGTGGCTACGCGGACATCTACGATCCCGGTCAGGTCAACTCGTTCCCCGGGATCCTCTTTCTCTATGCCCCCGTGGCCATGCTCAGTGGCGCTCTGGGGTTAACCGAGAGCTTCCCCTTGACGGTGCCGCATCCCACCGCCTGGCTCGTGCTCGGTCCGTACTCGCTGATCATCGGAGCCGTGGTCCTCTTCGCACTCGACTCGCTGGCAGAGCGGCTCGGTGTCTCCAAGGGCCGGCGGGTGGTCCTGTGCTTCGCCGAGGCCGCCATCCTTTGGATCGTCGACGTCGCCTGGGGCCACCCCGAAGACTCGCTGGCGCTGGCGCTGGCGGTGTGGGCCCTGCTCGGCCTGTGGTCGGGTCATACCAAGCGGGCCGGGTGGCTCTTCGGTTTCGCCATTCTGATGCAACCGCTCGTGCTCCTGGCGCTCCCGCTCCTGTTCTTCCAGACCGGGGCCCGGGACCGGGCCCGGACGTTGTGCAGGTGCGCGGTCCCGTCGGCTCTGGCCCTCTTCCTCCCGTTCGTGGCCGATTGGCAATCCACCAAACGCTCGGTCATCGAGCAGCCCTTCCTGTTGCGCTTCGCCCACATCACCCCCTGGACCAGCTGGGCCCCGAAGGTGGGAACCGACGCCGTCGCCGGCGGGCCCGGTCGAGCGGTGACGCTCATCGCCTGCGTGGCCATCGGCTGGTGGTCGATGCGACGCCGTCCCGGGCTGGCGGAGATGGTGTGGATCGTGGCGGTGTGCCTCTCGCTTCGGACCGTCTTCGACTCGGCCTTGGCTTCGTACTACCCGTGGCCACCGATGGCGCTGGCCTTGGTGGTGGCGGCCACCCGTGGTCGCGCCCGCTTCGCGTTGACGTGTGTGTGCGCCATGGGCGTGACCGTGGCGGCGTCGAGCCATGGTCCCTGGTTGGTGTGGTGGACCGAGGTGGTCGGTGGCTTGGTGCTCACCCTGGCCCTGGCGCGACCGACCCCGGGCGTCGGGTCCGGCACCAGCGCCGCCCGCCCCACTCCGGCTCGGGACGAGCTCGAGGATCGCCTGCCCACACCCTCGGAAGAACTCCGGGACCTCGTCGCGTCGTCGTGACCGTCATGGGGTCCCGTCCCCGTGACCCCGCCGCGGCCGCCGCCGTGCCGCGCTAGAACGAAGGTCGGTCGGCGACGAGAGGAACGGGTAGGAGATGGCAGGTCCGAGTAGGGACAATGCGCTCGATCATGTGGTCGTGATCGCCTTCGAGAACCGCTCGTTCGACAACCTTCTCGGTCGGCTCTACGAGCCCGGTGAGGTGGCGTCGTTCGAAGGGGTGATCGGCAAGGACCTCAGCAACCCGATCCCTCCGTGGGCGCAGTTCGGGGCGGACCGCAAGGTCGTGCCCTATGGGGTGGCCGCCAACATGGACACCCCCAATCCCGATCCGGGGGAGGAGTACCAGCACGTCAACACCCAGTTGTTCGGGATCATCGATCCCGAGGCCAATCGATGCAAGCTGGCCGACAAGATGGTCGCCCCCTACAACCTGCCGAGCGAGCCGCTCCCGGTGCCTTCCATGGACGGGTTCGTCGCCGACTACATCAGCGCCTTCACCTCCGAGATCGGGAGGCAACCGAGCTACGACGAGTACGCCCAGATCATGACCGGCTTCACGCCGGACCAGATGCCGGTCGTCTCGACCCTGGCCCGAGGATTCGCGACGTTCGATCATTGGTTCTGCGAGGTGCCGTCGCAGACCTTCACCAATCGGTCGTTCTTCCACGCCGCCACGGCGTGCGGATTCGTCGTCAACACCAACCCCCCGGATTCGTTCCCTGTCCGCAACACCGCCGAGACGTTGTTCGAGCGACTCGAGTCCAAAGGGCTGACCTGGCGCATCTACTGCGATCCCCCCAGCCACGTCTCGTTCACGGGGCTCGTCCACGCGGCGCGCCTGTACACGCGATTCGCCCATAACTTCTTCACCACCGACCGGTTCCTCGAGGACGCCGAGAAGGGGGACCTCCCCACCTATTCGTTCATCGAGCCGAACATGTGGCACGGCCACAATGACATGCACCCCGCCTTCAACTCCCTGCTCCCCGGGTTGAAGATCGACGCGCCCGAGTCCCTGATCGGCGGCGAGGCCCTCCTGGCGAAGATCTACCGGGCGGTGCGCTCCTCGTCGTCGACCACCGGGTCCAACGCCTACAACACCCTGCTGATGGTCAATTTCGACGAGCACGGCGGGACCTACGACCACGTGCCACCCCCGGCTGTGGCCCCGCCCGATCCGTCGGCTCCCCCCGGCCAGTTCGGCTTCCGGTTCGACCGCTCCGGGGTCCGGGTACCGGCCCTCGCCATCTCGGCGTGGATCCCGCCACGAACGGTCGTGAACGACGAGTACCGCAACACCTCGATCATCCGGACGATGCGCGAGCGCTGGTCGTTGGGCGCCCCGTTCTCTGCTCGCGACGGCGCGGCGCGCGACGTGGCTCCGGTCCTCTCCCTCGACACCCCGAGGGCGCCCGAGGATTGGCCTGAGGTCACCGAGCGGCCCGTTCCCCGACCCGATGCCGCCCTCTTGGCCGCGGACGTGCCGTTGCGTCCCATGGCCAGAGCCGCGCTGTCAGGGCTCTTGGCCCTCGGCAAGCAGATCGGCCGCGCCGTGCCCGACACCTTTCACGAAGGCATCAAGAGCGGGGAAGCCATCTCCATGCTGCACGACACCTTCGGTCACATCTTTCCCGGTCTCCGGGAGCACTCGTAGTCCTGCACCCCGAGCGCGGCATTCGTCATGCCGGCGACATCGTCAGCTGTCGGCGACGACCAACGTATCCGTGCTCGACGGCGTCTCCGCTGCCGGGCTCCCTGGCGCGGCGCCGGTGGCCCGGGGCCACGCCGCGACGAGGACGGCTCCGATGGAGCCGATCACGATCGACCACCACGCCCATTCGCCGCGCCACCCCGACAGGGCGAAAGCGGTGACAAATGACGACAATACGCACGCCGATGCGAATCGCGTCCAGTGGGCTCGCGCCGCGACGACCAGCGCCACCGCCAGCGTGGGCCAGATGTAGTACGCCACCATGACGGACTCGAACACACTGCGCGTGGCGAAGCACAGCGCCACGGTCCACACCACCACCGCCAGCCGTTGCGTGCGTCGGCACACGACCCAGCTCATCACCACAGCCAGGGCGACCGCGACCAGGCGCACAGGTCCCGCCGCCACCGCACCCCCGCTGAGATGGGGGGCGAGGGACGTCCACGGCGTGGGGTGGTCGACCAAGGGATATCCGGGCTGAGTGAGAACGGCCCGCACCGTGTCGCCGGGGTTGGCCAGCAACGGCCCGGCGAGCACCACGACGGGGGGAATGGCGGCTCGGATGACGAGGCCCAAGGAGCTCCGGCGCGGCGCGATCGCCACGACGGCGGCGAGGGCCAACACGACGAGCGGTTGGAACGCGATGGCCACGCCCAAGAGCCAGGAGCTGCGTCGCCATCGGCCGTCGAACGCGGCCAGGAGCCCCCACAGGGCGAGCGCCACCGCCAAGGCGTCCTCGGGGTGCCACTGGTTGACGAGGAGGTCCCACAGCGCAAACACCTCGGCCCCCATGAGGATCGTCCTACGATGGACCGGGACCGTCAGGCGACGAGCCAGGGCGTCGGTTGCGAACAACGCGACACACCCGCTCGACACGGCGAAGGGCTCCAAGAGGAGCCAGGTGGTCGGGGTGCTCACCGCGGTGTAGGGCATGCCGATCGACAGGTGGAGGAGCTGGCCGAGGGCGACGGCGGGCGCCAGCACCACGAGGATCCCGGGCGGCACGTCGAGGCCGGTGTGCATGGCGTACATCGCGCTCCAGTGCCCGTGGACCAGCGCGCTGGTGCCGAAGTAGTCGATCCAGAAATCGCCCGGCACCCACCACGCATCGACGTGGTGCACCACCGGGTTCCACCACAGCGCATAGTTGACTGCCACCAGCGCGAACAACGCCGATCCCAGCATCGGCACCGACCACGGCCCGAACCTCGCCCCCCGAGGACGCCGGCGCGGCGCGTGTCCCGGGGTCTCGTCGTCGGTCGGGGCGGCGACAGGCCGTTCCAGGGTGCGCACCATCGCCATTGACCAAGGATCGGCCCCCACCGCACAAAACCTGAGTCCTGGGCGGCCCCTCGGGGCGGAAGGTGGGCCGACGTTAGGATCGGGCCGATGGACGGCCTCGGTTCCAAGGCGCAGGCGTTCCTCTCCCTGCACTCCCGACCCTCTCCTCTGCTCCTCCCCAATGCCTGGGACCGGGGTTCGGCCCGGCTCTTCGCCTGGCTCGGGTTCGAGGCCCTCGCCACGACGAGCAGCGGCTCGGCGGCGACCCAGGGACGTCTCGACGGGTCCCTGAGCAAGGACGAGGTGCTCCACCACGCGGCCGCCATCGTCACCGCCACCGATCTCCCGGTCTCCGCCGATCTCGAGAACGGGTTCGGAGACGACCCCGAGGACGTGGCCGCCACGGTGCGCCTCGCCCTCGACGTGGGGCTGGCGGGTTGCTCGATCGAGGACTTCACCGGTGACGCCGGGGCGCCGATCTACGCCCCCGTCCGGGCCGAAGAGCGGATGGCGGCGGCGGCGGAGGCGGCGCACTCGGGGCCGGTGCGCCTCGTGCTCACGGGCCGGGCCGAGAATTACCTGCACGGCCACCCCGATCTCGACGACACCATTGCCCGGCTCCTCACCTACGAGCGCGCCGGAGCCGACGTGTTGTACGCGCCCGGGATCACCGCCCTCGACGACATCGGCCGGGTCGTCTCGAGCGTGACCCGGCCCGTGAACGTGCTGGCCCGCCCGGGAGGCCCGACCGTCGCCGAGCTCGCCGCTGTCGGGGTGGCCCGCATCTCGGTCGGTGGCGCCCTGTGCTTCGCCGCCCTGGGCGCGGTGGTCGAGGCCGCCCGGGAGCTCCAAGACCACGGCACCTTCGGGTACTTCGACCACGCCGCGCTGGGCCTCGCCGCCGCCCGGGGCGCCTTTGCCGCCGAGGAGCCCCCGCCGTCGACGTGACGGCGGGCCCCGGCGACAGGGGCAGCAGGAACTCCGCTACAGCAGGAACTCCGCCATCATGCGCAACGTGTCGGCGCTCCCCGCCACGAGGAGGGTGGTGGCGATCGACTCCTGCCAGGCGGCGAGCTCGTCTCTGATCTTGCTGCGCGGGCCGATGAGGGCGATCTTCTCCACCATCGACGTGGGCACGGCCGCGGCGGCCTCGTCCTTGTGCCCCTCGAGGTAGAACTCCTGGATCTTGTGCGCTTCGGCCTCGAAGCCCATCCGCACGAACACGTCGAAGTGGAAGTTCATCTCCTTGGCGCCCATCCCCCCGATGTACAGCGCCAGCATGGGCCGGTAGAGATCGGCGGCGCGCTCGACGTCGTCGTCGACCACCACCGGACAGAAGGCGATCACCTCGAAGTCCTCGGACCGGTGCCGGGCGCCAGGCCGGGCGAAGCCTTCGTCGAGTGCCGTCGAGAACTCGCCCATGTGGGCGGGGGAGAAGAAGATCGGGAACCAGCCATCGGCGATCTCCGCCGCCAGCGCCACGTTCTTCGGACCCTCGGCACCGAGGACGATGGGGATGTCGTTGCGCAGGGGGTGGACGATGGGCTTGAGCGGCTTGCCCAGTCCCGTGCCCCCCGGGTACGGCAGGGGATAGTGGGGCCCGTCGTTGGTGACCGGCGCCTCCCGGGCGATGACCTGGCGGACGATCGAGACGTACTCGCGCGTGCGGGCCAGCGGTTTGGGGAAGGGCTGGCCGTACCAACCCTCGACGACCTGGGGGCCCGACACGCCGAGGCCCAGGACGAGTCGTCCGCCGCAGAGGTGGTCGAGGGTCAACGCCGCCATGGCCATGGCCGTGGGCGTGCGCGCCGAGAGCTGGCACAAGGCGGTGCCGAGGCGGACGCGCTCGGTACGCGAGCCCCACCACGCCAGGGGGGTGAGGGCGTCGGACCCGTAGGCCTCCGCCGTCCACACCGAGTCGAACCCGAGCCTCTCGGATTCGGCCACGAGCTCGGGCGCGTTGGCCGGGGGCCCTGACCCCCAGTACCCCAATTGCAGCCCGAGTTTCAGATTCGCCATGGGGCCCTCCTGTCGGCGCCGTCTCGGTGTCGCCTGCGCACCGTGGGGCGCACCATCATCGGTCGTGGTGTTTCATCGCAGCTTCGCCATGATCTCGTCGGCGAACCGGGCCGAGGCGTCGAGACGGGCCTGGAGCTGCACCTCGGGAGGGTCCGACGCGTCGACCTCGGCCATCATGGCCGGGGCGCACAACGTGTCGGTCACGCCGAACTCCTCCTCGAAGCTCCGGTACAGGTCGGCCTCGGGCCGGGCCCACAACGACAGGTAGATCGAGAACGGCTCGTTCTCGCGCCCGGCCTTACGGCGCTCCTGCGCCAGCGCGCCGAGGTACTGCCGCGCCTGGTCGGGTTTGTAGGCACCCGCCGCCACCCACCCGTCGCACAACGTCGCGGCCCGGCGCAGGGCGGGCGCCGAGTGGCCCCCGCCGATGATGGGGATGGGGCGCGGCGGCGACGGCTCCATGCGCATGGCGGGCACGTCGTAGTGCGGGCCGTGGTACTCCACCCACCCCCCCGCCCACAGGGCCCGCAGGGCGGGGATCATGTCGTCGAGCCGTTTGCCCCGGGTGTGGAAGTCCTGTCCGGTGGCCACGAACTCCTCTTCGCACCACCCCACCCCGACGCCCAGGGCCACCCGACCCGACGACAGCGCCGCGGCCGTCCCCACCTGCTTCGCCACCGTGATGAGGTCCCGGGCGGGGGCGATGTAGACCCCCGTGGTGAACTCGATGTGCTCGGTCACCGCCGCCATGGCGGAGATGAGGCACCACGCGTCGGGCCAGTGGGTGTCGGGGTCCCAGTGGTCCCCGAAACCCGGAGCACCGTCCTCCCGGGTCGAGTAGGTGTAGCGGGACTGGCGCTCCCGGGGGAAGAACATGTGGTCCGAGACGTAGATGCCGTCATATCCCTGCTCGTCGGCGGCCTTGGCCACCTCGAGGGTGTGCAAGGTCGGCAGGAACGTCACCGCTTGATGAAATCGCACGAAACCACCTTCTCCCCGGGTCGCCCGTCGTTGCCGGCGACCCGCTCGTCAGCGCCCGACCGGTGCGCCCGGGCTGAACGCGATCGGGAGGTGCTTCACGCCGTTGATGAAGGCCGACTGGAGTCGCTGGGCCTCCCCGTCGAGGCGCATGTCGGGCATCCGGTCGAGGAGGTGCTGGAACATGACCCGGATCTCCATGCGGGCCAGGTTCGTTCCCAGGCAGAAGTGGGGCCCGCCGCCGCCGAAGGCCATGTGGGGGTTGGGGGACCGGCCGATGTCGAAGACGTCGGGGTTCTCGAAGATGTCCTCGTCACGGTTGGCCGAGATGTGGAAGAAGACGACCTTCTGGTCCTCTTCGATGCGCTGGCCCCGGATCTCCACCGGGCCCGTGGTCTGGCGACGGAAATTCATGACGGGTGTGACGTAGCGCAGCATCTCGTCGGTGGCGCTCGGCAACAGTGACCGGTCGGCGATCAGGCGCTGCCACTGGTCGGGGTTCTCGAAGAAGGCGTGCATCGCCCCCGAGATCAGGTTCCGCGTCGTCTCGTTGCCGGCCACCGTGAGGAGCAGGAAGAACAGCTCGAGCTCGAGCTCCGAGAGCTGGTCCCCGTCCACCTCGACGTTGACGAGCACGCTCATGAGGTCGTCGGCGGGGTCGGCCTTCTTCTGGGCGAAGAGCTCCGCCGCGTAGGTGAAGAGCTCGATGGCGGCCTCGCCGGCGTAGTTCTCCCCGTCGACGGTGGTCTGGAACTCGGGGTCCTCCTGCCCGATCATCCGGTTGGACCAGTCGAACATGTTGTGGCGGTCGGCCTGGGGCACGCCGAGGAGATCGGCGATCACCTGCAGCGGCAGCTCAGCCGAGATGTCGGTGACGAAGTCGGCCTGGCCCTTCTCGATGACGGCGTCGATGATGTCGTCGGCGGTCTTGTGGATCTTCTCCCCGAGAGCGTTCACCATGCGCGGGGTGAAGCCCTTGTTCACCAGACGCCGGTACCGGGTGTGCAGCGGCGGGTCCATGTTGAGCATCATCAGCCGTTGCTGCTCGAGCTGCTCCTCGGGCATCTCCCACAGCAACGTGGCCCGCTTGGCCGAGGAGAAGTGCTCGTAGTCGCGGTTCACCGCCACACAGTCGTCGTACTTCGTCACCGCCCAGAAGCCGGGGCCCTCGGGCTCCTCGTGCCAGTACACCGGGGCCTGGCGCCGGAGCTCGGCGAACCAGGCATGGGGGACGCCCGAGACGAAATTCCTCGAGTCGATGAGGTCGATCTCGCTGAGCTCCATGGCCGGTCCTCCGTGGGATGAGTCGTGGCGTTCCCGACCCGCAGGGCGCGGGCCGCCGTCGCCGTCGGGCCCCACCCGCCGAAGGGGCCGGCCGCGTTTTCAGAACGTGTTCCAGTGATGATACGCCGCCGCCCCGGGGCGGGCCAACAGGTCGACCGGTCTCGGGGAGAGGACCGATCGCCGCTTCCGGCGCTCGGCCCCATCGGCCTGGCGCGATTGTTGCGCCCGCACGTGCGGCTGGTACCGTGCCAAACTAGAACGGGTTATAGCAGCGAGTCCCAAGACGTGTGACGTGTGACAGCGATGGCCGGGACCGGATGATCCGGCTCGGACCGGTGGTAGGACGGCGCCATGTTCCTTGAAGAATCCCCCGAGCAGCTGGCCCTGCGCCAGGAACTGCGCGAGTACTACGCCGAGTTGCTCACCGACGACGTGCGCCGGGGCATCGGCGAGGTCGGCGAGGGCGGCGAGTTGTGGCGCGAGGTCGTCGGCCGCATCGGCAAGGACGGCTGGCTCGGCATCGGGTGGCCCAAGGAGTACGGCGGCCAGGGTCGCCCCGCCACCGACCAATTCATCTTCTTCGACGAGACCCGCCGGGCCAGCGCGCCGTTCCCCTTCGTGACCGTGAACACCGTGGGCCCGACGATCATGCGGTTCGGCACCGACGAGCAGAAGTCGTACTTCCTCCCCGCCATCCTGGCCGGCGAGGTCAACTTCGCCATCGGCTACACCGAGCCCGAAGCGGGCACCGACCTCGCCTCGCTCCAGACCCGGGCCGTGCGCGACGGCGACGAGTACGTCGTGAACGGCGCCAAGGTCTTCACCAGCGGCGCCGATATGGCCGACTACGTCTGGCTGGCCGTGCGCACCAATCCCGACGGGCCCAAGCACAAGGGCATCTCGATCCTGGCCATGCCCACCGACTCGCCCGGGTTCTCCTGGAGCCCCATCGTGACCGTGGCCGGCGCCCGGACCACGGCCACCTACTACTCCGACGTCCGCGTCCCGGTCAGCGCACTGGTGGGAGCCGAGAACGAGGGCTGGCGCATGATCACCACCCAGCTCAACCACGAGCGCGTGGGCCTGGCGGCGTGGAGCGGGTTCGCCTCCCAGCTTTACGAGGAGGTGGCGACGTGGGCGGCGGCCACGACCACCCCCGACGGCCCCACGGTGCTCGATCTGGGATGGGTCCAGTCGGACCTGGCCCGGTGCCGGGCCGAGCTCGAAGCCATGTACCTCCTCAATTGGCGCATGGCCACCGCCGTGTCGAACGAGACCATGAGCCCGGCGGACTCGTCCATGGTCAAGGTGTTCGGGGTGGAGCGCAGCATCGACATCTACCGGCGCCTGCTCGGCATCGTCGGCGCCGCGGGCTACCTCTCGCCGGACTCGCCCGGTGCGGTGCTGGCGGGCCGGCTCGAGCGCACCGCCCGCCACGCCCAGATCAACACCTTCGGCGGGGGTGTCAACGAGATCCAGCGCGAGATCGTGGCCATGGCCGGCCTGGGCATGACCCGGGCGGCGCGGTGAGCCCGGTGGCACCCGACGCGTCGCGCCCCGAGGACGGCGACGCCTTCCTGGCCCAGCTGCGCAGCTTCGAGGGCAAGCCCAGCGGACCCCCCATGGAGGCCCGGGACGAGGTCAACCAGGCCATGATCCGGCACTGGATCGACGCCATGGGCGACGAGAACCCCGTCTACGTCGACGAGAAGGCGGCGCGCGCCAACGGCTTCCCGGGCGTGGTGGCGCCGCCCACCATGCTCCAGGCCTGGGTCATGCGCGGCTACCTCTCGCAGAAGGGGGGCGAGTGGAAGGCCCCCCGCGACGAGTCGGGTGAGACCTCGGCCCAGGAACAGCTCTTCGACGTCTTCAACGCGGCGGGGTTCACGTCGGTGGTGGCCACGAACTGCGATCAGGAGTACACCCGTCCCATCGTGCTCGGGGACCGGCTCACGGTGTCCTCGGTCATCGACTCGGTGTCCCCCGAGAAGCACACCGGGCTGGGTGACGGCCACTTCGTCACCACCCGCCTCGAGTTCACCGACCAGCACGGCGAACGCGTGGCCACCATGCGGTTCCGCATCCTGCGCTTCCGCCCCCAGGTGCACAAGCCAGCGGTCGACGCCCCGCTTCGTCCCCGTCCCGCCCTCACCCAGGACATCGCCTTCTTCTTCGAGGGGGCCAAGCAGGGCACGTTGCTCATCCAGCGCTGTGGCGCCTGCGGCCTCCTCCGACACCCGCCCCGCCCGGCCTGCGCGTCGTGCGGATCCTTCGACTGGGACACCGTCACCTCCTCGGGGCGCGGCACGGTGTACAGCTTCGTCGTCATGCACCATCCCCAGATCCCCGGCTTCGACTACCCCCTTCCCATCGCCGTGGTCGAGCTCGAGGAAGGAACCCGCCTCGTGGGCGACCTCATCGGCGTCGACCCCGCCGACATCCGCATCGGCATGCCGGTGGTGGCCGAGATGGTGGCGGTCGACGACGAGCTCACCATTCCCATGTTCCGACCCCTCTCCCCCGGGAAGGCGGCCTGATGGACTTCGACTTCACCGAGGAGCAGGCGGCGGTGTCCGAAGCCGCCTCGGCCATCTTCCAAGGCATGGCCGACACCGGCCGGCTGGCGGAGATCGAGAACAGCGAAGACCGCTTCGACGCCGCCCTGTGGTCGGAGCTGGCCAAGGCGAACCTCCTCGGCCTGGCCGTGCCCGAGGCCCACGGCGGTTCGGGTCTCGGCCTCACCGAGCTGTGCCTGGTCCTCGAGCAGCAGGGTCGGGCGGTGGCGCCGGTCCCCCTGTGGGCCACGGTGGTCCTCGGCGCGCTGCCCATCGCCCGGTTCGGCACCGCCGAGCAGCAAGCCCGCTGGCTCCCCCCGGTCGCCGCCGGCGAGGTCCGGTTGTCCGCGGCGCTGACCGAGGTGGCCGCCAGCGCGCACAACTACCCCTCGGTGCGCGCGGCGCGAGACGGCGACGGCTGGCGCCTGCACGGGACCGCCTTCGCCGTCCCCCAGGCCCATCTGGCCGCCCGCGTGCTCGTCCCCGCCACCGTCGACGGGAGGCGCGGCGAGACCATCGTGGCCATCGTCGACCCGACCGGCCCGGGCGCGACCATCGAACGCACGACGACCACCGACCACCAGGTCCATCCCCACGTCCATCTCGACGGCGCCCCGGTGGCGCCCGGCGACGTCCTGGCCGGCCTCGACGACGGCGCCGTGGCGGTCACGTGGATGCTCGACCGGGCCCGCACCGGGTTGTGCGCCATCCAGCTGGGGGTGACCGAGGAGGCGGTGCGGCGCACCGCCGCCTACCTCAACCAACGCCACCAGTTCGGTCGCCCCCTGTCGTCGTTCCAGGGCACCATGCTGCGCGCCGCCGACGCCTACATCGACACCGAGGCCATCCGGGTCACCACCTGGCAGGCGGCGTGGCGCATCGACGAAGGCCTCCCGGCCACCGAGTCGGTGGCCGTGGCCCACTGGTGGGCGTCGGAAGCGGGCCAACGCGTCGTCCACGCCACCCAGCACCTCCACGGCGGCCTGGGCGCGGACATCTCCTACCCCATCCACCGCTACTTCCTCTGGGGCAAGCAGATCGAGCTCATGCTCCAGGGCCCGAGCGCCGAGCTGGCCCGCCTGGGCGCGCTGCTGGCCACGCGCCTGCGCAGGGGTGTCCCCGCGCCGGCCGGGGTGGAGGGACCGTGAGCGCGCTGCGCGCCGCCACGCGGCGTTTCGAGGAGGTGGCGGTGGGCGACACGCTCCCCGAGCTCGTCATCCCCCTCGACCGGACTCTCATCGTGGCCACGGCCATCGCCTCGCGCGACTACCAGGACGTCCACCACGACCCGGGCCTGGCGGTCGAGCGCGGCTCGCCCGACATCTTCATGAACATCCTCACCACCAACGGCTTCGTGGGCCGCTACGTCACCGACTGGGCCGGGCCCGGGGCCCGCATCGAGTCGGTCTCCATCCGCCTGGGCGCCCCCAACTATCCCGGCGACACCATGACGATCACCGGTGCGGTGACCGCGGCCGAGGTCCCCGCCGGGCGCGACGACGGCCGGGGCGTGGTGGAGGTGGGGGTGCGGGGCGCCAACAGCCGCGGCGACCACGTGACCGGGACGGTCCGTCTTTCGCTGCCCCGTGACGGTGCGGGCACCTCATGAGGCCGGGCTCATGAGCGCCAGGTCCCCCCGTCACCACACCTTCGCGGGCACCACCGCCATCGCCGGGATCGGCGCCACGGAATTCTCCAAGGAATCGGGCCGCAGCGAACTGCACCTGGCCACCGAGGCCGTCCGCAGCGCCCTCGACGACGCCGGCATCGCGCCGACCGAGGTCGACGGCCTCGTCACCTTCGCGGCCGACACCAACCCCGAGATCGAGGTGGCCCGTACCCTCGGCATGGGAGACCTCACCTTCTTCAGCCGCATCCACTACGGCGGGGGAGCGGCCTGCGCCACCGTGCACCAGGCCGCCATGGCCGTGGCCACCGGGGTGGCCGATGTGGTGGTCTGCTACCGGGCCTTCAACGAGCGCTCGGGACACCGCTTCGGTACCGGCGTCCAGGGCCGCGCCCCGATCGCCAACGCCGAGAACGCCCACTTCTCCTGGTACGCGCCCCAGGGGCTGCTCACCCCGGCCTCGTGGGTGGCCATGTTCGCCCAGCGTTACCTGCACGCCGCGGGGGCCACCACCGAGGACTTCGGCCGGGTGGCGGTGGCCGACCGCGCCTTCGCGGCGACCAACCCCGCCGCCTGGTTCTACGGCAAGCCCATCACCTTGGAGGACCACCAGGCGTCGCGCTGGATCGTGGAGCCCCTGCGCCTGCTCGACTGCTGTCAGGAGTCCGACGGCGGCCAGGCCATCGTCGTCACCAGCCTCGAGCGCGCCCGTGACGGTGCCAGGCCACCGGCGGTGATCCAGGCCGCGGCCCAGGGCTCGGGGGCCCAGCAGGACATGATGACCTCCTACTACCGCGACGACATGACCCGTCTTCCCGAGATGGGCGTGGTGGCCCGCCAACTGTGGGAGACCTCGGGGCTCGGGCCCCAGGACATGCAGTGTGCGGTCCTCTACGACCACTTCACCCCCTTCGTTCTCTTCCAGCTCGAGGAGCTCGGCTTCTGCGACTGGGGCGAGGCCAAGGAGTTCCTGCGCGACGGCCACATCGGCCCCGGCGGCAAGCTGCCCACCAACACCCACGGCGGCCAGTTGGGCGAGGCCTACATCCACGGGATGAACGGCATCGCCGAGGGCGTCCGCCAGGTCCGGGGCAGTGCGGTCAACCAGGTCGAGGGGACCGAGCACGTGGTGGTCACCGCCGGCACCGGCGTCCCTACCAGCGGCCTCGTCCTCGGCGTCGACCGCCGCTGACCAAACCGCCGGCTGAGCAACGACACGGGCGCCCCTCGTGTTCTGGGCCATGCTGGGGAGATGGTGGACCGCATCGACTACGACGAGTTCGGGTTGTTCCACGAGAACGCCCAGGAGCACGGCCTGGCCTACGACGGTCCCCCCGAGGTGCGGCGCGTCGGGGTGGAGGTGGCGCCCGACCGCACGATGAGCGCCCTCGTGTGGGGGACCGGCGAGCCCGAGCTCGTGCTCTTGCACGGGGGCGCCCAGAACGCCCACACCTGGGACACCGTGGCCATGGCCCTGGGCCGTCCCCTGGTGGCCGTCGACCTGCCCGGCCACGGCCACTCCGACGGGCCCGGGTCCGGGCCCGAGGGGATCCTGAGCCTCGACGGCAACGCCCGGGACGTGGCCGTCGTCGTCGGCACCCTCGCCCCCGAGGCCGAGGCGGTGGTGGGGATGTCGCTCGGTGGCCTCACCACCATCGCCCTGACCAAGGTGGCCCCCGACCTGGTGCGGCGGGTGGTCCTGGTGGACGTCCTCCCGGGGCTCAAGGGGGAACGGTCCAAACACATCACCGACTTCATCAACGGCCCCCAGAGCTTCTCGAGCCTCGACGAGCTGCTCGAGCTCACCGTGCAGTTCAATCCCACCCGGTCGGAGTCGTCGCTGCGCCGGGGGATCCTCCACAACGCCGAGCAGCAGGAGGACGGGACCTGGGTGTGGCGCTGGGCCCGCCACCGGCCCCAGGCCGCGCCGCGGGACTCGGTCCCGACCGGGGCCGAGGCCGACACCTTCTACGACGGGCTGTGGGAGGCGGCGTCCTCGATCACGGTGCCCCTCCTGCTGGCCCGGGGCATGCGGGCCGATTCCGTGCTGGGCGACGAGGACGAGGCGGAGCTGGCGAGACGGCTCCCCTCGGCCCGGGTCGTCCACGTCGAGGACGGCGGCCACAGCCTCCAGGGCGACACGCCCCTCGAGCTCGCCGCCATCATCGAGGACTTCGTCTTCGGGAGCTGACCGGTTCTTCGACACCGGCCCGGGCCCGGTGCGGGGCCGGGCCGGCTCAGCGCCAGGACCCGGCGTCCCCGGTGCGGCGCAGTCGCCGGTGCAGCCGGTACCGGGTGGCGATCCACGTCACGAGCCCGAAGATCAGCCCTCCGGCCAGGTCGGCCCCGAGGGTGGTGACGTCTCGGGAGCCGAAGGCCGCGCTGGCCAGGAACGAGACGACGGCGAACACCACGCCGGCGACGATGCTCCATGCCACCGGGTGCGCGTGGGCCCACCCGTTCACACGGTGTGTCGAGAACGAACGACCTGCCACGTTTCTCACGATAGGAGCGCCCGCCCCGGTCCGCCCGGCACCGACGCGCCGCCGCAGGCGCGGCCGCAGAGGAACAAGGGCGCTCAGAGACTGCGATCGAGATACGACCCGGCGATGCCGCGGTCGGGTTCCTGGCGTCGCTCCATGCGCACATCGTCGACCGCGAACACGTCGGGAAAGGTCAAGCCGTCCGAGAGACGTCGGATGTGGTAGCCGCCGGGGAGCACGCCGGCCACCACGAACCCGCTGCCCCAATTGCCGAGGAACCGGTCGCGTACACAGATCTGCGTGCCGATCTCGAGAGTGGGAGGTGCCGTGTCGACCGTCTCGGGACGGACCCCGATGTCCTGCGGCTCGCCCTGGTACACCCGTCCCTCCCCGCCTTCGTCATAGCCTTCGACACGGAAGGGAACAGACTTTAGGAAGGCGCCGGCGCCTTCATCCGGGCCGACCCGTCAGGCGTGGCGGGCCAGGAAGGCGCGCAACGGTCCGTTGACCTCGTCGGGATGGCTCAGGTTCGAGGCATGGCCGGCCCCGGCGATGCGCACCAGCCCTTCACAATGGGGAAGCTCCTTGGCCAGGCGCTCGCCGTCGTCCATGGGGATCGACGCGTCCATCTCGCCGTGGAAGACGATGGCGGGGGCGGCGATCTCCGGAACCCGGTCCCAGAGGTCGTCGCGGTCCATGAGGGTCCGGAACGGCTCGTGCAAGGCGTCGATGGGACGGGCCTGCCACTTGGCGACCCAGGGGGAGTGGTCGTAGCCCGGGCTCATGAGGATCTGGGCCACCACGTCGGCGAGCGCGTCCGAGGGCCCGTTGGTCAGCCACTCGGTGTGCATGGCTTCGTAGCCGGGCCGGGCCTCCTCGGGCTCGACCCCGCCCGTGGAGTCGATCAACCCGAGACCCCGGACCCGTCGGGGTGCCCGCAACGCGGCGCGCATGGAGACGAACCCACCCTGGGACATGCCCACGAAGAAGGCGGCGTCGATGCCCAGGTGCGAGAGCAGCGCCAGCGCGTCGTCGGCCGAGTCCCAGTAGGTGAAGGGCCCGAGGGCCTCGGTCTGCCCGAACCCCCGCTCGTCCCAGCTGATGCACCGGAACTCGTCGGACAGGGCGCGCACCTGCGGTTCGAACATCTCGTGGTCCATGAGAAAGCCGTGGCTGAAGAGCACCGGCGCGCCGCCACCCCCGGTGTCCTCGAAGTAGATGTGCTGGCCGTTCACGTCGGCGAAGGGCATGGCGTTGCTCCTCTGGTCACGAATGCTGGTGGAAGGTGATGGTGAACCCCGGGAACTGGCCGGGGGTGGCCGGTCCGGGGACCGGGGAGGCGCCCACGCCGAGCCCGTTTCGCAGCGCGGCCACCGTGTAGTACTGCACGATGGGCCAGAACCGTTGCGGGGGGATGTTCTTCGCCGTGCACCCGTTGACGGCGAGCTGGGCCAGCTCCTGGCTGACCAGGTGGAGCGACATGGCGAAGCCGATGAGGCCGCCGTTGCCCTGGCGGATCGACGTGCAGATGTCGGTATAGCTGTTGTGCCCCTCGCCCGAGATCTCGAGGAACGTCGTGGGCCCCGGGAACTTGTGGAACTCCCCGGTGAGCGTGGCCTTGGTGAGGGCGATGTCCTGGTCCTCGCCGATGATCATCACCGGCTTGTGCGACGGCGGGCCCGACGGCCCGACCGGGGCCCATCCCACGGCCATGGTGACGCGGCGGTCGTTCAGGGCGTCGAAGGCGGTCTGGCCCCCGGCCGAGTGTCCGACGGCGGCAACCTTGTGGGGGTTGGCCACGCCGTAGAGCGGCGAGGACCGCCGGCTCGAGGCGGTCTCGGTGGCGCTCAGCGAAGAGAACATGGTGCGCAGGTCCTGGGCGGGAGTGTCGGTCACGTTCCGTTGCGTGGCTTCGGCCAGGAGGCCTCGTTCGAGGTAGTCGGCCGAGACCACCACGAAGCCCCACGACGCGATGCCGGTGAGCACGTGGGAGTAATACAGCCGCGACGCGCCGAAGCCATGGCTGAACAGCACGATGGGGAACGGGCCTTTGGGCGAGCCGGGCACGCCGACATGGGCGTTCACGGTGACCGTGGCGTTGTACTTGGCCGGGACGATGGCCAGCAGCGCATGGGGCAGGGGGTCGGCGAGCTTGTAGCTGAACACCGGGTGTCCGGCCACCTTGGACGCGTCAGCCGGGTAGAAGACCGTGGCCAGCCGCTCCCCGAGCTTGCCGGCACTGCCGAGATCGAGCGTCGTCACGCCGACGGCGTAGGGACCCGGTCGGGCCAGGTTCGGCCCGCCCGAGGTGGACCCCGACGCCGAGCATCCGGCCAGCACCACACCGACGGCCAGGGTGAGGGCAAGTAGGCCTGCTCGTCTCATCGGGCTCCCCTGGGTGTGTGGTCACGGCTGCGGCGTCTCGATGGCGAAGATCACCCACCTCGCGAGACCGAGCCTCATTATGGGTCACCGCCGCTCGACGCCACCCACCGCCCGGGGAGCGGGACCCGCGAGGGAACCGACGAGTACAGCGTCCGGTCGTAGAGCCTCTCCAGCAACGACTTCTTCGTCGCCGCGTACCTGGTCTCGACCTCGGTATGGACGAACCGGCAGCCCAGGTCACGGGCATCGCCGAGGAGAACGACGTTGATGGCGCGGCCGAACCTCCCCCGGTAGCGGGGATGGGTTGCCGCGAACCCCACCCACCCCAGCTCGCCGGAGACCGAGAGGGCCTGGACCGACACGAGACGGCCACCGTCGAAGACGCCGTAGTGGCGGAAGCGCGCCGTCCCCACGGTGGCGCCGAACCACGTCTTCATGGGACCGGCCGCCTCCCATGCCCCCCATGCCCTGACGTTCAGCTCGGCCACCTCGTCGCGATGCTCGCCACCGAGCAATCGGACCTCGACGTCTGTCGAGGGCGGGGGGAGGTGCTCGACGGAACCCCATTTCTTCGTGATCGTTCCCTCGAGTCGTCGCAGCCCGACCCTGTCGAGCAGTTCCTTCTCGAGGTGCGGTGGGGACGCCACCGGTGCCAGTTCGATGCGGAAGGTCGATGGGCCGTGTGACGCGAAGAAGTCGGCGACGGCCCAGATCGTCTCCGGGGTGGCCGGCGAGAACATCCCGAGGCCGAGCACCCGGTTGACGTCGACAGAATCGATGGCTTGGGCCACCGCCAACGGTGGCTCGAACGAGCGGTCCACGATCACTCCCGCCGGGTTTCCCGTGGTGGCGGCGGCGGCGTCGAAGCACGAGGCCCACACGCTCGCCTCGTGCCGTTCGACGTCCACCGCGAGCTGGCCGAGATCCGGTGTCACGACGTCGGTCGGATCGGTTCGGTTACCCGGGTGCGTCGTGCTTGCGTTCGGCCACCCCGATCCGGCCGAGCACGTTGTAGATGTTGCGGGTCACCGACGTCCCGGTGGCCGCGGCGATGCGATCGGCGATGCTGTCGGCCAGACCCTCGCTGGCTTGCACGGCGGCTTCGTCGTCCCACAGCGTCACGGCGATGACGTGGTTGCGCGGGCCCGCCTTCTCGAGGACGAGCAGTCCTCGAAAGCCGGGGAGCGATGCGTAGGTGGGGGGGAGCTCCGACCGCAACGACTCGACGACCTCGGTCATGCTCACGCTCTCGGAATAGAACGTCATCACCCTCGACAGCATCAGGCGATCCTATTCCCGAGCCGGTGACCGGGGCGCGCTCCTAACCGCCGATCGACGCCTCGAGTTCGTCGGCGTCGGCCCGCCCCAGGGCTTGGTACGGCGCGTCGGGGGCACGCCCCGGGCGCCACCACACCGGGTCGTCGCAATTCCACCGCTGGCTCCGGAGCATGCGGACGAGCACCTTGGACGTGGCGGTGACGGGCAGCGCGGGGCACACGCGCACGAACCGTGGCGCCCATTTCGTTCCCAGGTCGCTCTGGGAGGCGAGGAACGCCCCGAACTCCTCGGCGTCGAAGGCCGTCCCGGGCCGCATCTGCAACGCCGCCATGACCTGATCGCCGACGACGGGATCGGGCACGGCGTACACCGCGGCCAGGACCACACCGGGGTGACGCTCCAAGATGCGTGCCACCGGTGCTGCCGCGAAGTTCTCCCCGTCCACCCGCAGCCAGTCGTCGGAGCGGCCCGCGAAGTAGAAGAACCCCGCCTCGTCCTGATAGGCGAGGTCGCCCGTCCAGTACCACCCGTTGCGCAGCCGGGCCAGCTCGGCCTCGTCGTTGCGCCAGTACCCCTCGAACCCGCTGGAGCCACCCGTCGAGACGAGCTCGCCCACGGCCTCCTCGGAGTTCACGAGCACGCCCTTGTCGTCGAAGCGTGCCGGGGGACACCGACGACCGGTCACGGGGTCGACGACCATGGTGCCCTCGGGCGCCCGACCAAGGGCACCGCGGGGCATGTCGGGTGTGCGCTGCACCGTGGCGCCGCCCTCGGTGGACCCGTAGCTGTCGACCACCACGCAGCCGAAGCGCTCACCGAATCGAGCGATGTCGATCTCCGCGCCTTCGTTGCCGAACACCCGGACGAGTGAGTTCTCGCCGTCGTCGGGTTGCTCGGGGGTGGCGAGGATGTAGGACAAGGGCTTGCCCACGTAGTTGAAGTACGTGACCCCGTGGCGCCGGACATCGGGGAGGAACCCCGAGGCCGAGAAGCGGCCCGTGCTCGGCAACGCGATGGTCGCCCCGGCGGCGAGGGTCGGCGCCAGGCCCGCCATGAGCGCGTTGGAGTGGAACAGGGGCATCGAGACGTAGCAGACGTCGTCGGCACCGAGCCCGAACATCTGGGCCACGATGATCCCGATGCGGGCCAGGCGCCCGTGGGTGCACCGACATGCCTTGGGTGCGCCCGAGGTGCCCGAGGTGAAGATCAGGTAGCCGAGGCTGTCCTCGTCCACGCCCGCCGCGCCGGGGTCGGGGAGCCCGGCCCCCGCCACCTTCTCGAGCTCGGCCCGGTGGTGGGGGTCGTCCACCACCACCACCCGGGGGCTCGAGGCCGCCACCGTCCCGATGCCGGGTCCGAGGTCGAGCCCGTCGACGAGGGGGAGATGGGCCCGGTCGGTGACCAGGAGCTGGCACTCGGTGTGGGCGAGGTCGCGGGCCAGGTCGGTCCCCCGGTGGGTCGAGTTGCCGCCGACGAGCACCGCTCCGGCCACCGCGGCGGCCCCCAGCCACAGCACGTGCTCGGGGACGTTGTCGAGGAGCGTGGCCACGTGGAAGGGCCCCGGGGCCCGTCGTTGCGCCAGCAGGGCGGCCCGGTCCCCGCTGGCGGCCACGATCTCGCTCCAGGTCCACCGGCCGTCCCCGGCCACCATGCCCGGCCGGTCGTCCCCGGCCCGGGCCCGCAGCAGTTCGGCGATGGTGTCCATGGTCGGCCCCGTCCTCGGTCGGTCATGCCGTCACGAGGCCCTGGTCAGGGCCCCTGTGGCCGGGATCGCCGGCCCGCTCCCAATATTGGAACACGTTGCATTTTCGAAGGCAAGATGGTACGTTCCGAACCGAGCGAGAGGAGCGTTTCGCCATGGAGTTCGGGATCTTCAACGCCGTCAGCCTCCTGCCCCAGTACCGCGAGGCCCACGGCGCATCGGCGGAGCACGACCGCATCATGGACGAGCTCGCCTACATCCGGGCGGCCGACGCGGCGGGCTTCAAGTACTCCTGGTCATCGGAGCACCACTTCCTCACCGACTACTCCCACCTCTCGGCCAACGAGTCCTTCATGGCCTTCGCCGCGGCCCAGACCAAGAACATCCACCTGGGCTCGGGCATCTTCAACCTCACCCCGCCCGCCAACCACCCCGCCCGCGTGGCCGAGCGGGTGGCCATGCTCGACCACCTGTCCGAGGGCCGTTTCGAGATGGGCACCGGTCGGGGGTCGTCGACCACCGAGCAGAAGGGCTTCGGCATCGATGACCAGGAGCTCACCCGCCAGATGGTGGCGGAGACGCTCCCCCAGATCGTCCGCATGTGGAAGGAGGAGGACTACTCCTACGACGGCAAGTTCTTCTCCATGCCGACGCGCAACGTCCTCCCCAAGCCCTACACCAACCCCCACCCGCCCCTGTGGGTGGCCGCGGGCAGCCCCGAGACCTTCGAGCTCGCCGCCCGTCAGGGCCTCGGGGTGCTGTGCTTCGCCTTCGGCAAGCCCGAGGGGTTCGCCCCGCTCATCGAGAAGTACAAGAAGGAGATCGAGAGCGCCGATCCCGTGGGTGGATACGTCAACAACAACGTCATGATCACCACGCAGATGCTCTGCCTGGAGGACGGCGGGCGGGCTCGGGACGTGTTCGCCAACATCGACTCCAACGTCCATCTGAGCCTGGTGTTCCGCTATCTCGACACCTTCCCCCGCCCGCCGGGCGTCCCCGATTGGCCCAACCTCATCCCGCCGTCCACGCCCGAGCAGATCGACAAGAACATCGAGAGCGGCCTCATCGCGGTGGGGAGCCCCGACGAGGTGGAACGCTCGATCCAGCGCTTCGCCGACACCGGTGCCGACCAACTGAGCTTCGGGATGCTGTCGTCGTCGATGCCCATCGAGCTGTGCGAGGAGGCCGTGAGCGTCTTCGGCAAGCACGTCCTGCCCAAATTCGACAAGGACCCCGTGCACAGCACCACCCGCCAGCGCATCGCCCAGGTCGGCGCCTGAGCGGTCCGCTCACGACGTTCGGCCTCCCCGGCCCGGGTCGACGGGGAAGAACATCTCGTAGGGACCCTCGAAGTTCGGCAGGAAGTTGGGCCTGAGGCCCTCGGGGTCGTCGTTGCGGGCCGCCATCTGAGACGGGTAGCACAGCATCGCCTCGCGCTTGCGGGCCCGGTAGCCCTCCGTGCGCACGAGCTCGGGCCGCCCGCCCCGTCGCAGGTAGCGCAGGAGACGGACCGGCCGGTCGAACTGCCAGATCGGGTAGGTGAGCATCCGGACCCCTGTCCCCGCCAGGGCGCGGCGCGTCGCCGCCCCGAGGACGGCGTGATCCTCGTGGGGGTCGTCCTCGCCCGTGACCAACACCTCGGCGGGACGCCAGGCGGCGACCACCTCGGCGATGGCCGCCACGAGGGTGCCGTCGCTCCGGGCCAGCTCGGCGTCGACGAAGGGGAGCCGGGTGACGTCACCGTCGGACAAGCCGAGCACCCCGCACGCGGCCCGCAGCTCACCCGTGCGCAGAGCGGCCACCTCCACCGGGTCGCCCACCGGCGACTTGCTCCCGTCGGTGGCCACCACGAGGTGCACCGGTGTCCCGGCGTCGACCTTACGCATGATGGTCGCTCCGACACCGAGCGTCTCGTCGTCGGGATGGGGGGCCAGCACCAGGCACGGCCTCCGAGCGGCAGCCTCGGTCACGTCGCTGCCGGTGCGGAACAGCGCGCCGCGGACCATCGTCCTCAGCGCCGGATTGAGCGGTTCGAGCGCGTCCTCCACGAACGCACGCGCAGACGGGCTGAACACGGCGCGAGACATTATCGGGCGTCGGTCGCCGACCCTGCGGTGTTCCGGATGTGGCGGGCAGAGAAGAAGTAGCCTCGTCCCCGGTCACCTGTGCGTCAGTGCGGGGGGCTCGAGCGTCGTCGCCTGAGGCGGGTCCTCGTTGGTGAGGCGCTTGGTCGGGTTCGCCGTCGCGGTGTCACCCTCGGCCCCCCCGGGGTCGGCACATGCGGCGGCGGTCCCGACGTACCGCACGACGGGTGATGCGGGCCCGAGCACGACGCCGCCCACGTCTCAGACGCCGTCGCCGCCCGCCGTCGACTTCGACGACCATCCACCCTCAGGAGAAGGCCCCCGCGATCTCATCCGCGCTCGCCAGGGTGGCGACCAGGGCCAAGGTATGGCGCATCACCTCGTCGGCGTAGTGGCGAGGGACGCCGCACACGGCATCGGTGGCGACGACCACGCGGTACCCCAGGTTCACCGCTTCGACGGCGAGCCCCACGATGCCCAGGTTCAGTGACACACCGGTCGCCACCACGGTGCGCACGCCCACCGCCCGCAGCACCGAATCGAGGGACGTGCCGGTGAAGGGGGAGACGCCATGGCCACGGTGCGACACGAGGTCACCGGGAGCGGGACCGAGCTCGGGGACCAGCTCCACCGCGGCCGTGCCGTCGACGAGGTGCTCGGGTCGGCGCAGCATGGCGGTGATGAGGGGCGCGTTGGCGGGGGACCCGCGCCGATCCGACCGGAACCCCGCCGTGCAATGGACCACGGGGACATCGGCGGCGCGCGCCGCGGCCAGCAGCCGGGCCGTGTTGTCGATGACGCCGAGGTCCCGTGCCGCCGCGGCGAGCTCGGGAAAGCTCGACAGGTCACCCACCACGCCCCGCTGGATCTCCATGGTGACCACGGCGGCCCGCCCGCCTCCCACGAGGTCGCCGAGCGTGACCGGCATGGTTCAGCGCTCCGCGCTGCGCTGCAGAGCGCGCCGGCGCGTGACGACGGCGCCTCGTCCGGCCGCGGGGATCAACCGCCCGGTGCCGGCGCGGTGACGATGGCGTTCGCCCACTGGTAGTCGGGCTTGCCGCTCGGGGAGCGCTCGATCCTGTCGACCACGTGCAGCTGCCGGGGGACCTTGTACCCGGCGACGTGATGGCGGCAGTGCTCTTGGACGGCTTCGAGTGACGGCGCGGCGCGGCCCACCCGGGGCTCGACGATGGCGGCCACCCGCTGTCCGAAGCGCTCGTCGGGTGCGCCCACCACGATGGCGTCCATGACGTCGGGATGGGATCGGACGATCGCCTCGACCTCCTCGGGGAAGATCTTCTCACCACCGGAATTGATGCAGATCGAGCCTCGACCCAGCAGTGTCACCGCCCCGTCGGCCTCGACCGTGGCGAAATCGCCCGGCATCACGAACTGCTTCCCGTCGATGGAGATGAACACCTCGGCGCTCTTCACCGGGTCGTTGTAATAGCCGATGGGGATGTCGCCGGAACGGGCGATCTTGCCGATCACCCCCGAGCCTGGCTTCACCAATTCGAGGTTCTCGTCGAAGACCACGGTGCCGCCCGTCGAGGACACGGTCGGGCCGCTGCGCATGGCCGTTCCCCCCGGCTTGATCATGGAGATCCCGTTGTTCCCGCCTTCGGAGGACCCGACGGCGTCGGTCATGATCAGGTTGGGGAACTGGGTGAAGAACGCGTCTTTCACCGACGGGGAGAAAAGCGCCGCGGTGGACGTGATGCCGATCAACGACGACAGGTCGTAGGACACGCCGGGTTCAGACAACGCCTCGATCAGCGGCTTGCCCATGGCGTCCCCGGTGATCATCACCATGTTGACCTTCTCGCGCTCGACGATGGTCCACACCTCGTGGGGGTCGAACTTCGGCACCAGACAGACCCGGTTGCCGACGAAGCTCTGGCCCATGACCCCCCATTGCGTGGCGCCGTGCATGAGCGGGGCGATGGGAAGGAACGTGAGTTGGCCCCCGGCTGCCAGGCCCTTTTCCACCATCTGCTGGGGTCGCTCCATGCGCACGCCGGTGAGGGCATCGAGTCCTCCCCCCAGGGCGAAGAAGACGTTGCGCTGGGGCCACACCACGCCCTTGGGCATGCCCGTGGTCCCGCCCGTGTAGAGGATGTAGAGGTCGTCACCCGAGCGCGGTGCGAAGTCGCGCTCGGGGGAACCGCTCGCCATGGCCTGCTCGAAGTCGACGGCGTCGTGACGCGGGTCGGGTTCCCCGCTGTCGTCGTCGATCACGATCACGTGCCGCAACTCGGGGAGCTCGGGCAACAGCGTCGCCACCCGCGGCGCGAACTGCCGCTGGTGCACGAGGGCGACGAGATCCGCGTTGGAGAACAGATAGCGGAGCTCGTCCTCGACATAGCGGAAGTTGATGTTGATCCACACGGCCCGCAGCTTGAACACGGCCCACGCCGTCTCGACCCACTCGGTGCTGTTGAGCGCGTAGATGCCGACGTGGTCCCCCCGGCCGACCCCGGCCGCGGCGAGGTGGTGGGCGAGGCGGTTGGCCCGTTGCTCTAACTCGGCATAGGTGGACCGTCGGCCATCGCAGACGATGTACTCGCGGTCGGGGAAGGCGTCGGCGGCCGCCTCGAACAGGTCGGCGAGGTTGAACTCCACGGTCCCCAAACTAGAACAAGTTCCCGTCGGGTGGACAACCGGCGGTGCCCGAGTCGGTCCGGCCCTGCCGCCGGTCGGACCCAGCCGGTGCGCGGCGCCGGGACCCACGCGAAACGAGAGGGCCCAAGCCCTCTCGTTTCGCCGGTACCGTGACCATCCCCCCCCTGGTCTTTCAGGTCCAGCCTGAGCGCGCCGGGGCTCTCTGTCCAGTACCAGGGAGTAAGCATCCGGCCTCGACGACCGGGCCGGGGTGATCCGAGGGAGCGCGGTGCCGGCCCGGGCCGGGCCCGCTCACGACAGCTGGCGATCGCGCTCGGTGGCCAGCGCCTGGGTCACGGCGGTGGCGATACCGGGCCCGTCCAGGCCGAGCTCGGCCAGGATCCCGTCGGGCTTGCCCTGGGGGATATAGCGGGGAGGCACCCCCAAGACGCACACCGGGGGCAAGGGGTGGTCGATGTCGGTGAGGCCCCGCATGGCCTCGACGAGGAACGTGCCGGCGCCGCCCACCCGGATGCCGTCCTCCATCGTGACGACCAGGCCGTGCGCGGCGGCGTCGGCCAGCATGGCCTGGTCGGGAGGAGAGACCACCCGGACGTCCCACACCGTGGCGTCCACTCCGTCGGCGGCCAGTTTGCCGGCCGCTTCCTCGGCCGCCTCGAGGAGCTTGCCCACCGCCAGCAGGCAGACCGTGCCGTCACCCCGGCGGACCTGACGGGCGCAAAGGCCGGCGCCGACGGCGTCGTCACGTGCTTGGCGGGCGGGCGTCTTCGGGAATCTGATGGCCGAAGGACCCGCCAGGTTGAGCGCCTCCTCGAGCATGACCCCCACCTCTTGGGCCGAAGACGGCGCGAAGACCGTCATTCCAGGGATCGACAGCGTGAGCGACAGGTCGAGGACGCCGTGGTGGCTGGGGCCGTCGTCACCGGTGATCCCGGCCCGGTCGAGGGCGAAGACCACGGGGAGGCCGTGCAACCCCACGTCGAGATTGGCTTGGTCGAAGGCGCGGCTGAAGAAGGTGGAGTAGATGGCCACCACGGGTCGGAGTCCCGCCATGGCCATGCCCGCCGCCGCGGTGACGGCGTGCTGCTCGGCGATGCCCACGTCGAGGAACCGGTCGGGGTATTCGGCCTGGAAGGGCAGGAGCCCGGTGGGGCCGGGCATCGCCGCGGTGATGGCCACGACCTCGGGCCGGAGCCGGGCGGCGTCGAGGACGGCACGGGTGAAGGCGTCGGTGTAGGTGGCCGGGGCGATGGTGGTGGACGGCGCCACCGCGGTGGGCTGCACCTTGAAGTCGTGGAGTCGCTGGACGTCGTCCTCCTCGGCCGGGGCATAGCCACGGCCCTTCTGGGTGAGGACGTGGACGACGATGGGCCCGCCCCATTCGGTGGCATGGGCCAGGGCCTGTTCCATGCCGGCGATGTCATGGCCGTCGATGGGTCCGGCGTAGCGGACCCCGAGGGCCTCGAAGAACCGGTGGGGCGTCACGATCTCGCGCACGGCGCTGGTGAGCCCGTGCAGGCTCGAGTACGCGAGCCCGCCGAGGCCGGGGATGGCCCGCAGCACGTGGCGGGCCCGCTCGCGGGCGTGGACGTAGGAGGGGCTCAGGCGCAGATGGGTGAGACCGGCCGACAGCCGCGACACCGTGGGCGCGTACGACCTCCCGTTGTCGTTGAGGACGATGACGACGCGGGTGCCGGCGTGGCCGAGATTGTTCAGCGCCTCGTAGGCCATGCCCCCCGTGAGCGACCCGTCACCCAGCACGGCCACGACGCGCCGGTCGTCCTCACCCCGACGGTGCATGCCCATGGCGATGCCGTGGGCGTAGCTGAGCGCGGTGGAGGCGTGGCTGTTCTCGATCCAGTCGTGGGGAGACTCGGCGCGAGACGGGTATCCCGACATCCCACCGGGCTGGCGCAGGGTGGCGAAGCCTTCCTGGCGGCCCGTGACGAGCTTGTGGGCATAGGTCTGGTGCCCCGTGTCCCACAGGATGACGTCGTGGGGAGAGTTGAACACCCGGTGCACGGCCAAGGTGAGCTCGACCGCCCCGAGGTTGGACCCGAGGTGGCCGCCGTTCACCGTGACTCGATCGACGATGCAGGTACGGATCTCCGCCGCCAGCTCGGCCAACTGCGCGTGGGACAGCTTCCGGAGGTCGGCGGGTTCGTGGATGTCGTCGAGGAGCATGGGCACCTATTCAGGGGACGCCCGAGGCGGCGACCCTTCGTCACGCTACCGCGGACGACACCCGACAGGCACTAGCCCCCACCCCCCGCCGGTGCCTCCCAGGCCCTTCCCCCGGCCCTTTCGGGCCCCGTCTCTCGAGCCCGTCCAGGCTCACCGAACCGGCCGGGGCCCGATGACGAGCAAGCGGCGAGCCCGGCGAGGCAGACTCTGCGCGCGGGGGTGGCGTCCACGGTGGGCCCCGCCCCGGGACCCGAGAGGAGCGTGCGATGCAGGCCGACGTCAAGGGCACCACCATGCCGGTTCTGGAGATGATCCTCGAGCCCGGTGAGGCCATCATCTCCACCCATGGCGACCTGTCGTGGATGACGGCCAACATGCAGCTCTCCCAGACGACCAACACCGGCGGGGGTGGGGGGATCATGGCCGGCCTGAAGCGCATGGCCGGAGGCGGGGGCCTCTTCCTCACCCGCTACGAGGCGACCGGGGGGCAAGGGATGGTCTCCTTCGCCAGCAAGCTGCCGGGCCGGATCTTCCCCATCGACATCACCCCGGGCCACGGCTACGTCGTCCACCGCCACGGCTGGGTATGCGGCACGCCGGGGATCACGCCCTCGGTGGCGCTGCAGCAGTCGTTTCGCGGTGGGCTCTGGGGCGGTGAGGGCTTCATCCTCCAGAAGCTCGAGGGCGAAGGCAAGGCGTGGATCGAGCTCTCCGGTGAGCTGACCACCTACGAGCTCGCCGCGGGCCAGTCCCTGCTGGTGCACCCCGGCCACGTCGGCATGTTCAACGACAGCGTGACCTTCTCGGTGATCCGCCTGCCCGGGATCGCCAACCGGTACATGGGGGCCGATGGCCACCACCTCGTCTCGCTCACGGGACCGGGGACCATCTGGTTGCAGTCCATGCCCCTGCCGGTCCTGGCCCAGGCGCTGTCGGAGTACCTCGGCGGCGAGCACGACTCCGGGCGTGACGCGGTGGGCGGCGGCGTGGTGGGAGGAGTCCTCGGCAACGTGCTGGGCCGACAGGTCTGAGGCCGGGGGCTCGCCCCGGTCCGTTCACGGGCCGTCGTCGGGAGGCCCATGGCGCGTGACCGACGACGCGCTCACCGGGCCTTGGCGAGAAAGTCCCCTCGTTCGACGATGACCCGCGTCACCTTCCCGGCCCCCACGAGGCCGGCGGCGTCGGTCGCCGTCACGGTGAAGACGAGTCGGCGCCCCTCGACTTTTTCGAGGGTGGCCTCAGCCACGATCTGTGAACCGGTTCGTACCGGTGCCAGGTGGTCGAACTGGACGCGCACCCCCACGCTGGTGTGGCCCTGCGCCAGCATCCCCTGCACGGCTAGGCACGCCGCCTCCTCGCACAGGGCGATGAGACGGGGTGTCGCCAACACCGGGACGTCCCCCGACCGCAGGGCCAGCGCGGTGTCGCCCTCGAGCACGACGAGGGAGACGTGGGCGTTCAAGCCGGGTTCCACAGGCACGGCGGTACGATACGAAAGACAGGCGCCGCCGGCCACACGGCCGGCGGTCGGCGCGACCGGCCCACGGTGGCGTGGCTGGAGGGCCTGGTCCACGGGCTCGGGCCGCGAGGGCCGGGTCCCCGAAAGGAGAGGTGGCCGGTGAGCGAGGCAGGCTCGGCAACAGGACTGCTTGTCGAGACTCCCGTGGTCGAGCGCGTGCTCGGTGCGGCGCTTCGACGCGGGGGGGACTTCGCCGAGGTCTTCGTGGAGGACCGCCACGCCACCTCGGCCGTGCTCGACGACGGCCGGGTCGAGGAACTGTCGTCGGGTCGTGACCGCGGTGCCGGGGTTCGGGTGGTGGTGGGGGAGACCACCGGCTATGCGCACACCGCGGACCTCTCCGAAGGTGGTCTCCTGGCCGCCGCCGAAGCCGCCGCGGCCGTGGCCCGCCAGGGAGGCGGCGGGCGCGTGGTCGCTCTCGAACGACGCCAAGCGGTGAAGAGAAACGACGTGGTCCTCCTGCCCGAGGGGATCGCCAAGGCCCGCAAGATCGAGCTCCTGGTGAAGGCCGACGAGGCGGCTCGCTCCAGCGGGAACGCCATCTCCCAGGTGTCGGCCGCCTACGGGGACGGCCGGCGCAGGATCCAGGTCGCCAACAGCGACGGCGTCCTCGTCTCTGACGACCAGGTTCGCTCGCGCTTCAGCGTGTCGTGCGTGGCCGCCGGGGACACGGGGATGCAGACGGGATACGAGTCCAGTGCCCTCACGGTCGGGTTCGAGTTGTTCGACACCGTGGACGTGGCAGAGGTCGCCGCCAGCGCGGCACGCCGTGCGCTGGTGAAGCTGACGGCCCGACCGGCGCCGAGCGGGGAGGTGCCGCTGATCCTCGAGTCGGGCAGCGGGGGCATCCTTTTCCACGAGGCCTGCGGGCACGGCCTCGAGGCGGACCACATCGCCAAGGACGCATCGGTGTACGTGGGCCAGGTGGGTGAGCAGGTGGCCAGCCCCCTCGTCACCCTGGTCGACGACGGCACCATCGGGCCGGAATGGGGCAGTTACGCCGTGGACGACGAGGGGAACCCCGCCCAGCGCAACGTCCTCATCGAGAACGGTGTGCTCACCGACTACATGTGGGACTACCTCCGGGGCCGCAAGGAGCACCGGGGCTCCTCGGGCAACGGCCGGCGCCAGAACTACCGCCACCTCCCCATGGTCAGGATGACCAACACCTTCCTCCTGAACGGCGACAGCGACGCCGAGGAGATCCTGGCCCAGACCCCGACAGGGGTCTATGTGGCCAAGCTCGGCGGCGGCCAGGTCAACACCACGACCGGCGACTTCGTGTTCGGGACGGTCGAGGCGTACCTGATCGAAGACGGGCACCTCACCGAGCCCCTGCGAGACGCCAATCTCATCGGCAACGGCCCCGAGGTCCTGCGCCGCATCGACGCCGTGGCGAACGACTTTGCCATGGGCCCCGGGACGTGCGGAAAAGACGGCCAGAGCGTGCCCGTGGGGTGTGGTCAACCGACACTTCGGATCACCGGGGTGACGATCGGGGGGACCGCCGGTGACTGACGCCACGCGCCAGCAGGCCCCCGTGGCGGTGGCCGAAGGTGAGCTCTTGGAGCTGGCCATGCGCGTGGCCGGCGCGGCCCAGGACGGCGAGGAGCTCGAGGTCTACGTGTCGCGCGGCGTCGAGACCGACATCCGGGCCTATGAAGGCGAGGTGGAGTCCCTGTCCTCGGCGGCGTCGGCCGGGGTGGGGATCCGGGTGGTCATCGGGGGACGCCAGGGTTTCGCCTACGCGGGGACCCTCGAGGAGTCGGTCCTGAGACAGACCCTCGCCGACGCCCGTGACAACGCCACGTTCGCGACCGCCGACGAGCACATCGGCCTGGCCGGCCCCGACGGGGTGGCCCCGACATCACTCGACCTGTGGGACGACGAGGTGCTGCGGACGCCGAGCGCCGACAAGGTCGAGATGGCCCTGGAGCTCGAGCGCCGGGCGCGCCACGCCGACGCCCGGGTCCGTCAGGTCGCGTTCGCCGACTACGGCGACATGGCAGCCGAAGCCGCCGTGGCCAGCTCCACCGGCATCACCGCCACGGCCCGACGCACCGTGGCCAGCGTGGCCGTCGAGACCATCGCCGGGGCCGACGCCGACAGCCAGACCGGTGTGGGCTTCAGCGCCGCCCGGGGCCCCGGAGATCTCGACCTCGACAAGGCGGTCACCGACGCCGTGGAGCGCTCGACCCGGATGCTCGGCGCCACCAAGGCGCGCTCGGGACGGTGCGCGGTCATCCTCGATCCCCGGGTGACGTCGACCCTGCTGGCGGTGGTGTCCTCGGCCCTGTCGGGGGAGGCCGTCACCAAAGGTCGTTCGTTCTTCGCCGACCGTATCGGCGAGGAGGTGGCGGTGCCGACGCTGATGCTCGTCGACGACCCCACCGATGCCCGCTCGTTCGGGGCGTCGACCCACGACGCCGAAGGCCTCGCCTGCCGGCGCAACGTGCTCATCGACAACGGCGTCCTGCGCGGCTTCGTCTTCGACACCACCGCAGCCCGTCGAGCGGGGACGGCGTCGACGGCGTCGGCGGTGCGAGGGGGCTACGCCACCACGCCCGTGGCCGGCTGCCGCGCCCTGCTCCTGTCGCCGGGGTCACTGGGAGCAGCCGAGATCCTTTCCGAGGTCGGAGAGGCCCTGTTCGTGCAGTCGATCACCGGCGTGCACTCGGGGGTCAACCCCGTGAGCGGAGACTTCTCGGTGGGAGCCGAGGGGCTCATGGTGCGCGGCGGCGTCCTGGCAGAGCCCGTGCGGGAGGTCACGATCGCCTCCACGCTCCAACGCATGCTGAAGGCGGTGCTGCACATCGGTTCGGACGTGGAGTGGCTCCCCGGCGTCGCCGCCGGTCAGACGTTGGCCATCGACGGGATGGCCCTGAGCGGCTCGTGAGTCGGCCATGCGCTGGTCGGGCGGATGTCGACGCCCGGAGCGGCGGCCCTCGGAAGCCCTAGGAAGCAGCCGCGGTCGATCCGGCCGACGTCGTGGTACTGGGCTTCGGAGACGAGGCCGACCCCGAGGAGTCCGACGACTTGGATCCCGAGGAGTCCGACGAGCCGGAGCCACCTCCGTCAGACGAGGCGGCGGCCTTCTTGTCCGATTTCTCCGAGCTGTCGGACTTGCCGGCCTTCTCGGCGCCTCCGGATTTCTTCGACGAGGCCCGACTGTCGGTCTTGTAGAACCCACTGCCCTTGAACACCACGCCGACGGCGCCGAAGACCTTGCGCAGCGGCCCGCCGCACGCCGGGCACTCGGTCAGGGGGTCGTCGCCGAACTTCTGGACGACGTCGTGGCGCTCGCCACAGGACCTGCACTGGTATTCGTAGGTCGGCATGCCTGTCCTGATTCCCTTCCGCGTCCCCGGAGATGCCCGTCTGGCACTCGTAACCCTTGAGTGCCAAGTCTACCGTTCGCGGCGCACATTGCCGCTCTCCGGGCGTCGGTCGGGGACCAGGAAGGTCCTGGTGACATAGACTTCGCGCCGTGGTCGACCGCAGCCTGACGCACCTCGATCCCCTCGGCGGTGCCCGCATGGTCGACGTGACACCCAAGGAGCCGACCCACCGGCGGGCGCTCGCCCGCTGCAAGGTCATGATGGCTCCCGAGACCACGGCCAAGGTGGCGAGCAACGCCATCACCAAGGGTGATGTGCTGGGGGCAGCTCGGATCGCCGGTATTCAGGCCGCCAAGAAGACGCCGGATCTCATCCCGATGTGTCGCCCGCTGCTGGTGGGCGGCATCCACGTCAATTTCACGATCGGCGACAATTTCGTGGAGGTCGAGGCCCAGGTAGAAACCGTGGACCGCACCGGGGTCGAGATGGAGGCCCTGACGGCGTGCACGGTGGCGGCCCTGACGATCTACGACATGTGCAAGTCGTCGGACCGTTCCATGAGCGTCGGGGAGTTGGCGCTGTGGGAGAAGACCGGCGGCAGCGTCGGCACCTGGCGGAGGCCGGCGCTCTAAGCGATCTCGTCGTTGGTCAGGCCCGCTGAGCCAGTCAGCGCGGACCGGCGGACGGACGCGCCGTCAGCGGAGCCGGAACCGCTTCCTGCGGTCCCGGGCGATCAGGGTCATGTCCTTGCTGATGAGCTCGGATTCCGCCCCCGGGGGAGCCTCAGTCACGACGGCCTCGGGCGCGGCCGACAGGATCTCTGTCGCCATCGAGGCGGCCGAGTCGAACTGGTGTGCGGGGTCGGACGTGAAGACCGGCTCGTCCTCGATGGGCTCCGACGCGGCCAACGGATCGGACCCGTTGACGTGGACCGCGGTCTCCGCGGAGATCGCGGCCGTGGGCAACGACGACGGCGACGCAAGGCCCGTGTCGGGAGCCTCGCTGAAGGAGAACCCGACCGGTCCCGTCTGGGTCATGGGCGCCGGTGGCGGCGGCGGTGACACGAACTGCGGGGGATCCTGGGCGACGAACACCGGCGCCGGCGGTGCCGGGGGTGCTTCGGTCGGGACGGCCCGGTCCACCGAAAGTTCTGGCTCCGCGCTCACCACGTCGGGCGCCGCGCTGAACATCGGATTCGAGGGGGGCGCCACGTCGGCAAAGACCGGCGAGGGCTCCTCGGCGGTGAAGACCGGCGGCGGTGGTGGTGGCGGAGGCGGTGGCGGTGGCGGTGGCGGTGGCGGTGGCGGTGGAGACGCCATGACCATGGTCGACTCGCGGGTCGGCGCCACGGGCGGCGGCGCGGTATTCGAGACGGTGGCGCCGGAGGTGGACGAGGCGTCGGCGTCCGACGGCGCGAGCTCTGCGGAACGGTGGGTGCCGAGCAAGATGTCGAGGACCTTGCGGTGCTCGAGGGTCGGGCCGGGAGGCGACGCCGTGTCGATCGACACGCGCTCGAAGACGGGCTCCTGGTGCCGGCGGGTGTCGGCGTCAGCCATGACGGCGCCATGGTCGGGTGCAGACACGCTGGGGGCATCGGGAGGAAGGACCGTCGCCGCGGCGGGCGGCGTGGCCGGGCCGAACTCGGAGACGAGCACCGCATCGAGCGCGCTGGCGGTGAGTTCCGCCACCGACGTGGCGGGAAGAACCTCCCCGTCGAAGGAAGGAACGTAAAAGACCGGCTCGGTGACCCCTGCTTCCACCGCTGGTTCTGACACCTCTGTTGCTCCGCTCCATTCACGTTGCGCCGAGCCCACGACGCCCGTCATGTCACTTTCGGCAGGACAGGCCGAGTCCTTGAATGCCAGAGGGGGAACTTCCTGCCGAGGAAGAGGCCGGTCCGAGCTCTCCGCCGCATTGTGGCTCTGGAGCTTCTCCTGCGCTTCGGCGGCCAGGGCGTCTTGGACCATGAGGCCGAGGTCGTCGACGGCTCGGGCCATCCTGGCCTGGTCCTCCTCGACCTCGACGAGTCGCTCGAGGATCTCGTGCCACAGCTTGGCCGACGACGCGGGCCCCGAGCGGGCGAGGTCACCCGACGACCGATCGCCTTCGTGTCGACCGCTCTCCATTGTCATGCCCGGGCTCTTCCCCCTGGTGACCCATGCACTGCGCCACGGCGGTTCGAGGCCCCAGAGTCATTCGCCTCGACGGCCACCGGCGGGCCTGCCGGACCGCACGCAAGCCAGGAACGCAGCGTAGTCAGCCGACCACGGCGCGGAAAGTCCGAATATCGAGCGTTTGTAATCCTGAACACCCGCCCCCGGTGCGCATCCCGGCGGGAGCGACGTCCGAGCCCCGCGGGGCGGCTCGGCCGAGGCTGTCGTCAGGCCCGAGCCGCGCTGCGCAGGTCGTCGAGAGACAGCTCGCCGGTGGCCTCCCCGCCGCACTGCGCGCAGTGCTGGACATGACGCCACGACCTCAGCAAACGAGTCCCTTCGGGATTCAGAAGAACGACGAAGGACTCCGACACCGGGTCGATGTCGAGCCCGAAGTAGGGGCGCCAACCGGTGGAGGCAGGGTGGCTATCCAGATCCAGGCCCTTCAGGACGCGCCGGAAGCGCATCCGTTCGGTATCAAAGAGCCAGGTGCTGTGACAGGACTCCAGGACGAGCGGTTCCATGCGTGGATCATCGCCCAAAAGCGCGACGATCAACCCTCAACGGTATTGCGATTGTGTGACGATCGCAGGGCCGTGGCTGGGCCACCACCCTTCGTCGGGTGTCATGGGTCGTCAGAATTTCACGGTGCCGGTCGCTACCAGGACACCCAGCGCGATTATGAGGATTCCGAGCACGGCGCAGGCCCCCACCAGCACCCCCGATCGTGGCTTGCGGCCGGGAGCCGGCGCCGGACTCTCGGCGATGGCGGCCCCGGCGAGCTGGCCGACCTCGTATTCGAGCCCTTCGGGGTTGTCGCTCGGGACGACGAAACGGTGCGTCCGAGAAGGTGTCACCGCCTCGACGATGACGCCCGGGTGGCCGGCCGGGGTGCGCATCCTCTCGCTGGCGACCAGTCCCGAGATGTCAGCCCACGCCACCACGGCGCCGATGTCGCCGTCGGGCTTTCGCACCGTCAGCCCCGACCTGTCGAGGACGACCGTCAGGCCGGGCACAGCGACGTTCCCCCCGCTTTCGGCGGTGAGCAGGTAGCAGTCCGAGAGCACGAGAGGGTCCCTGTACAGCGTCGGTGGAGATGCGTCGTGGGTTTCCGGCTCGTTCATCGTCATCTCGGCATCCGCATCGCCTCGTGTCCCCGCGCCCATAGACCCGGATCTCTGTTCAAGACCTTGACGCGTGCGCGGCCCGAGGTCAACGACCCCCGGAGTCGAGAGGCCGAGGTGGGTCGAAAGTCCCATACCGCACCCTCGTTTCGTGCATTCCTCGTCACGAAGAGCGCTGAATTCGCCACGAAAACAGTTGGAGTAGGGAGGGCATTCGTTTAGACTGAGGCCTTCATGAACGGCGACGACCTCAACCGACTGCTCCGCATCCTGGCCGATCTCGACGGCTCGGACATGCACATCAAGGCGGGTGCACCTCCGCGCGTCCGCGTCGACGGGCTTCTGCGCACTCTTGATGGCGAAGCGGAGTTCACCGACGAGGACACCTTCGCCTTGGCTCGCGAGATCATGCCGCCGAAGATCTTCGAGACATTCGAAGAGAAGCGCGAAGCCGACTTCGCGTACGCCGTCCCCGGTCTCGGGAGATTCCGTACCAACGCGTTCTACCAGCGTTCGTCGGTGGCCCTCGCCATGCGCCGGGTCCAGACCAACGCGGCGACCTTCGAGGACCTCCGCCTACCCGACGTCGTCCGTCGGCTGAGCGAGCATCACCGTGGGCTCGTCCTCGTGACGGGCCCGACGGGCTCGGGCAAGACCACGACGCTGGCGGCGATGGTGGACCACATCAATCACGTGCGTTCCTGTCACGTCATCACCATCGAGGATCCCATCGAGTATCTCCACCGGGACGATCTGGCCGCCATCGACCAACGCGAGGTCGGCTTCGACACCGAGAGCTTCAGCTCTGCCATGCGGACGATCCTCCGCCAGGACCCGGACGTGATCCTCGTGGGTGAGATGCGTGATCCCGAGACCGTCCACACCGCGCTCACCGCGGCGGAGACCGGTCACCTGGTGTTCTCCACCCTCCACACCACGACGGCCACCGAGACGGTGAACCGGATCGTGGACTTCTTCCCACCCCACCAGCAAGGGCAGGTGAGAGTGAGCCTGGCCGGTGCCCTGACGGGGACGATCTGTCAACGGCTCATTCCGCGAGCCGACGGCAAGGGACGTGTCCCTGCGCTCGAGATCATGGTGGTGAACGGACGGATTCAACAGGCCATCCTGGATCCCGTCCAGACCTCGGACATCAACGAGATCATGGCGGAGGGCGAGTACTACGGGATGCAGACGTTCGACCAGTCGCTGGCGGAACTGCTGCGCGACGAGGTGATCGACCTGCGCGAGGCCATGAATGCCGCATCGAACCCGCATGACCTCAAGGTGCGGCTCGAGCGGATGGGGATCGTGTCCACAGGCCGCGGATTCGTGTCGAACGCGGCGGCGTCCTGACCGCTCCGGCGCCGAGGAGGGAGCCGCCCCTCGGGCTCCTCAGGTTCCGATCATCTTCCCCGCCGCGAAGGCGCCGATGACCGCGGCGAGGCTCCCGAGAGCGGCGGCCAACGCCACCGGGACCATTCGAGGTGCGCCTTCACGGCCCGTGCGCATCGTGAGGAACACCGACAAGCCAACGAGACCGACCGCCGACGTGACCGCGCCGACGATGGCGCCGACGGTCCCGACCCATCCCAGGACCGCCCCGTAGGGGATCAAGCTCCAAAGTCCGATTCCGGCTCCCTGGCGGCGCGATACCCGCGTCCCCGCCCACAGCGCCACGGCGCCGGCTGCGATCCCGATGAGCATGCCACCGAGGTGCCACCACCGCCGATCGGCCACCGCGGCGGCGCCGAGCAATACCGCCCCCACGCCGGTTCCGACGAGCGACACGGCCGCGGGGGGGCGGAGCCCGTCGAGCTCGATCACCGCCAGCGCCAGGCTGGTGGCGCCGAAGACACACATGCCCGGGACCGCCCAGTGGGCTCCGAGAACCCAAGCCAGGGCCCCGAACAGCGCCCCCGTGGCGAGCTCGACGGCGGGGTACCGGGCCGAGATCGGCTCTCCGCACTGGCGGCACTTGGCCCGCAGGACGATCCAGGAGATGACCGGCAGGTTGTCCGAGGACCGGATCGGTGTGCCGCAGGCCGGGCAGAACGAGCCTGGTCGTACCACGGACAGGCGGCGTGGGACCCGGTAGACGACGACGTTGAGAAAGGATCCGATCACGAGGCCGAACACCGCAGCCACGAAGGTGGTGTAACCCCGGGCGCCGGCGGGAGCGGCCGCCCCCAAGATCCGGGCTAGCAATTGTGCCTCTGACCAGGGGAAAGGCCACGAGGTCCGGGCTCATTCACAAGGCGGTCACGCTAGCACGGACGTCCCCGGGGCCCCGTTGTGCACAGTGGGGAGCCCATTGCCACCGAGGGCGTTCAATCCGGGCTCGCCACATGCCGATGCATCACAGCATGAGCAACGTGGATGCCGTCCGGATGCTCGCGGACGAACACCACCTCGAGTTTGTAGACCTGGAACGGTTCAATCTGGATGCCAGTGCTTCTTCGGTCATTCCCGTCGGGGTGGCCCGGAAGCATCACGTCGTTCCGATAGGCCGCAAGTTCGGCGCGCCCGTGGTGGCGATGTCCAACCCCGCCGACGTCGTCGCCATGGACGACCTCCGTGCGGTGATCGGCCGGGAGTTCGTCGCCGTGGTGGCCAGTGGTGAGCAGATCGATTCCTGTCTGGTGCGCGTCTACGGGGAGGCACCCAACGGGACCGACAAGCGCACGTCGGCAACGAGTGGGACCAAAGCTCCCGATCCCGTGATCTCGCCCGTCGGATCGACCGGCTCCACCACAACGGCCAACCGTGCGGTGCCCCCGCCCCCCTCTTCGTCCGGCGCACCCCGCCCGGAGACCGAGGCGAAGCCGAAAGCGGCTCCGTCCGCGGCACCCGCTCCCTCGCCGACTCTCGCTTCGCCCCCGCCGCTCCCACCGCTCAAGCCGTCGGCACCGTCCACGGCGTCGACACCGTCCACGCCGTCGGCACCGTCCACGCCGTCGGCACCGTCCACGCCCAAGGCGTCCTCATCTGCGGCGCCGGCCGTCTCCGATCCGCCGGTGACGCCGCAGCGCCCCGAGGACGTCCTCGCCGCTGCGCTCCAGGCGATCGACTCGAGCCTTGGGACGGGCACCGCCGACAGCACGACGAAGACCGATGCCACTCCCGGTGGGCCTGCCTCGGATGCGGTCCTCGACTCGGTCTCACCCGAGAAGGACGGGTCCGAAGAGGCCGGGACGCCCGTCGAGCCCGTGGTCCAGAAGGTTGAAGACGTCGTGGCCGCCGCGGATCTGGTCGATGAGGTCGTCGGCGAGTTCGAAAACCAGAGCGAAGCCGTCGTCGACACCCAGGACGTCCCCGAGGGGCTGGCCGGTTTCCCGCCCTTGGCTCGGGTCCTGGTGGAGGGCGAGCGCGTCTCGCTCGAGGACATGGAGGACGTCCTCGAGGAGCGCGAGCGGTCAGGGCAGGCCATCGCCCGGATCCTGACCCTGCGCGGACTTGTCACCGAGGCGGACCTCATGTGGGGAATGGCCCAGGAGATGGGCCTGGAGTTCGTCGACCTCGAGATCCAGACCATCGACTTTGCCGCCGCCTACCACCTCCCCGAAGCCACGGCACGGCACCACAACGTCCTCGTGATCGCCATCCGTGACGGCATCCCCGTGGTGGCGGCGTCCAACCCCACCGACGTGTTCGCCATGGACGACCTGCGTACCATCATCGGGCGCAACTTCGTCAGGGTCGTCGCCACCCGGTCGCAGATCAGTACCTACATCGACAAGGCCTACCACCAGGGTGGTGACGCCAGCGAGGTCGCCACCGCGGCGGCCTCGGACTTCGAGGACATCGGCGACGAAGGGCTCGGGAACATCCAGGCCATCGTCGACGACGCGCCCATCGTTCGCTATGTGAACCTGCTCGTGCTCCAGGCCCTTAACGAGCGGGCCTCGGACATCCATGTCGAGCCCACCGGCGAGAACCTTCGGATCCGTTACCGCATCGACGGTGTCCTCCATGACATCTCCACGGCGCCGAGGACGATCGCATCGGCGGTGACCACGCGTCTCAAGGTCATGGCTGACCTCAACATCGCCGAACACCGCCTTCCTCAGGACGGCCGGCTCTCGCTCACCGTCGGTAGCCGTCCCATCGACCTGCGCATGGCCACCCTTCCGACCATCTACGGCGAAAAGGTCGTCATGCGAGTCCTGGACAAGTCCAACATCGTGATGGACTTCGAGGACCTTGGTTTCGATCCCGAGCTGCTCGAGATCTACCAAGACATCTTCAACCGGCCCTACGGGACGATCCTCGTGACCGGTCCGACCGGCTCGGGCAAGACCACCACGCTCTATGCCACCCTGGCCGCGCTCAACAACCCCGAGAAGAACATCATCACCGTGGAGGACCCGGTCGAGCTGCGCATCAAGGGCATCAGCCAGGTGCAGCTGAACATCAAGGCGGGCCTCACCTTCGCGGCGGCGTTGCGGTCGATCCTTCGCTCGGACCCCGACATCGTGCTCGTCGGGGAGATCCGCGACCGGGAGACGGCATTGATCTCCATCGAGGCCGCCCTGACCGGGCACATGGTGTTGGCCACATTGCACACGAACAACTCCGCCAGTACGCCGATGCGCCTCGTGGAAATGGGGATCGAGCCCTACCTGGTGACCTCGGCCATCTCCGGAGCCCTGGCCCAGCGACTGGCCCGTCGCCTTTGTGTGCATTGTCGCGAGCCCTTCGACGCCACGGAGGCCGACATCGTGGCGGCCGGCTGGAAGCCCGGCGAGGTCTACGCGGATGCATCCAAGCCCACGCTCTATCGAGCTGTGGGCTGCACCGCATGTTCCAACACCGGATATCGGGGACGCAAGGCGCTCCTCGAGCTTCTCGTCGTCACCGAGGACGTCGAGCGGTTGATCATTGAGGGAGGGACGGCTGATGACATCCACAAGCTCGCAGTCGAACAGGGCATGGTGACCCTGAGGCGGAGTGGAATTCGCAAGGCACTCGAGGGTGAGACAACCCTCGAGGAAGTGCTTCGGGTCGTCGCATGAGTCCCTCCGCCACCACCCGCGTGGAATGGGCCCGCCGCCTGGCGCACTCCATCGTCTCCGACGGATACGCCACCGATGCCGAGGTCGCGCCCGTCCTCAGCGAGGCCACCGATCGAGGTTCGTCGTTCCCGGCCCTGCTCATCTCCCGGGACGTCACGTCCCAAGAGGTGGTCCTCGGTCTGCTTTCCCAGATGGCCAGACTTCCGGTCGTCGACCTCGACCACGATCGTCCCAGCGACCAGGCTCTGGCCTCGACGCCTGTGACCGTGGCGCGCCAGTACGGGGCGGTCGGGTACCGCCTCGACGGCGACCAGCTGACCACGGCGTTCGGAGATCCTCCCGACGACGACGACGTCAGGGCGCTGTCGGTGCTCGTGGGTCACGTTGTCGTTCCCGTGCTCGCCAACCCGATCGCCATCGAGCGCGTGCTCGCCTCGATCGAACCACCGCCGGCGGCTCCCACCGCACCGGTGCCCGATGAGCCCGTGTTCGCGTCGACCCCGTCCGCACCCGGTGCCGGCGGCAACGGCTCCGCTCATGTCTCGTCGAACGGCGGCCAGAACGGCGCCCAGAACGGCGCCCAGAACGGCGCCCTGCACGCCAGCCCCAATCACGGCGACAGCGCCGAGCCCGAGCTCCACCTCGACGATCTGTTGCGCTACGCGGTCAGCGTCGGCGCATCGGACCTCCACGTCACGACGGGGCTCCCGGCCTGTGTCCGGCTGAACGGGGCGATCCGTCCCATCGAGGGGTGCCCGGTCCTCAACAACGAGATGATTCGGGACATGGTCTTCGGGATCCTCCCCCAGACGATGCGGGAGCGTTTCGAGGCCGAGAAGGAGCTCGACACGTCTCACTCGATCGTCGATGTGGGTCGGTTCCGGCTCAACGTGTTCCAGCAGCGGGGAACCGTGGCGGCGGCCATGCGTGCCATCCCTCACGAGATCCCGCCCTTTGAGGTGCTGGGGATCCCCGACGCCATCCGCTCCTTCACCGACATGCGCCACGGGCTCGTCCTGGTGACCGGTCCGACCGGTTCTGGGAAGTCGACCACCCTGGCGTCACTCGTCGACATCATCAACCGGTCCAAGCCGCTGCACATCGTCACGGTCGAGGATCCCATCGAGTTCCTCCACACCCACAAGCGGGCCATGGTGAACCAGCGCGAGGTCGGTCAGGACACGATGTCGTTCTCCGAAGCCCTGCGCCGGGTCCTGCGTGAGGACCCCGATGTCATCCTCGTCGGAGAAATGCGTGACCTCGAGACCATCTCGATGGCTCTGACCGCGGCCGAGACCGGCCACCTGGTCTTCGGGACGTTGCACACCCAGGACGCCCCTCAGACCATCGACCGCATCATCGACGTGTTCCCCTCGAATCAGCAGGACCAGATTCGAACGATGCTGGCAGGCTCTCTCGAAGGCGTGGTGACACAGCAGCTGCTGCTCAACGCGGACGGATCAGGCCGTCTGGCGGCCTGCGAGGTGATGATCTGCACCTCGGCCATCCGCAACCTCGTTCGGAGTGCGAAGACCCACCAGATCTACTCGCTCATGCAGACCGGTGGTCAGTACGGCATGCAGACGATGGACCAGGGTCTGGCCAAGCTGGTGAAGTCCGGACGGATCACCGAGGCCGTCGCGTTCGACCGGTGTCGCAGCGAGGAAGACCTTCGCAACCACATGAGCGCGTAGGAGCCTGACATGGCGTTGACATTCGATTACAAGGTCCGGGACCGCACCGGAAATCTGGTTGAGGGCCAGCTCGAGGGTGACAGCCTGGCGCTGGTCGTCGGCAAGCTCCGCGAGATGGGGTACCTCCCGTTGGCCGTCACGCCCAAGACGGGCACCAATCTGCACCGGGAGATCTCGATCCCCGGGTTCACCAACCGCGTCAAGCTGAACGAGATCGCGGTGGCGACGCGGCAACTCGCCACCATGATCGACTCGGGTCTTTCGGTGGTGCGCGCCCTCGGGATCCTGGCCGGCCAGGTCGAGAACAAGGAACTCGCTCGAGTCCTCGGTGAGGTGCGGATGGAGGTCGAACGCGGCTCGTCGCTGTCGGCCGCCTGTGCCAAGCACCCGAAGATCTTCAACACCCTCTTCGTGACGATGGTGCAGGCCGGCGAGGCCGGAGGGCACCTCGACGAGGTCCTGCTCGACCTCGCCTCGACGATCGAGAAGCAAGCGGTCCTGCGGCGCAAGGTGCGTTCGGCCATGACCTACCCGGCCATCGTGCTGAGTGTCATGGTCATCATCTTCCTGGCGCTGCTGATCTTCATCGTCCCGGTGTTCCAGAAGCTCTTCACGTCGCTGCACGCCAAGCTCCCGCTTCCCACCCAGATGGTGATCGGGATCTCGAAGATCGTGCTCAGCCTGTGGTCGGTGGTGCTGATCGCCATCCTGGTCACCGGCATCGTGCTGCTGCGCCGGTGGATCAAGACCGAAAAGGGGCGCCTGGCCTGGGATGGCTTCAAGCTCAAGCCACCCATCTTCGGACAGCTCGTTCACAAGGTGTCGCTGGCACGCTTGTCGCACACCCTCGGGTCGCTGATCCAGGCCGGCGTGCCGATTCTGGAGTCGCTCGACATCGTGTCGGAGACCGCCGGGAACCAGGTCGTCGGAAATGCCCTGCTCGACGCCAAGGCCGGGGTTCGTGAAGGACGATCGTTGGCCGACACGCTCCGGGACCACGAGGAAGTGATCCCGTCTCTGGTCACCCAGATGGTCGAGGTGGGTGAGCAGACCGGCGCGCTCGACGCCATGCTGCACAAGGTGGGGATCTTCTACGACGGCGAGGTGGAGACGACGGTCAACAACCTCACGTCGATGCTCGAGCCGATCATGACCGTGGTCATGGGTGCGGGCGTCGGCGTCATGGTGATCAGCATGTACCTGCCCATGTTCAGCTACATCAAAGCCGTCCCGACGAGCTGAGCAGCATCAGCGGCTCCAGAGCACCATGAGGTCGATTCGTAGCTTCCCATTCACGGCCGCCGTCCGCCTCGGCGTCCGTAGTCGCCTTCGGGAACGCTCGTGGCCCCTCGCCGTCACCGTGCTGTCGGTGCTCACCGGGATGGCGTATTGCCTGGTATGGGGACCCGACCTCATCCACTCCCAGACCTGGAGGATCCCCGGCGACATCTGGGGCACGTTCCGCTCCGCCCAATTCATCGGGTGGGGCGACATGGGAAACGTGTACGGCGATGCAACCGGCCTCGTGACGCTCCCGGGGATCCTCGTGGTGTTCACCCCCGTCGCCTTGGTGGCGGGAGCACTGGGTATGACCGAGAGCTTCCCCTTCACCCTTCCCCACCCCACGGCGTGGTTGCTCCTCGGGCCCTATGAGATTCTCGTCAGTTGTTCCGCGCTCTTCGCCTGTGACGCCCTGGCGCAGCGTTTAGGGGTGAGTCGCGGCCGACGAAAGCTCTTGTGCGTCGCTCAAGGTCTGGTCCTGTGGAACGTGTCGGTGATCTGGGGGCACCCCGAGGATGCTTTGGCCTTGGCGCTGGCCGTCTACGGGTTGGTGCTCGCCTTCGACGGGAGGTGGAGCGGGGCGGGATGGCTCTTCGGCGCCGCTGTGGCCACGCAACCCGTGGTCGTGCTGGCGCTCCCGGTCGTCTTGGCTCTGGCCGGGAGGAGCCGGGCTCTTCCTTTCCTCGTGCGGGCGACCCTCCCGTCGGTGCTCCTGCTCGCCGCGCCCTTCGTCGCGGAATTCCATGTCACCTCCCACACCCTTCTCGACCAGCCCAATTTCCCGAACCTCGATCACCGGACGCCGTGGACCGCGCTGGCGCCGAAGCTCGGAGGGAGAGGGCAATTCCTCAAGGTCGCGGCGGGGCCGGGCCGGGTGGTGGCGGTGGCACTGGCCTGTGTCTTGGGGTGGTGGGCCCGACGGTGGCGCGACCGCCCCGAGGCGGTGGTGTCGGCGGTCGCTCTGGCGCTGGCCCTGCGGTGCTTCACCGAGTCGGTCATGGTGGCGTTCTACCTCTGGCCCGTCGTGGCCGTGGGGCTCGTCGTGGTGATGGGCCGCTCCCGGTGGCGCTGGATCTGTGGGGTCGCCGCCGCCCTCATCGTCACCGTCTGTAGCGATTTTCACTTCGGTGCGTGGGTTTGGTGGGGCATCGTGACCGGGGGCATCGTCCTGCTGCTGGTCTTCGGTATTCCGTCAAGGCCGCGGCGGTCCGTGCCGATGACTACGAGCGTGACGGACGTCGCGCCAGGACGCGACCATCCCCCCGTGCTGGTGGGAGCACGACCATGACCAGGAGATCAGTGACATGGCACAAGTAGTCGGACTCGACATCGGCACCAGCGCGGTGCGCGCCGCCGAGCTCGAGTTCGGATCCGGAGCTCCTGTGCTGGTGGCCTTCGGGCAGGTCGGCCTGCCCCCGGGAGCCATCGTCGACGGTGAGGTGCAGGACCTCTCGGCCGTGTCCGACGCCATCGTGCGCCTGTGGCAGAACGGCAAGTTCCAGTCGAAGTCCGTCGTGGTCGGCATCGCCGGCCTGCGTGCCATCACCCGCGAGGTCGATCTGCCCTGGGTTCCCGACGCAGACATCGACAGCGCCGTTCGGTTCCAGTCCGAAGAGGTCATCCCTTTCCCACCGGACAAGACCCTGCTCTCCGCGCAGGTTCTTTCCGACAACACCGCGCCCGACGGAACGAAGACGCGCCGGGTGTTGGTGGCTGCCGCCCATCGCGACCTGGTCGACGGGGTCGTGAGCGCGGCCGAGAATGCGGGACTCGTCGTCGAGGGTGTCGACCTCGTCTCTTCTGCTCTGGTGCGGGCCCTCGGGGACCCCTCGGTCGCCGCCGAGCGTCCCGAGGCGATCGTGTCCATCGGCGCCGGCCTGACGGTCGTGGTGGTCCATCAAGGTGGCCGTCCCCAGTTCGTCCGGACCATCGGTACCGGAGGGAACGCGGCGACCGCGGCAGTGGCGTCTGCGCTCGACATTCCGCTCATCGATGCCGAGGGCATCAAGCGTCGTCTCGGCGAGGCCTCTCCCCAGGTGCAATCGGCGGAGACCACGGTGCAGCCCGCCATCGCCGAGCTGGTGGGCGAGATCCGCAACTCGGTGCAGTACTTCGCCACCCTCCCGGGTCGTGCCCCGATCGCCCGCGTCCTTCTCACCGGCGGGGGAGCCCGCCTGCGGGGACTGGTCAAGGAGCTGCGGGCGCAGGTCCGCATTCCCGTCGAGCACGTCTCGCCCTTGGCCCGCCTCGACCTTTCGAAGATCGACCTCGACCCCGAGCAAGCCGCCAGCATCGAGCCCGTCCTGGCCACGCCCATCGGTCTGGCGCTCCCCGAGCCCAATCCGTCGGTCAAGAAGTTCAATCTGGTTCCGCCCGAGGTCACCCAACGTGCCTTCGAGCGTGGAGTGATCCGCAAGGCCTTCATGGCCGCCGCTGCGGTCGTCCTCCTGCTGGTGGGGGTGAGCGCCTGGCGGTTCCTGCAGGTCCGCAGCGCCCAGAACGGCGTCACGAACCTCCACGCCGTGGTCACGGGCCTCAACGAGCAGATTCCCAAGTACGACAAGGTCGTCGCCATCAACAATGAGCTGCGGCTGGCCAAGTCCCAGGTGTCGGGCTTGGCCAACACCGCCGTCGACTGGTCGGCGGTGGTCACCCAGCTGAGCACCCGCATCCCGACAGGGCTGAACGTCGTCACCTTCACCGGGACGGCCGGCGCCGCCGCTGCGGCCGCGGCTCCCGCCGGTTCGGCGACCGCGGCCGCCTCGACTCCCGGGGCCGCCGCGCCGGTGGCCGGCGCCATCGGATCGGTGTCGGTGGGCCTGTCGGGCAACTTCCCGAGCTCCGCCCACTTCGACCCCGTGGCTCAGTGGATCGACAACCTCACCGCTTCTCCGATGTTCAGCCCCCCCGGGGTGAGTGCCGTCGCCAACGCGCCGAGCGCGGCCGGAACCACGGTGACCTTCGCTTCGACGCTGTCGCTGTTGCCCACGTCCAACCTCGCCAAGAACGCAGGCTTCTGATGGACCAGATCAAGCGCTACCGAATCCCCATCCTGACCGGCGTGGGAGCTCTCCTGTTCGCCATCGTGATCTTCGCGGCTTGGATCTCGCCCGAGGGCGGCAAGCTCTCGGCCCTTCACGCCCAGCAGACGCAGCTCGAATCCCAGCAGATACATCTGCAAACCGAGCTGACCACCCTCAAGGCGCAGAAAGCCCACTTGGCCTCCAATTGCCAGGCGCTGTCGAAGGACCTGGGCGAGATTCCCGGGACCCCGAGCGTGGACAGCTTCTTCAACCAGGTGACCGCACTGGCGGTGGCGAGCGGCGATCCCAACACGCCGAGCATCAGCGTCACCCAGGCCACCGGAGCAGCGAGCGGGGCCGACCCGGTCGCTGTGACCTTCACCTTGGAGGGAACCTACGGCCAGATGACCGCCTTCCTCAAGGGTCTGGACAGCTTCCCCCGTCTGTTCACCGTCACCGACATCTCGATCGGCGGAGGGCCGGTGGCCACCGGTGGGGGGACCATCAACCCCGCCACGGCCGGCTACACGCTCTCGCTCACCGGAAACATCTACTACAGCTCGGGCCAGCAGAACGTCTGTGCGGCCACCACGACGGCAGACGTCAGCTGAACACAGGGGTCTCCCAGACCCTGTTGTGTCGCCATTGCGCGATCTTGCTCCGAACCCTAAAGGAGCGCCGACCCCTTGCCGATAGTTGTTCCGATAGCCATTGCGCATTAAGGGAGGAAGTCCATGCTCAAGTCCATGCTCACGCACATGCGTGAGACAAGTATGCGGGAGTTCGAGGGAGATGAAGGGGCGGAAGCCGGCTTCACCTTGATCGAACTGATGGTCGTGCTGTTGATCATCGCCATCCTGCTCGCCATCGCCATCCCCACGTTCCTCGGGGTAGCCAACTCGGCCGGCGACCGTGCGGCGCAGTCCAACCTGACCAACGCACTGACCGAAGCCAAGGCCATTTACCAGAACTCGGCCGAGTACGCCACGACTTCTTCGGGTACCAACACCGTGCTCCCGACCGGGACGTTCACGGCGTCGGCACCGGAGTTCTCGTGGGTCCAGGGGAACACCACCACGACCGGTGGGTGCTTCAGCTCCTCGAACGCCAACTGCGTCAGCGAGCAGGTCGTCGACGCTTCCGTGCAGGGTGACAGCCAGGGAATCATCCTGGCGGTGTACAGCCCCAAGACCCACACATGCTGGTACGCGGTCGACCTCGAGTCGACACCGTCGGCCATCACGACCGACACCGGGTACACGGCGTTCATCGGAGCTCACACCGAGGCCAATGCGTCCGCAGCCGGCGTGTACTACGCCAAGAAGACGAGCGGTGTGACTGCGACCAACTGCAACGGCTTCTACCCCACGAGCACCAACTTCACATGGGGAACGAGCTACTCTGCTGCCGGTACCAACTAAGCAGCTTGCTCATCTGAAGCGTCCGGCCTGTGGCCAGACGCGGACGGTTCAAACTGATAATGGCCCCCGCTGCGGCGGGGGCCATTATCGTGTCGTCCCTCCACGAAAGTGTGTTGGACCGGTCCGCTGGGTTCAGGTCTCAGCTCGGAAGTGTCGGCAGACCGCTCGTCACCGGTCCGGCCGACGCGATCACGTCTAGGATCTCGTTCCCGACGAGCTCGTCGCGCTCGAGCAGGGAATCGCGCAGGGTCTCGATGACGTGGCGGTTGGCCTCGAGCATGGCGCGGACCTCGTCCTTGGCCC
>JBEKIJ010000002.1:0-204183 GCA_050011815.1 Acidimicrobiales bacterium | reverse complement strand
AGCAGCATGACGATGCACTGTGGAGTCGGATACCTCCTGGCCCCACAGGTCGTAGGCGTTCTCCAGGTCCACCGACGTGAGGTCGGCCAGCTGGATGTGGCCCAAGGTGGGGGCGATGCGGTGGTCGATCCGGCTCCTGGTGTCAGCCTTCTGACGACGGGACCACTCAGCGCCCCGAGCACTTCGGCCCCGGCTACACCACTCGCCCAGGAGGTCGGAGACGGTCCGGTCTGGCACGACCGGAGTCGGCGCCGGTTCAGCCATAATGGATGCGTACGCCTCAGCCCTCCACCGCTCAGCCTGCTTGGCCGTCAGACGCCTTCCACGAGGCGAGCGGCGCCACACCTGGCGTCCGGCGACACGCACCCCGTAGTCCCACTGTCCCGACCCGGGGGCCGTCTCTTTGAGACTCCCAGCCCCATACGCCCCGACCTTCTCTCCGACCTTGCGTGGCATGGCACGCCCTTCCTCGATCTGAACCGTCAACCCTGCACGATAGCACCGATTGAAGGACGATTGAAGGACGGCGGAAAAGGAGGTTATATCACGTAACACATAACAGCAGGCCAACTATACCTGGAGAGGTGCGAGAGCGGCCGAATCGGACTCACTGCTAATGAGTTGACCTGGGAAACTGGGTCCGAGGGTTCAAATCCCTCCCTCTCCGCTCTGTTGTGCCGCGAGACGTGATGGTCCAGCGGACGCTGTGGTGAGACGTCGCGCTCCCCTCCCGTGCTCGTAGGTCACCACCACATCCTCGGTGCACGCCCGGTAGTGCTCGGCAAGCTCGGCGTGGTCGGCCACGGCGCCGGTCACCTGGAAGATCTTGTCCAACGATCCATTGCGCCAGTTGACCGGGTCACCCGAGCTCTTGTGCAGGTCGATCTGCACGATCCCCGGCAATCTGCTCAACGCCTCCAGCCCCGTGGATCCCACGTATCTCTGGGCCGACATGGGTGGCTCGCAATAGAAGCGATAGGCGACCCGGTCGCACTTGATGGGCCCTTCGATGACGACGTGCTCCCCGAGACCGAGCCGCATGCACATCTGGAGCAGCGGAAGTCCCGACGCGAGCTTGACGTTGACCGGCGTCAACCCCGATGGACGACCGTTCACCTCGATGATCTTGCGCCCGTTGGGGGTGAGCTTGATCTCTGTCCGATAACAGCCGAAGTCCGCGCCGAGCGCCTGGATGGCGGCTGTGGTCAGGGCGAAGAGCTCGGGGATATCGGAGTCGGGCACCTCGGCGGGAAAGAACCCACCCGAGGAGCGGAACGGCTCCACCATGGGGAACAACCCGGTGATGCCGATGTGACTGAAGACGCCCCGGCTCACGATGCTGTCGATGCTGACGCGATCGGCATACGGTGCCGAAGATGGGGGGAGGTCCTCCATCCTCTCTTCGAGGATCATCTCCGAGGGATGCTCCGCCTCGGCCAGGATGCGGGTGAGCGCATCGGCATCGGCAACGGGAAGGACATCGCGACACGCGGTGCCGTCCCTCGGCTTGATCACCATGGGGAAGCGCAAGGCACCGCACAGCCGGTCGATCTCGCTCTGGTCGACGGATTCGTTGATCGCAGAGAACCTCGGTCCCGGTACTCCGGCGGCTTCGAGGGCCTTGCGCTGCAGCAGCTTGTCCGTGAGGCGAGCGGTAGCCCGCACCGAGGGACTGGGCAACCCCAGCGCCGCGGCCATCCACGCCTGGCGGTGCAGGTCGGTGTCGAAGAAGGAGGCGATCCCGTCGGGGTGCTCGCCGTGGATGTGCTGGATCACCTTCTCGGGCGTGCACCCGGCGGTGTCGATGACCTTGCCGAACCTACGGAGAACCCTCACGGTGTCACCCATGTCGGGCTCCCGGCAGTCCACGATCCACAGGAACCGGCACAGGCCCGCTCCGGCCTCCACGATCTCTGTCCACGATCTCGATCGGGAGCTGAAAACTATCGCGAGCAGCGGCTCTTGCACTCGGTGGGCTCCGGTCACGTCGAGGCCAACTCAGTGTCCTTGTCGCCCCTGGCCCCCTGGGCGGCACAGACTATGGCCATTCGTCAACGATAGGGACAGACTCCCCGCGTTACAGCGATGTCCATGGTGATTTTTCTCAACGCCGATACCTGACGGAACGCCGATTCCGAGATCGGGTGATGAGGACCACGACGGTTCGGAGTCTGTCGGCGGGGCTGTGGGTCAGGCTCACGATCGCGACGGTGGGTCCCTCTTCGGAGCTGGCCGGTCATGGCGCACCGACGGTTGTCGACAACGCGCTGCGGCGCGGTTCCCGACGATCGTCGACACCTGGGTCACGCTCGTCGGGACGCTCCTGGCTCTCCTCGCCTTCGGCCGGCATCGCCGCTTGCGAAGCCAGCGGAATCCCACATCGTGGCCGGCCCCGTGGCGCTCTCTCGGGTCTTCGATGTGGCCGGTAGATTGTCCTGGTGGCCGAGCGTTACTGGTTGGAAACCCTGGGCTGTCCGAAGAACCAGGTCGACTCGGACAAGCTGATCGGTACCCTGCATGGCGACGGCTACGAGCCGGCCGCGTCACCCGAAGAAGCCGATCTCGTCGTGGTCAACACCTGCGCCTTCATCGAGGCGGCGCGCCAGGAATCGATCGACACCATTCTCGAGCTCGCCGGGCAACGCCAGGAGGGCGCCCGACTGGTGGTCACGGGTTGTCTGGCGGAGCGCCACGGCGCCCAACTCACCGCTGCGCTGCCCGAGGTCGACCTGGTGGCGGGTTTCGGGGTGCCGGTCACCCTCGGCCGTCGAGTGCGGGACACGATCACCGACGAGGGTGCGCGGCGCGACACCCTCCCGTCGTTCGACCTCTTGAACCTGCCGCGGCCCGCAGCGCGCGCACCGTGGGCCTATGTGAAGGTGGCCGAAGGGTGTGACCGGCGCTGCGGGTTCTGCGCCATCCCGTCGTTTCGCGGCGTGCAGCGATCGCGCTCGCACGACCTCGTCATGGTCGAAGTGGACGAGCTCGGTGCCGGCGTCCACGAGGTGGTGCTCGTGGCTCAGGACCTGGCCTCGTGGGGGCTCGACCGCGACGCGCCCGATCGTGTGGCGCCTCGCGCCGGAACCGAGCGCCCCATCGTGGGGCTCGTCCGCCACCTGACGAAGAAGGTCGAACGGGTCCGGCTCCTGTATCTCTACCCCTCGTCCCTCGATGACTCGCTCATCGAGGCCATCGTGTCGACCGGCGTCCCCTACTTCGACTTGTCGCTGCAGCACGTGTCTCGTCCACTGGTCAAGCGCATGCGGCGTTGGGGTGACGCGTCCCGGTTCCTCGAGCGCATCGACACCATCCGCGCCGCGGCTCCCGAGGCCGCCCTGCGGTCCTCGTTCATCCTCGGCTATCCGGGCGAGACCGAGGAGGACCATGATCTCCTGCTCTCGTTCCTGGCCGAGGCGCGACTTGATTGGGCCGGGTTCTTCACGTTCTCGGAAGAGCCGGGCACCTACGCCCAGGGGCTCTCCGGCGCGGTGCCCCCCGAGCTCGCCCTGGAGCGTTTGCGGGAATGCGCCGAGCTCCAAGATGCCATCACCGCCGAGCGGCGCGCCGAGCTCGTGGGGCAGGTGCTCGAGGTGCTCGTCGACGAGCCCGGCGTGGGGCGGTCACATCGCGAGGCCCCCGAGATCGACGGCGTCGTCCACGTCGACGAGGCATTGGCCGTGGGCGAGTTCCACAAGGTGGTGGTGACGGGGGCGGCCGGGCCCGATCTGTGGGCGCAGACGTGACCGAACCGCTGCGCGAGCGGATACGCGTCTCGACCTTCGGTCCTTCCGCGCTCAACACCCCCGCCAACGCCATCACCGTGGCCCGTTTGCTGGCCACCCCCGTCCTGGTGGTGATGATCGTGGTGCACGGGCCGGGGTGGGCGCCCTTCGGGGTGGCACTCGCCATCGGGCTCACCGACGGTGTCGACGGATGGCTGGCGCGACGCCAGGGCACGACGCGCTCGGGTGCGTTTCTCGACCCGCTGGCGGACAAGGCCGCCGTGGTGGGCGCCCTGTGCGCGGTGGCGGTGAAGGGAGAGGTGTCATGGCTCCCCGTGGCCGTCGTCGCGGCGCGTGAAGTGTGGATGAGCCTCTACCGCATCTCGGTGGGCCGGCGGGGGATCTCGATCCCCGCCCGGGCCAGCGCCAAGGTGAAGACCCTCGTGCAGGGCATCGCCATCTTGTTGTGCCTGGCTCCGTCGGTGGCCCCGCATCACCAGGTCCTCTCGGTGGCGGTGTGGGTGGCGGTCGCCTTCACGGTGGTGACCGGCGCCCAGTACCTCCTCGACGGCCGCCGGGCCGCTCAGGAGCTGCGTCGGTGAGGATCGAGGTGCTGGCCGTCGGCACCGAGCTGCTCCTGGGCCAGATCGCCGACACCAACTCGGCGTGGATGGGAGAGCAGCTGGCGCTGGCGGGCATCGACTCGCACTTTCACCAGGCGGTGGGTGACAACCAAGCCCGCATCGTGCTCGCCCTGCGCACGGCGCTGGCCCGCAGCGACGGCGTGGTGGTGTGCGGTGGCCTCGGGCCCACCCACGACGACATCACCCGCGACGCCATCGCCGAGGTCATGAACGTGCCCCTCGTGCGCGACCCCGCCATCGTGACGCGCATCGCCGAGATGTTCAGCTCCCGCGGCCGCGACATGCCCGAGAGCAACGGCCGACAAGCCGACGTGCCCGTCGGTGCCGTCCCGATCCCCCAGCAGTTGGGGACCGCACCCGGGCTCATCTGCCCCGTCGGCCACAAGGTGGTCTACGCGCTTCCGGGCGTGCCCTACGAGCTCGTCGAGATGTTCAACCGGGCCGTGCTCCCCGACCTCCGGGGCCGGGCCGACGTGGCCGGCGAAGCGGCGGTGATCATGAGCCGCACGGTGCGGACCTGGGGAATGAGCGAGTCGGGGCTCGGCGAGCTGCTGGCGCCGCGCATCGAGGCCCTCGACACCGGCGGTGGCGCCACCATCGCCTTCCTGGCCAGCGGGATCGAGGGGATCAAGGTGCGAATCACCGCCAAGGCGCCGGACGCGGCGCAGACCGCGGCGCTGCTCGACGCCGAGGAGGCCGAGGTGCGGGCGCTCGTGGGCGAGGCTGTGTTCGGCATCGACGACACGAGCATGGAGGCGGCCGTGGCCACGCTGCTCGTGGAGCAGGGCCTCACCTTGGGGCTGGCCGAATCGCTCACCGGAGGTCTGGTGGCGTCGCGGCTCGTGGGGGTTCCCGGCTCGAGCCAGTGGTTTCGGGGCTCGGTGGTGAGCTACGCGTCGGAGGTCAAGTACAGCGTCCTGGGCGTGCCTCGGGGCCCGGTGGTGACCGAGCCCGCAGCACGCGCCATGGCGGCCGGGGCCCGCCGCGTCCTCGGGGCGGACGTGGGCCTCGCCCTCACCGGCGTGGCCGGTCCCGACGAACAAGAGGGCGTGGCGCCGGGGACGGTCATGGTGGGCCTGGAACTGCCGGGCCAGGAGGCCGAATCCCTCGTGTTCCACCTTCCCGGTGATCGTGAGCGGGTCCGCCAGTACGCGGCGATCTCTGCGCTCGACCTGTTGCGACGTCGGCTCATGGCCGAGGCAACGGCGCCGGCGGCGCCTCAGAGGTGAAGGTCTTCGGGTTCGTCGGTTGTTCGACCGTTGTGCACGGCCGTGGCGTCGGTCCGATAGCGTTCGGCCAAACCGATGCCCGGTGCGGCTCGACGGGTATCACCGCGTCTTCACAGTCAGTGCCCGGTCCCCGCACGACTCTGATGCACACCCCCGCCCGCTACCGGGCGCGGGCGGAGCGGAGAACGGGGAGAGGTGGGTGCTGTGCCTGACTATGACAAGGACCGCCACTGGTCGAGTGTGGGCGATCAGATCCGGGGTCGGTCCGATGACAATCTGCTCGCCGGCGACGACGCCCCCTACTACCGGTACAAGGCGGACTTGTTCTCCACCAAGTTCCTGCCTCAGGTGCCGATCGAGGGTCACTCGGTGCTCGAGGTGGGCTGCGGGGCGGGTCGGAACCTGTCCGGGATCGCTTCGATGCATCCCGGACGGCTGGTGGGCTGTGACGTGGCGAGCGAGATGGTGGCGTTGTCCAGACAGAGGATCGGCGATGCCGCCGAGGTCGTCCAGGTCGACGGGGCACATCTGCCGTTCTCCGACAAGGAGTTCGACGTGGTCACCACGGTCACGGTGTTACAGCACAATCCCGACGCGGCGCGCGCCACCCTGATCGAGGAGATCTGTCGGGTGAGCGGGGGCGAGGTCTTCCTGTTCGAGGACACCTCGGACACAAAGCCCCACGACGGTGCGAGGACCACGGCCGAGGGTGACTATCAGAACTTCTTCGGACGTCCCGTCAAGTGGTACGCCGATGCCTGTGCCCGCCACGGATTCACCCTCGTCGACACCCAGATCCAAGAGACCTTTGTCAGTCACCTGACCTTCGTGTTGTTGTCCCGGTTCCTGGATCGGGGCAGAACGGCGTCCGAAGGTGAGCCGTTCTCGAAGCTCCACATGGCGATCGAGGAGCGGACCTTGCCGATCACCAGGCACCTCGATCGGGTCGTCAAGTTCCACAAGAGCGAACTGACCCTGATGCACTTCGAACGCCAGGCGGCGTGACCCCGGAGCCGGCGCGCCGGGGTGGGTGCTCAGCCGGCGAGTAACGACACATAGAGGTCGCGGGTGGCGGCGTCGAAGGCCACCAGCCTCACGAGCCCCACGGCGGTGTCGCAGGTCGCGATGGTGGACACCGCCACTCGGGCGGCCTGATCGGCCGGATAGCCGTAGACGCCGGTGGAGATGGCCGGAAAGGCCACGGACCGGGCCCCGAGCCCGTCGGCGACCTCGAGCGAGCGGCGATAGCACGACGCCAGGACCTCGGGCTCGCCACGCGTCCCCCCTCCCCAAACCGGGCCGACGGTGTGGATGATCCAGCGGGCCCGGAGGGCGAAGGCCTCGGTTGCCTTGGCGTCTCCGGGATCGCACCCTCCGAGCGCCGCGCACGACGAGCGCAGTTGGCGGGCCCCGGCGGCGCGATGGACGGCGCCGTCCACACCGCCGCCCCCCGCCAGGTGCCGGTTGGCGGCGTTCACGATGGCGTCGGTGTCCTGGGCGGTGATGTCGCCGAGCACGGCCTCGATGGCGGGAATGCCCATGAACCCAAATCCTCGCCCATCGACGACACTGGGTGGTGTGCGCCTGTTCGTGGCGGTGTGGCCTCCGGAGAGTGTCGTCGAGATGTTGCTCGGCATCGACCGCCCCGATGTGGCCGACCTGCGGTGGACGACGGAGTTGCAGTGGCACGTGACACTGCGGTTCCTGGGTGAGGTCCGTGATCCGGGGCCCGTGGCCGAGGCGTTGCGCGTGGTTCCCGAGATGGTGCGCGCCGCCGGCGCCACCGGGGTGCGGGCCGCCCTCGGGCCGACGACGGCCTGGTTCCCGGGTCGCCAAGTGCTCCAGGTCCCGGTGCGGGGCCTCGACGGGCTGGCCGGGGCGGTGCTCGACGCCACCGCGCCCTGGGGTGGGGATGGCGACGACCACCGGTTCTCGGGGCATCTCACCCTGGCCCGGGCGCGGGGCCGGGCCCGGGGACCGGCCAGCCTGGCGGGAGCCTCGGTGGCCGCCACCTGGCAGGTGCGGGCCTTCGAATTGGTGTCCTCGGAGCTGGGACGGGGCGGGGCCCGCTACCACACCGTGAGCACCGTCTCCCTGTCGCCGGTGGGGTGAGGCGCGGGGTCGGGGAAGTCGGGGAGGGCTTTGCACACGAACCCCAGGTTCCGGTGCAAAGCCGTCGGGGAAATCCCCCACCGAACAGGTGTTCGTAACTACACTGCTGCTGTTCGGTGATCACCGCCGGGCGATGTCACACCCCGTTCGTAGGGTCGGTCGGGTCAGTCGGTCGGGTCGGAGCGACGTAGCCGGTTCAATCAAGCGAAGAGAGGCATCGGACTTATGGAACGTGACAAAGCGCTCGACATGGCGCTGAGCCAGATCGACAAGCAATTCGGCAAGGGCTCGGTCATGCGGATGGGGGAGAACCTCAACTTGGAGATCGAGTCGATCTCCACCGGGGCGTTGGCGCTCGACCTGGCGCTCGGGATCGGCGGTCTCCCGCGGGGACGCATCGTGGAGATCTACGGCCCCGAGTCATCGGGCAAGTCGACCCTCGCCATGCACGTGGTGGCCGAGGCCCAGCGCAACGGCGGGATCGCCGCCTACATCGACGCCGAGCACGCCATGGACCCGGTGTACGCCGGCGCCATCGGCGTGAACGTCGACGACCTGCTCATCTCCCAGCCCGACACCGGGGAGCAGGCTCTCGAGATCGCCGACATGCTCATCCGTTCGGGCGCGCTCGACGTCCTGGTCATCGACTCGGTGGCGGCGCTCACGCCGCGCGCCGAGATCGAGGGGGACATGGGCGACAGCCACCCCGGGCTGCAGGCCCGACTGATGTCCCAGGCACTGCGCAAGCTCACCGGCACGCTCTCGAAGACCAATACCATCGCCGTGTTCATCAACCAGCTCCGCGAGAAGATCGGCGTGATGTACGGATCGCCCGAGGTCACCTCGGGGGGTCGGGCGCTCAAGTTCTATTCCTCGGTGCGCCTCGACATCCGCCGGATCGAGCAGATCAAGGACGGTGCAGAGGTCGTCGGCAGCCGCACCCGGGTGAAGGTCGTCAAGAACAAGGTCAGCTCGCCGTTCAAGCAGGCCGAGTTCGACATCATGTACGGCCGGGGCATCAGCCGAGAGGGGTCGCTCCTCGACGTGGGTGTGGAGCTCGGCCTCATCAAGAAGTCCGGCGCGTGGTTCACCTACGAAGGTGAGCAGCTCGGCCAGGGGCGCGAGAACGCCAAGCAGTTCCTGGTGGAGACGCCCCAGCTGATGATCGAGATCAACGAGCGCATCCGCTCGCAGCTGGCCGGCACCATCCTGCCCGCGGGGGCCACGGTCGGTGCCATCGAAGAGGAGAACGCTCCCGTGGCGGTGGACTGACCCGCCATCTCGTCGGGCGCATTCGCGGGCCGGGTTGCCGTCGGGCGACCCGGCCCGTTGCATGGGGTGGCTCGGGACCTCAGGGAGAGGTGGTGGCCGATCCACCCGCGCCGACGACGTTGGTCGTGACCGCCACCGTCGAGGGCACGATCTCCACCCACGTCTGCCCGGGTTGCAGGGCGATGGTCGATCCATCGGCCGCGGTCAGGATCGTGGGGTCGTCCACCGCGGCGCGTTTCCACGTCCCGGTAATAGCGACGCCGTTGCGGAGCACCGTGAGGGGCCCGCTGCCGGTCATCTGCGACTGCACCTCGAGCCCGCCCTCACTGTTCTCGAGCCAGGGCCCGTAGGTGACGTGCACGGTCTGGACCACGATGTTGGTCGTGGCGATCTGCCCCCCGTCGGTCATGGCGGGGCTGCCGCTGTAGGACAACAGCCAGCGACCACTGGCTGCGTTCCACGTCCACGTGGCGTTGTTCGTGCCCGAGAAGGGGATGTGGATGGAGGTGATGGGTGTCCCCGTCGGTGCTGTCGAGGAGTAGGTGAACAACGCCGCCGGAGGCGTGGAGTCGCCGGGCTCGAGGCCCCACCCCGCGGTGGCCGAGATGTAGGTGTCGTAGGGAGCCACTCGGCCCGGCACCTTCTGCACGATCGACCCGTGGGTGCGCAGGTCGAAGTCGGTGAGGTTGGCGGCCTGCAACAGATCGAGGACGGGGTTGATGCCCCCCACGTGGACGAGGATGGGCTTGCTCAGCTGGCTGAGGATCTGGACGTCGACGGCGCGCGCCGACCGGATGGGCCCGATGAGCGGGGGGCTCTGGCACTGGAACACCGCCGCGAAGCGCGTGATCCCGCCCTCGACGGGCTCGTCGAAGACGATGTCGGCCTTGCTGAGCCCGGTCTGGGGCCGGGCGTCGGGGTAGTCGTCGATCTTCACGGCCAGCGCGGGACGCTGCGGCACCTGGCCCCCTGGGGCCGGGAGCCCGGTGAGCGGACACAGCGGGCCCGACGCGGCCGTCGATGTCGGGCCGGGGATCTTGGGGGCGTTGTGGCCGGCCTTCTTGCCCCCACCGCCGCTCGAGGTCGCCGCCAAGGCGATCCCGGCTCCCAGCACCAAGACGGCGGCCGCCACCAAGGCGATGATCCAGTTCCGCTGCGACGAGCTCCGGGTGCGGCCGCCGGTGCCGTCGCCCACGCCCCCGGCGGCTCCCGCTCCGCCCCCGGCGGCTCCCGCCGCGGTGACGGGCGTGCCCGTCGGAGGGGTGACCCCGGCCATCGACCGGGTGGTGTCGACGGGGACGGCCTGGGTGATGTCGCCCGCGGGGGTGGCGGCGGGCGACGCCTGGGTGGCGGTATCCCAGGACTCGGGCACCCCGGCGTCGTCGATTCCCTCCTGGCCCGGGACGTCGCCGGTCGGTTCGGGGGTGATGTCGTCGGGCATGGGCTCCTCCTGGGATCCCCGAATTCGGGGTCGCCGTGTCGACCGTCGTCGGTGGTTCGTTCCGCACCGGTCTGTGGGGCTGCGGCCGAACGTGGGTCCGGGGTCCGGGGTCCGTCCGGGGTGAGGCTACTTCCCTCGTTCGAGGCCACGGCGCCACCGCGACGAGGCCCTGGCGAGGCGGCTGGTCCGGCGCCCGCTCCACGGACTATGACGAGCGGACATGGCCACCGACGGAGTGCACAGCACCGCAACGGCGTTCTCGGGCGCCGCCTCGGTGTACGAGGCGACCCGGCCCGGGTACCCGCCCGAGGCGCTGTCGTGGCTGGCCGACCATCTGGCCCTCGGTCCGGGACACCGGGTCCTCGATCTGGCGGCGGGGACGGGGAAGCTCACGCGCGGGCTGTTGGCACAGGGCGCGACCGTCATCGCCGTAGAGCCTGTGGAGGGGATGCGCCGCACCCTTCCGAGCACGGTGCCGGGAGCCCTGGTGGTGGCCGGCGTGGCCCAGGCCATCCCCCTCGGTACCGCCACCATCGACGCTGTCACCGTCGCCCAGGCCCTGCACTGGTTCGCCACCCAGCAGACCGTCGACGAGATGTATCGCGTCCTTCGTCCCGGGTCGCGCCTGGCGGTGGTGTGGAACCGCCGTGACCTGCACGACCCTCTGCAGGCCGCGCTGCACCGGCTCATGGCGCCGTGGCGCGGCGACACCCCGTCGGGAACCTCCGGCGCGTGGCGCCGGGTCCTCGAGAGCCGGGACGGTGAGCCACCTCGCTTCCTACCCGAAGCGCAGCTGCGCTCCCCGTGGCGCCAGGCCATCGACGTCGAAGGCGTGGCCGGGCGCGTGGCCTCGGTGAGTTTCATCGCGGCGATGGACGACGACGAACGTGAGCGACTGCTCGAAGAGGTACGGACCGAGGCCCGGCGCTACCCGGCCCCGCTATCGCTTCCCTACACGGTCGAGATCTTCTGCTACCGACGCGCCGATTGACGACGTCGATGGGCTTTCTCCCGGTGCCACCGGGTACGTTCGGCGCGTGCCGTCGCCCCGCCAGATGCCCCCGTGGGCCCGCCGCCTCGCCTCGGCCGCCATCGACACCGGATGGCGATGGGTCTGTGACCTCGGCGGCATCGGGCCCAGTCATCCCGTGGGCCGGCGCTTCGGCGCTTTCGGCGAAGGCAGCCTGATCGCCTTTCCGCCCGGTGCGATCTTCAACGAGCGCTGGATCCGCATCGGGAGCGGCACCATGATCGGCCCCTACACGTCACTGTCGGCGGGGATGGCACCGGGTCAGGAGATGGTGAGCGATCCGGTGGTGTCCATCGGTGATCGGACCCTCATCGGACGGGGCAGCCACATCGTCGGCCACTTCTGCATCGAGATCGGCGACGACATCCAGACCGGTCCCTACGTCTACATCACGGACCAGAACCACGTCTACAGCGACCCCGACGTCCCCATCGGCGCCCAATGGCCCGTCGAGTCGAGCGTGCACATCGGGTCGGGCAGTTGGCTGGGGACCGGGGTGGTGGTGCTGCCCGGGAGCCGCATCGGCCGCAACGTGGCCGTGGGTGCGGGTTCGGTGGTCACCGGAGAGCTCCCCGACCACTGCGTCGCCGTCGGGTCTCCGGCCAAGGTGGTGAAGCGGTATTCGCCCGACGACGGGTGGTGCGCCACGGACGCGGCTGACCACGACTCCCACGACATCGCGAAGACTGTCGCCAGGAAGACTGTCGCCAGGAAGACCGTCGCCAGGAAGACCGTCGCCAAGAAGACGGTGGCGAGCAGGACGGCCGGTCAGAAGCTGGCAGGGAGCAACGGGCTCACGGCCCCGAAGAAGAAGAAGAGCACCACGAGCGACAGCGCGCCGCCCACCACGTAGACGGTCCAGCGTTGCAGGCGCGCCCGTCGACGGCGGGCCACCACGAAGACCGCCGTGATCACCAACGCAGCCAGCAATCCGAGCCGCCACACCGGGGTCCAGTCATCCTGGCTGCCACCGGCCAGATCGTTCGTCGTGGTCGAAGACTCCGAGCGGGGGGCGGCCTTGGGGGGACGGGCCGTGGGTGCGGGGGCCGTCGTCAGGAGCGCATGGACCACCAGGCGTTGTGATGCGCTGAAGCGCGGGTTGCACGTCGTGAGGGTGAGCTGCGGCGTCGAGGTGTCGTCGACCACGGCCGTGTCCGAAGGGCTCACGATCGTGGTGCCGGTCACGCGGTAGGTGAACAGGCCCTGCACGGTCGTGATCTGGATCAGGTTTCCGGGCTCGAGCTCGTCGAGGTTGTAGAAGGGTGCTCCGTAGGTCGTGCGATGGCCGGCGATGGCGGCGTTGCCTTGCTCGCCCGGCAAGGGCGTGCCGGGATAGTGCCCCGGCCCCTCGCGCAGATCGGAGGTGGAGGTCCCTTGCACGATGACCTTGTCGAGGCCGATCTTGTCGATCTTCAGGATGCCGACGGGCTGGCCGTCATTCGGCGCGGCGATGGCCGGGCCCACCGTGGGCTGGTCACCCGACGACGCGGTCGTGGTCGTGGTCGTCGCAGACGTCTTGGTCGTCGTGGTCGTGGTCGGGTGCGCGACGTGGTGCAGTTGGGCGTCGAGGCGTTGGCGGAGGACGGCCTGGCTGTGTGATTCGGCGAAGCCGGTTCCCCACAGCTGGTAGGCCACGAACAAGAAGATCAGGACTCCGGCGCCCAGGAGGATCCGTCCCAGTACGCCGGTGATGAGTCCCCGTCGCACGTACTCGACACTACCCACGCATGCCCCCTTTGGATCGGCATGTGTTGGATACACTCAGCTGGTGCAGGTCCTTTTCGTGTGCACGGCCAACATGTGCAGGTCGCCAACGGCGGCCGCGCTCTTCGGCCGGCTGGCCCCGGTGGGGGGGGACGATGCTGTGGAGCCGGTGTCGGTCGCCTCGGCAGGCCTCATGGAAGGCGGGTACGCGTCGCCACCGGAGATCGTGACCACGATGGCGGAATTGGGGATCGACGTGTCTGGCCACTGCAGCGCACAGATCTCCCCCGAGCTCGTGGCGGCCTCCGACGTCGTGTTGGCCATGGCGCGCCGTCACGCCCGCGAGGTCGTGCTCCTGGACCCCGCGGTGTGGGGTCGGACCTTCACCCTGAAGGAGTTCGTGCGGCGGGGGGACCGGGTGGGAGGCCGGGGACCCGACGAGGCCCTCCGTTCGTGGCTGGCGCGCCTTCACGACGGGCGCAAGCGCACCGATCTGGTGGGCAGCTCATCGGACGACGACGTGTCGGACCCCCTCGGCGGTCCGCTGGACGCGTACCGCAAGATGGCGCGCGAGCTCGACGATCTGGTCGACCACGCCGCCGCTTTGTTGTGGGCTCCCCGCGGGATCCGAACCCTCCCAGGGTGAGCGACCACCTCGCCCCCGGTGATCCCCCGGACCCCAGGGACCTGACAGACCCCGCGCCCCCCGGGGCCGATGCACCGTCGAGGTCCGTCACCGGGCCACGGACCCCACCGCCGCCTTCGAGGCGGAGACGGCGCGTGGTGTGGCTCGTCGTGGTGGTCGTGGTCCTCTGGCTGGTGTCGGCGGGAGTCGTCTTCGCCCTCGGGGTGCTGCACGCCAGCCACGGCATGGCCGACGTCGAGCAGGCCAAGGCTCATCTCTCCGCGTCCGACGTCGTGGACCGTTCGGCCACGGCCCCGCTCCAGTCGGCGGTGAAGGAGTTCGATTCGGCCGACGGCCTCTTGCACTCACCGCTCCTGGCGCCGCTCGACATCGTCCCGGTCATCGGGAGGCAGCTGCGTTCGGTCCAGGACCTGTCGGCGGCCTCGGGGCAGGTGGCCAGGATCGGGGTGGGTGCCATCGACCAGGCCCACTCGGTGTTGCAGGCCTCGCAGAACAGCGGCCCGGACCGGGTGGCGGAACTGCGCAGCCTGACCAAGCTGGCCACGGTCACGGACCGGGCCCTGGGGCGGATCGACACCGGGCCCTCCGAGGCCCTTCTCTCCCCCCTCGCCTCCAAGCACAAGACGTTCGTGACCGACCTGGACCAGGTGCGGAACCGGCTGCAGCACGCCGCCGGGGTGGCCGGCACCATGGCCGACATCCTGCAGGGCCCCCAGACCTACCTCCTTCTCATGGCGAACAACGCCGAGATGCGGGCGGGCTCGGGCAACTACCTCGAGGTCGGTGCGCTCGGCACCGAGGACGGGCATCTTCACCTGTCCAACGTCAACCAGACCGTGAACATCCCGGTGGCGCCGGGCAAGGTGACCGCCACGGGCGACCTCGAGGCCCGATGGGGCTGGCTCAAGCCGGGCCAGGACTGGCGGAACCTCGGGTACACCCCCCAGTTCGACGTGAACGCGCCCCTGGCCGCCCAGATGTGGCAGGCCGAGACGGGCCAGCACGTGGACGGCGTGATCGCCGTCGACCTGATGGCGCTGCGCCAGATCCTGGAGGTCACGGGGCCGGTCACCTTGCACGACGGGTCCTCGGTCAACGCCGACGACGTCCTGCGGGTCCTGACCCACGACCAGTACGAGGGCCTGATCGACAATCCGACGGCGGCCCAGGCTCAGGCCGAGGGCGAGCGCGAGGACCAGTTGGGGTCCCTGGCCCAGGGTGCCCTGTACGCCCTCGAGAACGAGTCGCTCGATCTCCGGTCGTTGTCGAATGCGATGACCTCGGCCACCGAGGGCCGCCACCTGCTCCTGTGGTCCCAGAAACCACAAGCGGAGGCCGACTGGGTGCGGGCAGGGGTGGCCGGGCAGCTGTCCCCGGACTCGGTGATGGCGGCGGTGATCAACCGGGGCGGCAACAAGCTCGACCAGTACCTCTCGGTGGACACCGACCTCACCATGCAGACGCAGGGCAAACGCACCCTCGGCACCCTGACGGTGCACCTCCGCAACAACACCCCCCCGGGTCAGTCGCAGTTCATCGCCGGGCCCTATCCGGGCATCGGGACCGTGTACGGCGAATACGTCGGAATTCTGTCGGTGAACCTTCCCGGATATGCCGCTGTTCCCCACGTCGACGGCAACCCTCCCTTGGACGCTCTGGGTGGTGAGGGCCCCACGTGGGTGGTCGCGACACCCGTCGACGTCAAGGAAGGCCAGGCACAACAGATCACCGTGCGGTTCACGTTGCCCCTGTCGTCAGGAGAGGTCAATGTGCTCCCGACGGCTCGTTTGACCCCCGTAACCTGGCATTATCGGGGATCGACCTTCAGCGACGCCGCCCCCTTCACCCTTTCCTTCTGAGAGCCCCGACTCGTCCCGACCCCGGGAACGGGTCGGGAGCGGGTCGGGAGCGGGGTCGGCGCACGGTGGGCCCCCGCGCTCCGCAACCCCGCCACCTGGGGATAAGGGTCTCCCGGGCGCTGTCCAGTTGACCGAATGTTGACTTTCCATAGGGTCTCTGTCGATGCGGACCCGTGACAATCCGTTGTAGGTCGCTCACGGAGTGGTGTGGGCGAAGGGTGCCCACGGCGAGTGTTCGAAGTCGAGCATGACACCGAGGGGACAGGGTGTAAGAGCAGGCAGGCAGAAGGCGGGACCTTCCGCCGATGCCGAGGGAGTGACGAGTAGATTCCGGTCACGGAGTGTGGCAGGAGTCTTTGACCGGAAATCAAGGATGCGGCGGCCAGGGCTGCTGCGGGGCGAAGGGTTGGGAAGCGAAATGAAGAGCAAGATTCTCGGACTGGGGCTGGGTCTGACACTGGGCGCGTTCGGCGTGGCGGCAGTGCCCGCCTCGGCGGCCTTTGCCGACGGTGCCACGCCCACCACCTGTTACACGGGGTGCACCACGGTGATCACGAGCCCGCCACCCACGACTCCGACGCCGCAAGTGACCACGCCGGCGCCTGAGCCCAAGTTGGCGGTCTCGGCCGGCAGTGCATCTCTGCCCTTCACGGGTGCTGACATCGAGGAGATGGCGGCAGTTGGCGCCGGTGCCTTGCTGGTCGGCGGGTTCATGGTGCGCCGCAGCCGCAAGGTGCGCCGGTCCGCGGCTTAGTCAGCGTTAGTCAGCAAACTGTTTCCCACACAACCGAACCGAGGCGTTTAGCCACATGTCCGTCGGACTGAATTACCAGTCTTGGGTCAATGCGAGGCCGTCCCAGCGCAAAGCGCCGGCCCTTCCTCTGCAGACCCGGGCGACGGCAAGCACCGCCATGCGAACGGTGGCGCTGTCTGACGCTGTCCTCCTCGTCGTCGCAGTGGCAGCCCTCGGGCTGCCACTGGCGACGTGGTGGACCTGGGTGGCCATGGCCGCGGCGGTGGGCGCCTTGGCGCTCAACGGCCACTACCGCCCGCGAATCACGCTGAGCGTGGCGCGAGAGGCCGGGTCCATCGTGGCTTGTGTGTTGGCACCGTTCCTGGTCCTGGCGCTCGTCAAGGTGCCCGGGCCGTCCACGGCCCGGTTGGTCGTGACCGGAGCCATCGCCGCGGCGGGCATCGTCATCGCCCGGTGCGGGACGTACTGGCTCGTGCGCCTCTTGCGGACGCGGGGTTGGTTCGCCGAGCGGACACTGTTCGTGGGTGCAGGTGACGTCAGCGCCAAGATGGCGGCGACGCTCGACGAGCACCCCGAGTACGGCTTGCTCCCCGTCGGGTTCCTCGACGAGGTGGACAGCGCCGGTCTTCCCCTCCCGCTCTTCGGTGGGGTGGGCATGCTCCGCATGGTCCTGTCGGAGGAGAGGATCGACCGCGTCGTCGTCGCCTTCGGTGTGACACGCGAATCGGACATGGTCGACGTGTTCCGGGCCTGTGAGGACGCCTCGGTCGAGATCCACGTCCTTCCCCGGTTCTTCGAACTGGCCACGGCCATGAACGGCCGCAACGTCGACGACGTGTGGGGCTACCCGCTCCTGCGCCTGCGCCGGTCGGTGCTGCGCCGCAACGCGCGCATCGTCAAGAGGGTCTTCGACGCCACCGTGGCTGCCTTCGCCCTGCTCGTGGTGTCTCCTCTCTACGCCGGCATCGCCGCGGTGGTGAAGCTCACGAGCCCGGGTCCGGTGCACTTCCGTCAGCAGCGCGTGGGCCAGAAGGGTGTCATCGTCGACGTCCTCAAGTTCCGGTCGATGCGGGTCAACGCCCGCTCCGACGTGGAGTGGAACCCCACCAACGACGCCGTGACCAAGATCGGACACATCCTCCGGGTGACCGGGTTGGACGAGCTTCCCCAGCTGTGGAACATCTTGAAGGGCGACATGTCCCTGGTCGGACCCCGACCCGAGCGGCCGTTCTTCGTCGAGCAGTTCAAGGTCGATGTGCCCCGTTACGACGACCGTCACCGGGTGCCCGTCGGCCTCACGGGACTGGCGCAGGTGCACGGGCTCCGAGGCGACACGTCCATCGACGAGCGGGCCCGGCTCGACAATCAGTACATCGAGAACTGGTCCTTGTGGCGTGATGTCGTGATCCTGTTCCAGACGTTCACGGCCGTGATCCGCAACACCTTCGAGCCCAGTGGGGAGACCGGTCGGGCCGAGGTGGCCCCGGTGCTCCGCATCCACCGGGCCGAAGATTCGACGCACAACGACACCCCGACGGTCAACAGCGCGGCGGTCAACGACGGCGCCGTCAACGCTTCGACGATCAGCACGGCGACACCCGGAGCGAAAGAGGCCTCATCGATCGGGTGATACAGGCACGGCCCGAACGCGGCCAGTGACCACGCCGGGTCGCCTCAGGCGGCCCGGCGACATCATTTCCACGATCCTTTTGACACAAGCACCGGATCCGAAGATCGGACCGTTGAGAAGATCCGAAGATCAGACGATCGAGGTCTGGACCGCTCAGCCATGACCGCTGCACCGCGACCCGCAGGCAACGACGGCGTGCTCCCCGGGACCCCTTCGCCATCGGGCGCGCCCGACGGCGCGTCGCAGGTCCTGCTCGTCGACGCCTCGGGTGGCGAGAGATCCCCCCGGTGCACCTCGCGCCCCGGGGACGAGTCGGAGCCCGGGGATAAAACTTTTTGCCGTGGGGGAGGCGTTGGAGTGGCCCGACCTCGCCCTGGTGGAGACCTGCGCCGGGGTGGAGGGACGGCGGGGATTCGTACCTGGGGGTGGCCTCGACCCGGGACCCGAGAGGGGCCGGCGTCCTCGTCCGGGCCGATCCTGTCGCCTTCCCGTAGCGCCCAGGGCGGGGGAGAAGCGCTGGTCCGGGCCCTGGGCGACCACGCCCGGGCTCGCCCCGGCGCTCCGACCGGCGCGGCGAGGGCTCCCCGGGGCGCCGGAGGCCGGTCGCAGGGTCCCGGCCCGGTGCGCGCCAGGCGTGGCATGACTCCGACCACGGTCAGCGTGAATCTCGTCGTGACGGGCGCTTTCGGTCCCACCGAACTCGACAAGGTCACTACAGGGCGGCCCCGAACAAGACGAAACTACTAGGCATGGTGCGACGCTCCAGGCTGAAGGTTGGCGCCCTCATTGCGGCCGCCTCGACAGGACATGTGCTCTATCCGGCCTGGTTGGCGATGGCGTCGCGGCGTCGGGAAGCCGCCCCGGTCTCGGATCCCGAGTCGTGGCCCGCCGTCACGGTGCTCGTGGCCGCCTACGGAGAGGCCCAGTGCATCGGGCCCAAGGTGCGTGACGCGCTGGCCAACGGGTACCCCGGCCAACTCGACGTCATGGTGGTCGCCGATGCCGACATCGAGACGGCGGTGCAGGCCGAGCACGCCGGGGCGACCGTGGTCACCGCCGACGATCGGCTCGGCAAGGCCCAGGCGATCAATCTCGGGTTCTCCAAGGTCACCGCACCGGTCGTGGTGATCACCGACGCCAACAACACCCTCTCGCGGGGGGCCATCGCGGCCATGGTCCGCCACTTCGGTGACCCGGCCGTGGGGGCGGTGGCGGGAGAGAAGGTGGAGGCCGACGGTGCCGGTGAGGACCTCTACTGGCGTTTCGAGTCCTGGCTCAAGCAGCGCGAATGGCGACTCGGCACCACCATCGGGCTCGTGGGCGAGCTCGCCGCCATCCGGACCGACGCATGGCGCCCCATTCCTCCCGACATCGCCATCGACGACCTGTGGATCGCCCTCGACCTGTCCGGTCGCGGCTACGCCATCGCCTACGAACCCAGTGCCAAGGCCGTCGAGCCACCGGTCCACACGCTGGGCCAGCAGTGGGAGCGCCGCACCCGCAGCGTCGCCAACGCCCTCCACGTGTTCCAGCGTCGCCGTTCCGAGCTCGGCCCGTCCGGTGGGTTGGTGGCAGCCGAGATCTGGGGGCACCGGCTGGCGCGGTACACCGTGTCACCTCTGGCCCACGTCGCGCTGTTGTGGATAGCGGTCCGCCGGGTCCGGTCGAGCCGATTGGCGAAGCTCTTTCTCCTGGGTCACGGCATCGGTATCTGGACCGTGGCGCGCCGGGCGACCTCGGAGACCGAACACCTCGACGAGCCTGCCGGCGACGCGGTGCCGGGAACGTCGGGTGCGGACTTGGCGCGCTGCGGTGCCAACGCGCTCGGCCAAGGGGTCTTCCTTCAGGCCGTGGCCCTGGGTGGGATCGTGCGGTACCTGCGCGGCGATCGGCCCACGCAGTGGACGACCGTGCGGCGCTGAGAGACCCTTCGATGCGCGACAAGGACTCCACGCGACTGCGCGTCCTCGAGGTGAGCTACTCCCGCCAGGTGTGGGGAGCAGAGCTCGCCACCATGGCGCTGGCCGGCCCCCTCGCGCAGCGGGGCATCGACCTCACCCTGGGCTCGCCTCCGGGCGGTGACCTCGAAGAGCACTGGCGTCGCCTCGACCTGCCCTTCATTCCCCTGGCCTTCCCCGAGCACCAGGGCCTGCGTGGCCCCGATGCCCAGAGCCGCCCGTCGGGGCGGCAGATGGCGGGTGAGCTCGTCTCGAGCGCCCGATCGGTGTGGATGATCGCCCGGGCGGCCCGGGACTTCGACCTGGTGCACTCCAACAGCCTGTGGGCCCACCTCGACTGCGCCCTGGCCGGTCGCGTGGCGCGACGGGCGTCGGTCATCGAGCTCTACGACCTCGTGCGCCCCGGGCTCGGGCGCAAGGTGCTCACCGCCGCCGCGGCCCTGTCGACCACGGCCGTGGCCATCAGCCAGGCCGTCGCCGACTGCATCGGGCCTCGGGGGGCCAGCCACGTCCGCATCGTGCCGCTGTCGGTCGACCTCGACAGGTTCGGACCCGGACCGGTCCCGCCCTCGGTGCGCAGCCACCTCACCTCCGACGACGCCGCCCCCCTGGTGGGGATCGTGGGTCGCATCGACCCCGAGAAGGGCGTCGACGTGCTCGTCCGGGCCATGGGGCAATTGGACGGCGACGCCGCCCGGGCCCATCTGGTCGTGGTGGGCAGCGGTGGGCTCGCGCCCGACGGGTATCCCGAACGCGTGCGGGCCGAGGCCGAGCGGTTCCTCGGTGATCGCGTCCGTTTCGTCGGTCGCACGAGCGACGTCCCCTCCACCTTGCGCAGCCTCGACATCCTCGTCAACGCGTCGGTGGCCGAGCCCTTCGGGTTGAGCGTCCTCGAGGCCCAAGCATCGGGCGTGGCGGTCATCGGGACCCGGGCCGGGGGCATCCCCGACTTCGTCTTCGACGGCGACAACGGGTTGCTCGTCCCCAGCAGGGACGTGGACGCGCTGGCCAAGGCGCTCGACCGGCTCCTCACCGACAGCGAGTTGCGAGCCCGGCTGGCCGAGCGTGGACGGGTCACCGCCCAGACGCGCGGGATCGAGGCCCGCGCCGATGTCGCCGCGGAGTTGTACCGCCAGGCGGCGCGGCGGTCCGCCGGCGCCCCGGGGGGCGGGCGATGAGAGTCCTCATGGTCACGAAGTTCGTCCCCCTTCCCGACAACGACGGGGGAAAGCAGCGCGCCCTGGCCGTCGCCACCCGCCTGGCGCACGGCGCCGATGTCGTGCTGTGCGCCTACGACGACGGTGACGGCGACGTGGCGGGACTCAAGCGTCTCGGGATCGACGTGCGCAGTGTCCCGTGGCGGCCCCGCGCCACCAGCGCGGCGCGCGGGGTCCTGCGGACCCGCAGCATCTCGGCGGGACGGTTCTACAGCCCCGAGCTCGTCGACGAGGTGCGGCGGGCCGCGTCGGAGGGCCCCGTCGACGTGCTCCAGGTGGAGTACCTCCAGATGGTGCCCGTGGCGCGCAACGTGTCCGCCCGCCGACGGGTGCTCGACCTGCACAACGTGGAGTCGGCGTTGGTGCGCAGCTACGCGCACGTCGGGCGCGGCCCCAAGGGGCTTCTCGCCCATGCCGAGGCCGCCGCCCTCGGCGCCATGGAGCGGGCCCTCATGCCGAGCTTCGACACGGTCGTGGTCGTGAGCGAACGCGAACGCCATCGCCTGCCCGCCGGCGTTCGACACGTCCTCGTCTGCCCCAACGGCAAGGATCCCGATCCCTCGGGCCCCCTGGCGCCCGCCTCCACGCCGACGGCGGTCTTCGTGGCCACCTTGGGTTGGGCGCCCAACGTCGACGCCGCGGTGTGGTTCGGGGAGGACGTCTGGCCCGAGGTGCACCGCCGCACCCCAGACGCTCGACTTCTGCTCGTGGGCCGGGACCCTGCCGCCTCGGTCCGGGCCCTCGCGTCCTCGTCGGTGGAGGTTTCCGGTACCGTTTCTGACGTCCGCCCGTACCTTGCCCAGGCGCGAGTGGCGGTAGCTCCGCTGCGGTCCGGAGGGGGTACCCGCCTGAAGATCCTTGAGGCTCTCGACAGCGGTCGCCCCGTGGTGGCCACGTCTGTCGCCGTGGACGGGCTCGAAGACCTGATCGGAGAGGGCGTCGTGGTGGCGGACAACCCCGAGTCGATGATCGAGGCGGTGAGCGGCCTGCTCAATGATCCTGACCGGGCCGACGCCCTCGGTCGGGCCGGCCACGACGCCGTGGCGGCCCGGCACACCTGGGACGTCGCCCTCGCCCCTCTCCTGCAAAGCGTGGCGCGGTGATCGCCAAGCTGATCCTCCTGGCGGGGGCGGCCGTGGCGTCGGGGATGCTCCTCTACCTCTTCTTGCGGTGGGAGCGGTCGGGCCGCGAGCACTGGGTGGTCTTCTTGCTCCTCGGCATGCTCGTGGTGGAGTCGAGCCTGTGGGGCGACGAGACGACTGTGCCCCAGGGCCTGTTCCATCCCGGGACCGGCTCGCTCGAATTCCGCCTGCCGGAAGTGATCATCACCGTGGCGCTCGTCGCCCGGTTGTTGATCAAGGGCACGCCGAAGAGCATCGGCTTCCCTGCCCTGCTGTGGTTGAGCGTGGCGGCGTGGTGGGCGCTCGAGGCCGTCGAAGGCATCCTCCGCCACAACAGCCTGGTGAAACTCCCGTACGAGGCAAAGGCCATCATCTACGTCATGGCCGCCTACGCGCTGGCGTCGGGGGTGCCCATTCGGCGCTACCTCGAAGGGCGCGGGTTCGAACGACTGCTGCAGTGGTCGGCCCTGTCGGCGACCGTCCTCATCCTCTTGGACGCGGCGCACAAGAGCTACGCGGTCGACATTCCTCTTCTCCGTCTCGTGAACTTCGGAGTCCTCGGCACCGATGCGGCGACGATCTTCGTGTCTGTCGGCGTCATCGGGTTCCTGCTCGAGCTCAACAAGGATCGACGCAGTCGGCTCAACCTGCTGTGTACGGTGCCACTGGCGCTGAGCCCGTTCTTCGCGTTCCAACGCGCCGTGCTGATCACCTTGGGAACCGTCGTGACCGTCGTCGTGGTGGTGGGCATCGGGTCCACGGCCCGGGAGCGGCTGCGGATCCGGTCCGGAGAGGTGGCCGTCGCCGCTCTGGCCGTCGTGGGCGTGGTGCTGGCGGTGTCGGTCATCCCCGCCATCACGTCGCAGAAATCGGTCACCGGCCCCTTGGCCTCCACCTACAACAGCACCCTGGGAGCGACCCTGAACTCGGAGGCCAAGCAGGAGTCGGCCCAAGACCGGATCAACAAATGGAGCGTGGCCCTCGCCGACGCCCAACAGCACTGGTTCCTGGGTCAAGGGCTCGGGTTCGAGTACAGTTATTTCCAAGCCGGGCCGAATCAATACATCGTGACCGACCTCACCGAGAACATCGGACTCGACCTGTGGCTGCGGACGGGGCTCATAGGCCTGGGCCTGTTCCTGCTGGCCCTGGTGACCGCCCTGGTCAACGGATTCGCCACCTGGCGCATGCACCCCGACCCCACCGTGGCGGTCCTGGCCCTGGCTCTGTTCGCGGTGGTGCTCGGGTTGGTGGCCAAGGGCCAAGTCGAATCGATCTTCGAGAACTACCGGCTTGCGACGGTATTCGGGCTCTCGCTCGGCATGCTTCGCAGCGCGGTGACCTCAGGAGGGGGCGGCTCCACCGCCATGCGTACCTATCAGGCAACACGCCATCACGAGGTGATCTGAGACCATGGAAATTCGCCAGCTCATACGAGACGTCCGGCGGAACCTTGTCGTCGCCATCGCGGCCTTCGTCCTGTGCGTCGTGGCCGGGGGTGCGGCCGCGTTCCTCCCGGCCAAGCACTACACCGCCACCACGCTGTTGGCCGTGCAGCCCGCGCCAGGGAGCGCGGTCAACGGCAACAGCAACGTCCCGGCGGAGATCGCCCTCATCGCGCCACAGCTGCCGGCCGAGGCCACGAGCGCCTCGAACCTCGCCGCGGCGCGTGCCAACGTGCCCTTGCCGTACCGGGCCATCGGGGCGACGACCACCGCCACGGTCGACCCCGGAACCTTCATCGTCACCATCAGCTCCACGAGCACCAACAAGGTGGCGGCGTCGAAGTTCGCCAACGCCGTGGCCAGGCAACTGATCTCGTTCCAACCCAAGCCGGCGCTGTCGGGCTACGAGCTCTTGCAGCTGTCTCCGGCCACACCACCGACGTCACCGTCGAACCCGCGCACGCCCCTCCTGCTGGGTGCGGCCGCCTTCGGCGTCATCCTCGGCATCTTCGCGGCGATGTGGGCGGCGGGCATCCGGCGCCGGCTCAGCCGGGTCACCGAGGTCAAGGAACGGATCGGCGCCACGGTGCTCGGCGAGATCCCGCGCGTGGCCGTGGCCGGTCTGCGGCCCACGGACCTGTTCGTGAAGCACAGCGAGCCGATGGCCATGGAGGCCTTCCAGGAGTTGCGCAGCAACCTCCTCATCAGCCTCCCCGCCCACTCCTCGGCGATGATCGCGGTGACCTCGTGCGACCCCGGTGAAGGCAAGACCTCGGTGTCGACCAACATCGCCTGGGCATTGGCCGCCCAGGACCGTCATGTCACCGCCATCGACTGTGACCTGCGCAAGCCGGCCCTGCACACCCAGATGGGCGTGCCCTTCGGCCCCGGGGTCACGAGCCGTCGCACCGAGGACGCCCTGGCCCACGCGTCACGGACGCCCAACCCCTATCTCGATGTCATCCCGGCCGGCATCATCGACCGGCACCCGTCCGACATCGTCTCCGCCCACCTGCCCCTGCTGATCGAGCAGCTGCGCGAGCGTCACGAGACGGGGGTCATCGACTGCCCGCCCTTGATCGGCGTGGCCGAGACCGTCCTCATCGCCACCATGGTCGACCTCGTGATCGTGGTGGTCGACGCCCGCCGGTTCAATCCCGAGCGGCTCCAGCAGTGCTTGTTGCGTCTGGACACCGCCAACACCAACGTGGCGATCGTGCTCAACCGGGTGCGGTTCAACCGCAAGCGTCGTGACGGGACCTACGGGTACGGGCACTTCCGGCGCGCCGACGCGCCACCTCCCGTCGTGGCCCCGGCCGCGCCGGCCAACACCGGGCCGTCCCGGGTGTCGCGCGGCGGCGCGCCCAACGGCCGCGTGGCGGGCGTCGAGCGCTCCGATTCCCTGCGGGTGGCCGAGCCGACCGTGCTCCGGTCGTCGGGCGAGACGCCTGCGGTCCCCCCTGTCCCCCGACCGATCGAGAACCCGGGCCAGACCGGCTACTGGCAACGCTGACCGGGCCGGTCGCGTTCGCTCTCGCATGCTGGTCTCGCTCACCGTCGACGTCGAGGATCCCGATCAGCGCGGGCACGCCGATCCCGGCTCGGTGGCGTCGATCGTCGAGGCCATGGACGCCACGGGGATCCGCGCCACCTTCTTCGTCCAGGGACGGTGGGCGGCCGCCAACCCCGAGGCGGCCGCCACCATCAGCTCCTCGGGACACCTGGTGGGGAACCACTCCTACTACCACGTCGACACCCGCCTGCTCTCGTCCCCGGGGGTCCGCCAGGACGTGACCAGGGGCCACGAGCAGATCGAGGCCTCGCTCGGCGTCGACGCCCGGCCCTGGTACCGACTGCCCTACGGCTCGGGGGCCGAGAGCCCCCGCATCACGAGACAGCTCCGGGCCCTCGGGTACCGCCACGTGGGCTGGGACGTCGACGTGGACGATTACGCCATGACCGACCGCGGCGCGTTGGTCCCCGCCATCGACAAGGCGATCACGGCGCGAGAACGCGCCGGCGCCACCCATGCCATCGTGCTCCTGCACTCGTGGCCGCCCGCCACGGTGGCAGCCATGCCCGAGCTGTGCCGGTTCGTGGTCGAGCGCTGCGAGGGCGCCGTGACCGTCGACCAGGTGCCGGGAAACGGTGCCGTGCGCAGTATCTCGCCGCTCGTCGGTCGGGCCCGCACTCTGGGGAAACGGACGCGCGCCGCCTTCTCGCACCAGACCTGACACCGCCGCGGCCCGGCCGGCGCGGGGCGCCGGGACCCTCTCGCGCCCGTGGCTCCCCCCCGGTCCGGGCGCGCTGGGGGGCAGCGGCCTACTATGACGCCGGCGTCAGCCCCAGGGGACGGGGCTCGCGAGGGGAGCATGCGATGCAACGTGACGGTGACGGTCGTGCGCGTGGTCACCGGGGAGGTCGGGCCCGGGCCGTTTTCGGGGTCATGGCGGTCGCGGTGGTGCTGGCGGCGTGCTCGTCCAACACGCCGAGCACCAACACCACCGCCACCACGGCGCCCGCGTCGGCGACGACGCCACCGGGCAACAGCGTCCCCCTGGTGGCGGGCGGCAGCACGGCCAAGGCGAGCTACCTGGTCTACTGGGACCAGAACGAAGAAGAGGACTTCCTGTCCATGCCTTCGGGAACCCAGGGCCAGCTGGTGCCGCCCTGGGACCCCAACGGCCAGATGTGCCTGCTCCCCGACGGCCGCTTCGTGGTCGGCTACGACCCCACCTTGCCCGCCCAGCACAACCTGGGGAGTGCCAAGCCCTACAAGCAGCCCGCCGACGGCGTGGAGCTCGACGAGCCCAACGGCTCGTTCAGCGGGCAGACCCTGTACGTGCCCGGCCCCTACAAGATGCCGGGCCAGAGCATCGGCAGTGATTCGCCTCCGACCAGCAACGGAGTGTTCAACAACAACCAGACCTACACCGGGTGCGCCGTCGACAAGGCCGGCAACGTCTTCGGGAACGACATCGCCACCGCCCAGGGCGACTACCCGTCCCCGAGCAGCGGGCGGTTGGTGGAGTGGTTCGCCCCCAACTACACGACCTACTGCATCGTCTACGGTCCGACCTCGGGGGGGACCGGTCCCCATCACACCGACGGCTCGGGTGGGTTGGCCCAGCCCGGGATGATGGCTCTGGCCGACAACGGCGACGTGCTCGTCCCCAACGTCGGCACCTCGAGCGTGCTCCGCTTCGCGGCGTCGTCCCTGCCGGCGAGCGCGGCGGATTGCCCGGGCGGGCTCTACCCCCGCAGCAAGGTGCACATCTCGACCTTCGTGAAGGCGCCCTTCGCCTCGGGCGTCGCCAAGGACCCGACCTGTGACTGCATCGCCGTGAGCAGCTACATCGGGAGCCCGTCGATCCAGTGGGTGACCCAGGAGGGCAAGCCCGAGCCCGGGCGGGGCACGCTGGCCGGGACGTCGATCGCCGATCTCGGCAAGAGCCCGAACCAGTTCAACCCCTTCGGCATGGCCATCGCGCCGGACGGGACGCTGTATTTCGTCGACATCCACGTGGTGTGCAAGGGGCTCCTGACCGGGTGCGGCCCCGGCTCCAACCAAGGACGGGTGATGCGGGTGGCCGTCACCAACGGCCAACCCGCCGCGCCGGTCGCCATCGCCAGCGGGTTCGACTTCCCCACCAGCGTGACGATGTGCGTTCCCGCCACCCAGGTGTGCCCGTACCCGACGGGGGCCATCGCCGCGCCGTTGTCGGGCCCCGCCGAGAACCCGGCTCCCGACAAGGGCCCCTCCACCGACGCCCCGGGCACGGCCGGCTTCGGGTGACGCTTGCGTAACCGATGCGTGGTGAGACCCGGGCCCCTCGGGGCACGGTCGAAGAACCGGGCCGCACGGCGGTCGGCCGGCACCGGGGTCGTCCTGGTGTTGAGCGCGCTCCTGGCCGCCTGCGGCGGGTCACCGGTGCGCAACGCCGCCACCGTCTCCACCACCACCTTCCCGACGCCGACGACCTCGGGCACGGTGCCGGCGGTGCCGAGCACTCCGGGCACCCCGGGACCGTGGGACTGGCCCACCTACGGCCACGACGCCCAGCACACCTTCCACGGCCGCACCACGCTGACCCCGGCCACGGTCAAGACGTTGCGCCAGGCGTGGCTCTTTCCCACCGGTGATTCGGTGACGGCCACCCCGACGGTGGTCGACGGGGTGGTCTACGTCGGATCGTGGGATGACACCTTCTACGCCGTGAACCTCGAGACGGGGAAACTGCGGTGGAAGACGAGGGTCAAGGCCCAGAACGGGGTCGAGCCCTATCCGGGCGAGGCGCACCGCGACCTCACCTCCGACGGCGGCCTCATCACGTCCTCGGCGTGGTACGAGCCGGCCTCGGGGGCCCGCCCCGCCCTTGTCATCTTCGGGGGCGGGTACACCCTCTACGCGCTGGACGCGGCCACGGGCGCGGTGTACTGGGAGCACGACTACACGGGACGACCCGACGAGCCCCCCAACCCCGACCAGGACGGCACGCGCATCTTCTCGTCGCCGGTGGTCGACGACGGCATCGTGCTGTTCGGCGTGGACGTCGACGGCGCCGCGGGGTACGGCGGGTACGTGGTGGGGGCCAGCCTCGCCACCGGCGACCCGGTGTGGGAGTACCAGACCGACGCCGATGCCCAGGGCCAGGTGCTCGAGAACGGGTGCGGGAGCGTGTGGTCGTCGGGGACGGTGCTCCCTGCCTCGGGGCTCGTGGTGTACGGCACCGCCGACTGTGACTTCTCCAACGGCGAGCCCTTGGCCGAGTCGATCATCGCCCTGCGTGTCAGCGACGGCGCCTTGGCCTGGAAGTACCGCCCGCCCAACCCCGACATCCAATGCGACTGGGACTTCGGCGCCACCGCCAACGCCGGCGTCGACGCCGGTGGGAACGCCACCTTCCTGGGCGAGGGTTCCAAGGACGGCACCTACTACTCGTTGGACCCGAGCACCGGGGCGCTGCGGTGGGCGACCAACGTCGTGTTCGGGGGGTTCTCGGGCGGCTTCATCGCGTCGACGGCCTACGACGGCCGGCGCGTCTACGGCGCCACCGCCATCGGCGACTTCGGCCGGTTCGAGAGCAACGGGTCGAAATCGAAACTCTGTGATCCGTCCAACCCGCGCGACACGGCGGGTCAGGAGCCTTCGGACCATGCCTTCGACGCGGCCACGGGGTCGGTGGCGTGGCAGGAGAACCTGGCCGCCTCGTTCTCGCCCACCACGGTGGCCGGCGGCATGACCTTCGACGGCCTGGCCCTCTCGGCCTCGGCCGTCCAGGTGCGCAGCGCGGCGACGGGCAAGCTCATCGCCCAGGTCAAGCTGCCCCAGTCCAACTGGTCGGGGATCGCCACCGTCGGCGACGCCATCGTGGTGGGCCTGGGATCGACCTACAGCCCCCACGCGGCGGGGATCGAGGTCCTCACTCCCGGCGGAGCCGCCCCGGTGGTGCCGACCGGACCGTGAGCCGGCGTCAGCTCGCGGCGCGCGCCGCGGGGCGGGGCCGCCAGAAGGCGGGGATGTCGCGGGGCCGACGGGGCTCGGCCAGCAGGTACCCCTGGTAGAGGTCACAGCCCAGCTGGCGGGCCACGTGGCGTTGCTGGCGGTTCTCGACGCCCTCGGCGATGACCCTGAGCCCGAGGCCGTGGCCGAGCTCGGTGATCGCCGCGACGATGCGCTCGTCCTCGGCGTCGGTGCCGAGCCCGCTCACGAAGGAACGGTCCACCTTGATGTAGCTCACGGGCAGGCGCTTCAAGTGGCTCAACGAGGAGTACCCGGTGCCGAAGTCGTCGATGGCGAGCCGGACGCCGAACTCGCGTAGCTCGTCGAGCATCCCGTTGAGGTGCCCGTCCTCGGAGACGAAGCCCGACTCGGTGATCTCGAGCATGAGGGCCCCGGCGGGGAGCCCGCTGTCGTCGAGCGCCTTGCGCAGGGCGGGCAGGAGCTGCTGGGTGTCGAGCTGGCGGGGCGAGACGTTGACGGCCAGGAACGAGTCGGCCGCCTCGGGGTACATGGCCCGCCAGCGCGCCATCTGGGCGCAGCCGGCTTCGAGGACCCACTGCCCGAGGGCCACGATGAGCTCGGACTCCTCGGCCAGGCCCACGAAGCGCGCCGGCAGGAGCAGGCCCCGGCGGGGGTGCTCCCAGCGCACGAGGGCCTCGAGGCCGAGGACGCGACCGTTGGCCAACGAGGCCAGGGGCTGGTACTCGAGGCGCAGCTCGCCGTTGTCCACGGCGGTGCGCAGATCGTGCTCGAGCTCGAGCCGGTTCCCGACCTCTTCCCGCAGGCCGGCGTCGAAGATGGCCACCCGGCCCCGACCCCTGGTCTTGGCCTGGAGCATGGCCATGTCGGCGTCCTGGAGGACGTCGGAGGCTTCCCGGTTCACGTCCGCGAGCCGCACCAGCCCGATGCTCGGGGTCACCGACAGCATGCGGCCGGTGCTCAGCTGCACGGGCCGGGACAGGACGGTGCGCAGCTCCTCGGCCCGCTGCAAGGCGGAGTCGGTGTCACAGACGTTGGGCTCGAGCGCGGCGAACTCGTCGCCGTGGAGCCGGCTCAGGCTGATGACGTCGGGCATGGTGGCCCGGAGGCGCTCGGCCACGGCCAGGAGGACCTCGTCGCCCACGGCATGCCCGAGCGAGTCGTTGACCAACTTGAACCGGTCGAGGTCGAAGAAGAACATGACGAGCGACTCCAACGTGGCCGGGTCGCTGTGCTCGATGGCGCTCTGCACGGCGGTGAGGAACCCGCTGCGGTTGGCGAGCCCGGTGAGCGGGTCGTTGCGCGCCTCCCAGGCCAGTCGGTCATGGAGCTGCTTGCGATCGGTGATGTCGGACACCGAGCACACCACGGTGGCGTCGTCGGCACCCTCGGAGTCGCCGAGCGGGCGCGAGCTCACCGACAGCCACTGGTCCTTGCCGTGGTCGTCACGCACCCCGATGATCACGTTGGTAGTCGCTTCGCGCTGGGCCCGGGCCACCGACAGGGGGAGGGCCTCGAGGGGGAACGGTGTCCCGTCCTCGCGCACGGCCCGACGTCCCCCGGTGAAGATCTGGTCCCCCCGACCGGACCGGAGCCGGGCGCCCAGGATCCTGGTGGCCGAATCGTTGGTGGCGGCCACCGCGCCCTCGCGGTCGATCACGACCACGCCCTCCTCGAGAGCGGCCACCGCCGCCGCGTACCGGCGCTCGATGGCGGCGCGCGCCGCCGCGGCTTCCTCGGCGAGCTTTCGCTCCGAGACGTCGCGCAGGATCACCTGGAAGGCGGGCTTGCCGCCCCAACTCGTCCGGGCGCTCGCCACCTCGACGGGGAGCTCGGTCCCGTCGTCGCGCACCATCATCGCTTCGAAGCCCTTCACCACGTCGCCGGGGTCTTTCAGCTGGGCCAGACGGGCGATCGTGCTCGTGAGGTCGTCGGGGCTGATGAACGAGGTGATGGGTCGCCCGATGGCGTCGTCGAGCGACTTGAGCGCACCCATGCGGATGCCGGCGGGGTTGGTGTAGACGACGAGACCGTCCTGGTGGACGATGATGGCGTCGGGTGAGTGCTCGACGAGGAGGGTGAGCCGCTCCCCGACATCGGCGGTGATCCAGGGCACCTCGCCGGGTTCCGAGACATCGGCGACGATGCCCAGGAAGCGGGCCGGGACCGAGTCGGGCACCGCCACGGCCCGGACCAGCATGCGGTGCACGACGCCGTCGGGCGCCTCGAACTCCTGGACCAGCTCGTAGTTCTCCCACGTCACGCCGGCCCGCACCGTCTGGACGAGCGGGGCGAGCACGGCTTCGCCGAGCTCGGTGGCGTAGAGGTGCTTGCCGCCGTCCCCGGGCGGCACCACGTAGGTGCCGTGGGGGTCCTGGCCCGCCAGCAGTCGCTCGAAGGGGGCGTGCCAGATGAGGCCGGCGTCGGGAGCGACGAGCTCCCACACCACGACGTTGGTGAGATCGGAGATGGCCGTGAGCTGACGCGACGCTTCGGGCATGGGTTGCAGCGCTCCCGCGGGGGCAAGCGGGGGCGCGGTACGCAGCAGTCCGAGTCGTGCGTCGGCCATACCCTGCTATCGGCGCCTGCGGGACCGATCTTGACCGTGCTCACCGGGTGCGGGGACGAGGGGTCGAATCCCACGGACCGTGTCGGGGGGCCGAGGTTCTCCCCCAACAAAAGAACAACAATGTGATTTCGCTCGACCCCGCGACGGCGAGAAATTGCTGGGTGTCATATCGGCAGGTCAGTCGCCTCACTGACCCTAAAAACCACTTTCGCCTCTTTACGAACATCTGTCCCAGCCCTACTGTGTGGCCCCTTCCCCGATCGAGCAGAGGAGTTGGACGGTGTCCGTGACAACTCGGCAGGACCGAAGGGCATATGCAGCACTGGTCCAGGATCCCGTGGCGCTGTGTGGCGTCGGGGCCGTGACCGGCTACGGATGGGGCCACAAACTTCTCATCGAGGGTTTGCTCTCGGGCGAATCCGCGGTCCGGCCCATCTCGGGGTTCGCCCCCTACTTCGAGAGCGACGTGGTGTGGGGCGCGCCCATCGAGGACAAGGGCAACCCCTCGGACGGCTCGAGCGTCTTCTCCCAAGCCGTGCGGCACGCGGCGCGCGAGGCGGTCCACAACGCCTATGACCGGGGGTGGCGGCCCGGCCGGGTGGTGGGGGTCATCCACGGCCTGGTCCTCGGGGACGTCGCCTCCTGGCGGGCCTTCCACCACCGCAAGGGATTCCACACCTCCAAGCGCCAGATCCTGCAGCTCATGCCCTCCACGGTGCTCACCGCCATCAACCGGGAGTTCGACTTCCACGGCCCCACCATGTCGGTGACGGCCATGTGCGCCTCGGGCGTGGCCGGACTGCTCACCGCCAAGATGTGGATCGACGCCGGCATCGTCGACGACGTGCTCGTGCTCACCTCCGACATGTCGATCACCCCCGACGGCGCCGCGGCCTTCGCGCAGGTCGGCGTCATGGTCATGGACGGTCCCTCGCTGGAGGTGTGCCGGCCCTTCCAAGAAGGCAGTCGGGGCTTCACCGCCGGGGAGGCCTCGGTCGGCTTCGTGTTGTCACGCCGTCCCGTGGGCGCCTACGCCAACGTGCTCGGCGGGGCCATGACCCACGACGGGTTCCACGCCATCTCGATCGCCCCGGATCACGTCGAGGTGCGGCGGTGCTTCACCGACGCGCTGCAGAACGCCGGGGTGGCGGGGGAGGAGATCGCGTACATGAACGCCCATGGACCGGGCACCAAGCAGTGCGACGCCACCGAGGCCGAGATGTTCGACGACCTGTTCCCGAACGCCGAGGGCCTCTTCTCGGTGAAGCCGCTGGCCGGCCACTGCCAGGCCGCGGCGGGGTCGGTGGAGCTCATCGCCTCGCTCTACGGGTTCGAGCGGGGCGTCATCCCCGCTCCCCCCCGGGTGGCCAAGGGCCATCCCCGCCTGCTCGACGGGCCCACGGCCTGTGTCGAGGGCCCCATCGTGAAGTCGTCTCTGGGCATGGGCGGCCACAACGGCGTGTTGGTGCTCGAGGGCGCGTCGGCCTGATCCGGGCCCGACCCCACCGGGGGGCGGGGCCCGGGGGACCATAAGCTCGACCCTCGTGAGTTCGCCCGAGCCGCGCGTCGCCATCGTCCCGGAGTGGCCGCTGGCCGCCGAAGCCGTGGCGCGGGCCGGGGGTCGGGTGGTGGGCGTCGAGGACGCCGAGGCCCTGGTGTGGGTGGACTGGTCGGGGCCCGGTCGCCTGGCCTCGGTGCTCGAGGAGTTCCCCGCCATCGGTTGGGTGCACCTGCCCGGGGCGGGGATCGAGAGCTTCCTCGACTCGGGCGTCATGGCCGGCGGCCGCCTCTTCACCTGCAGCAAGGGGGCCCACTCCTCGCTCATCGCCGAGCACGCCCTGGCGCTGGCGCTGGCGGGCCTGCACTCGGTGGCGTCGTCGGCCCGGGCCTCGACGTGGGTGGGAACGAGGGTGACCGCCCTGGCCGGCGCGCCGGTCACCATCGTCGGCGGGGGCGGGATCGCCTCGTCGCTCATCACCATGCTCGCCCCCTTCGAGGCGCCGGTCACCGTGGTGCGCCGACACCCCGATCCGGTCCCCGGGGCGGTGCGCACCCTCACCACCGACGCCCTGCACGAGGCCCTTCCCGACGCCCGGGTGGTCGTGCTCGCCCTGGCCCTCACCCCCGAGACGCGCCACATCATCGCCGCCCCCGAGCTCGCCGCGATGCACGACCGGGCCTGGCTCGTCAACGTGTCGCGGGGGGGACACGTGGACACCGCCGCCCTCGTCGAGGCCCTCGAGGCCCACGCCATCGCCGGGGCCGCCCTCGACGTCACCGAGCCCGAGCCCCTCCCCGACGGCCACCCCCTGTGGAGCCTGCCCAACTGCATCGTCACGCCGCACCACGCGGGGAGCTCGAACGCGGTCATGGCCCTGCTCGCCAACCGCATCTACGACAACGTGGTCCGGCTCGGCGCCGGCGAGCCCCTCCTCGGGGTGGTCGACCCCGAGGCCGGCTACTGACACTCCCGATCGGGCGCGCCGGGGCGGAGGCCGGTAGCGTCACCGCTCATGAACACCGGTGACGTGGTAGCGGACTTCGAACTTCCCGACGAGACGGGGACCACCCGACGCCTGAGCGAGTTCCTGGCCCAGGGCCCGGTGGTGCTGTTCTTCTATCCGGCCGCCATGACCATGGGATGCACCCGGGAGAGCTGTCACTTCCGGGACCTGAAGGCGGAGTTCGAGGGGCTCGGCGCCCAGCGCCTGGGGATCAGCGCCGACACCGTGGAGAAGCAGAAGCTCTTCTCCGACACCCACTCCTTCGACTACCCGCTGCTGTCGGACACCGACCGCGCCGTGGCCAAGGCGTTCGGGGTCAAGCGGGGCCTCAACGTCCTCCCCAACAAGCGGGCCACCTTCGTGATCGGCACCGACAGCAAGGTCATGGCCGTGATCACCAGCGAGGTGAACATGGCCAAGCACGCCGACACCGCCCTGGAGGTCCTGCGCACCCGGACCCCCTGAGGGGTCCGCCCTAGCCGATGTGGTCGGCGGGAACGGTGCCCAGCTTGCCGTGCTGGAAGTCGTCGAGGGCCTGGGCGATCTCGGCCCGGGTGTTCATCACGAAGGGCCCGTAGGTCACCACCGGCTCCCCGATGGGCCGGCCGCCGAGGACGAGGACGTCGAGCTCGGGGGAGCGCGACTCCTGGCGGTCCCGAGCCGAGACGACGATGGTGTCGCCGGCACCGAACACCGCCAGCTGGCCCATGCGGACGGGTCGGCCCTCGGTCCCCACCGATCCCTCGCCGCCCAGGACATAGAGCAGGGCGTTGTGGTCGCGGCTCCAGGGCAGCGCCACGCGCGCCCCGGGGCTGACGGTGATGTGGGCCATGGCCATGGGCGTGTGGGTGATGCCCGGCCCGGCGTGCCCCCCGACCTCGCCGGCGATGACCCGGACGAGGGCCCCGCCGTCGGGCGACGACACCAGGCCCACCTGGCCCGCCCCGATGTCCTGATAGCGGGGGGGCACCCACTTGTCCTTCGAGGGCAGGTTCACCCACAGCTGGATGCCGTGGAAGAGACCGCCCGAGGTGACGAGGGCCTCGGGGGGCCGCTCGATGTGGAGGATGCCGGCGCCGGCGGTCATCCACTGGGTGTCCCCGTTGGTGATGACCCCCCCGCCCCCGGCGGAGTCCTGGTGCTGGAAGGTGCCGTCGATCATGTAGGTCACGGTCTCGAAGCCCCGATGGGGGTGCCAGGACGTGCCCCGGGGCTCGCCCGGCCCGTACTCCACCTCACCCATCTGGTCCATGTGCACGAAGGGGTCGAGCCGGGCCAGGTCGACGCCGGCGAAGGCCCGCCGCACCGGGAACCCCTCACCCTCGAAGCCCGAGGGGGCGTCGGTCACCGACACCACCGGTCGTTCCTCGGCGGCCCCTCCCGGGGCCTCCAGGCGGGGCAGGGCAAGGATGTCTGTCACGGTCACGGCCGGCATGGCGTGTCTCCTCGGTTGGTCTTCTTCCTCATGCCATCCCCAACACTATTTGCGGACGCAACATTCCGGGGTGGGGGTCAGCCCCGGGCCGGGGTGGGGTCGGGTGCGGGCAGCGACACCACCTCGCCGGCCACGAAGGGGGCCCGGGGCCCGGTGTCGAGGACCCACACCGCCCCCCTGCCCTGGACCTCCCACTGGCCACCCGACCACACGAGGGCGGTCTCCTCCTCGATGCCGAGGAGAGTCGTCCCCGGCGGTTGCCAGGCGGCGAACCACTCGAGGGCACCGGGACGGAGCCGCTCCATCTGGTCGAAGTGGGGGATGACGGCGAGGCCCGCCACCAGCCCGAGCCCGTTGGCGACGCGGGGGTCCTCGGGTGCCAGCCGGGGGGCACCGCCGGTGGGGAGGAGGTTGTGCGGTGCACCCGAGGTGAGTGCCATCGCGCCGGCTGAGCATCCACCCAGGGCCGTCCCCGACTGCCAGGCCGCCACGATGGCGCGCCACAGGGCGGTGTCGCGCAGGGTGTCCGAGAGATGGTGGGGGTCGCCTCCCGACAGGTAGACGAGCCCGGCCCCCTCGATCGCCGCCACCGCGGCGGGGTCCTCGCCGTCGGCCCGGGTCCGCACGTCGAGCAGCACGGGCTCGACCCTCATCGCCTCGTAGTGGGCCCGGCCGAGCTCGAGCCAGTACGACACGCGGGCGTCGCCTTCCCGGGCCGCCGCGGTCGGCACCACCACGGCTCTCGGGGGGCGACCCTGGAGGAGCCCGGCGTCGACGGGCTCCATGGCGGGGAGGAATTCGCCGCTGCCCACCAGGGCCACGGGACCCGGTCCGCCTGTCATCTCGCCCCTCTCGCCCCCGGGCCGGCGCCCGGTATCGGCATCGGGCCTCACGGTACCCGTCGGGCCCGGTCTGCGGTGCGGGTGGTTCAGGAGGTGGCCAGGGCTCCGCTGAACCGGACCGTCAATCCCGCCCCGCGCATGACGCGCACGAACCACAACGTCGACAGGACGATCCCCCCCACCGTGAGCACGGCGGACACCAGTGACCGTTCCACGACGAAGGTCCGCACCGACGAGGCCAGCAAGAGCCACATCACGAACCCGGCCTGGGTGGCGAGGACGACGAACCACAACATCGACAACCGCAAGAAGAACCGCCGCACGAAGGGCCGGGCGAACATCTCGGGATCGAGCGGGCAGAAGTCATGGGCCAATCGCTCGATGATGGGACGACGCGCCACCGCGGTGACGAGGAAGAGCACGGCCACGAGGAACGTGCTCGCCGTGGGTTGGACGAAGTAGAGGAAGGCGCTCCCGGTGACATAGGCCACCACGGTCCGGGCGCTCACGAGGACGACGCTCAACACCAGGACGGCCGGCACCTTCTGGCCCCGCACCAGTCGTCGCCCCAGTGCCAGCAACGACCACACCATCGCCGCGATCAGCGCCCCGTGGAACCCGTCGAGCACGAGCACCAGATAGAAGAGCGCGCCGGGCACGATCGTCGATTCGAGCAGCGGGGGCAGGGCGTGGCGCACGACGGCGCGCAGGGACGGCAACCGGAGGATGTTCTCCCCCCCGCCGGTGTCCCCCCCGTCATCGGCCTCGAGCCGAGTGCGCGGCACAGGTGCAATGTCCGCCGTGATCTCAACAAGGTACCAACGCCCGTTCGCGCGCGTACAGGGACGGTGCAATTACTTTTGGTCATTTTTAGTGATTGCGGGGCTGATGCGCACCGTGGTGACGGAGTTGTGGTGATGTATTCGCACACTCTGTGATGAGGTGTTCGTAATCCGACCACATAACGTAGTCAGTTTGTGGTCGTTTTCGTGCCTGGAAACGCCGACTCCCGTGATTGTCCTGGTGAAACACCACAGTGCGTGGCATCTCGTTGTGGTAGTCGAGTGCTCAAGGTGGTCAAACCGAGCGCCGATAGTGGTTATTGGGCCACGAGTGACGTGGCTCGATGTATTTAACCACTGGGAGTCGCATGACTGGATCGGGAATCGGGCGCTTCATCGGTTTGCCCAAGGGAATTGTGGTCGGAATGCTCGGCATAGCACTCAGCGTGACCATGGCCGTCGACATGAACGGATCTCCTCTGCAATCCGCCGCGCCGGCCCCGACGATCAAGTTCGTGGCAGCCGACAAGATCCACCACGCCACGACCACCGTCCCCGCCACCACCGCCCCTCCGGCCACCACCGCCCCTCCGGCCACCACCACGCCGGCGCCGGCCGCCACCACCTCGCCGCCCCGCCACCTCGCGGCCCGCGTCGTGGCCACGGTGACCCCGGCACCGGTGAAGGCCAAGCCGAAGCCCGTCGCTCCCGTCGCCTCGCACCCGGCCGTCTCGGGTCTCGGCCTCTTCGTGGGCTCGCAGTCCCCGGCCGACGTCATGGCCCTGGGCGCGCAGCTCGGCGTCACGCCGACCATCGACACCGTCTACGCCGACCAGTCCTCGAACTACTGCACCTACTCGCCGCCCACCACGTCGATGACGCTCATGGTCGGGATCGGGAACTGCACCACCGCGCAGGTCGCGGCCATCGGGCAGGGCCTCGTGAGGGCGGGTCAGAGCCACGCCATCATCCGCATCATGTGGGAGCAGAACCAGGACCAGTCCGGGTGGTTCCAGACCTGGAACCAACTGAGCCTCTCCGCCGCCCAGTACGTCGCGGTCTTCCAGAGCACCGTCACGACGCTGCGGGCCCAGAGCCCCTCGTTCAGCATCATGTGGAACCCCAACGGGGGAACCGCCAACGAAGCCGCCGGACGGGCGTGGACCGACACGTGGCCCGGCAAGGCCTACGTGAACATCGTCGGCGTCGACCAGTACGACTGGGCCGGGTACGCCGGTGACGTTCAGGCCGTCGTGGCCTTCGCCCACTCCCAGGGGCTTCCCGTGGGGATCCCCGAGTGGGGACTGAACGGAACCGACGACCCCGCCTTCATCAACACCATGGCCGGGCTCATCAAGGACCCCGCCAATGACATCACCGTCGAGTCGTACTTCAGCTACGCCGGCGCCACCGACTCCGACATCACCCAGTTCCCCGCCTCCATGGCGGCGTACAAGGCGGACCTCGGATGAGGCGCCACCCGGGTCGTCGCGCCGTTGATCTCCTCATCGAGATCGGCGTCCGTCGATGGTGAGCAATCCCCCGACGGCACGCGTGAACGCGTAACGAGAAGCGAGACACACAAACCAGGGAAGAAGGGCCGACTCCCCGTCAGGGAGAGAAGGCAGAGCGGCCGGATCGTCGAACCGGCGGGGGAGCAAGACCACCGAGGCCTTGGCTCCACGCGCCCGTTCGACCGGCTCGGGAGGAACGGAATTCCATGAACACGTCACACACGTCACAGACATTTCGATGGGACATTCGTGGTGGGGACATCGCCGGGCGGATCGCCGGGCTCCCCCGGATGGCGGCGGGGGGGCTGCTGTGCCTGACGCTGGTGCTGGCTTCGGTCGGTGGGCTCTTCTGGGCCAAGAACGCCCAGGCCAGCTCGGGGGCATCGTCGATCCCCCTGGGCGACTACGCCGGCTGGACCGATGCCTCGGGCATCGCGGCCTTCGGCTCGACCACCGGCACCCACCCCACCATGGCGACCGACTACCTCGACCGCACCGACGGCTGGGCCGCCATGGACAACGGCGGCGGTGAGGGAGGGTGGACCGGCACCGGATACCGCCTCGTGCTGGGCGTGCCCATCCTCCCCGGCGTCGGCACCCTGGCCCAAGGGGCAACGGGCGCCTACAACCAGTACTTCGCCACGTTGGCCCAGAACCTCGTCAAAGAGGGACAGGGCAACGCCATCCTCCGGCTCGGCTGGGAGTTCAACGGCAGCTGGTATCCCTGGAGCGTCGCCAACAGCACCGACGCCGCCAACTTCGCGGCGTTCTGGATCCAGATCGTGGACACCATGCGGGCCGTCCCCGGCCAGCAGTTCCAGTACCTGTGGAACCCCGACCTCGGCGGCACCACCAGCTGGAGCCTGACCGCGGCCTACCCGGGGAACGCCTACGTGGACTACGTCGGCTCCGACACCTACGACGAGACCTGGGTCACGCCCCAGACTCCGCAGAACTCGTGGACCTCGATCCTGGACCAGAGCTGGGGTCTCAATTGGCTGACGAGCTTCGCCGCGTCGGTGGGCAAGCCCATCGCCATCCCCGAATGGTCCGTCTGCTTCCGCAGTGACGGCCACGGACTCGGCGACGATCCCTACTTCATCAACCAGTTCGCCAACTGGATCTCCACCAACAACGTGGCCTTCACCAACATCTTCTCGTTCAACGACACGGCGGGGGGACAGGACAACGACATCACCAACGGGGACTTCCCCAACGCCCTGGCCGCCTTCCGGACGGACTTCGGCGGTGCCACCGGCGCCAGCCTCGGTTCGTCGACCACGACGACCACCGCCGCACCGGCGTCGACCACGACGACCATCGCCGCACCGGCGTCGACCACGACGACCACCAAGGCACCGGCGTCGACCACGACGACAACGACGGCACCGGCGTCGACCACGACGACCACCCAGGCGCCGACGTCGACGGGCTCGGTCCCGGCGGGGACCCCCGGCACCCCGACCGACGTCTCGGCCTCGGTCAGCGGGAGCACGGTGACCATCTCCTGGACCAACGGGTCGGGCACCCTCGGTGACGACATCTTCCGCGACGGCCAGGAGATCGCCTGGCCGGGGTGGCCCTCGGCGGTCCTGACCTCCTATCAGGACACGGGGGTGAGCGCCGGATCCCACACCTACTACGTGGCCGGCTACAACTCCTCGGGCGTGGGGACCGGGAGCACCTCGGTGACCGTCACCGTGGCCGGCACCGCCGGTGGCTCCAGAGGTGGCTCGACCGGGGGCACCACCACGACCACCCGCCCGGGATCGGGCCGGAGGGGCCGACGCTGACGCCCGGTCCGAATTCCGTCAAACGGCCGCCACTCGTCACTCGGGTGGTGGCCGTTTGGCGTTCGGGTCGCTCTCCGCGGCCGGGACACGGGGCCGGAGGTAGGCTCCTTCCCTAGTGAGTCGCCCGAGATCACGGAGCGTGGCGCGCCTGGCCAGCTTGCTCGCTCGGCGTGAGGAGGAGGACGGCGCCCCCACCTGGGACTCGACCGAGGCCGATCCCACCGCCATCGTCCCCGACGAGCAGGGGCCCGAGGCGGACCGCCTCCTCCACCAGGCGCTCGGCCGTCACACCTTCCTGGGCGAGGCCGCCCTGGTGGTGGCCTGGGCCCTGTTCTCGGTCGTCATCTTCCACTTCCTCACGGTCAACCGCACCCTGGCCTGGCTGTTCGTCTTCGCCAGCGCCGTCATGGTCGCCGTCATCCTGGTGTTCCGGCGCGTGGCCGAGCGGCGCATCCGCCTCGGCCTCCACGACGCCGGGGTGGCCCTGCGGTCCATCCAGTCGGTCACCGACCCCGGTCTGTCCTTCTTGCCCCTCGACGCCCTGCTCGACGAGCTCCTGGCCCGGACCGGCCACGTGGTGGGAGGGGACGTGGCCGCCATCTTCCTGGTGACCGCCCAGGGGACGAGTCTCACGGTGCGGGCCTCCTACGGCCTCGACGCCCGCATCACCGAGGGCCTCGAAGTCCTGATGGGCGAGGGCGTGGTGGGAGAGGTGGCCTCCCGGGCCCAGGCCGTGATCGTCAACGACGTGGCCGAGGCCACCGAGACCTCCCCCCTCATGCGCCAACGGGTCTCCTCCCTCGTGGCGGCCCCCCTGCTGGTGGGAGGCCAGGTCATCGGGGTGGTCCAGGTGGGCACGCGCGTGCGGCACCGCTTCCAAGAGCGCGACCTCCAGCTCCTCCAGCTCGTGGCCGACCGCACCGCGGCGTCCATCGAGCGGGCCCGGCTCGACGAGGCCGAGCGCCGCAGCCGGTTGGGGGCCGAGCACGCCCGCCAGCACGTGGCCATCCTGGCGCGCGCCGGCGACGTCCTGGCCACCGCGCTCGAGTCCTACGACGAAGCCATGGTGCGGCTCGTCGACGTGGTGGTCCCCGCCTTCGCCGACTGGTTCGCGGTGGACGTCGTCGACGAGCAGGGCACGCTGCGCCGCGTGGCCGACGGCGCCGACGGCCGGTGGGACACCGCCCAGACCCGCCACCCCCACCCCGACGGTGAGGCCCTGGTCCGGCGGGTGCTCGCCAACGGTCGGCCCGAGGTCGTCATCCACACCCGACGGGCCGGCCCTCCCCATGGCGGCGAGCCGGCTCTGCCCGGGACCTACCACGAGACCGACACGGGGTCGGGCATCGAGTCGATGGTGGTGGTGCCCGTCCATCTGCGGGGCCTCTCTTTCGGGGCGCTGAGCTTCGTCACCGGGACGGGGCGGCGCGGCTATCGCCGCTCGGACCTCGAGACGGCGGCGGGACTCGCCGAGCGGGTGGCCATCGCCGTGGAGCGCGTCCTGCTGTGGGGCGAGAGCCGCCAAGCCGAGCAGGCCGCCACGCGTCACGCCGCCCAGCTCCGCCGCCTCATGGAAGCCGCCCTGGCCGTCAACGCGCCGCTGGCCGAGCCCCAGGTGCTGCGGGTGCTGTCCGAGCACGGGCGCCGGGTCCTCGACGCCGAGCAGGCCGTGGTCCTGACCCTGTCCCCGGGCGACCCGGCTCCCGAGGGCAACGAGGAAGAGACAGCCGAACGCGTCGAGGTGAGTGCCCCCGGAGCCGTCCCGGACTCGCTCGCCCCGGTGGTCCAGGCCGCCTCGCGGCTCGTGGCCGGGGCCAACCGGCCCCTGCGCAACTCCGGTGGGCTCGACGAGGTCGGCGAGCGGCGCTGGCGACCTCAGGGGGGCGCGCCGTCCCCTGGATGGCGGTCCCCCTCGTCGACTCGACCGGGACCCGCAACCGGGCCATCGTCGTCCTCGGGCGCGAGCGGTCGTTCAATGCCGAGGACGAATCGGTCCTCGTCCTTCTGGCCCAGATGGCCACCGTGGCCCTCGACAACGCCCGCCTCTATCAAGCCGTCCAGGGCAACGAGCAGCGGCTCCAAGCGGTGGTGGAGTCCTCGCCGCTGGCCATCGCCGAGCTCGACCTCTCGGGAGCGGCGCGCTGGTGGAACGGCGCGGCGGGATCCTTGTTGGGATGGGGTGCACCGTCGATCGACGCCGTGTCGGACCGCGTCCTGCGCATCCCCGCCGCCGACGAGGCGGCCGGCGCCGCCCTGGGGCGCCTCTGGGACCGGACCCGGCACGGCGAGGCGACCGTGGGTGTGCAACTCGGGGCCCTGCGCGACGACGAGCTGCTCCAGCTGTCGGTGTCGACGGCGCCGCTGCTCGACCACAACGGCTCGGTCGCATGCTCGAGCAGTTCCAACAGGCCGAGCGGCTCAGCGCCATGGCCCGCCTGGCGGGGGGCGTGGCCCATGACTTCAACAACCTTCTCACCGTCATCCTCGGCTGCAGCGAGATCCTGCTCCGCCAGATCGACGGGGGGGACCCCCTCGTGACCGAGGTGGAGGCGATCCAACGGGCCGGGCACCGCGCCGCGGCGCTCACGAGCCAGCTGCTCGCCATCGGCCACCGCCAGGTGGGCCAACCCGGGGTGGTCGATCCCGACAGCATCGTGCGGGCCATGGAGCCCATGCTCGTCCGGGTCATCGGCGAGGACGTGCAACTGGAGTTGGTCCCCCCCGAGCCCGGTGGCCGCATCCTCGTCGACCCCGCCGAGATCGAGCGGGCCGTGTTGAACCTCGCCATCAACGCCCGCGACGCCATGCCCAGAGGCGGTCGCCTCGTGATCCGCACCCGCGTGGTGGGCGCGGATCTTCCCGTCCCCCAACGCATCGTGGCCCTGGCGGTCTCCGACACGGGGACGGGCATGGACGAGGAGACCGCCGAGCACTGCTTCGAGCCCTTCTACACCACCAAGGGATTGGCCAAGGGAACCGGGCTCGGGTTGGCGGCCGTCCACGCCATGGTGACCCAGGCGGGGGGCCAGGTGAGCCTGGACACCGCGCCGGGTCGGGGCACGACGATCACCTTGTGGTTCCCCGCCGTCGAGGACCAGGACGGGGCCTACGGGGACGGGGCGCTCGAAGACCTCTCGACCGGCGGCGGCGGCGACGAGTTGGTGCTGGTGGTCGAAGACGAGGACGAGCTGCGTCGGCTGGCCGTGCGGGAGCTCGAGGAACTGGGCTACCTGGTGTTGGCGGCGGCCAACGGTGTCGAGGCCATGGGGGTGGCCCGCTCGCTCGAGCGGCCTCTCGATCTCCTCGTCACCGACGTCGTCATGCCGGAGATGAACGGTGTGGAGCTGGCCGAGTCACTGGTGGAGCTGTGGCCCACCGTCGCCGTGCTCTTCATGTCGGGGCATCTCGACGAGGGGGCGTTGGAACGGCATCCCCTCGACCCCGAGGCCGATCTGCTGCCCAAGCCGTTCACGCCGGACCAACTGGGGCGCCGGGCGCGTCACGCCCTCGACCGTGCCGCTGCCAATCGCAAGGCCGGGGTGCCCAAGCACCTGCGGGCCGAGGCGACCGGAGCCTGACTCAGGGCTCGAAGCGGTATCCCACGCCCCGCACGGTCCGTACCCACCGGGGGCTGTCGGGGTCGACCTCGATCTTGCGCCGGATGCGGCGGATGTGCTCGGTGACGGTGCCGGCGTCCTGCCACTCCGACGAGGAGTCCCACACCTGGGCCAGGAGCTGCTCGCGGGTGAAGACCTGTCGGGGCGAACCCGCCAGGAAGGCCAGGAGGGCGAACTCCTTGGCCGTGGTCTCGACGAGACGGTCCGACACCCTGATCTCGCGCGCCATGGTGTCGATGACGAGGTCGCCGAATTCGAGCGTCCCGTTCGACGAGGCCGAGCTGCGGGTGGTGCCGCTCCGGCGCAGGACCGTGCCCACCCGGGCCGCCAGCTCGGCGGGCGAGAAGGGCTTCACCACGTAGTCGTCGGCGCCCAGCTTGAGGCCCAGCACCCGGTCGGTCTCGTGGCCCTTGGCCGTGACGAGGATGACCGGCACGTCGCTGGTCCGGCGGATGGCGGCCAGGACGTCGAAGCCGTCCTCGGTGGTGAGCATGACGTCGAGGATGACCAGGTCGGGCTGGCCGCTGGCCAGGCTGCCGATGGCCTCGGCGCCGGTCATGGCCTCGGTCACCTTGTAGCCCTCGACCTCGAGGAGGCGGCTGAGCATGCCCCTGACCTCGGGGTCGTCGTCGACCACGAGGAGCTTGCCGCACGACCGACTAGGCACCGTCGTGCTGCGCACAGCTTCCGTCGATCCCAGTTTCGTCACCACCGTGTCGTCCTCTCCCACCACTGCCACCACCGGCCTTGCCACTTAGCGTAGCGGCACCCTCCCTCCTAAGTGAAGGGCTCGGAGCCACTTTTGGAACCCTATCGCCCGCCTGTGCCTCGGGCTCCCCGTGCCCCTCCCCGGGCCAAGTTGGGAGGGGGTTGATCGGCTGTAGGCCAGGTAGTGGTCTACGTATCGCACACTCGGGACGTGGCCGCAGCTTTGAAATCGAAGAGGAACGCCCGCCTGGCGACGGTGCCCGAGGGGCCCCCGGTCGAAGAAACCCGTACCGAAGCCCCCACGGTGCTCGTGGTGGGCACCGACGAGTGGGCCATCGAGCAGTCGGCCACCGAGCTCGAGGCGGGGGGGTGCCGGGTCCTGCGGTGCCACGAGCCCGGGGAGCCCGCCTTTCCCTGCAACGCCCTCGTCCAGGGGCGGGTCTGTCCCCTCGACGTCGGGTTCGACGTGGTGGTGACGGTCCGGGCCCGGCCCTTGAGCGAACCGTGCCAGGCGGAGCTCGGCGTGATCTGCGCCCTGCACCGGGGGACCCCCCTCGTCGTGGCCGGTGTGGCCTCGGAGCGGCCCTTCGGGCCCTGGGCGTCACTGGCGGTCGAACAGGGTGGTGACGTAGTTACCGCATGTGAGAAGGTGGTGGATGCGACGCCTGTTGCAATCGCCACGGGCGCTCGAGCGCATCGTCCCGAGGAGGACGTCTGCCATGCCCAGTAACACCGCTTCCTAACAGCAGGCTCCGCTCATGCCCACCAGCCGCAGTACCGCGGACATCGACGCCTGGCTCGAAGAGCTGTGGAACGTGCGCGGGACCGACCTTCTGCTGACGGCGGGCGCACCACCGCTCATCCGGGTCGACGGCGAGATGCGCCCTGTCACCGGCGGTCAGATGATGAGCCCGATCTCGGTCGAGCGGGTGGTCAAGGGCGTGGTCGGCCCCGACCTGGTGGCGACGTACGTGGCCGAGCGCGAGATCGACTTCGCCTTCAGCTGGCAGCAACGGGCCCGACTCCGTTGCAACGCCTTCCACCAGCGCGACTCGTGTTCCCTGGCCCTGCGCATCATCCCCTTCGAGATCCCCGGGTTCGCGCAGCTGGGCCTGCCCTCGATCGTGGAGTCACTGGTGGACCTGCCCATGGGGCTCGTGATCGTGACGGGCCCGACAGGCTCGGGGAAGTCCACCACCCTGGCGGCCATGATCGACCACATCAACCGCTACCGACGGTGCCACATCGTCACCATCGAGGACCCCATCGAGTACGTCCACGCCAACCACCGCTCGGCGGTGAGCCAGCGCGAGGTGGGCACCGACACCGAGTCCTTCACCCGGGCCCTGCGATCGGTGTTGCGCGAGGACCCCGACGTCCTGCTGGTGGGCGAGATGCGCGACCAGGAGAGCATCGCCACCACGCTCACCATCGCCGAGACGGGTCACCTCGTGTTCGCCACGCTCCACACCAACGACACCGCCCAGGCCATCGACCGCATCGTCGACATCTTCCCCTCGGACCGGCGCGAGCAGATCCAGGTGCAGCTGGCCTCTACCCTCGAGGGTGTGGTCTACCAGCGCCTCGTGCCCCGCCTCGACGGTGGGCTGGTGGCCGCCTACGAGATCCTCATGGCCAATCACGCCGTGCGCAACCTCGTGCGCGAGGGAAAGACGCGTCAGCTCCGCAACATCGTGGCCACCCACCAGCAAGAGGGCATGCAGACCCTGGAGATGGGCCTCAACAACCTCATGGCGGAAGACCTCATCGAGTACGACACCGCCCTGCGCGTCAGCCTCTACCCCAAAGAGCTCAACCGGCCCTCCAACTACGCGGGGGTGCGTCAGTTCGTGTCCGACGGTTCGTCGGCGTTGGCGACCGAGGCTCCCCGGGTGACGTCGATCTGACCCGGTGGCCGATGAGGGGCAACCCGGGGGTGGGGTCTCACGACCCTGAGAAGGCGAGCGAGGAGGCCGGTGCGGCGGTGCGTCACGCCTCGGAGACGGGACTGCCGGTGAGTAGGCGTGGTCGCCTCGGCGTCGGTGGCGACGCCGGCTTCACCCTTATCGAGCTCCTCATGGTCCTCGTGCTCCTGCCGCTCGTGATGGGGGGTGTTGCCGAGGTGATCATCACGAGCTTGCAGGACTCCACCGGCCTGACCAACAAGGTCTCGGACTCGGCGGACGCCGAGATCATCTCGACCAACTTCGTCCAGGACGTCCAGAGCGCGGCACTTGTCACCAAGTACGTGGGCGCCACCATGCCGTCGCCCTGCAATACGCCACCTGCCAGCGGGGCGACCTTCCTCCTCGGCCTGCAATGGGCCCCAACTACCGGTACCACGACGACCGTGTCGTACTGGGCTACCCCCTCGTCAACGGCGCCGACGGCCGGGCTCGTGCGTCAGATCTGCAATGCCTCGACGACCCACGAGTTCCTGTCCCAAGATGTGTCATCGGCGACCGATCTGCCGACGGCGACGATCTCTCCCCCGACTGCGCAGGCGTCGGCCCAAACCGGTTGGGTCGCCAGTGCCGGTGTCTCGAACATCGTCCTCTCCTCGGTAGAGCCCACCAGTGGATACCAGTTCAACGTGCTCGCCGTGCCCCGGGCCTGGTCGTCGGGCTCGGCCAGCGGGGGAACGCCGTGAGGATGCCGTCGGTGTCGAGATCGGAGATGGGAGAGACCCTCATAGAGGTGCTCATGGCCGTCGTGATCCTCTCGCTCTCGGTCGTGGCCCTCATGGGTGCGCTCATCACCTCGATTACCAGCTCGGGTGAGCAGCACAGCCTGGTGACACTCGACACGATCCTGAGGAGCTACGCCGAAACGGCGAAAGAGCAGATCCAACTCCAGACCACCGACCCCACGTTCTTGAACTCGTGCTCGGCCGACGCGGCGAGCTACAACCCGATCACCCTCCCGGCCGGCTTCACACCCTCCGGGTTCGGCACGCCCGCGATCTCCTCGGTGGACTTCTTGAACCCGACCACCAATGCGTTCACCGATGACTCAGCGGCCTGCGCCAGTAACGGTGACGACGCGTCGGTCCAGCAGATCACGGTCACAGACACGGCGGCCAACAATGTGAACGACACGCTCAGCTTCGTGGTGACCGACCCCAAGTACATCGCCACGCCCGTCGTCGTGGTGAGCGCGTCGCCGACCGCTCCCACGCTCGGCCAAACCGTCGTCCTCACCGCGACGGTCACCGTCCCGAGCGGGGACCCCCCACCGACTGGTGCGGTCACGTGGACCGTCACAGGCCCGGGCCCCCCGATCACGTGCGGAGCCGCTTTCACCTGCACCCTCACCTTGCCCCCAGTGGGCTCCTATACGGCGACGGCCAGCGTGGCCAAAGACGCCAATTACAAAGCATCGGGGCCCTCGGCGCCCTTGGACTTCGCCGTGGGCAGCGCCACCCCGACGGTGACCGTCACCTCGGCGGTGTCGACCGCGGCCGGGGTCGACACTCTGACCTTCAAAGCCGTGGTGGCCGGCCCGACGGGAGGTCCACCGTTCAGCGAGACCCTGGGCTGGACCGTCACGGGACCATCGGGCCCGTTGCCGTGCGGGACGGGCTCCACCCCGTTGAGCGGGACGGCCAATCCGGACACGGCGACCTGTGCGGTCAGTCCCACCGTCCCGACGTCGATGTACAGCGCCACGGCGGCCTATCCCGCCGGTGACCCGAATTACACCGCCGTGACGTCGACTCCGTACACGGCGGCGGGATGAAGGCGCCCGGTCACCCCGTGCTGTTGTCTCGGGACGAGGACGGGGCGGTCTTGCTCCTGGCTCTCGTCTTCATCGTGGTCATCGCCGTCGTCCTGTCGTCGTTGTTGACCCTCACCGGCAACGACCTGCTCAACTCGTCGAACCTTCGTACGCAACGATCCGTCGAGTACGCAGCCGACGGCGCCGCCGATGCCGCCGTCCAGGCGGTCCGGTACTCCGAAAGTGCCTATATGGGAGCGCCTCAGGCGTGCCTGCCCAACACTCCGCCCGCTGGCCCGCCGACTTCCATCACGGTCGGCGCGCCGGGAAGCCCGGGAGTGCAGATCACGGTGGATTGCGGCAACGGTGCTCGCAGCCGGCGATCGTGTCTCTCGAGGACTGTGCTGCCATGTGTGACCCGCTCGGTGAACGTCTACGCCTGCCAGGGGCCCGGCACGTGCACGGTTACCAGCGCCCATCTCCAGCTCCAAGCCCTCGTGGCGTTTGACGACTACTCGACGACGACGAACGTGCTGTTGTGCAACAGAACGAGCACCGCCACGTGCGGGACGGGCATGGCGGTCGAGAGCTGGGTGGTGCGAGGGTCGAACTCCTAGCGGAGACGGCGCTCGACTCGAGGTGCCCGCTTCTGTCCGCGGTGAGTACCGTTGCCTCGATGTCCAGGCCGAGCTCGCACCGGGGGGCGCAACTCCCCTATCGCACCCTGGCTGGCGTGGTTCCCTGCCCGAAAGGGTGGCTGGTGGCGTCAGCGAAGCTCCAAGGCATCACGATGGCGCCCGAGGACCCTCAGGTCTTCTCCTCGTTCCTCGAAGTACTCGACTACAAGCCCGCCTTCCAGGTCGTGGCCCTCTTCTGCACGGTGGGCCTTTCGGACGGGCCCAGGGCCGGAGGCAGGCAATGCGACCGGGATGCCCGCCGACTCCTGCGTTGGCCGAGGTCCGGCGCCATCGTCTCTGCCCCCGCACATGACGCCCTGATGAGCTCGACCTACACCGAGGCTGCCGCCGCCAACGGCGGGAAGTTGAGCGGGGTTGGTTGGACTCTTCTGAAGAGGGTGGCGGAAGTGAACGCGGCCGTGGCGCCCTACTGGCAGCGAACGGTGTTCGAGGTACACCCCGAACTGAGCTTCTACCAGCTCAACGAGGATCGTCCCTTGCAATTCTCCAAGCACAAGGCGGCCGGGAGGCAGGAGCGGCGAGCGCTGCTCGAGGCTCGCCTGCCGGGGATCGACCGCATCCTCGATGCTCGGATCGCCCGGGTGAGCTCAGCGCACCTGCTCGATGCCACGGCGTGTCTGTGGACGGCCCGTCGCATCGTTTCCCGGTCCATCAATCGAGTGCCCGAGGATCCCGAATGGGACAGTCGAGGGTTGCGCATGGAAATCGTCCGGTGATGGCCCGCCCCGATCCATCGGGTCCCCGAGAGAGGCCTACGTCCCGACCCCGGCGGTGACCGGCTCCGGGACGGTCAGTCCTGCGACAGGGGCAACGTCCGGTTGCTCTTCCTGTGGTCTCGGGCGCTTCGTTGGCCACACCGTTCCCAGGAGCGCGGCGATGATCCCGGTCATCATCAGCCAGTACGCCCAGTCGCCATGGTGGCTGAACGCCATGACGGTGAGCCCGGTGCCGGCCATGGCGCCCAGGATGAAGCGAACCGGGCGGTTGCCGGAGCCGGCGACGAGCGCCAAGGCGACGCAGGGCATGACGTAGTAGGGCGTCATGACGGGGTCGAAGACACAGCGAGCGGCGAGGGCGACAGCCAGCAGCCACAGGAGTCGGGCCGGGTCCTGGCGCCGAGCCCGGGCCCAGACCCCCGCCCCGACGGCGACGAGGAGTCCGATCGTGCGGGTGGGTCCGCCGGCCACGTTGCCATGAGAGAGCTTGGGCGACAGACCCACCCACGGGGTCGCGTGATTGACCGCCGGGGGAGTGGGTTGCTGCAGCAATGTGCGCACCGAGTCGTGGAAGTCGGGAATGGCCACGGCGACGAAGAGGAAGCCGGGAAGCATCGCCGCCCGAGCCAGGAGGGTTGCACCCTTGCGCAGCCCCACCACGGCCAGGAGCACGGGAACGGCGAAGACCGCGAAGAGCTGGAAGGCGATGGCCGCGCCGAGAAGCCACCCTGCCGCGGCCTCTCGGCCTTCGAGCAACTTGCGGAGGGCGAGGACGAAGAACCCGGTGGCCAGCACGTCCTCGGGATGGCCCCAGAGTGCCACGGCGGGAAAGATCGCTCCCGCCTCGAGTACCAACAAGATCTTTCGCCGGGTGGTGGGGACGCGCATGTGCCGGGCCATGGAGTCGAAGGCCCACAGCGCCAGGCCTCCTGACGCCATCGAGACCGGTCCGATGAGCAGCCACGCCTGAGGATGGAGGTTGGGCAGGAGCCCGGGCGCGTTCTCCGAAAGCCCCAGAGCAGACGACAGGACGACGAACGGTGTCAGCAGGACCTCGAAGCCGGGCAGCGTGATCAACTCCGACTGGGCGTTGCTGTAGACGAACGACAACGAGCCCCACCCGATCCAGTGCGCGGTGCGCACCGAGTACCAGATGTCACCGGGGGTGATCCAATACTCCTGGTGTCGGACCACCGGAGCCCACCACAGGCTGTAGACCATCCCGATCGCCACCACGGCCACAGAGACGACCAGCACCCAGATCACCAGGCTCGGGGAACCGGTCTCGGTCTGGTGAAGCGAGTGCGCTGACGTCCGGGGTGTCCCCGTCATCGGGCGGGGGCGACCGACGGCTTCGGGGACGGGCGTGTCGCGAAAGCCGTCCAGCGCTTCCGCAGACACGTCCGCTCCCGTCTCGGATTCGAACAAGCTCGACCTAGGAGGCTTGCGCGACGTTGCAGGCCTGGTTCGGGTAGATGTCGATATCGCCCGACGAGGTGTATGAAAGGCTCGAGCCCGGGCCCGTGACCCATACAGAACCCAAGGTGTTGAACGAAATCTGATAGTCGGCGGTTCCCGGCCATGTCTTCAGCCAGGGACCCACGGTAGCGCCGTCCACGGAGTCGGTCTGCAGGAGTTGGCTCGAGTCGGCTGGGTACCCGATACTGCCGGTGGCGTTCTGGACACCGGGGTGCTGTGCCTTGTAGTCCTCGATCGCTGTCTCCACCGACTTGGCATCGGACAAGCACGACGCCTTGGCCGCACTCTGGCTCGTGTTGCCGACGGCAAACACGACGATTGCGGCCAAGATCGCCAAGATGATGATGACGATGAGGAGCTCGATGAGGGTGAATCCGCCCTCATTTCTCTTCTGCTTCATTCTCTCTAGCATTTTCTGCTCGTTTCTCCAGGATTGCCTACCGGTCGAACCGGCTTGAATGGATCCGATCTGTTCAGAGCGTGGGGGAAGTGGATTGGATCAGCTATGTCGGTACCCCCTCGCCGACTGCGGCATGGTGCGTCGCTTGTTGGACGGGGCCGGCATCAGATGTGCACCTGGCGGTAGATCCCGTACATGGCCGAGATCAGTGCGATGGCCACGAAACCGACGATCAGACCGACGAACACGATCACGATCGGCTCGAACAACGCCGTGAACTGCTTCAGCTTGTAGTCGAGCTCGCGATCGAAGTAGGTGGCCGCCGAATTGAGCTGGTCGTCCATCGTTCCCGTGCTCTCGCCCACGAGGAACATGTGCCGGGCCGCGGCCGGGAAGAGGCCGGTGGAGGCCAGGGGAGCCGCCAACCCCTCACCGCGCATCATGGCGGCCCGGGCCACGAAGAGCCCCCGCTTGTAGACCGAGTTGGTGGTGGCGTCTCCGGTCACCTGCAGGGCCTCGGGCAACGGCACACCGGCGGTGACCATGGCGTGGAGGATCCGGCAGAAGCGCTCGAGGATCGATGTCTTCATCAGATCCCCCACCACTGGCAAGCGCAGGAGCAGCCGGTCCCGTACGGCGCGACCCTGGTGAGTGGCAATGGCGAGAAACACCACGACGGCGACGGCGCTCAGGGCTCCGACCAGGATGTACCAGTCGTTCTCGATGAAGTTGGCGACGCTCAACAGCATTCGAGTGGGCAGGGGCAGTTTCGCGTTCAACGTCGCGAAGAAGGTCTTGAAGCGGGGCAGGACGTAGGCGGTGATGATCACCACCGCCAAGATGGCGAAGACGAAGACGATGCTCGGGTACATGAGGGCCGAGCTGATCCGGCGGCGGGCCTCGAGGTCCCGGTCGATGTATTCCGAGAGCTGGTCGAGGACGGTGTCGAGATTGCCGGTGAGCTCGGCCGAACCGAGGATTCCGAGGTAGTACCGGGGGAAGGCTTCGGGGTGCTGGCTGGCGGCGCCAGCGAAGGTCTCGCCCGACCGCAGCGAGTCCGCCATCTCCGCCATGACCCGCTGCAGGACCTTGTTCCCGGTCTCCTCGGTCATGATCTCGAGGGCTTCGAGCACGGGGATCCCGGCCTTCATGAACACGGCCATCTGCCGGGAGAAGTACATGAGCTCCTTGCGAGGGACCTTCTCCCGGGTGATCTCGTACTTGAGGATGCTCTTCTTCTCGACGACCTCCAACGGCGCCAGGTCGCGACCGATGAGCGCACGCCGTGCCATGTTGGCGGTCAGGGCGTCCTCGATGCCGCTGACCGTGGCGCCCTCCGGAGTGATGGCCCGGAACTTGTATTTCCCCATCGTCTTGCCTGTGTCTTCGTCTTACGCCGTGTAGATCGATCGGATGACTTCGGAGATCGTGGTGACGTCGTCGGCGATGAGCCGGATGGCCTCGTCGCGGAGCGTGCGCATCCCCTGGGACACCGCCATGCGTTGCAGCTCCTCCTGGGTGGCCCATCCCACGATCAACCGCTTGAGCTCAGGGGTGATGCGCATGAGCTCGTACACGCCGATGCGGTCCCGGTAGCCGGTTCCCGCGCAGAAGTTGCAACCCTCGCCATGGAAGAACTGCGCCTTGGGAAGGCCGCCGCTCTCCTGGTAGAAGGCGAGCTCCTCGTCCTTGGGCTCATACGGTGTCTTGCACGTCTGGCAGATGCGCCGGACGAGGCGCTGGCTCACCACGGCCAACACCGAGGAGGCGACCAGGAACGATTCGATGCCCATGTCCAGGAACCGGTGCAGGGCGGCCGCCGAATCGGTGGCGTGGAGCGAAGAGAGCACGAAGTGGCCGGTGAGCGCCGATTGCACGGCGATCCGAGCGGTCTCCACGTCGCGGATCTCCCCCACCAGGATGACGTCGGGGTCCTGGCGCAGGATCGACCGCAATCCGTTGGCGAAGGTGATCCCGGCCTGGTCGTTGGTCTGGATCTGGTTGATGGTGGGAAAGACGTACTCGACCGGGTCCTCGACGGTCATGATGTTGCGGCTCGGGTCGTCGATCTCGGTCAGGGCGGCGTAGAGGGTGGTGGTCTTGCCGCTCCCCGTCGGTCCCGCGCACAGGACCATTCCGAAGGGTGTCCCGATCAGGCGCGTGAAGATCTCGTGGGTTCCCAGAGGCATCCCCAGATCGCCCATGCGGAAGAGGGACCTGCTCTTGTCGAGCACACGCAGCACGCAATTCTCACCCCAGATGGTGGCGACCGTCGAGACCCGGATGTCGATCTCCCGGTCGTCGACCACCATGGTGATCTGACCGTCCTGGGGCCGGCGCCGCTCCACGATGTTCATGCTCGCCATGATCTTCAACCGGCTCACGAGGGCGGGGGCCATGGCCAGGGGCAGCTCCACCGCATCGTGCAAAGCCCCGTCGATGCGGTACCGGATCCTCAGGACCGAACCCTGCGGTTCGATATGGATGTCCGAGGCGCGGTCACGCATGGCCTGGGTGATGAGGAGGTTGACCACCTGCACGACCGGGGCGTCGTCGGCCATGGCCACTTGCACGCCGGTGTCGGCGGTGACCCGGCGGGGGCTCTCGGCGGTCTCCTCGAAGGCGCGGACGTGTTCCTGGATGTTGCCGAGCGCTCTATAGGCGGTGTCGATGGCGCGCTGGATGTCCGATCGCGGCGCGATCACGAGCCGGACGACCTGGCCGCAGGCGTTGGCCAGGATCTTGGCCAGCTCGGGATTGGGGTCCGACACCGCCACCGTGAGCCCGTTGGCATCGCCGACCAGAGGGACCGCCAGATGACCGCGGCTCACGCTCTCGGGCATCAGCTCGATGGCCTCGGGTGTGGGTGTCTGTTGTGACAGGTCGACGAGCGGGACATGGAGCTGCGTCGACAGGGCCCGGGCCAGGTCACGCTCGTCGATGGCTCCGAGCTCGACCAGGAGGGTGCCGATCCGCTTGCCCGAGGTCCCCTGCTGCAGCAGTGCCTGGGCCAGCTGGTCGTTGGTCACGAGCTGAGCCCCGACGAGAAGCTCACCCAGTTGGGTGCGGGAGCTGGTGAAGTCGCGTCCCAGCGGTGCCTGAGGCGATACCTCCGGGGCGACTTCCTCCCCCGTCGAATCCTTCCGCAACTTCATACCCACTCCCATCAGTGGACTCCGGTTCATGAGGAGGGCTTCAAGGCCGCTCTTCGCCGCCGGCGATCACGACCCCGCGCCTCCACCCCGAACAGTAGTGGGTGACTAAATGGCCCTGAGCAGGGACTTTCCCCTGGATCCGGCCTGTTTTGAAGCCCCCCACTCTCCCCGCGCAGAGTCCTTGCAGGTTCACACCTGTGGATTGTGTCAATGCATGGTCACCGGGCTCCCTATGGGACCTCAACAAACGAACAACTGCCCAGGTGAAAGGCATGACGCGCCTCATCACAATGTGCAGTTTCGGTCAAGATCTCGCGAAAAGCGCTCACCGAGTCACTGATCGTGCGACTGTGGTCCGCAAGCCCCGACAGACGGGGCGCCAGCCCGAGCAAGCCGGCCTGGGCGAGGCGTCAGCCGCCTCGGTCCCCACGGGGCGGCGTCTGGATCTCGGACTCCGAGGAGGCACCGGTCGGTGGCGACGTCCTCTTCTTCGATCGAGGTCGGAGGCGCCGTCGATCAGGTTCGGAGGGTGGCGTCTGTTTCTCCGGCGAGGAGGGGTGTTGCGTCCCGTCGGGATCCGACGGCCAACTTGGTGGCAACACCCAGACCCGCCGCGCCATGCGAGCCCTCCTTGCTTCATGCCCCGGCGCCGGTCACCTCCGTGCCCCGATGGGCACAAGCGGGATCAGCGCGCGCGCCAGGCTGCCCCAGGTACGAAGGTCTGTCAACGGCGCCCGGGAAATTCAATGCTGCCAAAGGTCTTTTCGCCCTCAGGACAGGAAAGGCGACTCCTGTCGCCACGTGAAATCGAGAGCCGGGTTGCCCGAGGTCTCGACGAGGAGTTCGGTCATGCTCGGGTCACCGCTGTAGCCGGTGCTGTCCCACCCTGTCCCCATGACGCACACCGTGCACGTCAGCCTCATGAGAATGTTCTCGCGGTGACCCCAGCACCCGCTCTGGTTGGTCGGAGTGCAGTCGACGTTGGTGGTGCCGGCGCCGTCGTCGTACATCCAGTAGTAGATGGCCTCGAGGGGGTTGCCCACGGCTCCGGCCCAGTTCGACCCCCACTGGGTGTACGGGAAGCCGGCCGGCGGGGGAGGGTCGATGTTCTGGGCGGCCCCCTGAGCGGCCGCCTGGTCGAGGCTCGTCGCCATGGCCGTCAAGGGCGGCAGCCCCCGGACGGTGCGTTCGAGGTTGGTGGCCACGAAGATCTGCTGCTGGGGCGACAGCTGGGTCCAATTGGAGGGCAGCACCATCGGAGCGAGCCCCTCGTGGCTGCGGCCGTTGGCGATCGCCTGGAGCGACGCGGTGACGCACCCGGCGGAGTCGTCGTACTGGGCCCCTGAGCAGCTTTGGAGGAAGTTGGGTTGGGGGGCGATGTTGGCCGGCAGGGTCCCCGCGGCGGTGACGACCTGAGCCGGCGCCTTCGGAGGCGTGGTGGGGGTGGGGACGGCCCGAGGCACCGTGGTGGGGGTTACCGGGGTGGGGGCCACCGTGGTCGGGGGGCTGACGGGGAGGGTCGTGGTGGGCACGACGGGGGCGGATGCGCTCTGGTGAGGCACGTCGTGGGATGGGCCCGCCGACGCCGCCACATGGTCGATCCCCGGGCTGGTGCCGACCGGAGGTCCGGAGTGCAGAAGGACCAGGACGAGCACGATGACCTCGCCCAGGGCGAGGAGGCCGCCGAAGCGCAGCCAGGTCGGGCCCGTGGTCTTCTGGCTTGCCGCCGGGCGCGCTGCGCCTCCCCCCGTCATCGGGGAGGTATCGGCACGCCATGGACAGGGCCTGAATCAGCCCTTCGGGATCACCGCCGGGTTTCGGCTGCCCTTTCCCCAGGGCAGAGGCCCTTTCTGACCACCGGCCGCCCGTTGTCACTCCGCCACCACAATTGACCGATCCGGTCTTGACTTCCTCCGGGCGCAGGTGGCGGCGGAAGCCGCCGGTTACGTCACCAGGTCGGCGTATTCGGGATGTCGCTCGAGATAGCGGGCGATGAAGGGGCACCGGGGGTCGACCTTGAGGCCCTTGGACCCGACGTCGTCGAGCGCCGCCTTGGCAAGGCTCCCTCCCACCCCGTGACCCTCGAAAGCCGGGTCCACCTCGGTGTGGACGAGCACGACCACGCCCGGTCGCGTCCGGTAGGTGACGAACCCTGCCAACTCGTCGTCGACGAATGCCTCGTATCTGTGCCTCGTCGGGTCGTCGACGACGCGTACGGACGAATCGGAACTCGGCATCGGATCTCCAATCGGCAGACGCAGGTTCGTTCTACCCGACGGGGGCGAGGTGGTCGCCCACGCCCGACTAGGGCACAATCGGGAACCGAGGATCGGGGTGATCAGGCCCCGGACCATGCCACAGCGGTTAGGAGCTCGTGTGCTCGACGAGATGGCGCACCAGAGTCTCATCTCGGCCATCGACGTGGCCATCAGCAGGTGCGTGGACGCGTTCAACATCTCCTCGGAAGGCGGCGAAGTTGAGCTGGCGGAAAAAGCCCGCGTCCAAGTGACCGAGCTCAAGGCGCTCAGAGAGCTGGCCTTGGCCCGTCCCTCCCGGCGCTCGCGCTGGCAGTTCGGCCGGACACCGCGCGGCGACGCCCGCGCCCGTTGAGGGACGGGGGCATGGGCAAGGTCGTGTTGATCACGGGTGCCTCGGCCGGCATCGGTCGCGCCTGCGCGGACCGATTGCACGAGGCCGGATGGGTGGTTGTGGGGGCCAGCAGACGGGGGACGTCCTCGGGGCCCTGGCAAGGCCTCGTCATGGACGTCGACAGCGACGATTCGGTCCGAGACGGCGTGGCCGAAGTGCTCTCCCGCCACGGGCGCATCGATGCCATGGTGGCCTCGGCGGGTTGGGGGGTTGCCGGCGCGGTGGAGCACACGACCATCGACGAGGCCAAGGCCCAGGTGGAGACCAACCTGTGGGGCGCGACCCGCGTCGTGCAGGGCGTCCTGCCGGCCATGCGCGCCCGGGGCGGTGGCCGCATCGTCCTCATCAGCTCGATCGGTGGCATCGTGGCCATTCCCTTTCAGGCCTTCTACAGCGTCAGCAAGTTCGCGCTCGAGGGGCTGGGCGAAGCGCTGGCCTACGAGGTGGCTCCGTTCGGGATCGACGTGACCCTGGTCGAGCCGGGCAACGTCCACACCGACTTCACCGCCAACAGGCAGATGGCCGCATCATCGACCGACGACGATGTCTACAAAGGTGCGCTCGGAAAAGCGGTGGGCGTGATGGAGCGTGACGAGGCGAACGGCGTGGGCGCCGACGCCGTCGCCGCCGTGGTCCACAAGGTCCTCGATGCTCGTCGCCCCCCTCGCCGGGTCTCGGTGGGCAAGGCCGGTGAGCGTGTCGGCATCCTGGCCAAACGGCTCCTTCCCCATCGCATCTTCGAGGCGGCTGCGAAAAGCAGCCTGGGTGTTTGAATCAAGGGATCAGCCGAAATCCGCCTTGAACTGGGCGAGGGCCTTCGGGAACGTGCCGTCCAGGAGGTTGTTCCGGTAGGAGGAGGAGGTGTCGTAAGTCCACACGTTGGCGAAGGCCACGTCGTTGGCCACGAACCAGTCGGCCATGTTGTCGATGAAGAGGGGATCGTCCCCGAGCCCGTGGCCGTCGGTGCGGAACTCGTCGGACCATTCGGGGATGGCGATGGGCTTGTTCTGCTCGGCCGCGAACGCAGCCAGCCAGTCGAGGCCCCATTGCTGGGACAGCTGGTGGGCCCAGGCCACCGACGGCGTGAACGGGGTTCCCCAGAAGTTGTCATAGACGTCGGTCCCGATGTAGTCCACGTAGGAATTCCCGGGATAGGCCTGTGCCGGCGTGTAGGTCGTGGGGCTGGGCCCATTGGGGTTCCACATGAATTTGAACTTCTCGCCGGGCACGGCCCGCAAGGTGGTGACGATCTGACGCCAGAAGGCGACGAAGTTCACGGCATCGGCCGACGTTGCCACTGACCACGTGAACCAATTGCCGTTGAACTCCCACCCCAGGCGCAAGATGGCGTTGGCCTCGTGGTAGGCGACGAGGTTCTCTCCGAGGATGGTGAAGTACTGGTTGTATGCACCGGTGGCTCCCTGGGCCAACGTTCCCACCCCGGGCAGGATGGGGATGCCGATCGCCAATCGATAGGGGGAGGAGCTCCAGGCTTTGATATTGGTGGCGCTGTCCATCGATGCCCAGCCGTCCCCCTTGTCGAGGTAGTCGGTGGCATAGGTGATGTGCGTGCCCGTGGCCGCGGCGAAACTGGCGACTCCGGCGGGATTGCCTTCCCCGGCGTAGTCGCCCAGAGGAAGGCCACGCGCGATCCCGTCGTTCGAGTCCGAAGATGTCACCTGTCCTTGGTGACTGCCGGTTGTCGATGTGACTCTCGGTGCCGAAGAAGTCGTCGGGGCTGCGGATCCGGGCGCGTCGAGCTTTGTCTTTTGCAGTGTCGACGCCGGAACCTTTCCTGACGTGACGATGAACGTGATCGACCCGACGAGTACCACGACCGAGCCGAGGACGGCCCATGACCACCCCACCCGGTGCGACGCCGGGCTCCTGCGCCCGACGAATTGGGACGGCGGCCACTGCTGGACGACCGAATGTGCACCCCGCCGACCATGGTTGGCATACGCCCATTGGGGAAGGACGAGCCTTCCGGTCAGAAGCCCTGAGCGTCGGCGATGAGAGCGTCCCCGGGGACTCATTCGCAAGCCCTGTCCCAAGAGCCCGACATGATGTTTACCCTTCTCAGTACTGTTCGCGACCCGCGCACCGGGTACTCAGCGTTCCTGCTTGCCCCCCCGGCTGCCGGAACAGCCTCAATTCAACTTCCACTCTAGGGGTGCTCCCCCGCTATGGGCAACGGGACCGGCCCGTCCGCCCCGCCGTCTGCTGAGCCCCGGCTGTCTCCTCGGGACCGTCGGTCACCGCGGCTCAGCAGGGGTTTCTGCGAGTTAGGCAACGGGACGTCCATCGTCCGCGCCACGGCACCTGCTTCCTGTCACAACGACAACAGACGCCACGTTCAGGCAAAGGCGCCACAGGTTCGGTAGTAGTCTTGAAGCATCCCCCTTGGGAGTGACGCCTCGTTTGGGCAGGACGACCATTTCCTGGTTGTCGCCCCGTGCAGGCTGGACGCCTCTTCTAGGCATCACCGAAGGAGTGCGTCATGACAACTTCACCTTTTCACCCGCCTCTGCTCGCGGTCGCGCCGCAGCTCGCTGACGAGGACACCGACGAGAACGAGCACAGTGACGCGGTCACGACGTGTGGACGATGTCGTCTCGATTTCGTTCGTCATCCGTCGATTGGCGTGCATGACCCGCCGAGGTGGTGGCTGTGTCCGCCGTGCCGGACTCGGTTGTTGGGAGACGAGACCAGGACGAGCTCGCGGTGGTCAAAATGACGTGGGCCACTGCGAATGTCGGAACGGTGTCGTGAACTACGCCCAGTCCCCCGTCGGCTGGTGGCAGGACGCCAAAGGACAGATGCAGCCCCCGGGTTCGTACCTGGATCCAGCTCGGCGCGTCCCGGCCGAGGGTGCCACAGGTGCGGACGGTGCGTCGAAAGCATCCGCGCCTCGGAGTCGGCTCCGGAAATGGACGATGGCCATGCTCCCCGGCCGGTCGTAATCGCTTCGAGGGCGAACCCGGGTGGTTCGCCGAGGCCACGGCTACAGCGCGGCGCGCCTCAGGATGTGAAGGAGCGATTGCGTGACCAGCTCTGCGGTGATCTCAGAGGTCATCCACGTCTCGGCCGGGCCTGAGGTTCCATGTCCCTTCCACATGTCGCCCTCGGCGACATTCACCCGCTGTTGGGCCATATCGAAATCAAGCTGGAGATAGGGATGCTGATCCTGTCGAGGACGGCCGATGAGCTCACCCGACAGTGACATCCAGAGCCTCACCCGCGGCGAAACGCCTGCTCCCCGCACGCCTTCGCGTATTTCGAGGAGTCCGCCCCCGCCGTTCATGCGCAAACGTTCCAAAAAGCCCTGCATGGCGGGTTCGATGGTCTCTACACACACCGACGCAAACTCGTCTTGGAGTCGCGTGTTCTCGGTGTCAGCCTGCGACTGCATGTCAGCCGAGTGATGCATTCGTCGTGACCGCATCTCGAAGATGTGATCGACCTCGGCCAGGAGATCGATCGACGTCGTGTCGGCCCCGGAGAGATCTGACGAATGGGGGGGAAGGGGACGGTGCCCGGAGATGTCGGATGAAGCGCGGAAATCGAGGATCTTTCCGACTCGGTCTGGTCCCATGATGGACCGCCTATCTTCCCCCCGTGAGCGGGGGTGCTGTGGCTCAAGCTGAGCACCCTGACGCTACACCTCATTCCGGCGTGGCCAGACGGCAGGCCTTCCTCTCCGACCGGTTCGATCGCCGTGGTGACGGTTGCGGCGAAGGACGGGGCGCATTGTGCACTTCGTGCTCAACACCCCGCGGGCACCTGTCGACGTGATGTGGGAAGCGGCCGAGCCGCGGCGTTCCTCGCCGGCAGGCATCGACCACTTCGGCGTTCAGGGCGCGCATGATTCGAGGGGTAATGGCCATGCAGCGCGGGCTTGGGCATCGGTCACGGACTCGAGGCGGTGCCACTCCGAGGAGGCGGTTGTCTCAGAGCGGATCTGCTCGTCCTGGGTGCCGATGGAGGAGTTCTTGCCGTTGATGGAGGCGAGCCAGGCGGAGTTCCGTGCCCTTGGCCTGGTGATGGGCCCGTGAGGCACCTCGGATTCGCGCCCGGCGCCACGTCGCTTCCCGAGACACCGCCGAGGGGGCGGGTCGCCACCCGCACCGCCTGTTGGTCCGTGGCGTGCGCCTCGGCTGTGGCGACGGTCATCGTGGTGGTTCTTCCCGTGGTGGGAGGCCACCCGACGAGCGTGGCCGGCGCCGCGGCCACCCCCGTGGTCACCGGGGTGAGCCCCCTGTCGGGGCCCAGCACCGGGGGCACGTCGGTCGTGGTGACCGGCACGGGCTTCACAGGAGCCACCGGGGTCGACTTCGGGTCGAGTCCGGCCACGACTTTCAACGTGACCAGCGATTCCTCGCTCACAGCGACTGCCCCGGCACTTACGGTGTCCTCCTCGACGCAGACCACCACGGTGGACGTCACCGTCACGACGTCCATGGGGACGAGCATGACGAGCGTGGCCGACCAATACACCTATACCTATTCGAGCGGGGGGTTCTCGACCACGCTGTCGGCGAGCAGCAACACGCCGACGACCGGTCAGTCGGTGACGCTCACCGCCACTGCCAGCCCGGCGCCGACCAGTCCGGACAGCCTGTCGATCGTGGACGAGACGCCCCGTCCCGCCCACGTGATGGTGATCATGATGGAGAACGAGTCGACGGGCGGGGTCATCGGCAATGGCTCGCTGCCGTACATCAACAACACGCTGGCGGCCGACTACCCACAGCTGACGCAGAACTATGCCGTGGCCCACCCCAGTCTCCCGAACTACCTGGAGCTCTTGTCCGGGTCGACCCAGGGCGTGACCACGGACTGCGCGGTGGGAACGGGCTGCGAGGGGACGGCCAATCTCGCCAATCAACTCGACAACGCCGGGATCAGCTGGTCGGGGTACATGGAGAACATTCCCTCGGACGGGTACTCGGGGGGTGACGTCGGCTGCCAGGACGGTTTCGGCGATCCGCTCTACGTCCAGCACCACGACCCGTTCGTCTACTTCCCCGACCTGGCCGGCGACCTGGGGACGCACCTCAAGCCACTGTCGAGCATGGTCTCGGACCTCAATAGCCCCGACCCCCCGGCATTCGTGTGGGCGACTCCCAACATGCTCGACGACATGCACGACGGGCCGCTGTCGACCGGTGACACCTGGCTCTCCCAGGAGATCCCGGCCATCCAGCAAACCCAGTGGTACCAACAGGGCGGCCAGATCATCCTCACCTTCGACGAGGGGGCGGACTCCGATACGAGCGGCCTCGGGGGTGGAGCCGGCGGCCACATCCCCGGCTTCATCATCAGTCAGGCTCTGGCCGGTGCGGCCAACGACAGCACCCCGGTCGACCAGGCAGGGATCCTCCACTCCATCGAGCAGGTGTACGGGCTCTCGTACCTGAACGACGCGGCCAACAGTGCGCACGGAAACTTGGGCTCCGAGCTCACGCCGGGCGACCCGGCGGGGTCCTTGGTGGCGTCGAACACCGGGAGCACGACTCTGGGCGTCACCGTGAGTCAATGGGCGGCATCCCATGACCGCTTCGTTGCCCGCATCGACCAAGGGGGAAGCGCGCCCATTTCGGCTGTCTCCGCGCCCCAGGTGGTGACGTGGTCGGGCACCGCGTCGTCGACGGTGCCCGTGGTCACCGGGGTCTGTCCCTTCTCTACCACCTCGGGGGCCACGTCGGTGACCATCAACGGCACCAACCTGACGGGCACGACCGTCGTGGAATTCGGCGCCTCGCCGGCCACGTCGTTCACCGTCAACAGTGCGACGCAGATCACCGCGGCTGCCCCGGCGGAGTCGGCGGGCATCGTCGACGTCACGGTGACCAACCCCAGCGGGACGAACGTCTTGGGCAACGAGGACCGCTTCACGTACTTCTCCTTGCCGACGGTCACCGGCGTGTCGCCCCCCTCGGGATCGGCGGCAGGGGGGACGTCGGTGACCGTCACGGGCACCAGCTTCACCGGAGCCTCGGCCGTCTACTTCGGTACCGCCGCCGCGACCGCCTTCAGCGTCGCAAGCGTCACCTCCATCACCACGACGGCCCCTGCAGGCGAGGCGGGCGTCGTGGACGTCACGGTCGTCACCCCGGGGGGAACGAGCGCCACCAGCAGCGCCGATCACTACACCTACACCGGGTCGTCCGGACACATCGGCGCCGTCGGTGGCCTGTTCGACGAGGCGGGAAGCGGGGTCGACGCGGAACCGGTATCGCCCCAGCACACCGGGGACCTCCTCATCTTGGCGGTGAAGGTCTCCTCGACGACCATCGTCGTGTCGTCGGTCTCCGGTGGCGGCGTCGGCTCCTGGTCGCGGGTCGCTGGCCCGTACACCGGCTACAGCGACGACGACCAGGAGATCTGGGCGGGCACGGTGACCAGCACAGGGTCGGCCACGGTGACCGTGGCTTTCTCGGCCACGGTGACCGGCATCAACGTCGAGCTGGCGGCCCAGGAATTCTCGGGCCCGGGGGCGGGGACGGTGTGGGGCGTGGACACGGACGGCGGGATCGCCAACCTCTCCTCGACGACGGTCACCTTTCCCGCGCTCGCACCAGCCGGTTCCGGCGAGCTGTACTTCGGGTACGCCCCGGTGGCCAACACCGGGGCGGCGGGAACCACCTCGGGCTTCAGCTACGCCACCACCTCGAACGGCAACGTCGTCGCTTACGACACCAACGTCGCGGCTGCGGTGCAGCCGTCGGCCACCCAGAGCCCGGTCGGAATCTCCGGCGGCATCGCCGTCCTCGTCACGGCGTCGCTTCCTTCAATGAGCGTTCCGACCGTCACCGGGGTCAGTCCCACCTCGGGCCCGACCGCGGGGGGCACGACGGTCACCATCACCGGGACCAGCTTCACCGGAGCGACGGCTGTTGCCTTCGGGACCACACCGGCCACCAGCTTCACCGTCACGAGCGACACCACGATCACGGCCACGGCTCCGGCCAATGCACCGCACGTGGTGGACGTGGTGGTCACCACCCCGGGGGGATCGAGTGCCCCCAGTGCATCTGACCAATTCACCTTTTTCCTCACGCCCGCCGTCACGGGTATCTCCCCCTCGCTCGGGTCCACGAGCGGGGGGACCTCAGTGGTCATCACCGGCACCACCTTCACGTCAGTCACCGCGGTGAAGTTCGGCCCCGTGAATGCCGCGTCGTTCACGGTGAACAGCCCCACCCAGATCACCGCCGTCTCGCCGGCGGAGTCGGCGGTCACCGTCGACGTCACGGTGACCAACCCGGGGGGCATCAGCCCGGCAACCCCGGCGGACCAGTTCACGTATTTCGCCACGCCCGTGGTCAGTAGCGTGTCGCCCGGCTCGGGGCTGAGCGCCGGGGGGACATCAGTCGTGGTGACCGGCACCGGCTTCACGGGGGCAACGGCCGTTGCCTTCGGTGTCGCCGCGGCTTCGTCGTTCATGGTGGACGGTCCCACGCAGATCACCGCCACCTCGCCGGCGGGATCGGTGGGGACCGTGGACGTCTCCGTCGCGAACCCCCTCGCCACGTCGGCCCCGTCACCGGCGGACCAGTTCACCTACTCCGAGCCTCCCGCCCCCAGCGTCAGCGGGGTGAGCCCGAGCGCGGGGCCGACCTCGGGGGGAACGGTGGTCACCATCACCGGGGCCAACTTCATTCTCGTCACCTCGGTCAGTTTCGGATCGGTAGCCGCACCGTTCACGGTGAACAGCGCCTCCTCGATCACCGCCACCTCGCCGCCGGGCGCCACGGGCGCCGTGGACGTCACCGTCGCCAATCCGGGGGGCGCCAGCGCCACCGGAAGTGTCGACCGGTTCACCTACCAGGGGTCGGGCTATTGGATGGTCGGCTCGGACGGCACCATCTTCGCCTTCGGGGGGGCACCCTACGAAGGCTCGCTCCCCGGGCTCGGGGTCCGCGTCGGCAACATCGTGGCGGTGGTGCCCACCGCCGACGCCAGGGGCTATTGGATGATCGGGTCCGACGGCGGGGTGTTCGCCTTCGGTGACGCCGGGTTCGTGGGATCGCTTCCCCTGCTCGGCGTGCATGTCGACGACATCGTGGGCGTGGTGCCCACGAGCGACGGCCGGGGCTACTGGATGGTGGGGTCCGACGGCGGGGTGTTCGCCTTCGGCGATGCCGGCTTCGTGGGATCGCTGCCCGGACTGGGCGTCCACGTCAGCAACATCGTGGCGGTGGTGCCCACCGCCGACGCCAGGGGCTATTGGATGATCGGGTCCGACGGCGGGGTGTTCGCCTTCGGCGATGCCGGCTTCGTGGGATCGCTGCCCGGACTGGGCGTCCACGTCCACGACATCGTGGGGGCGGTGCCCACCGGTTCGGGGAGGGGCTACTGGATGGTGGGCGACGACGGCGGGGTGTTCGCCTTCGGTGACGCCGGGTTCCTGGGATCACTCCCCGGCCTGGGCGTGCACGTGAGTAACGTCGTGGGTGTCGTCGCCACCCACGACGGACGGGGCTACTGGATGGTGGGCAACGACGGCGGGGTGTTCGCCTTCGGTGACGCCGGGTTCGTAGGCTCGGTGCCCGGGCTCGGCATCCACGTCCACAACATCGTGGCCTTCGCCCGCCAATAAGCGGTTCACCCGCCCCTCGCTCTGTTCGAAGTCAGGTGTTCGTTGATGCTCACCAGGACCGTGCGCCGGAGGATCGGCCCCGTGGCTGCGTGCGTCGGGCTCCTCATCGGCGTGGCATCGTGCGGCGCCACGGGGCCACGCCGTTCGCATGGGGCTGCGCGCCCTGCCATTGCCGGTTACGGGGTGACCACCGGCGACGTGAAGGGGCTCGGTACCGTCCTCGTCGACGGCGGCGGGTACACGCTGTACCTCTTCCTCCCCGACGACCATGCATCACACTCCCAGTGCACCGGCATCTGCGCCGCGGAGTGGCCGCCGCTCCTCCTACCCAAAGGAACGGCGGCGCCCGTGGGCGGGGGCGGGATCCGCCCGTCGCTTCTCGGGACCACGGTCCGCTCCGACGGGGGGGTCCAGGTGACGTACAACGGGTGGCCGCTGTACACGTGGCCCGATGACCTGAGTCCCGGGCAGGCGACGGGGCAGGGCCTCAACAACGTCGGCGGCCTGTGGTACGTGGTGAGCCCCGAGGGGAGCCCCATTCGATCCTGAGCCACGACGACCGACCCGGGGGCTCGTCGTCTATCGTCAGCGCCACATTTGGTCAACTCGATGTCGACAGCGGGGGGCCCGCCGTGCATCTGAATCGACGACAATTCCTGGGTGGCGGTGTGGCCGGCGCGTCGGTTCTGCTTGGCGCTTGTGGTGGAGGATCGTCCTCGGGGACCGCCGCGTCGCGCCCCACCACGGCCCCGCGGGCACTCCGAGAGGCTGGTTCGCGGCCACGTCCCGATCTGCCCGTCGGTACCGATCAGGTCCCGAAGATCAAGCACATCGTGGTCGTCATGATGGAGAACCATTCCTTCGACAACATCCTGGGACTGATCGGTCGGGGTGACGGTTTCACGCGGGGGCCCAATGGTCGGCCCACCGCCAAGAACCCCGACGGACAGGGTAACTACGTGCATGCGTTTCATATGCCGACCGAGTGTCAAACCTTGGGTGTGGGCAACGACTGGAAGGTCACCCACGAGGCCTATGACAACGGCACGTGTCAGGGTTTTGTGACGAGCACCACGGCCGAGGCCATGGGCTACTTCACCAGTGCGGATCTGCCTTTCACGTGCGGCATGGCGAAGACCTTCCCCATAGCCGACCGGTACTTCTGCTCGGCCATGGCGCAGACGTACCCCAACCGCCGTTACCTCATCGCCGGAACGTCACTCGGGCTCATCGACGACACCTTCCCCACCGCTGTGCCCCCCAACGGGGTGATCTTCGAGCAGTTCAACCGGCACGGGATCACCTGGAAGGACTACTACTCGACGCTGCCCACCATCGGGATCTTCCTGCCGCTGCTGGAAAACCACACCTTGAGTGCGGGCCTGGCCCACATCGACGAGTTCTACCTGGACGCGGCGGCGGGGACACTCCCGTCGTTCAGTCTCGTGGAGCCCAACTACAGCGAACAGTCCGAAGAGGACCCCCAGGACGTGCAATTCGGCGATCAGTTCCTGGGCAAGGTCGTCAACGCCGTGATGTCGGGTCCCGACTGGTCCTCCACCATGCTGATATGGAACTACGACGAGCACGGGGGCTACTACGACCACGTCCCACCGCCCCCGGCCGTCCCCCCCGACGACGTCCCCCCGGCCCTGGTGGCCGGCGACCCGCCCGGGAGCTTCGACCGGTACGGATTTCGCGTCCCGGCCGGGGTGGTGAGCCCTTACGCCAAAAAGGACTTCGTCTCGCACACGATCTACGACCACACCTCGGTTCTCAAGACCGTCGAGGAGAAATGGAACCTCCCCGCGCTGACGCGGCGCGATGCCAACGCCAACAGCCTCTTCGACATGGTGGACTTCGACAAGAAGCCGGCATTCATGAAGCCGCCGAAGCTCCCTTCCCCGGCGAACCCACTCCCCAAGGCTGGGTGCCTGAGCACGGGGGCCGGGACCATCCCGCCGCCTTCGGCGGTCACCAAGGCCTGACCGGGACACTGCGTTCGGCGTTCCGTCCACGGCTCGGGCGCCAACCTGGTCGGCCACGTGGAATCACCTGGGTCCCGGGGGTGGATGCACCGAAGACCGAGCCGGGGCCACATGCGACAAATGCAACACGTGGGCGTGAAAACACCATGTTGCGGAGTCGGGGGAGCCCAGTGGTCGGGGGCTCAGGGGTAAGAGGGTCGGCGAATGCGCAAGGGCTGGGGAGTCGTACTGGTCGTCACGGCGGCGACGACCGCCGCGGTGCTCCTGGGGGGCGTGGCCAGCGCCACCACGGTCCGTGTCCGGACGCACCATGTCTCGGGGACCGTGTCGTCGGTGAACGGCTCGACCACCCCCGGGCTGTGCGGGAGGGCAGGCACAGGCGGGGACTTCACCCTGCCTACGAACAGCTCCACGTACACCGTGGACGTGGGGGCGACCTCGACCACCTTCAAGGAGAAGGGGGTGACCTCCCCGTCGTTTGCCAACGTCTGCGTGGGTGACACGGTGCGGGCCACCGGCCCCGCCTCGACCGACGACGCCATCCCCGCCGCCGACGTGGTCGTGACCCCTCCGCACCCCCAGGCTCTCTCGGGGACCGTGGCGTCGGTGGACGGGTCCGGGACCCCCGGGGCGTGCGGGGTGGCGGGCAGGGCCGGGGACTTCACCCTGCCGACGAAGAACACCACATACACCGTCGACGTGGGGGCGACCTCGACCACCTTCAAGGAGAAGGGCATGTCCGCACCGTCGTTCGCGGATGTCTGTGTGGGTGACGCGGTGCGGGCCGCCGGCCCCGTCTCGACCGGTGGCGTCGTGAATGCGACCTCGGTGACGGTGATCCCCCCGCACTCCCAGGCCCTCTCGGGGACCGTGGCGTCGGTGGACGGGTCCGGGACCCCCGGGGCGTGCGGGGTGGCGGGCAGGGCCGGGGACTTCACCCTGCCGACGAACAGCTCCACGTACACCGTGGACGTGGGGGCGACCTCGACCGCCTTCAAGGAGAAGGGCATGTCCGCACCGTCGTTCGCGGATGTCTGTGTGGGTGAGCACGTGGACGTGGCCGGCCCCGTCTCCACCGGCGACGTCGTGAACGCGACCTTGGTGACCGTCACCCCCGCTCGGGCCAAGAAGGTCTCGGGGACCGTGGCGTCGGTGAACGGCTCGACCACGCCCGGAGTGTGCGGGTCGGCGGGCAGGGCCGGGGACTTCACCGTGCCGACCAAGAGCACCACCTACATCGTCGACGTGGCGACGACCACACCGTTCGTCGAGAAAGGGGTGACCGCACCGTCGTTCGCGGATGTCTGTGTGGGTGAGCACGTGGGCGTAGCCGGCCCCGTCTCCACCGGCGACGTCGTGAACGCAACCTCGGTGACGGTGACCCCCGCTCGAGCCAAGAAGGTCTCGGGGACCGTGGCGTCGGTGAACGGCTCGACCCGGTGCGGGACGGCGGGGACGGCGGGCACCTTCACCGTGACGTCACACAGCACCACCTACACCATGAAGGTGCAGCCGACGGCGACCACCTTCAAGGAGCATGGCGTGCGTGCCCCGTCCTTCGGCACGGTCTGCGCCGGCGACAAGGTACGGACGATCGACGCCGTCTCCGGGAGTGACAACCTGACCGCCACCCAGGTGATCGTGATCCCCACGAAGTAGGGTGCGCATCACCAACGAGTGGAGGGTTGTCATATGTGGGCGCAAATGATCGTGTCGCGTCTGAAGCCAGGCAGGGATGGCGACCTGGCCACGCTCACGGCTCAGCTGAAGGCAGCCGAACGGCCGGGATCAGGTCTCGTCCACGCCACTGCGACCCGGGACTCGAAGGACCCGAGCCGAGTGATCATGTTCGTCGTCTTCGAGAGCGAAGAGAAGGCTCGGGAGCGCGAGAACGACTCAGCTCGTCAGGACGATCTGTCCGATGCCAGGGCGACGATGATGGAGATCTTCGATGGCCCTCCGGAGTTCACGGACCTGACCGTCGTCGACGACTGGTCGCTGTAAGGGCCTCGGGCGCACCCGGGGACAAAAGGGGACCAACGCAGCCATCTCGGATCAATGGACATTCGGTGTTCGTTGAGAGCTAGGGTGCGAGCGGGCCATATCCAAGAGGATTGACCGAGGTGTCGACATCGCGTCGAGGACGCGGAAAGGTTGTGCAACGTGGCACTTGGAATCTATTTCGTGCACGAAGGATTCACTGCTGAGAAGTACGCCAGTGCCATCAAGAAGCTCGAGGCAGCCGGAGCCGGCAAGCCGAAGGGCCGCACCTATCACTGCGCATTGGAGTCGAATGGTGCGATCCAGGTATTCGATATCTGGGAATCCCAGGAGGACTTCGACGCCTTCGGACCCACTCTCGTGCCAATCCTGACCGAACTCGGCGTCAGCCTCCAAGAGCCGATGGTCGCGACAGTCCACAACATCATCACGGGCTAAGCGCGCGGGTGCGCCGGGTGATCTGGTGAGGGCAGGTTTCCCTACGCTCGATGCGTCCTTCGGGTGCACCCGAATCGGGACACCCCTTCAGATCATGGAGTGGGTTACGGAGACGTCAGCGGACGTGCACCCGTCAGCGTGCAGTTGTGGGCCGCCCGGGGGCTCGAACCGGGCACCTTGGGGTCAAAAGTTAGCGCCGGTGCTTTTCAGGGTTCATCGGCGTCGATCAAAATGGGCTGTCAGCTGCACGTATGTTCCCAGCGTCGATCATGGGTCGCGTACGTTGGGCGGGAGCTGTAGTCACGTTGGAGTCACGGAACGGGGCCTTACCCCTAGTTATAGGATAAGTATCCGATAATCCGATCGGACGCTGTTAAGGCCACATGGCTACACAGAAAATCTCGGTGACACTTGAATCGTCAGCGATCGAGCGGGCCCGACGGGCAGCCGGACCCCGAGGGCTTTCTTCCTATGTGGACGCGGCTCTGGAGGACAAGCTCGAACGGGACGAGCGGCGACGAGAGTTTCTGGCGTATCTCGAAGAGCTCGAAGCCAATGATCCAACTCCTGACCCGGTGAAGCAGCGTGCCAGCCGTCGTGCCGAGAGGATTCGATCGGCCGCAGCGTCGTGAGCAACCCCACGGTCGTGCTCGATTCAGGGGTGATCGATCGGGCTACAAGCAACGCTGAGTTCCGATGGGTACTGCGTGATCTCCTCGAGCATGGCTGGGAGCCGGTGATTCCGACCGTGACGCTTTCTGAGGCGATCACCGGTCGCCCCCAAGACGCTTCAGTGAATCAGCTGGTTAATCGGATCGGGACCGTGGATACCGATGAGGCGACGGCTCGTCGAGCGGGGCAGCTGCGGTTTGGGGTCGAACGGTCCGGCTCGCGGCGTACGCCGACCGGCATCGACGCTATCGTCGCCGCCCACGCCGCTGATGCGCAGGAGGCTGTGGTATTCACGTCGGACCCATCTGATCTCCGCCGTCTCGTTGTTGACTGCCCATGGGTCAGGGTCGACAAGCCCTGACCTGCCTTCGACGTGTCGGTCACAGCAGGGGGGCACAAGGCGCAAGGGCGAGCCGGCTGTTGTATGCCGGTTCCGCGATCAGCCTGAGGTTGATGCGCACCGCTTGGGCCAGCTAGATCGGTGAGGTTCAATCCGGAGTTGTAGTCATGAGCAAAGGTCACTGACTTCGGTCTGCGCTGTAAAGTTCCTCTGACCTGGATATTCAGTGGGCCGCCCGGGGCTCGAACCCGGCACCTTGGGATTAAAAGTCCCCTGCTCTACCCGATGAGCTAGCGGCCCAGCTGGGAAAAGGTCCGAGAGTGGGGAACTCGTCCTATTTCCTTGCTACCAGCCTGCCATGGTGCCCAACCGCCCGGCAGCAGCGGGTGATGGGGGACCGAAATTCGGTTCCTGGCAGCGGGTGATGGAGGATGACAAGGTCATCAGGGTCCGGTCAGGGTCATACCGGATTTCGTGCTCATCGATCGCATGACACCCTCGGGGCGTGGAGGTCGCCGCCCGAAAGAGCACTCATCGGTGGTGGGTGCACCTCGGCTTGATTTCCACCGCCGCCGTCTCGCTGGCCTTTGAGCCGATCGTGTCGATCCATATTCTTCTTGGTCTCGCCTTCGTCGTGCTCGTCGGTGCACACCTGATCCAGCGCCGTCGGATCACGGGAAACCTGGCAAGTCGCCTCCTTCGGATTCGGACTCTGAACCGGCCGGTGGGGAGGCTCGCCGTGGCCGATGCCTTGCTGGTCACCGTGACCCTGGCCATGTTGGTCTCCGGCTTCTGGGATTGGTCCTTGGGCCACCCCACACGCATCCGTTGGCACGCCATTTCCGGCCTCGTACTAAGCGGTTTCCTCTTAGTTCACACCCTCCGGCGCAGAAAACGTCTCCGCTCGTCGCAGGTGCGTTGAGACGGGCGCCCGCCGGGGCGTCTTCGCCGCAGGGGTGCGAACGGGATCGGGGTGCCCGGCCCGGCTGGGGGATAGGGTCGTCCCGGCTCCTCGGGGGTCAGTGGCTGGCCTGCAGCGTGATCCGGGCGCGGCGTGCGTCTTTGACGTAGCCGTTCTCCACGAACCATCGAGCCGAGTCCAAGACGGCGGCGGAGGCCGGACGCGGGGAGTACCCGAGCTCTTTCCGGGCCCTCGAGTCGTCGAAGGCCATCTGGGTCGTCGACATCCGGGCCGCTTCGAGAGGGACCGAGGGATGCCGTCTCATGAGACGTCCCTCGACGAACTCCGAGACATGGGCCACGCCGAGCGACAGGGCCCGGGGCACCCGGATCTTGGCCTCCGGAAGACCGGTAGAGCCGGCGAGGACCTCGAGCAGGTGCTGCAGCGAGTAGTTCTCGCCCCCCAGGATGTAACTGCGTCCGACGTCACCGCGCTCGAGGGCGAGCACGTGTCCCTCTGCCACATCGTCGACGTGGGCGACGTTCAGCGTGGTGTCGACATATCCCGGAACCCGGCCGTTCAGGTAATCGAGGATCAGCCGTCCGGTGGGGGTGGGGACGCGGTCGCGCGGGCCCAAGGGAAACGTCGGCATGACGATGGTGACGGCCAAGCCTTGTGCCGCGGCGCGCAGCACCTCGTGCTCGGCCACGTACTTGGACCGCTTGTAGGAACCGAACAGGTGGCTCACGTCGGGGTAGTCGCCCTCGGTGGTGAGCGCCCCCTGGTGCCCGGCGTCGAGCCCGAGGGTCCCCACCGTGCTCGTGTAGACCATGCGCTCGACGCCGGCGGCGCGCACCGCGGCGATGACGTTCAGGGTCCCACCCACATTGACGTCGTAGAACTGGCGGGGCTGGCGCGCCCAGAATCGGTACAGGGCGGCGACGTGGAACACCGCCCGGCACCCCCGCACGGCCCGGGCCATTCCCTCGCCGTCGCGCACGTCGACGTCGATCCTCTCGAGGTCGAGCCCCTCGAGGTTCGACGGATCGGCACCGGGTTCGACGAGCGCCACCACCGAAGCCCGGCGCCCCAGCAGGGCGCGCACCACGGCCGAGCCGATGAAGCCGCTGGCGCCGGTCACCCCCACCCTGTCGCCGGCGCCCAACGTCAAGACACGGTCGTGCTGGTGATCCTCCTCGGAGGACCCCGTCATCCCGGTGATCGGCGCAGCGCGCCCTTGGCCATCGTCCTGCCGACTTCCCAGAACAGTCCAGATCCCTTACTGGCCGCTCCGAGGACGTCGTCGAGGGCGTCGACGAAGTACTCGACCTCCTCCTCACCGGCGATCAGGGGCGGGAGGAGCTTGACCACGTTGGTGTTGTCCGCGGCGACCTGGGTGAGGATGCCGTGGCGGTGATAGAGGGGGATGACCACGAGCTGGGAGAACAAGGCCGTGCGCATGGTCTCGAGCGCCGTCCACCGCCGCCGCAGCGCCCGGGACTCGGGCTTGTCGAAGACCAGCCCGATCATGAGCCCCTTGCCCCGCACCTCCCGGAGGAACTCGTGCCGCTCGACCAGGGGGTCGAGGGCCTTGGCGAACGCCTCGCCCGTCCGCCGGGCGCGGTCGACGATGTCTTCCTCGTCGAAGGCCTGCAACGTCGCCAACCCGGCCACCATGGCGAGCTGGTTCATGGCGAAGGTGGAGGAGTGCACCACGGCGCGGTCCATCGAGCTGAAGACACTGTCGAAGATCCGGGCCGACGAGAGCATCGCCCCGACCGGGATGTAACCACCCGACAGCGCCTTGGACACCGTGATGATGTCGGGCTGCAGCCCCCAGTGCTCGTGGCAGAAGAACTTGCCTGTCCGGCCCAGTCCCGCCTGCACCTCGTCCATGACCAGAAGCGTCTTGTGCCGGCGACACAGCGTCTGGGCTGCCGCCCAGTACTCCTCGGCGGCGAGGTTCACGCCCTTGCCCTGGATGGGCTCGACCACGAAGGCCGCCACGTCTCCCTTGCCCAGTTCCCGGGCCAGGGCGTCGATGTCCCCGAAGGGGACACAGGTGGTGGGAAGAAGTCGGCCGAAGCCCTCGCGGAACTCCTTCCCCCCGTTGAGCGACAGCGCGCCGGTGGTGAGGCCGTGGAACCCGTGGTCGCAGTAGACGATCCGATCCCGTTTCGTGGCGGCCCGGGCGAACTTGATGGCCGACTCGACGGCCTCGGCACCGGAGTTCGTGAACAGGGCCCGCTCGATGCCGGGGTGGGAGCGTTGCACGAGCGTCTCGGCCAGGAGCCCGGGGAGCAGCGCGCAGTCCATCTGGACGAGGTTGGGGAGGTCGGCGTCGAGGGCTTCGTGGATCGCCCGGGTCACGGCGGGGTGGCCCCGACCCAGGGCGAACACGCCGAAGCCGGACAGCAAGTCGAGGTAGCGCCGACCCTCGGCGTCATAGAGGTAACAGCCCTCGCCCCGCTCGTAGTAGTGGTCGAACCCGATCGTCTTGAGCACCCGGCCCATCTGCGGGTTCATGTACTGCGCCTGCAGGCTGAAGTTCTCACCCTGGCGTGCCCGAAGGACTTCTTGTAGCTCGAACGGCATCCACGGCTCCTGGTAGCCCGACGCGGCTCAGAATATCGGTTGACGACGCAACGACGAACGGGTGCGGAGGTGCGTCCTCCCCCGCCGCCGGGGACCCCAAAAGATTCCCGATTTCTCTTTGAGTGATTTAATAACCGCCCTGAGTGTTCCGATACCTACTTCATGGTTATGGGGGGGTTTTCGCGCCGTAAGGCTGCATCTGAGCAAAAGTTCTCACTCCGTGGTTGGAGGGCGGGTCTTGGGCTACTGACAGTGGTCATCCTGGTGGCGTCGCTGGCGGCCGCATTCGCCCCCGGCGGTGGAGCCCCCACCCCGTCGGCGCTGGCTCCGGCCACGAAGGCCGACGCCGGCTCGGGCTCGGGCACCGGCCCCACCTCCGACCCGGCCGCCAACATCGCCCCGTCGCCCAACTTCCTCAGCGATTGCTCGGGGACCTCCTACGACAATTCCTCGGGGTGCGAGAACGCCACGCTGGCCGCCATCGACAACGCCCGGAACCAAGAGGGACTGCCCGGCATGGTGCTCCCCACCGACTGGGCCCAGCTCACCCCGGCGGAGCAGCTCTTCGTCTCCACCAACCTGGAGCGCACGGTGCGGGGCATGGCGCCCCTGTCGGGGATGGCCACCGCGCTCGACCAGGCCTCTCTGTCCGCCGCCGGCCAGAACTCCGATCCCACCGCGCCGGCGGGCTTCCCGTGGACGTCGTGGGGGGGGAACTGGGCCGGGGCGGTCGGCAACCCCCTCGAGGCCATCTACTTCTGGATGTACGACGACGGCCCGGGGTCCTACAACCTCGACTGCACCCCCTCGGACTCCGCCGGCTGCTGGGGGCACCGCAACAACATTCTGATGTCGCTGCACTGCCAGCCGTGTGTCATGGGCACCGGGTTCAGCGCCACCGCGTACCAGGGCAACCCGAGCTGGACCGAGCTCCTCGTCGACTCCTCGGGCTCACCCGCGCTCGACTTCTCCTGGAGCGCCGTCCTCCCCGACCTGCCCGGCTCCGCCGGGGGTGCGGTGCTCGACGCGCCGGCGGTCGGCATCGGCTCGACCCCTGACGGCCAGGGCTACTGGCTCGTGGCGTCGGACGGCGGGGTCTTCGCCTTCGGCGACGCCGGCTTCTACGGATCCATGGGAGGTCGGAGGCTGGCCGCCCCGATCGTGGGGATCTCCTCGACGCCCGACGGTCGCGGCTACTGGCTGGTGGCGTCGGACGGCGGGCTCTTCGCCTTCGGCGACGCCGGCTTCTACGGATCCATGGGCGGTCGCGTCCTCGCCCGCAAGGTGGTGGGCCTGGCCTCGACCCCCGACGGTCGCGGCTACTGGGAGGTGGCGGCGGACGGCGGGCTCTTCGCCTTCGGCGACGCCGGCTTCTACGGGTCCATGGGGGGCCGCCCCCTCAGCCGGCCGGTGGTCGGCCTGGCGCCCACGGCCAACGGCAGGGGCTACTGGGAGGTCGCCTCGGACGGCGGGATCTTCGCCTTCGGCGACGCCCCTTACTACGGGTCGATGGGTGGGACCGCCCTGGCGCGGCCGGTGGTGGCCATGGCGTCGACGCCCGACGGTCACGGGTACTGGCTGACCGCCTCGGACGGCGGGATCTTCGCCTTCGGCGACGCCCCCTTCCACGGATCGACGGGGGGACACCCCCTGGCCGCCCCCATCGTCTCCATGACCGCGTCGACCACCGTCGGCTACTGGCTGGCGGCCTCCGACGGCGGGGTCTTCAGTTTCGGCGTCCCCTTCCACGGATCGATGGGCTGACGCCGGGGTCGAGCTCAGTAACCCGAGCTCAGCACCCCGAGCTCAGCCCCGCGCACACGAGGCGCCGGTCTCGCGTTCGTGGCCCCGCCATCCCGGCTCGTCGCTCACCGGCCAGTAGTCGCCGGTGTCGGTGTCCTGGACATAGGGGACCGGCGACTCCTCGCCCGCCTGGGCGCCGCCGGCGATGGTCCTGACCGCGTCGAGCAGGGCGTCCACGTCGGACTCGGTGCTCGAGATCCCGCAGCTGGCCCGCACCGCTCCGGGCATGAAGCGGTGGTCGCCCGCCCGCACCTGCTCCCGGTAGGCGTCGACGTCCGCGGGCGCCAACCCCAGGAGCCGGATGAGATAGGGGTGCGCACAGAAACATCCATGGCGCACGCCGATGCCCCACTCGGCGCTCAACCGGGCCGCCACCAGGGCGTGGTCCACCCCTTCGACCACGAAGGCGGCGATGGCGAGGGTGTCGGTGTCGAGCGAGGGCCCGAGCACCCTCACGCCGTCGATGGCGGCGAGTCCGTGCCGTAGCCGCGTGGCCAACCGCCGTTCGTGGGTCTCGATCGTGTCCCAGCCGATGCGGCCGAGCTCCTCGAGAGCCGCTTCGAGGGCCACCGCGCCCATGACGTTGGGCGATCCCGCCTCCTCGCGTTCGGGGGGATCTGTCCACCACACCTCGTCGAGGTCCACGAGGTCGACCGCCCCCCCTCCGGCGAGGAAGGGGTCACCCTCGGCGAAGGTGGCGGCGGGCCCCACCAGGACGCCGGCGCCGAAGGGCGCATAGAGCTTGTGACCGCTGAAGGCCACGAAGTCGGCGTCGACGGGCATGGGCCGGTGGGGCGCGAGCTGCGCGGCGTCGAGCACCACGGGGACGCCCCGGTCATGGGCGGCGGTGACGATGTCGGACACCGGCGGGAGCCATCCCGTCACGTTGGAGGCGCCCGTGAGGGTGAGCAGGCGCGGCCGCGGCGTCTGGTCGAGCCCGGCGATGACGTCGTCGGTGTCGAAGGTCCCGTCCGGCCCGCACTCGACGTACCGTCGGGTGGCCACCCGTCCCCAGGGCAACAGGTTGGCGTGATGCTCCACCACGGTGGTGAGCACCACGTCGTCGGCCTCGAGGCGCAACCGGTAGGCGAGCTGGTTGAGCGCTTCGGTGGTGTTGCGGCACAGGATGGCGATGTCGCTGTCGCTGCGCCCTCTTCCGCCGGCGAAGGCGAGGGCGGTGGCCCGGGCCGACTCGTAGGCCGCGGTGGCGAGCCGGGACTTGTACCCCGCGCCCCGGTGCACGCTCGAGTACATCGGGACGAACTGCTCGACCGCAGCCATGACCGAGGGAAATGCGCTGGTCGAGGCGGCGGCGTCGAGGTTCACGTAGCGACGCTCGGTGCCGTCGACACAGGGGACGAGCAGGTCGTCGCCCACCAACCCGGCGGGCGCGTCCATCGAGTGCGGCACGGCCGAAGTCTACGGGTGCACCGATCGCGCCCCCCCGGAGCACCGGCCGGTACCATCGCCACGGTGGAAGACGACCTCGACGGCCCCGATTTCGACGGTCCTGACCTCATCGGTTCCGCCTGCAACGGTTCCGCCGTCGACGGTCTCGAGGCCGACGGCCCCGAGGCTGAGGGCCATGGGGAGCTCGTCGACACCGCTCCCGACAACGTGGCGACCGTTCTGGCCGGGCGCAGCCCCGGTGGGGATGGATCCGACGAGGACATCGACCAGCAGCCGACCGCCGAGCTCGACATCGACGGATCCCTGTTGGACACGATCGAGGAGGAGCTCGCCGACGTGGAGCGCGCCCTGGCCCTTCTCGACGAGGGCGGCTACGGACGGTGCGAAGCCTGTGGGGGGACCATCGACGACGACGTGCTGACCCGGACCCCGACGGCCCGGTTCTGCGCAGAGCACCTGCCGCTCACCCTGCGCTGATCTCCGCCAGGCGGCGTCGGCGCCGCCTCCAGCCCTTCGGGCCCCGGGCCCTACGCCTTCTTGGTCTCCCAGAACAGCGTGTCGATCTCCTTGATCTGGTCGAGGAGCCCCTGGGCGACTTTGGGGTCGTTGGTCTTCTTCGTCTCGCCGGCCGCTTTGGTGGCCTTCCAGAACAGCTCGTGGAGCTGGGGGTGCTTGGCGAGGTGCTCGGGCTTGAAGTAGTCGGTCCACAGCACCCAGAGGTGGTGCTTGACGAGGTCGGCCCGCTCCTCCTTGATCACGACGGCCCGCTCCTTGAACACGGGGTCGTCGGATCCGTTGAACTTCTCCATGCACGCCTTGACCGACTCGGCCTCGATTCTCGCCTGGGCGGGGTCATACACACCGCAGGGAAGGTCGCAGTGGGCGTGTGCGGTCAGGGGAGGGCTGATTCGGTCGACAGACGACAAGATGCGGTCGACGATGCGCATGGGCAGGGCTCCTTCGTGCAGAGTGAAGTCGATGGGGATCGCGCTCACCTTACCCAGAGAAGGCAAACGGTGAACTTGGGCCGCCGGCTCCTGCGCCGACTTCCGAGGCCGAGCCCGACCGGTGTCGGGCTGGCCGGCGCCGTCGCCCTCGGGATCGTGGCGGTGGTGGTACGCCCCCGGCGAGTGGTGGTCGAGGGCAGGAGCATGGAGCCCACCCTGGCGCCCGGGGACCGCCTTCTGGTGGTGCGGGCCCGTTCCTTGCACGCCGGCGACGTCGTGGCGGTGCGCGATCCCCGCCACCCGGGGCGGGTGCTGGTCAAGCGGATCGGCGCCGTGCTCGACGACGGGGTCGTGGTCCGGGGCGACAACCCGGGGGCGTCGACCGACAGTCGCAGCTTCGGGCCCGTGCCGAGCACCGCCGTCCTGGGCCGGGTCTTCCGGTGCTACGCGCCGTCATGGCGCGCCGGTCCGGTGCGCTGAGCAGGGGTGAGGAGAACACCGTCGGGCGGAGTACGCTCGCCGTGATGACCTGGCTGGAAACGGAGCTCGATCGGTTGCTCGCCCCGGACTACCTGGACGGGCTGCGCGAGCGCTCGCTCGAGGACGTGCGGGCCATGCGCGCCGAGTGCCAGGAGGCCGAGACGGCGGTCTCGTATCTCCGGCGCATGGCCCAGGGCCGGTTGGATCTCGTCCACGCCTGTCTCGACCACCACGGCGAGGGCGGTGACGTCGACTCGCTGGTCGAGCGCCTGCCTTCGATCATCGGCTCGGGACCGGCCCGCCCCCAGGGCTATGGCCGGTTGCCGTCGCAGATGTCGCCCGACCTCGACAGGGACGATCTCACCGAGGAGCTCGACGCCGTGCTCGACGCCGATCACACCGCCACGCTCACGACCATGACCGAAGCCGAGCTCCGCTCCGTGGGCGAGCGACTCACCGCCATCGAGCAGCGCATCTCCGACCAGCGGCGCGCCCTGCACGAGCGCATCGACACGCTCCAAGCGGAGATCGTGGGTCGGTACAAGACGGGCGAGGCCTCGGTCGACGGCCTGCTGGCCTGATCCGCGTCCGACGCTCGAGAGGCGACGGCGTGCCCAAACAACTCCCCGATCGGTGGAGCGACCTCGGCTCGTTCATCCGGGAACAGCGATCGGCGGCCCGGCTCTCGCTGCGACGACTGTCGGAGCTGGCGGGGATCTCCAACCCCTACCTGAGCCAGATCGAACGCGGGCTGCGCCGCCCGTCGGCGGAGATCCTCCAGCAGATCGCCAAAGCGTTGCGCATCTCGGCCGAGACGCTCTACGTCCAGGCCGGCATCCTCGAGCCCGGCACCGGCGAGACTGACCTGGCCCGCGAGATCCTCTCCGACGCCCATCTCAGCGAGGAGCAGAAGCAGGCGCTCATCCGCATCTACCTCTCGTTCCGTCACGAGAACGAGGATCAACCGGGACACGAGTCGACGACCGACCCGGTGCCGGCCCCGGCGTCGCCCCCCGGCCCGTCCCGTCCCGCCGAGACCTCGGCGGGCGTGTCCCCGAGCGCCTAGCCAAAGCGCCACCTCGGGGCTGCTTCCCCGGGGGCGCGGGGTCCGTCGGGCCCGTCGAGCGCCAGGACCGGGGGGACAGACGTCCAGGTAGGCTCGGTCCCGGTGCGTCGCCTCGCAGTGCTCTCCTTGCACACTTCGCCGTTGGCCCAACCCGGGACCGGTGACGGCGGGGGCATGAACGTCTACGTGCGGGAGCTGTCGAGCGCCCTAGCCCGGGCCGGCGTGGAGTGCGATGTCTACACCCGGGCGTGGTCCGACGAACTGCCGGCCACGGCGGCGGTCGAACCCGGGCTCCGGGTCCACCACGTGCCCGCCGGCCCCTTGGGCCCCATGGCCAAAGAGGACCTTCCCTCGGTCGTCGACGAGTTCACCGACAACGTCCTGTCCCTCATGACCTCGGGTGCGGGCGTGGATCCCCTCGTGCACGAGGAGGCGGGCTTCGATGCCATCCATGCCAACTACTGGCTGTCGGGCATCGCCGGGCACCGCATCAAGCACGAGCTCGACCTTCCCCTCGTGTCGACCTTCCACACCTTGGCGCGGGTCAAGGCCGAAGCCAGCCCCGAAGAGGTCTCGAGCGACGAGCCCCACCGACGGGCCGAGGCCGAAGCCACCGTCATGCGCTGCTCCGAGGTGGTGCTGGCGTCGTGCACGGTGGAGGCCGAGCAGCTCGCGCAGCTCTATGGCAGTGACCCGGCTCGGATCCGAGTCGTCGCACCCGGCGTCGACCACGCGTTCTTCGGTCCCGGCTACCGCCCTCAGGCTCGCCGTGCCTTGGGCCTGCCCGCCCATGCCCCCTTGCTCTTGTTCGTGGGGCGGATCCAGCCCCTCAAGGGCGCCGATGTCGCCGTGCGGGCGCTGGCGGCGATGAAGGACCACCCTGACGCGACTCTCCTCGTGGTGGGGGGGCCGAGTGGTCCTCGTGGCGAGGAGCACCTCGCCTCGCTGCAGAAGCTCGTCGACCAACTCGGGCTGGCCGACCGGGTGCGATTCGAGGCGCCCCAACCCCACGAGCTCCTCTCCACCTACTACCGCGCCGCCGATGTCTGTGTCGTCCCCAGTCGCTCGGAGTCCTTCGGTTTGGTGGCCCTCGAGGCCGCGGCGTGCGGGACCCCTGTCGTGGCCGCGGCGGTCGGAGGGCTCACCACCCTCGTCGAGGACGGGCGCACCGGCCTCGTCGTCGACTCGTCGACGCCCGAGGCCTTCGCCGCGGCCGCCTCGGGGGTCCTCGCCGACCCCCTCCTGGCTGAGCGCCTGGCGAGCGCGGCGGTGGTTCGTTCCCGGCGCTACACCTGGGCCCAGGCCGCATCTTTGCTGCGTGGGACCTACGAGGAGCTCACCGCCGAGCGACTCGTCGAGTGCCGCTGACGCCCTAGTCCGGCCCCGGTCGCGTGCCCCCCGCCGACATCGCCTCCCCCGAGGAGCGCGCCGCCTGCGACGCCGTCATCGAGCGCTGGGCGGGCGCTCGCCTGGCCGAGGCCGGTGCCGTGGTCGCCGTCGACCACCACCCCGACCTGGGCCGGTGGTATCTGCGGTTGCGCGCCGACGAGAAGGACTTCGTCACGGTGTGGCTCACCATCCGCCAGCGCACCTTGCAGCACGAAGCGCAGGTCATGCCGGCACCCGAGGTGAACATCGAGGCGACATACGAGTACCTCTTGCGGCGCAATCTCGACCTGCACCAGATGCGGTTCGCCCTGGGAGCCGAGGACGCCGTCTACCTCGTGGGCGAAATCCCCGTGCATGCCGTGACCGAGGACGAGCTCGATCGCATCGTGGGCTCGAGCCTCGCCTATGTCGACGACTACTTCCCAACGATGATGAGCATCGGGTTCGCGGGTCGGTACCGACGTCGCCGCCGACCGGCCTGACGCGCTGAGGTCACCAACGTGTGACGTGTCGGCGCGTCACGCGGTGCCACGTGACATGTCGAAGACGGTGACGCGTCGTCGCGCGAAAAAAACTCTGGCGCGCGCGTGTCGCGCGCGAGGTAGGGTGCCAGAGCGCACGGCCCGAGGGGCTGGTGATGTCGGTCGATCGGGGAAGTGCGACCGCCGTCCAGGGTTCCTCGGGCCGCGCCGCGTCATCATGGTCGGTAGCGTGAGCGACGATGGAACCACGGTTGCTTGTCGTCGGTGGTGGACGCATGGGGAGCGCGCTGGTGCACGGGCTTCTCGGTGCCGGGTGGAGCCCGACCGACATCGTCGTCGTCGAACCGTCCGCCGAACGCCGGTCGGTGCTGTCGGTCGAGCTCCCGGGCATCGAGGTCCGTCCTGAGGTCACCACCTCGGCCGCGGCGGTGATCGCCGTCAAGCCCGCCGTCGGTGAGGAGGCCTGCCGGGCCTTGTCCGGCGCCGGGACCGGCCGTGTCCTGTCGATCATGGCGGGGGTGCCCCTGGCCCGGCTCGAGTCGTGGTTGCCCCTCTCGAGCGCGGTGGTGCGGGCCATGCCCAACACCCCGGCGACGGTGGGGGCCGGGGTATCGGTCATCGCGCCGGGGTCGAGGGCGGCCGAAGGCGACCTGGCCTGGGCCGAGGAGCTCCTGGCCGCGGTCGGCCACGTCGTCCGGCTGCCCGAAGCGTCGCTCGACGCCGTGACCGGATTGTCGGGATCGGGGCCGGCCTACGTGTTCTTGGTGGTCGAGGCCCTCATCGAGGCGGGCACGGCGTCGGGACTGGACCCCGAGGTGAGCCGCCTCCTCGCCACCGACACCCTGGCGGGGGCGGCCGCGCTCCTGGTCGAGTCGGGCGAGACGCCCGAGAGCCTGCGCCAGGCGGTCACCTCTCCGGGGGGGACGACCGAGGCCGGCCTGCGCGTGCTCGAGGATCTCGGGGTCCGGGCCGCCTTCGTGGCCGCGGTGGCCGCGGCCACCGAGCGATCGCGCCAACTGGCGCGCTGACCACCGGTGGTGGGGGCTCGAGGGGGCGATTCTCGGGGCCGGGGGCGAGGGGGCGGGACGAGCCCGGGGTGGCCCCGCCCTGCCACCGCCAGGCTCGCCCCGCAGCCCGGGCGGGTTGAGCAGCAGTTTTCTGGCCCTCTCTCTTTCCAACATTCACCACATTGGCGTACAGTCGCCTCAGGCGGGAGAGGGGTGATTCCACTGAGTGCTGATGACGTCACCAGCGCTCGCTACCTGACGGTACGCGAGGTAGCGAGCACGCTGAGAGTGTCCAATATGACGGTGTACCGACTGATCAATGCGGGAGAGCTGCCTGCAGTGCGCGTTGGCAAGTCGTTTCGTCTCCGCGAGGATGACGTGAACCGGTACCTGGCCGACCGGTACACCCAGGCCGGCTGACACCCGCCGGCCACCTTGGCAACGAGGGGGGCAGGTGGCGGGGCGCGCCGGTGGTTCGGTCTTCTTCCTGACCGACTACGGGCTCGCCGACGAGTTTGCCGGAGTGGTGCGAGCGTCGGTGCTGCGCCACGTGCCCGGTGTCCCGATCATCGACCTGACGCACGGCGTCACGCCGTTCGACGTCAGGGAGGGTGCGCTGGCGTTGGTGCGCGCCGTGCCCCACCTCGGTCCGGGAGTCGTCCTGGCCGTCGTCGACCCCGGCGTCGGGACCCCGAGACGCGCCGTGGCGCTGTCGGTCAGGCCCCGCGCCGGCCACGGTGGGCAGGGACCGCACCATTTCGTGGGCCCTGACAACGGTCTGCTGCCGTGGGCGGTGGACGTCGCCGGCGGCGTCGAATGCGCCGTGGCGCTCCCCGTTCCCTCCCGGCGTGACACGGGGATGACCTTCGACGGTCGGGACGTCTTCGCGCCGGCCGCGGCCCGCCTGTGGCAGGGCACCGCGCTGACAGACCTCGGGGACGAGCTCGACCCCACCAGCCTCGAGCGGCTCACGTCCCCCCGCCTCTCGGTGTCCCCGGGCGCAGTGGAAGCCGAGGTGCAGTGGGTGGACCGGTTCGGCAACGTGCAGCTCGCCGCCGGTCCCGACGACGCCACCGCCGCCGCGCTCGGCGACGACCTCGAGGTCCTCGCCCCCGACGCCCATCGGGCCAGGCGCGTGACGGCGTTCGCCGAGCTCGGTCCCGACACTTTGGGCCTGATCGTCGACGCCAACGGACACCTCGCCCTCGTGTGTGACCGACGGTCGGCCGCTACCGTGCTCCGGGTGCATCCGGGCGACGTCGTCACCGTGCGAGGGGTCGTTCCCGGTGGCGGGTCACGATGAACCTGGCGGTCCTCGCCGATCAACACCCGTCCGGTGATCGCGCCCTGTACGCCGAGGGCAGGTGGCACACCTGGGGCGAGGTCCGCCGCCGGGCGGCGGCCGTGGCCAACGAGCTCACCGACCTCGAGGTCAGCTCGGGCGACCGGGTGGCCATCATCTGGCCGACGTCTGTCGACTTCGTGGTCGCCTATCTGGGCGTCCTCGCCGTGGGTGCGGTCGCCGTGCCCCTCAACCCCAACAGCCCGGCCAACGAGCTGGGCCGCGAGCTCGATGTCGTCGAGCCCGTGGCCGTGCTGGCCGGGGCCCCCGTCCCGACGCCTCGGAAGGTGCGCCATGTCGTCGTGCCGGCGACGGCGATCGCGGCCGCCGGCAAGGCCGCGGCCAAACTCCTCGCCTGGGAAGCGTTCTCGGGGAAGGCGCAGCCCGAGGATCCCCAGGGCCAGGCCGCACCCGAGGCAGACGAGCCCGGTCCCGGTCCCGAGGGACAGGAGCCCGGTCCCGAGTTGGAGGACCACGGGAGGGGCACCGACGGCGAGAACTTCCTGCATCCCGCCGACAAAGAGGAGTCGGACCTCGCCGTCTTGCTGTTCACCTCGGGGACGGCGGGCGAACCCAAGGCGGCCATGCTGACCCACGGCAATCTCATGGGCAACCTGCGCCAGATGCTCGGGATCCCCGAGATCCTCCGGGCCGACGACGTCGGGCTCGTGGCCCTGCCGCTGTTCCACGTCTTCGGGTTGAACGTGGCTCTGGGGCTCTCGCTGGCGACGGGGGCCGCCCTCGTGCTCGACACCCGATTCGACGCCGCCGGCACGCTTCGCCAGGTGCACGAGCTCGGTGTCACCACGTTGCTCGGCGTCCCCACCATGTTCGGGGCATGGGCCGATCTTCCCGATGGCGACGGCGACGGGGATGGCGACGGGGCGTCCCCGCTGGCCGGGGTGCGTCGGGCCATCTCCGGTGCGGCGGCCCTCGACGCCGACGTCGCCCTGCGCTTCGAACGGCGCTACGGCATCGAGATCTGGCAGGGGTACGGCCTCACCGAATCGTCCCCGGCCGTCTCGACCTCACTCGGCACAGGTCGAAACCGGCCCGGCTCGGTGGGTCGACCGCTCCCGGGCGTCGAGGTGCAGCTGGTGGACGAGGAAGGCGAGCCGGTGCTCGAGGGCGATACCGGCGAGATCTGGGTCCGGGGAGAGAACGTGTTCGCCGGGTACTGGCGTGACGCCGAGGCCACCGCGCAGGTGCTCACCGACGACGGATGGTTGCGCACCGGCGACATCGGGGTGATCGGCGAGGAGGGCGATCTCTTCGTCGTCGACCGTTCCAAGGACCTCGTGATCGTCTCGGGGTTCAACGTCTTCCCGGCCGAGGTGGAGCGGGTGGTGACGTCGATCCCCGGCGTCGCCGAGGTGGCGGTCATCGGCCGGCCCGATCCCGGCACCGGCGAGGCGGTCGAAGCCGTGATCGTGGTGGAACCCGGAGCAGAGGTGAACGAGGAGCTGGTGCGGGCCTACTGCGCGGCCAACCTGACCCGATACAAATGCCCGACGTCGATCCGGTTCGTCGCCGAGCTCCCTCGCGGTCTGGTGGGCAAGGCGTTGCGACGGGCGCTGCGCGACCAACCCGCCTGACCAGCCCAGCCTCCGACAGGTCGTTTCCGAAAGGTCGCTTGCGAGCGGGTCCGGCGTCGGCTGGGCGTCGGTCGACGTGCGCCGGGGCGATGTGTCGACTTGGTGCCGGGCACCTCCGCCTCGGTACGATCCGGGCACATGGTGGTCCCCAGCGCGCGCCGCATTCCCGAGGCCACGGTGGCCCGTCTTCCCGTCTACCAGCGGATCCTCCTGGAGCTGGTGCGAGCGGGCACGACGACGGTCTCTTCGGACCAGTTGGCGTCGATGGCCCGGGTGAACGCCTCCAAGGTGCGCAAGGACCTGTCGTTCCTCGGGTCGTTCGGGACGCGGGGGTCGGGGTACGAGGCCCAATTCCTGCTGACGCAGATCGACCGGGAGCTCGGGCTGCACGGCGACTGGCCGGTCGCCATCGTGGGTCTCGGGAACCTCGGCCGGGCGCTCGCCAATTCCCAGGGGTTCACCTCCCGCGGCTTTCGAGTGGCGGGGCTCTTCGACGTGGACCCCTCGCTGCTGGGAAGCGAGATCGGTGGGGTGACGGTCCATCACGTCGACGAGTTCGAACGGGTCTCCGCCGCCGACCCGCCGGCGATCGGCGTCATCGCCACGCCCGCGTCGGCGGCCCAGGACGTCGCCAACCGCATGGTGGGGGCCGGCGTCGGGTCGGTGCTCAACTTCGCCCCCCGGGTCCTCACCGTGCCCCCCGACGTGCTGTTGCGGTACGTCGACCTGTCCATCGAGCTGCAGGTCATGAGCTTCTACCTCTCGCACCGGGACATCCCCGGCACGGCTCCGACGTGGTCGCCCCTGCCCCACGCCGTGGGGCTCAGCTCGGCCGAGCCCGGCTGAGGGTCCCGCCCCTGCCGGGCCCACCTGGGAGTCACCCCGGTCTGGCATAGCGCGTCGCCGACCGGCATCCTGGTGGGGAGGAAGTTGACCCATCAAGGGTCGTGGGTCCCGAGGGATACGCCCGAGCAAGGAGCTCTGCGAGACGTTGGCCGTCATCGTCGTTGGACTCGAGCAGCACCAGGTCCCGCTCGACGTGCTGGAGCGGGTGGCCGTTGCCGAGGACGACCTCGGGAAGGTGGTCGCCGGGCTGCGGGACAGGGCGAACCTGGTCGAGATCGTGGTCCTCTCGACCTGCATGCGGACCGAGCTCTACGCCGTGGTGGAACGCTTCCACGAAGGGGTCACCGACCTCCAGGAGTTCCTGGCCGGATTGGCGGGCACCCCCACCGAGGCCCTGGAAGGTCGCTGGACGGTGTTCTTCGACGACGCCGTCACCGGGCACCTCTTCGAGGTGGCGGCCGGGCTCCGCTCGAGTGTCCTGGGCGAGACCGAGGTCCTCGGCCAGGTGCGACGGGCCCTCGAGCGCGCCGAGGCCGAGCACGCCAGCGGTCCGGTGCTGACGGCCCTGTTCCGCCACGCCGTCCAGGCCGGGCGTCACGTCCGATCGACCACCGCCATCGCCCAGGGGACGACGTCGTTGTCCCACGTGGCGGTGGAGCTGGCCGCGTCGAGGCTCGGTGGATCGCTGGCGGGGCGCCACCTCGTGGTGGTCGGTGCCGGGGAGATGGCCGAGGGCATGATCGAGGCGCTGGCCGGTCACGGCGACCTCGCCCAGGTGGTGGTGGCCAACCGCACGGTCGACCGGGCCTCGGCGCTGGCCGGACGCATCGGGGGGACCGGCGTCGGTCTCGACGCCCTGCCCGACGCCCTGGCCGCCGCCGACGTGGTGTTCGCGTCGACCGGGGCGGCCCTCCCGGTCCTCGATGCCGAGCTGCTCGGTCCGGCCAGCGGGGCACGTCCGGCCATGGCCGGAGGTGCCCCCCTCGTGATCGTCGACCTCGGCGTCCCGCGCAACGTGGATCCGGCCGTGGGCGGAATCCCGGGGATCGATCTGCTCGACATGGACGACCTCACCGAACATGCCGAGCGGGCCATGGCCGGACGCCGGTCCGAGTTGGCGGCCGCCCAGGAGATCGTGTTCCACGAGGTGGAGCGGTATCGGGCCGAGGAGCGGGCCCGGGGAGCGGCCCCGATCGTCTCGGCCCTGCGGGCACGCGTGGAGGAGTTGCGCCGCGCCGAGCTCGATCGTCATCGGAATCGACTGGCAGAGCTCGACGAGCAGCAGTGGAACGAGGTGGACTCGGTCGTGCGGGACGTGCTCGCCAAGTTGCTGCACCACCCGACGGTGGCGGTGAAAGAGGCGGCGGGCACACCGCGAGGCGAGCGTCTGGTCGAGGCGCTGCGCACCCTGTTCGACCTCTGACGAGGTGGTGACCCCGATCGGCGGGGAGGGGGAACGCCGCACGTTCCGGCTCGCCACGCGGGGCTCGCCCCTGGCGCTGTGGCAGGCGAGGCGCGTCGCCGATCTCCTGAGGGCGCTCCCCGGCGCACCGCAGTGCGAGCCCGTCGTGGTGCAGACGACGGGCGACGCCCTCGCCGATGTCCCGGTGGCCCAGATCGGCGGGCAGGGCGCGTTCGTGAAGGAGGTGCAGCTGGCCGTGCTCGACGGGCGCGCCGATCTCGCCGTGCACTCCGCCAAGGACCTGCCGGCGCAGACGCCGCCCGGTCTGGTGTTGGCGTGTGTGCCCGAGCGCGCCGATCCACGCGATGCACTGGTGGGTAGCTCCCTCGAGGCCTTGGGGACGGGCGCCATGGTGGCGACGGGCTCGGTGCGGCGCCGGGCGCAGCTGGCATGGCTCCGGCCCGATCTCACCTTCTGCGACCTGCGCGGCAACATGGCCACGAGGCTGGAACGGGCCCAGCAGGTGGGAGTCGGGGTGCTCGCCCTGGCCGCCCTCGAGCGCCTGGGGCTCACCGGGCACGTGGCCGAGGTCCTCGATCCCCGCACGCTGCTCCCCCAGGTGGGCCAGGGGGCGTTGGCGGTGGAGTGTCGCGATGGCGATCACGTGGTGCGCGAGCTCCTGGGCGCGGTCGACGACCCGGCGGCCCATGGCGCGGTGCGCGCCGAGCGGGCCTTCCTCGGCGCCCTGGGCGGAGGATGCACGTTGCCCCTGGGAGCCTTGGCCGTCCTCGCCGACGACGGTGCCCGGCTCGCCCTGGACGGCTTTCTGGCCAGCCGTGACGGAAGGATCCTGCTGCGCCGCGCCGTGACCGGCCCTGCCACCGAGCCCGAGGCGCTCGGACGAGAGCTCTCTCGTGTCCTGCTCGACGACTGCGGCGGGCGCTCGCTCGACGACTGGGCCGATCCCGCCGATCCCGCCGGTCCCGCCGATCCCGGCTGGGCAGCCGGGTCCGCCGAGCGCACCGAGCGCGGCGCGGCGAGACCATGACCGTCTACCTGGTGGGGGCGGGTCCCGGGGACCCGGGCCTGCTCACCCGCCGGGGCGCCGAGCTGTTGGGGCGGGCCGAGGTGGTCTTGTTCGACCGGCTCGTCGACCCCCGGCTGCTCGACCTGGCCCCGGCGGACGCGCTGCGCATCGACGTCGGCAAGCGGCCGGGGCAGCGTGCACACCAAGACGACATCCACGCCCTGCTTCTCCGCCATGCGCACCGAGGCAGGACGGTCGTGAGGCTCAAGGGCGGGGATCCGTTCGTGTTCGGACGCGGTGGGGAGGAGGCCGAGGTCCTGTTGCGCGCCGGCATCACCTTCGAGGTGGTGCCCGGCATCACCTCCGCGTTCGCCGCTCCGGCCTCGGCGGGCGTGCCGGTCACGCACCGGGGGCTGTCGTCGTCGGTGACGGTGGTGAGCGGACACCTCGGCGACCGAGACGGGCCGGGCGCGGTCGACTGGGCGGCGTTGGCCGGGGTCGGCGGCACGATCGTGGTCCTCATGGGCATGGCGGCGCGGGCCGAGATCGCCCGCCGGCTCGTCGAGGCCGGACGCAGCCCCGAGACGCCGGTGTTGGTCGTCCATCGGGGCACCACCTCGACCCAGGCCAGCGTGCGCACGACCCTCGCCGCGCTGGCCGACGTGGACCTCGGGCCCCCGGCCACGATCGTCATCGGTCCGGTGGCGGCGCTCGACCTGCGCGCCCCGGTCCGGGGTCCGCTCACCGGCGTGCAGGTGGTCGTCACCCGGGCCCGCCGGCAGGCCGCCGCGCTCGAGTCGGCCCTGGCCGCCGCCGGGGCGGAGGTCATCGAGCTCCCCGTGATCGCCGTCGCCGATCCACCCGACGGGGGGGCGGCGATGCGCGCCGAGGCGGCGCGTGTCGAGACCTACGACTGGGTCGTCTTCACCTCGTCCAACGCCGTCGAGCGCTTCGTGGAGCTGCTGCGCGATGGGCGGGCCCTCGGAGGCGCCCGGTTGGCGGTCGTGGGTGGCGTCACGGCCCGGGCCCTCGCCACCTACCACCTCGCCGCCGATCTCGTCCCCGAGGAGGAGACCGCCGAGGGACTCGTGGCCGCCATGCCGGGCGCCGCCCCGGGGGCCTCGGGGTCGCGCCGGGTGCTGTTCCCCCGGGCCGTGGGGGCGGGCCCGGTCGTCGCGGCCGGGCTCCGGGACAAGGGGTGGGAGGTGACCGAGGTCGACGCCTACCGCACCGTGCCGGCCGGCCCCGCCGAGGGCATCGGAGCCGACGAGCTCGACGCGGCCTCGCGCGCCGATGTCATCACCTTCACCTCACCGTCCACCGTGCACTGCTACGCGCAGCTGGCGGGAGCGCGTCGAGCCCCCGGCGTCGTGGCCTGCATCGGACCCGTGACCGCCGAGGCGGCACGCGGGGCCGGTTTCGGTGTGGAGGTGGTCGCCGCCGAGCACAGCGCCGACGGGCTGGTGGCGGCCCTGGTGGCGCATCTCGACGCATCACCGTCCCTGCCCCCCTCCGCGTAGGCTCGGGCCACATGGAGAGCACGCCCGGAGAAGCGGTCAAGGGCGCCGGGCTCGGCGCCGGGTTCCCGGCGCGGCGGATGCGTCGGCTCCGTCGCACGCCCGCCCTGCGGCGGCTGGTGGCCGAGACCACCCTCGGAGTCGACGACCTGGTGGCTCCGTTGTTCGTGCGGGCGGGGGTCGAGGACCGCGTCCCCATCGCGTCGATGCCCGGGCATTTCCAGCACTCGACGGCGTCGCTGGTCGTCGAGGCCAAGCGCCTGGCGTCGCTCGGGATCCCCGGGATCGTCCTGTTCGGCATCCCCGAGGAAAAAGACGGCGTGGGATTCGGCGCCTGGGATCCCGACGGGGTGGTGCAGGTGGCACTGGCCGAGCTCCGCAGCGCCCTCGGCGACGAGATGGTGCTCATCGCCGATCTGTGTCTCGACGAGTACACCGACCACGGTCACTGCGGAGTGCTCAGCCCCGACGGCACCGTCGACAACGACGCCACGATCGAGCTGTATCAGCGGGTGGCGCTGGCGCAGGCCGACGCCGGAGCCGACGTGGTGGCGCCCAGCGGGATGATGGACGGGCAGGTCGGCGCCATCCGCAGCGCCCTCGACGGCGTCGGACACAGCGACATCGCCGTGCTCGCCTATGCGGCCAAATTCGCCTCGGGTCTGTACGGCCCTTTCCGCGAGGCCGTGGACGTGACCATCACCGGGGGAGGCGACCGCCGCTCCTACCAGCAGGACCCCCGCAACGGGCGCGAGGCGCGCCTCGAAGTCGCCCTCGACATCGCCGAGGGTGCCGACATGGTGATGGTGAAGCCGGCCATCGCCTATCTCGATGTGATCGCGGCGGTGGCGGCACGGGTGGATGTCCCGGTGGCCGCCTATCACGTGAGCGGCGAGTACTCCATGGTGAAGGCGGCCGCCGAGCGGGGGTGGATCGACGGCGACGCGGTGGCGCTCGAGCACCTGGTGGCGATCAAGCGGGCCGGCGCCACCATCATCCTCACGTACTTCGCCGGTGAGGTGGCCGAGGCCATGCGTGACTGAGCGGCCTCCCGCCGCCGTCGGTGGCGACCCCGGGTCGGGGGCATCTTCCAACCGCCGATGGTTCGAACGGGCCCGACGGGTGATCCCCGGCGGCGTGGACTCTCCGGTGCGGTCCTTCGCGGCGGTGGGAGGGACCCCGTACACGGTCGAGCGCGGCGAGGGCCCGTATGTGTGGGACGTCGAGGGCCGGCGCTACATCGACATGGTCCAGTCCTACGGCGCGGTCCTCCTCGGGCACGCCCATGGCGCGGTGACCGCGGCGGTGACGAGCGCCGCGGCCCGGGGCACGACCTTCGGCGCCCCGACCCCGGGTGAGGTGCTCCTCGCCGAAGCCATCTGCGACCGCGTGGCCGGTTGCGAGCAGGTCCGGCTGGTGTCTTCGGGCACAGAGGCGGCCATGAGCGCGGTGCGCGTCGCCCGTGGGTTCGCCGGCCGCGACCGGGTCGTGAAGTTCGACGGGTGCTACCACGGGCACTCCGACATGCTGCTGGCCGGCGGGGGGAGCGGCGTGGCGGCCCTCGGCCTGCCCGGGTCGGCCGGGGTCCCGGCCTCGGCTGTGGCCGACACCCTGGTCGTCCCCTACAACGTCGTCCCCGAGGTCGACGAGCGCGTGGCGTGTGTCATCGTCGAGCCCGCCGCCGCCAACATGGGCGTGGTGGCGCCCGCGCCGGGCTTCCTCGAAGGGTTGCGCGCCGCCTGCGACGACGCCGGCGCGCTCCTCGTCTTCGACGAGGTGATCACCGGGTTCCGGGTCGGCTCCGGGGGGATGTCGGCGCGCACGGGGGTCACGCCCGACCTCTGGTGCTTCGGCAAGGTGATCGGCGGGGGTCTCCCCGTCGGCGCCTTCGGGGGCCGGCGCGACGTCCTGTCCGTGTTGGCCCCGGACGGTCCCGTCTACCAGGCGGGCACCCTGTCGGGGAACCCGCTCGCCACCGCGGCGGGGCTGGCGGTGCTCGAGACCGTCTCGGCGGCCGACTACGACGGGCTGTGCGCGCGGGCGGCGCGTTTCGCCACCGGCCTCGGGGCGGCCATCTCCGGAGCCGGGATCCCGGTGCAGACGCCGTCGGTGGGCCCCCTCGTGGGGCTGTTCTTCGGGGCCGAGCCGGTCACCGATTACGCGTCGGCCCGGACCACGGTGCTCGGAGGCCGGTACGCGGAGTTCTTCTCGGCCATGCTCACGCGGGGAGTGGCGCTCGCGCCGGGGCCCTACGAAGCCATGTTCCCGGGAATGGCCCATCTCGACGACCACCTCGACGCCGTGGTGGAGGCCGCCGCCGACGCCGCCGCGCAGATGGTGGCCACGTCCTCCTCGGTGGGGTGAGGCGTCGCGGAAGGATTGCCTGGTCACAAGGCCTCTGACCCTTGGCCCGTCTCGGGGTCGGGGCGCCCGTTCGTTTACCATGCGACACATGGACGGGCTGGAGGCGCCGCCGGCGGAGCCCGGCACCGCACTCGACCGGGTCGCCACCACCGCCACCGCCGCATCGCCGGCGTCGACCCCCGACGTGTCCGAGTCGACCGGAGCGCGCGACACCGAGGACGGGTCCGGCGAGGACGGATCCGGTGGCGGGACGGGGCGCTACCCCAGGCTGTCGCGGTTCATGGTCGTCGGTGGCGTCGTCGTGGTCGTGTTCGGCATCGTCCTTCGCTTCGTGGCGCGCTCGGACATGTGGCTCGATGAGGCGCTGACGCTCAACATCTCCCGGCTACCGCTGGGGCAGATCCACGGTGCGCTGCGTCGCGACGGGGCACCGCCGCTCTACTACTACCTCCTGCACTACTGGACCGAGGTCTTCGGCACCTCCGACGAGGGCGTGCGCTCGTTGTCGGGCGTGATCAGCTGCGCCACGTTGCCGTTCGTCTGGGTGGCAGGCCGTCGTCTCGGGGGCAAGACGGTGGCCAACGCCGCCCTGGTCCTCGTGGCGACGTCGCCGTTCGCGGTGCGGTACGCGACCGAGAACCGGATGTACGCGCTCGTGGGCCTTCTCACCGCGGCGGGAGTCGTGGCCCTCCAGCAGATCCTGCGCCGGCCCACCCCCGCCAACGTCATCGCCGTGGCCCTGGTCACGGGGTTGCTCCTCTACACGCACTACTGGGCCATCTATCTCGTGGGGGTGACGGCCCTGTGGTTGGCGTTCCAGGCGTGGCGGGGCCCCGAGGCGCGCCGCCGGGGGGCGCGCCTCGCCCTCGTCTCGGTGTTCGTCGGTTGTCTCACCTTTCTTCCCTGGGTCCCGACGTTCGTCTTCCAAGCCCGACACACCGGGACCCCGTGGGCAGAGCCGGCGAACTTCGCGGCCATGGTCAATGCCGTGACGTCCTTCGCGGGAGGGGCCACCAACCAGGGCCGGGCGCTTGCGCTGCTCTACTTCGCCCTCGTGGGTCTCGGGCTGTTCGGCGTGGCGAGGGGTGCCTTCCACGTCGACCTCGATCTGCGCACCCGGCCCCCGGGCCGGGCGCCGGCGGTCATGCTCATCGGCACGCTCGCCGCCGCGGTCGTCGGGGGATTCATCAGCGGGAGCGCGTTCCAGGCGCGCTACGCCTGGGTGGTCTTCGTGCCGCTCGTGCTCCTGGTGGCCCTGGGTCTCACCACCTTCGCCGACCGCCGGATCCGAGCCGGCGTCCTGAGCGCGGTCGTCGCCTTCGGCCTGGCCAGCGGCCTGCCCAGCGCCTGGTCGAGCCGGACGCAGGCGGGCCAGGTGGCCGCCGCGCTCGCCCAGCTCGGTCGACCCGGCGACATCGTGGCCTACTGCCCGGACCAGATCGGCCCCAGCGTGAACCGGCTGGTTCCTCCGGGTCGCTACCGCGAGATCACCTTCCCCCGGGGGACCGGCCCGCAGTTCGTGAACTGGGTCGACTACGCGGCCGCCTCGGGCCGGGGCGACCCCGGCGCCTTCGCCGCCCAGTTGGAGCGCATGAGCGCGCCCACCCACCAGATCTGGCTGGTGTGGGCGCCGGGGTATCAGACCTTCGGGACGAAGTGCGAGGAACTCGAAGCGGCGCTGCTCGGCGACCGGGCCCTCGGTGCCCATGAGATGTTCCCGTACCGGCAGGTGGCCGACTCCTGGATCATGTACGAGAGCATGGAGTTGGTTCGCTTCGTCCACGTCGGCTGACCACCGACACACCGGGTCGCGCTCGGGCGCGACCTCTCGACACCCGGGCCTCGGGACTCGCTCAGGTTGCGAGCCCTTCGTGCCGACATATGAGCGCAGGAAACGGTCCCATCCAGCGCGCATGGTCGGTGGAGGTCAGCGTGGTTCTGGCTCGGTTGCGTCGGCTCGAACATGCCGACGACATTGACCTCGAGCGTGGCACCGACAGGCGCGGGCGCGGCGCCCCCGGTTCAGGACCGTCCACGGGATCGGGCTCGGCCCGCGGGGTCGACTCCGACGCTCGGGTCAGGTGCTCTGTTCCCGCCATCCGCCGGCCCCGAAGCACCGTCGCGCCCGGGGTCGTCCCGCATCCCACAAAGGTATTTCCTGCTCACAGGCCCTTTTCAGCCGGCGGCAGGGAGCTGGGCGCGCTGGGCGCCCGTCACCAAGGTGGCTGCGGAAGCCACTGCTTGAAGAGCCAAATGGAGGAGGAACGCGATGGGATCAATCGGGCTCGGGAATGGGAGCCTGCGTATGGACGACGTCTACTTGGAGGGTGCCACGCCCGACGGACCCGCCGTCGTGGGCCACCTTTCGGTGATCGTCGACACTGAGGGGATCACGTTCCTGGGACCCGAACCCGGGGAGCGACGGACCGTCGAATGGGAGCGCACGTCTCCCCTCACGTTCGGTCCCCCCGTCGCCTTGGCGAGCGGGGAGCCGGTCACGTCTCTGGAGTTCATGGTCGACGGGCGCCCGCTGCGCCTTCTCGTGCCTTCGAAGAAGGAGGTGGACGGCCCACGAGAGGCCGCCACTCCCGAGGAGCCGACATCGGCCGTCGAGACGCCGGTCGTCGAGACGCCGGCCGTCGAGACGCCGGTCGACCAGACATCAGCCCCGTCCGCGCCGGTTCCCCTCCTCGCCCCCCCGCCCATCGAGCCGATGTCGGCACAGGAGCCGCCCCTCCTCGAGCTGCCGGCCCCGGAACTCCTCGATCCCCCCGCTCCGGCGTTCGCAGCGCCGCCGGCCCCGGAACTCCTCGATCCCCCCGCTCCGGCGTTCGCAGCGCCGCCGGCCCCGGTACTCCTCACGCCGCCGGCCCCGGTCCCTGTGGTCGGAGATGCGGGCGTCGACGTCGGTGTCGTCGCCGATCCGGTGGTCGAGGACTCGACGGCCGACCGCGACGACCCCTCGTCGAGACGGCCCCGGGTGGCCCTGCGGCGGGCGCGGCACCGACTCCGGCTGTCGCACAAGCCCTCCCCGCCACCGGTTCAGGACCTGGTGAGGCTCGTCCTGTTCGTCTTGCTGGCCGGGCTCATCCCCATCGCCGCCGGGGTGCGGTACTTCCACGGCCAGGGGTCGACGGGGCGGATCCCGGCGGGCTTGCTGTCGGATTCCGCCATCGCCGCCCGCGTCGGGATCCAAAAGAGCGATCTCCCCGGGTGGAGCACGGTCGCGCTCCGCATGGGGAACCCCTTCGCCGCCGGCGCCACCACCGCCGGGGCGGGTGCCCTGCGGACCGCCGAGCAGGCCTCGACGAACCTGGCCCGCTGCCTGCACGTGCCGGTCTCGGCGGTTGACGGGGCCTTCGGGATGGGCAGCGCCGTCTCACAGCGCAGCGCCGAAGTGACCTCGCCCTCGTATGCGGATCCGAGTGGCAACGGCGGTGCGGTCAGCTCCGTCGTCGACGTGGTCCAGAGCGCCCGGATCGGGCAGGCCGACGCGAGCGTGTTCCAGGACCCGGCGTTGTTCGCCACGTGTTACCAGCCCTACGTCCAGGCCATGCTGCCCTATGCGCCGGGCAGCGGGGGAGTCGGGTTCGCCACCGCCACCGTGCAGCCCATCGTCGTCCCCGTCCCCGACGGGCCCGGCGCCGTCACGGTGGCGGGGTTCCAGATCGCCCGCATCGCCAACGACAAGGGCCAGACCAAGACCGTGGTGAGCACCGCCACCGCCGTCTTCGACGGGCGGGTGCAGGCGACCTTGGGAACGGTGAGCGACCTGGTGTTCTCGCTCGACGCGCAGGACCACCTCGTCCGTAACCTCGAGATCCGGGTCCTCGGCGTGGCCCAGCTGTGAGCCGTGGCGGTCGAGCTCAACCCGGCGTCAGGCGACCGATCGTGCACAGGGTGCGGTAGGCGGCCTCGGCCGGACCGATCTCGTCGGGTCGTACCAGGTTGGCCATGATGCGCAGCAACCACTCCATGACGCTGCGGGAATGCATGCCGGTGCTGACGCAGACCCGCATCAGCTCCGGCCTGCTGATCAGCCGGACGAACTCTCGCGCCATGCGGTAGTAGAGGCCGTAAGCGGCCTGGAGCTGGGACTCGTAGTCCATCAGCGCGTGGACGCCCTCGCCCGACAGGGCCCGGGCCACGCAGGCGGCCGCCAGGCGGCCGGTCTCGTAGCCGTAGGCGATGCCCTCCCCGTTGAAGGGGTTGATGGTGCCCGCCGCATCCCCGATGACGAGCACGTTGGGGCCGATCCGGGGGCGCACCGACAGGCCCATGGGGAGCTTCCCGCCGGTGGGCGGTCCACACAGCGTCGTCTTGGAGAGCTCCCACGAGGCGGGGGCCCAGTCGATGAAGGCGTCCATGAGCTGGGTGGTGTTGGCCCCCTTCCACCGGCCTTCCACCGACAGCAGGCCGACCCCGGCGTTGACGCGCCCGTCGCCCATGGGGAACACCCAGCCGTAGCCGGGCACGACCTCTCCCGAGGCGTTGCGGATGTCGAGGTGGGACTCGATGAAGGGCTCGTCATGGCGCGGGGAGCGGAAGTACCCCCGCAGGGCCATGCCCAGGGGATAGGCCCGGTCTCGGGAGGTGCCCAGGGCGCGGCCGAAGCGTGAGTTGGCCCCGTCGGCGACCACCGTGTACCGGGCCCGCACCTCGTGTTGGCGCCCTGCGTCGCGATCGAGGACCCTGGCCCCGGCGCAACTGGGGAGGACCTCGGCATTGGACCCCGACCCGGTGACGGGGCCGGCGGTGGCGCGGTCGAGGATCGGGCCGATGGCCTCGGCCCCCTCGCACACCGTGGCGCCGGCCTTGGCGGCACGCTCAGCCACCAGCTGGTCGAGGTCATGGCGGGTGATGACGTAGCCGACGGGGGGGAACGAGGGATGGTCGGGCCAGGGCATCTCCAGGCTCATCCCGTAGGCGCAGGCCCGCAGGCCGTCGTAGCGGTGCGCGCCGGCCAGGGCGCCCGAGAGCCCCATGTCGTTGAGTTGGCGCACCGCCCGGGGGGTGAGCCCGTCGCCGCAGGTCTTCTCGCGGGGGAAGTGCTTCTTCTCCACCACCACCACGTCCCATCCGGCTTCGGCCAGCCAATAGGCGCAGGCCGATCCGGAGGGGCCGCCACCGACGACGACGACGTCGTGGACCCGGGCGTCGTCGACGCCCTGAGCACGACCCGGTGCGGTCGACGGAGGGGTGTTCTCGGGCTTGGTCACCGGGTAGATCGTAGGGCGGCACCGGGTGTGTCGGAGTCCAGGTCCGATCGGCCGGCCGCGGCCCGGCGAGCACCGATTCTCAATGTGCTCGTGCGCTGGGTGCCGTGGTAGAACCGCAAGCGGTCATGAGCGACTACCTCCCGATCGTGGTGCTCTTCGTGCTGGGCGTCCTCTTCGCGGGTCTGTCCTTCTTGGCGTCTGGTCTCCTCGCCCCCCGCAAGCGACCGACGGCGGCCAAACTGGCGCCCTACGAGTGCGGGATCGTCCCCGATCGGGAGCCCCCCCAGCGGTTCCCGGTGCGGTTCTACCTCGTGGCGATGATCTTCATCATCTTCGACATCGAGATCGTGTTCCTCTACCCATGGGCGGTCGTCTACCGCCAGCTCCACACCTTCGGCCTCATCGAGGTGCTGGTGTTCGCGGCGGCGGTGTTCATCTCGTTCCTCTATCTCGTGAGCAACGGGGCGTTGAACTGGGGCCCGGCCAAGCGGCTGCGCCCCGCCCTGCCCGAGCGCACCACCGAGTCGACCATCGCCCGCGTCGGGCCCGGTCAGGGGCCGGGCGCCGGACAGGCAGCGTAAGCGGGCGAGGGCGTTATGGGGCTCGAGGACCTTCAGCACAATTTCTTGACCGGGCGGGTCGAGGACCTGGTGAAGTGGGCGCGCCGCAACAGCGTCTGGCCGGTGACCTTCGGCTTGGCGTGCTGCGCCATCGAGATGATGTCGGTGGGGGCGGCCGACTTCGACATCAGCCGGTTCGGGATGGAGGTGTTCCGGGCATCGCCCCGCCAGGCCGACCTCATGATCGTCGCCGGCCGGGTCTCGCAGAAGATGGCCCCGGTGCTCCGTCAGGTCTACGACCAGATGATGGAGCCCAAGTGGGTCATCTCCATGGGCGTGTGCGCCTCGACGGGTGGCATGTTCAACAACTACGCCATCGTCCAGGGTGTGGACCAGGTCGTCCCGGTGGACGTGTACGCCCCGGGGTGTCCCCCCAGCCCCGAGATGCTCCTGCACGCCATCCTCACCCTGCACGAGAAGATCCGCACCGGTGAGATCACCCGCCGGCGCGGCCCGACGACCCAGGGCCCCGAGGAGCTCGCCGGTTGGGTGCCCGAGCGCCCCAATGCAGTCCGGCTGGGAACCCCGCGGTGACGACGCAGACCGCGCCTGTCGAACCGTCGCTTCCCGACGTACCGGCGTCGACGTCGACCGACGGCCACACCGTGTTGTTCTGCGACCGCCATCGCTACCACGACGTGGTGGCCGCGCACCGCGACGCCGGGTTCGAGATGCTCGCCAGCCTCACCGCCGTCGACTACCTCGGACATCCCGGCCGTGCGCTGCCTGCGGTGGTCGAGCCCGAGCGGTTCGAGCTGGTGGTGATGCTCCTGTCGTTGGCGCAGGTCCGGCGGGTACGCATCCGGGTCCAGGTTCCCGAGGTCGACGCCGAGGTGTCGTCGTTGTGGGACCTCTATCGCGGTGCCGAGGCGATGGAGCGCGAGGCCTACGACATGTACGGCATCTCCTTTCGCGGCCACCCCGATCTGACCAGGATCCTCATGCCCGAGGATTGGGAGGGTCACCCCCTGCGCAAGGACTTCGGCGTGGGGCGCGTCCCCGTACAGTTCAAGCACGCTCCGGGGCCACGATGACCGAACCCGAGCGCGCCACCGCCGGGGCGTCGGTGTCGACGTCGGACGCCGCCGCCGCCGATCCCTTGTCCCCCTTCGTCAGGGAGACCTCGGAGGGCCCCCAGGAGCTCGCCTCGCGGCGCGACACACCGTCGGAGGAGCTCGAGCGCGAGGTGGGGTCGGTCCTGCGGCTGCCCGAGAGCCACGGCGTCGACGTGTCGGACATCGACATCGAGCGTCCTGACGACGAGACCATGATCATCAACATGGGGCCCCAGCACCCGTCGACGCACGGGGTCCTGCGCCTCATGATGGAGCTCGACGGCGAGACGGTGCTGCGCACCAAGCCCATCATCGGGTACCTGCACACCGGCATGGAGAAGACCGCCGAGGAGCTCACCTACCAACAGGGCTCCACCAACGTCACGCGGATGGACTACCTCTCACCGCTCAACAACGAGCTGGTCTTCTCGCTCGCCACCGAGAAGCTGCTCGGCATCGAGCTCCCGGCCCGGGCCGTGTGGATCCGCATGCTCCTGTCGGAGCTGCAACGGATGTCGTCCCATCTCATGTGGTTGGCGACCAACGGCATGGACGTCGGGTCGACCACCATGATGATCTTCGGGTTCAGAGAGCGCGAGCTCGTGCTCGGGTTCTTCGAGAAGACCACGGGCCTGCGGATGAACCACAACTTCATCCGTCCCGGGGGCACCGCCGCGGATCTCCCCGACGGGTGGGAGGACGACGTCGAGGTGATCCTCGACAACGTGACGTCGCGCCTGGCCGACTACGACAACCTGCTCACGGGACAACCCATCTTCAGAGAACGGATGGAGGGGGTGGGGGCCCTCAGCGCCGATGAAGCGCTGGCGTTGAGTGCCACGGGCCCGATCCTGCGCTCGACCGGGGTGGCCTGGGACCTCCGTCGGACCATGCCGTACCTGGCCTACGACGACGTCGACTTCGACGTCATCATCGGAACCTACGGGGACAACTTCGACCGGTATGCCATCCGCATCAACGAGATCCGGGAGTCGGTGCGCATCTTGTGGCAGGTGCTCGACAAGATGCCGGCGGGGGACTACCGGGTGCAGGACAAGAAGGTGACCCCACCGCCGCGGGCCCGCATCGACGAATCGATGGAGGCGCTCATCCATCACTTCAAGATCTTCACCGAGGGCTTCAAGGTCCCCGAGGGAGAGGTCTACGTGGCCATCGAGTCGCCGCGCGGCGAGCTCGGGTGCTACCTCGTGTCGGACGGGTCGTCCAAGCCGTTCCGGATGCACATCCGGGCCCCGTCGTTCGTCAACCTCCAGAGCCTGCCGGTCATGATGCACGGGGGTCTCGTGGCCGACGCGGTGGCGACCATCTCGTCGGTCGACCCCGTCATGGGCGAGGTGGACCGGTGACGCCCGCCGCCGGGTCCGGCCACCTGTCCGAGGAGATCGTCACGCGGGCCCGTGAGCTCGTGGCGCTGTATCCCCATCCGCGCTCGGCGCTCATCCCCATCTGCCATCTGGCCCAGGAGCAGGACGGCTGGTTGCGGCCCGAGGCCATCGACGAGATCGCCGCCCTGGTGGGGCTGACACCGGCCGAAGTCCTCGGGACGGCGTCGTTCTACGAGATGCTGCACACCGAGCCCGTCGGCACCTATGTGATTTCGGTGTGCACCAACATCGCCTGCATGCTGCGGGGCGCCTACGAGTTGCTCGACCACATCGAGGGCACCCTCGGGATCCGTTCCGGTGCCACGACGACCGACGCCATGTTCACGCTGGAGGAGACCGAGTGCATCGCCGACTGCGGCCGGGCCCCGTGTCTGGCGGTCAATCACCGGTTCGTGGGCGACGTCACCCCGGAGTCCTTTGACGAGCTGGTCGACGGGTTGCGGGCCGGGAGGCTGGCCGACGAGATCCCCCGGCACGGCACCCTGGTCCGGGTGCGTCGCCAGGGCGGGCTGCGCGTCGACGACGCCACCATCAGCGCCGAGCGCGAGGCGGCGAGGTCTGGCTCGGGCGGGGGGACGTGATGGCGGTCACCGAAGCTCCCCGGATCGTGACGTCGCGCCTCGGGTACGAGGACTCCCACACGCTCGAGCGGTACCTCGCCACGGGCGGGTACGAAGGTCTGCGCAAGGCGCTCACCATGACCCCGCAACAGGTCGCCCAGGAGGTCGACGCCGTGAGCCTCCTGGGGCGGGGCGGGGCCGGCTTCCCGGCGGGCCGGAAATGGTCGATGCTGCGCAAGGCGCCCACCACCTACCTGGTGGTCAACGGCGACGAGAGCGAGCCCGCCACCTTCAAGGACCACCTCCTGATCGAGCGCGACCCCCATCAGCTGGTGGAAGGGGTCCTCATCGCCGCCTATGCCATCCAGGCCAACCGGGCCTTCATCTACGTGCGTGGTGAATTCGCCCTCGGCCTCGAGCGAGTCCAGGGCGCGCTCAACGACGCCTACGAGCACGGTGCGGTCGGCAAGGACATCTTCGGATCGGGATTCTCGATCGACGTGGTGGTCCACCCCGGCGCCGGCGCCTACATCTGCGGCGAGGAGACGGCGCTGCTCGAGAGCCTCGAGGGGAAGCGGGGATTTCCCCGCATCAAGCCCCCGTACTTCCCCGCCGCCATCGGCCTCTACGGCGAGCCCACGGTCGTCAACAACGTGGAGACCCTCTCCAACCTGCCCTGGGTGATGGTCAACGGCTCCGAGGCGTTCACCGCGCTGGGCGAGGGTCGCTCCACCGGGACCCGGCTGTTCGCCCTCGCCGGCCACGTGCGCAATCCCGGTGTCTACGAGGTGGAGATGGTGAAGACGACCTTCAGAGACCTCGTCTTCGCTCCGGTGTTCGGGGGTGGCATCCCCGGCGATCGGGAGCTGAAGGCCATCATCCCCGGTGGGGTGTCGGCTCCCTGGTTCGGGCCCGAGCACCTCGACCTCCCCCTGGGCCAGGACGAGGTGGGTCAAGCCGGGTCGATGCTCGGGTCGGGGTCGATCGTGGTCATGGACGACACCACCTGTGTGGTGCGGGCCGCCTGGCGGATCACCCGGTTCTTCTGGCGCGAGTCGTGCGGCCAGTGCACGCCCTGTCGCGAGGGCAGCGGGTGGTTGGAGAAGATCCTGCGCCGCATCGAGGACGGCGACGGACGCGAGGCCGACGTCGACCTGCTCATGGACGTCTGCGACAACCTGGCGCCGGGCGTGTCGTGGCCACCGCAGCAGACGACGATCTGCGTGTTGGGCTCCTCGATCCCGTCGTCGATCGCGTCGGCCATCCGGATGTTCCGTGACGACTTCCTCGTGCACGTGAAGGAAGGGGGCTGTCCCCATGGCTGACCCCGTCGTCACGTCGCACCACGGCATCGCGCCCCGGGTCGAGGAGGGCGCATCGGTCACCTTCACCCTCGACGGCACCGAGGTCACCGCGCCGGCCGGCCAGTTCCTCATCGCCGCGGCCGAGCAGGCTGGGACGTTCATCCCGCGGTTTTGTTACCACCCCCGGATGAAGCCGGTCGGCATGTGCCGGATGTGTCTGGTCGAGGTGTCGGGGCCCCGGGGGGCGACCCTGCAACCGGCGTGCTACGTGCCCATCACCGAGGGCATGGAGGTCGACACGACCTCGGAGAAGGTGAAAAAGGCCCAGGACGGGGTGCTCGAGTTCCTCCTCGTCAACCATCCGCTCGACTGCCCGGTGTGCGACAAGGGTGGGGAGTGCCCGCTCCAGGACCAGGTCCTGGCGTACGGGCCCGGCGAGAGCCGGTTCCTCGAGGAGAAGCGGCACTGGGCCAAGCCCATTCCCATCTCCGAGCTCGTGCTGTTGGACCGGGAGCGGTGCATCCAGTGCGGCCGGTGCGTCCGGTTCGCGGCGGAGATCGCCGGCGAGGCGCAGATCGACTTCCTCGGCCGCGGCGACGCCATCGAGGTCAATGTCTTCGAGGACCACGTCTTCACGTCGTACTTCAGCGGCAACACGGTGCAGATCTGCCCGGTGGGCGCGCTGACGGCATCGCCGTACCGGTTCAGCGCCCGGCCCTGGGATCTCGACCAGGTGGAGTCGACGTGCACCCTGTGTGCCTTCGGGTGCCGGGCCGCGGTGCAGTCCTCGTCGAATCGGGTCACGCGCGTGCTCGGGATCGACAGCGACCCGTTGAACCAGAGCTGGCTGTGTGACAAGGGTCGGTTCGGGTTCGAGGCGGTCAACGCCGAGGACCGTCTGGTGGAGCCCCTCGTGCGCCGCGTCGTGGACGGGACCGACCAGCTCGTGGCGGTGTCGTGGAGCGAGGCGCTGACCGAGGTGGCGCAGCGGTTGGCCGGGGTCCGGACCGAGCGGGGCCCCGAGGCCATCGGGGTGCTCGGGGGAGCCCGGCTCTCCAACGAGGACGCCTACGCCTGGGCCAAGCTCGCCAAATCGGTGATCGGAACCGATTCGGTCGACGCCCAGCTCGGCGACGGCCTGCCGGCCGAGGTCGTGCTCGGCCTGCCCCGGGCCACGATCGACGAGGCCTGCGGGGCGGCGTGTGTGGTGGTGCTGTCGGGCGACCTGCGAGAGGAGCTGCCCCTGCTCTTCCTGCGCCTGCGGGGCGCGGCGGTCGACGGGAACCTCGAGATCGTGGAGCTCGCCCCCCGGGCCGGGGCGCTCAGCGAGTTCGCCACCGCCGTGGTGCCGTATCGGCCCGGCGAAGCGGCCACGGTGGCCCGGGCGCTCGCCTCCTCGGGTGCGGAGCACCCCGACTCGGTGGACGACGAGGCCTGGAGCGCGGCGCGCGGCGCGCTGGCGGGCGCCGGGGACGGCGGGGAAGGCGTGGTGGTGGTGATCGGGCGGCCGTCGCTGGCCGAGGACGGGGCCCTGGTGGCCGAGGCCGCGGCGGCGATGGCCGAGGCGTGGCCCCGGGCGCGGTTCCTGCCCGCCCTGCGCCGGGGCAACGTGATGGGCGCGCTCGACATGGGTCTGGCGCCGGGTCTGCTCCCGGGGCGGGTGAGCCTCGACGAAGGCCGGGCCTGGTACCAAGAGGCGTGGGGAGCGGTGCCGGCGCAGCGGGGCCGGGACGCGGCGGGCATCCTCGGGGCGCTGGCCGACGGGTCGATGGGCGCCGTCGTGCTGGTGGGGTCGGACCCGGTGGGCGACTTCCCCGACCGGGCCCTGGCCGAGGAGGCCCTGGGCAACGCCGGGTTCGTGGTGGCCGTGGACGGGTTCCTGTCACCCTCGGCGGCGCTGGCCGACGTGGTGCTCCCGGTGGCCGTCGCCCACGAGCGGACCGGGACGACCACCAACATCGAAGGGCGGATCACCCGCCTGGCCCAGAAGCTGGTGTCGCCGGGCCAGTGCTGGCCGGACTGGATGGTGGCCGCCGAGCTCGCCGATCGCCTCGGGGGGGGTCTGGGCGTGTCGAGCGCGGCCGAGCTCTGGGACGAGATCGAACGGCTCGCTCCTTGCCATAGCGGGATCACCCGCGTCGTGCTCGACACCCCGGCGGCGCGCGACGGCATCGTCGCCCCCCTCCCCGCCTCGCCCGTCCGGATCACCACCCGGCGGGTCCTGGCGCCCTTCGACCCCATGGCGACGCCGGGCATCGACGCCGTCGAGGCCCAGGGCGCGCCCCCGCGGGCCGGTCTCGCCGAGCCCCCCGGGGGCGACGAGCTCCTCCCTGGCTCCAACGGCACGGCTTCGAACGGCGCGTCCAACGGCGACGGGGCGGGTGCCACGCCCGCGCGGCCCCGGTCGGTGCGGTGGCCCGTGCCCGTCGAGGCCCCCACCGTGCCCTCGCCCGACAGCTACTCGCTCCGGCTCGTGTCCACCCGCCGCCTCTACGACCACGGCGTGCTGCTCGAGGGGTGTCGGTCGCTGGCCCCGCTGGCGGCGCCGGCCACGGTGCGGGCCAATCCCTCTGACCTCGGGCGTCTCGGTGTCACCACCGGGGCGCGGGTGAGGGTCCGGTCCTCGCGGGCCGCCCTCGAATTCGAGGCGGTCGCCGACGAGGGCGTGCCCCGGGGCGTGGCCTGCATCGAATTCAACCTCCACGGCGACGACCCGAGTGTCGAGGGGGCCGGGGCCTCGGCCTTGATCGACGTGCGGGAGCCGGTCATCGACGTGCGGGTGGAGACGTTGTGATGGGACCGGTCCTGGCTCTGGGCGATCCGCTCTTTGCGCACGGTGTCCACTGGGCGCAGCTGCTCATCGTCGTCATCAAGGTGCTCGTCGCCTTCGGGGCGCTGTTGGTGTCGGTCATGCTCATGATCTGGTTCGAGCGCAAGGTGATCTCGGACATGCAGGCGCGCGTGGGGCCGAACCGGGCCGGGCCCTGGGGGCTGCTGCAGACGCTGGCCGACGGGATCAAGCTGTTCTTCAAGGAGGACCTCCTCCCCGAACGGGCCGATCGGACCGTGTTCAAGCTGGCGCCCTACCTCTCGATCCTCCCCGCCTTCTTGTCCTTCGCCATCGTGCCGGTCGGCGGCATCGTGACCGTCGCCTCGCACACCTTCGAGCTACAGGTGGCGGACCCGCCCGTCGGGATCCTGTTCCTGCTGGCCATGTCGTCGATCTCGGTCTACGGCGTGATGCTGGCGGGGTGGTCGTCGGGATCGAAGTACCCGCTGCTCGGCTCGGTGCGGGCCTCGGCGCAGATGATCTCCTACGAAGCCGCCCTCGGCCTGTCGGTGGTGACCGTGGTGCTGCTGGCCGGATCGCTGTCGACCCGGGTCATCGTCGAGCACCAGGCCCATACCTTCATCGGGAGCTGGTTCATCATCCGGACGGGCATTCTCCCGTTCTTCTTGTTCATGATCGCCATCACCGCCGAGCTGACCCGGCCCCCCTTCGACCTGGTCGAGGCGGAGCAGGAGCTGGTGGGCGGCTTCAACACCGAGTACTCGTCGATCCGGTTCGCGCTGTTCTTCATGGCCGAGTTCATGAACACCATCACGATGTCGGCCATCGTCGTGACCTTGTTCCTGGGGGGGCCCGACGGGCCCACGGCCCACATCTTCATCCTGTCCTGGGTGATCCCGGTGCTGTGGTTCTTGGGCAAGACCCTCGTGTTCCTGTTCATCTACGTGTGGCTGCGGGCCGCGTTGCCCCGGCTGCGCTACGACCAGCTCATGGATCTGGGATGGAAGGTCCTCATCCCGCTCTCGCTCGGGTGGGTCCTCGTCCTGGCCGCCTTCTTGGTGGGCCGGTGGTGGGGGGTGGGGGTGACCGTGGCCCTGATCGCGGCGGCGGGCCTGCTGCTGCGGTCGGTCCTGGTCGGGTCGGGTCGTGACGACGCCGCCGAGGCGCTCGACGGGCCCGATCTCGACACGCCCGACACGCCGGGCGTCGACGCGCCGGGACTGGTGACCTGATGGGACTGTTCGACGGGTTGCGCGACGACCTGAGCTTCCTCGGGGGGTTCAAGGTCACGTTGGAGCAGATGACGCGCCAGCGGGTCACCCGGCAGTACCCGCGCGAGAAGAAGCCCAAGGGTGTCCGCAATCACGGCCGGCACGTCCTCAACCGGTACGAGGACGGCATGGAGAAGTGCATCGGGTGCGAGCTGTGCGCGGGGGTGTGTCCCGCCGACTGCATCTACGTCCGGGGCGCGGACAACTCACCGACCGACCCGGTCTCGCCCGGCGAGCGGTACGGGTTCGTGTACGAGATCAACTACCTGCGGTGCATCCACTGCGACCTGTGCGTCGAGGCGTGTCCGACCGAGGCCATCACCGAGTCCAAGCTGTTCGAGTTCTCCTTCACCAACCGGGCCGATGCCATCTATACCAAGGACGAGCTGCTGGTCGGCGACGACGGCCGGCCCCAACGGTTGCCGTGGGAGGACTGGCGCGAGGGGGACGACCTGCACACCTCGGGCTGGATGCGGGCCACCTCGCCCTCGGGGGTCGCCGCCTACGAGGGACGGGTGCAGTGGTCGGGGGAGCTGGGCTACGGGGTGCGGACACCCGAGGGTGGCCAGAGCGACCGGCGTGACGACGAGGCGACCGGGAGTCGCCAGTTGCGCGAGACCTTCTCCTCCCATCTCGACGACATCGATCGGCTCCCCGACCAGCAGGGGATGCGGGGGATCGCCAACCGCATGCGGGCCCGGATGGAGCAGCGCATCCCGCCGCCGGTGCGGGCCCGGATGGAAAAGATGGCGGCACGCCGGGCCCCGGTGGCGCCGGCTCCCACCAAGTGGGTCGAGAACCCCACCAAGAAGAGCGAGCCCTGATGGTCACACCTCTGCTCGCCGCCACCACCGTCGACGCCCTGACCTTCGCCGTCGCCGCGGCCATCGTGCTCAGTGGCGCCATCGGGGTCGTGGTGGCGCGCAACCCGGTGCACTCGGCGCTGATGCTCGTCATGACGTTGTTCGGCGTGGCCGTGCTCTTCGTCGAGCAGCAGGCCAACTTCCTGGCCGCGGTGCAGGTCATCGTGTACGCCGGAGCCATCGTCGTGCTGTTCCTGTTCGTGATCATGTTCCTGGGGGTCGACCGCGAGGAGAGCCTCGAGAAAGAGCCCCTGCGGGCCCAGCGGCCCCTGGCGGTGGGCCTCATGGCGCTCGGCCTGGCCGGGCTGCTGCTCATGGGGTTCGGCGCCCACTGGGCGGTGGGGGCACGGTCGGTGGCCGGAGCCTCCCAGGGCCAGTCCGGCGGGGATGTGGCCGCCCTGGGGCGGTCGGTGTTCACCACCTACCTGTTCGCCTTCGAAGTCACCTCCGCCCTGCTCGTGATCGCCGTGGTCGGCGCGGTGGTGCTGGCCCGGCGCCCCGGCGGTGTCCTCGGTGCCGGGGAGACCGACCCCGAGGCCGAGCCCTTTGATCCCGACGCCGACATCGAGGCCGAGGCCGCCGGTGACATCGAGGCCGAGGCCGCCGGTGAGGAGGTCTCGTCATGAGCCTCAGCGGGGCGTGGTACCTGGGGTTGGCGGCGGTGGTGTTCTCGATCGGCGCCCTGGGCCTGCTCGTCCGGCGCAACGTGCTCGTCATGTTCATGTGCGTCGAGCTCATGCTCAATGCCGCCAACCTGACCTTCGTGACCTTCTCCCGCATGCTCGACGACATCGGGGGCCAGGCGCTCGTGTTCTTCACCCTGGTGGTGGCGGCCGCCGAGGTGGTCGTGGGACTGGGCATCGTGGTCGCCATCTTCCGACGACGCCGGAACGCAACCGCCGACGACTTCCACATCATGCGGGGCTAGCCCGACCGCCCATTACCGACGGGAACCCAGAAGACCTCATGCTCCACGCCGCCTATCTCATGCCGCTGTTGCCGCTCGCCGGCTTCGTCGTGCTGGCCGCCTTCGGGCGGCGCCTCGGCGACCCCTGGGCGGGGTGGGTGGGGACGGCCACGGTGGTGGGGTCCTTCGTCGTGGCCGTCGTGGTCTACGCCGGGCTCCTGGGCAGGGTCGCCCCGGAGCGGTCGTTCACCCAGAGCCTGTTCACCTGGATCCCCGTGGGCGGGCTCCAGGTGAAAGCCGCCCTGCTCGTCGACCCCCTGTCGATGACGATGGCGCTGTTCGTCACGGGGGTGAGCTCGCTCATCCACCTGTACTCCATCGGGTACATGAAGGGGGACCGGGACTATCCCAAGTTCTTCCTCTACCTGAACCTCTTCGTGGCCTCGATGCTGATCCTGGTGCTGGCCGACAACCTGCTGTTCACCTTCGTGGGGTGGGAGGGCGTCGGGGTGTGCTCGTACTGGCTCGTCTCGTTCTGGTTCGGGCGGGACAGCGCGGCCAGCGCGGGGAAGAAGGCCTTCCTCTACAACCGGCTCGCCGATGTGGGTTTCCTCATCGCCATCTTCCTGGTCTTCTCCAAGACCGGCACCCTCGACTACACCGGGATCTTCTCCCACCTGGGCCAGATCGGGGGCGGGACGGGGACGGCCATCTGCCTGTTGCTGTTCGTGGCCGCGGCCGGGAAGTCCGCCCAGCTCCCCCTGTTCCCCTGGCTGGCCGACGCCATGGAGGGTCCCACCCCGGTGTCCGCCCTCATCCACGCCGCCACCATGGTGACCGCCGGGGTCTACCTGATGTGCCGGATCAGCCCCCTGCTGGCCCGGGCCCATGACGCCCAGCTGGTGGTGGCGTCGGTCGGCGCGGCGACCGCCTTCATCGCGGCGACCATCGGGTGCGCGCAGCAGGACATCAAGAAGGTCCTCGCCTACTCGACGGTCAGCCAGCTCGGGTTCATGTTCCTGGCCGTGGGGACCGGCGCTTACGAGGCCGCCATCTTCTTGATGGTGGCGCATGCCTTCTTCAAGGCGCTGCTGTTCCTCGGCGCGGGGTCGGTCATCCACGGCCTGCACGACGAGCAGGACCTCAAGCGCATGGGCAACCTGCGGCGCTACATGAAGCTCACCTTCTTCACCTTCGGGATCGGCACCCTGGCCATCGCCGGGATCCCGCCGCTGTCGGGGTTCTTCGCCAAGGGCGACGTCCTCGACAACGCCTTCGCCCGCTACCCCGTGTTGTGGGCCATCGGCCTCGTCACCGCCGCGCTCACCGCCTACTACATGACCCGGCTCGTGGCCCTGGCCTTCTACGGCGACGACCGGTGGCGCCAGGGGGCAGGCGCATCCGGCCACGGTCACAGTGGGGACGGCGAGCCGCACGAGTCGCCCTGGGTGATGGCACTCCCGTTGGTGGTGCTGGCGGTGTTGGCCCTCATCGGTGGGCTGCTCGACCTGCCCGGGCACCATCCGAGCTTCGACCCGCTCGGCTGGCTCGGCCCCGTCTTCGGCACCGCGCTGTACCAGGCCCATCAGTCGGCGGGGACACAGTGGACGCTCGGCATCGTCGACGCCGTGGTGGCGGTCATCGGCCTGGGCGTGGCCTTCGCCCTGTGGTCGCGCCGGGCGCAGCGCCCCGAGTTGGAGCCCGCCGTGCTGCAGCGGTCGTACTACCTCGACGACATCTACGACGCCGTGATCGCCCGACCGGGCCAGGCCTTCGCCCGGTTCTGCGCCACGGTGATCGAGGTCAGGGTCATCGACGGGGCCGTCAACGGCGTGGGCCGGCTGACCCGGGCCGCGGGGGGGAGCCTGCGGAAGGTCCAGACGGGGTACGTGCGGCAGTACGCGCTGGGCATCGTGCTCGGCGCCGTCGTGCTGCTGGCCTGGATGCTCTCGAGGGCGGTGTCATGACCCACGACACCGCCTTCCCCTTCCTCACCGTCCTGGTGCTCCTGCCCGCCGGCGCCGCGCTGGCGGTGGCGCTCATCCCCGCGTCCATCGGGGCACGGGCCCAGCGGGCCGCGGTGTACGCCGTGGGCATGGCGGGGGCCCTCGCCACCTTGGCGCTGGCCGTCACCATCGCCCTGCGGTACCAGGCCGGCAACGGGGGGTACCGGCTGGTGAGCCAGCACGTGTGGGCGTCGTCGCTGGGCATCTCGTGGCATGTGGGCGTCGACGGGATCTCGGTCTTCCTCATCCTCATGGCGGCGGTGCTGTTCCCCCTGGCCATGGTGGCGGGCAAGGCCCCGCCCCGACCCCGGTCCTTCGTGGCCTGGATGCTGCTGCTCGAGGCGGGGTGCCTGGGGAGCTTCGTATCGCTCGACCTCATCATGTTCTTCTTGTTCTTCGAGCTCACCCTCGTCCCCATCTACTTCGTGATCGCCGGGTGGGGCTTCGCCAACCGGGCCTACGCGGCCATCAAGTTCTTCGTCTACACCTTCCTCGGGTCGGCCTTCTTGTTGGTGGGGATCGTGGCCGTGGCCTTCGTCCACGAGCGCCAGACCGGCCACCTCACCTTCGACCTGGTGGCGCTCACCTCCACCCACCTGGGCCTGGCCTCGCAGGTGCTGCTGTTCCTGGCCTTCACCGCCGCCTTCGCCGTGAAGGCGCCGATCTTCCCCTTCCACACCTGGTCGCCCGACGCCTACGCGCAGTCCCCGACCGGGGGGGCCGTCATCCTCGCCGCCGTCATGGCCAAGATGGGCACCTACGGGATCATCCGGTTCGACCTCAACCTGTTCCCCCGGGCCGTGGTCGACCTGGCCCCGCTGCTGCTCACCCTGGGGGTGATCGGGATCCTCTACGGCGCCATCGTGGCCTGTGTGACGCGCGACATGAAACGTCTGGTGGCGTACTCGTCGCTCAGCCACCTCGGGTTCGTCGTGCTCGGGACCTTCGCGCTGACCACCCAGGGGGTCACCGGCGGGGTGCTGCAGATGGTGAACCACGGCCTCATCATCGCCGTGCTGTTCATCGTGATCGGGTGGATCTACGAACGGCGCAGCACGTGGCAGCTCTCGGACCTGCGGGGGTTGCAGCGCGCCGCGCCGATCATGGCGGCCGTGTTCACCGTGGCCATGCTGGCCGCCATCGGGTTGCCCGGGCTCAACGGCTTCGTGGGGGAGTTCCTCATCCTGGCCGGGACCTTCCTCACCCACCGGTGGTGGGCGGTGGTGGCCACCGGGGGCGTGGTGCTGGCCGCGCTCTATCTCCTGTGGGCGTACCAGCAGGCCTTCCACCACGAGCCCGACGAGGCCAATGCCAAGGTGCGTGACCTGTCGTGGCGCGAGGTCGCCGTGGTGGCGCCGCTCATCGCCCTCATCGTGGTCCTGGGGGTCTACCCCAAGCCGGTGCTCGACCGCATCACCCCGTCGGTGACCCGACTGGTCGAGCACGTCGAGACGAGCACGGGCACCCACCAACCGGCCGTGGCCACGGAGGGCCCGGGCCCGGTGCGCGTCAGCCGCACCGCCACGACAGGGAGGGTGCGGTGACCCTCAGCCATCCCGCCCTCCTGGCCCTGTCGCAGCCCAAGATCGACTACCTCTCGATCCTGCCCGTGCTCGTCATGCTGGGCGGGGCCGTCGCCACCTTGGCCGCCTCGTCGCTGCAGCGCCGGCGGATGGACCCCACCATGGTCACCGTCATGGCCGTCATGACCACGTTGGCCGCCCTGTCGCTGTCGCTCGTGCAGTGGTTCGACGTGGCCAACCACGGGGCGCACGTCTCGATCGACTCGGCGGTGGTGGAGGACGGGTTCAGCTCCCTCGTGGCCGTGCTGGTGTCGTGCGCGGCGTTGCTCTCCGCCCTCGTCGCCGACGGGTGGATGCGGCGGGAGAAGGCGACGGGGCCCGAGTTCCAGGCGCTCATGCTCCTGTCGGGGGCGGGAGCGATGATCATGGGCGAGGCCAACGACCTCATCGTGATCTTCCTCGGCCTCGAGATCCTGTCCATCGCCCTCTACGTCCTGGCCGCCATGAACGCCCGGCGGGCCGAGTCCGGAGAGGCGGCGCTCAAGTACTTCGTCCTCGGGGCCTTCTCCTCGGCGGTGTTCCTGTACGGGATCGCCCTGGTCTACGGGGCCACGGGGTCCACCAACCTCCCCCAGATCGCCGACTACCTGGCCCGCAACGTCCTGCTCCACAACGGGCTCCTGCTGGCGGGGATGGCGCTGCTCCTGGTCGGGTTCGGGTTCAAGATCGCGGCCGTTCCCTTCCACCTGTGGACCCCCGACGTCTACCAGGGGTCTCCGAGCCCGGCCACGGGGTTCATGGCCGCGGTGGCCAAGGCGGGGGGGTTCGCGGCCCTGCTGCGGGTCTTCGTGTCGTCGTTCGGGACCTTGCGCAGCGACTGGCAGCCGGCGGTGTGGGTGCTGGCCGCCATCACCTTGCTCCTCGGCGCGGCGGTGGCCCTGGCCCAGCGCGACGTGAAGCGGATGCTCGCCTACTCGTCGATCAACCACGCCGGGTTCGTCCTCCTCGGGTTGCAGGTGGCCACGGCGCGCGGCGTGCAGGGGTCGCTCTACTACCTCTTCACCTACACCTTCATGGTCATCGGCACCTTCGCCGTGGTCACCGTCATCGGAGGCCCCGGCGACACCCGGCACGACCTCGAGCACTACCGGGGGTTGGCGGCCCGACGGCCGTGGCTGGCCGGGTCGCTCGGTGTCCTGCTCATGGCGCAGGCCGGCATCCCCTTCACCACCGGGTTCCTGGCCAAGCTCGAGGTGATCTCGGCGTCGGTGGGAGGCCGGTCCACAGCCCTGGCGGTGATCGCCATGGTGTCGGCGGCCATCGCCGCCTTCTTCTACCTGCGGGTCATCCTGCTCATGTACTCGCCGCCCCGGACGGCGGACGCCGTCGCCGTGGCCGAGGCCGGCCCCGGGGGCGCCCCCGGGGGCGCGCCGGGCGCGGGGCCCTCCCCGGCCTCGGCTGAGCCCCAGGGTGCGGTGGCGGGAAAGGCGGGCACGCTCACCGTGGTGGCCGAGGCCTCCGAGGCCGAGGGGTCCTCGCCGGTGAGCCCCACCACCGTGGTGGCGATCGGCGTGTGCGTGGCGGTCACGGTGCTCTTCGGCATCTGGCCCGCCCCGGTCGTGGACTTCGCCCACCAGGCGACGCTCCTGTTCAGGTAGGGCGCCCGGCATCCCGGGCCCGGGCATCCCGACGCCCGGGCCCCCGGGCCCGGCGCGCTCAAGGAGCCCCGGCGCCACGCCGATGTCTCACAGGTGGAAGCGAACACCCGGCGGGCGTCATGAGGGCCCGACCCGAGCTTGGCCTCGACGGCGAGCCTGAGCTGGTATTCCAGCCCGCCGTCGATCTGGCCACGGGCCGGTTGCTGGGGTTCGAAGCCCTGCTGCGCTGGAACGACCCCGACCTCGGCCCCATCCCCCCGAGCGTCCTCATCCCCTGGGCCGAGGCCAACGGCCACATGGTCGAGCTCAACGCCTGGGTCCTGTCCGAGGCGTGCGCGGCCGCCGCCAGTTGGCAGGCCGACCTCCAATTGGCGGTCAACTGCTCGGTCTTCCAGCTCCGCCAGCGCGAGGCGGCCACCGCCGCGGCGGCGGCCATCGAGTCTTCGGGGCTCAACCCCGACCGCCTCACCATCGAGATCACCGAGACCAGCGTGACCGACGACGGTGCCGCCGCGGAGCTCCATGCCATGTCCCGCTTGGGGATCCAACTGACGGTGGACGACATCGGGTCGGACTGGTCGACCATCGACAATCTCCAGCAGTTCTCCATCAACACCATGAAGATCGACGGGTCGCTCATCCAGGGGCTGGCCGACACCGGGGGTGTGAGCCGGGCCATGGTGGAGACCATCGTGCACGTGAGCCACTCGCTGGGCATCTGCACCGTGGCCGAGAGCGTGGAGACCGCCCAGCAGGTGAAGATCCTGCGGGAGCTGGGAGCCGACGTCGGCCAGGGCTATTTCTTCGCCAAGCCGCTGGCGGTGGGGGACGCCCTCGTGCTCACGACGATGGACCCGCTTCCGGTCTTCCCCCTCACCGATCTGAGTGCCGCCGAGGACGACGAGTCCCCCGACGACGAACCGGAAGGGTCGGTCTACAGCGCCACCGCCGACGCGGCCGAGGTCCTGGGGGCCCTCGATGCCGCCGAAATCAGCAGCGGTCCCCATGCCGAGGTCCGTGGCCCCGCACTCAGTGAGGACATGCAGGTCGAGGCGGCCGACGTGTCGTTGGTGGCCAAGCGGGGGCGCCTGTTGGCGTTCCGCAAGAGCCGTCCTTCCTGACGCACCGGTCGACGCGCCATCTTCACCGACCGCCTGTGCTCGTGGGGGCCGGTCTACCGGGGGCTCGGGGAGGGATCGACACCGGTGACGCCGTCGTCGGAGACGTGCTCGGTCCACGCCGTCCCGTCCCAGTAGCGCCACTGGTGGCTTCGCGCCGGGTCGGCGAACCAGCCCGGTCCCATGACCGGTGCTTCGATCGGCGCCGGGGGTAGGAGCGGCGCACCGGGCCCGGCCGGGCGCGGCGCGGCACGGTGGTCGGCACCGCCACCGGCGCCGGCGAGCGAGACGGTGCGACGGGCGCCGCGGCTGTGGGCGGCGAGCTCCTCCACGAGGCGGTCGGCCTCTTCGACGGGCCGGTCCCGGAACTTGGCCCCCACCCGCTTTCCCGCCACGTCGACGTGGACGGTGGCCAGCCCCAGGGCGCGCTGCACCGGACCCTGCACCTTGCGGATGCTCTGGGCCTTCACGAGGGGGACCCAGCACGTGACCTTCTGCACCCTGCCCGTCACCGCCACGGCCAGGGCGTCGTCATGGCCCGCGGCCAGGAAGTGGTAGCTGAAGGGTGCCTTGAGGTGGGCCCGCTCCGACGGTCGGGACAGGGGAGGCTCCACGGGGCCGATCACGACCCGACGGAGGTAGAGGGCCGACTCGTGTGACCCCACGGGAAGCAGAGCCTTGGTGACGCGCCCCGATCCACCCGAACGCCCGTGTCCGGGCACCCCGGCCAGGTCGACCTCGAGGCGGCACCACCCGAACATGCGCCACAGGAGAGGTTCGATCTGGCGGACGGCCTGCACCCGGCCGGTGGGGATGGTCTCCGACACCGTGCTGAGCAGGCCGCGCCGGACGCGGATGCCGTCGGGTGCCAGCGCCACGGTGAAGCGGTACTGCTCGTTGAACCGGCGCCAGATCCCCTGGCCGATGCCGAGGAGATAGACGAGCAGGGATCCCGCCACGGCGGTCGCCGCCGCGGTGGAGACCGTCGACAGCACCACCAGGGCCACCACGAAGACCGCCGCGCCCAAGGTGCTCGCCGACAGGAGCACCGATCCGAGCAGCCGGCCCGGTGGGACCATCGCGGCGGGGAGCTCGTCGGGCTCGGGGACGGACTGGTCGAGCCCGTGGTGGGTGGCGAGGAGCCGGGCCCGCAGGTCGGTCGCCACCGGGAGCGACAGGTAGGCGAGGTGGTTGGCGGACTTGGCCCCCGCCACCCGGATGCGGAGCTCGGCCAAGCCCAGGAGGCGGGCGAGGAAGGGCGAGACGAGGTCGACGGCTTGGATGCGGGCCACGGGCAGCTGCTGGGAGTCGCGTCGTACCAGCCCGGTCTCGATCCGCAAGGTGGCGCCGTCGAAGGCCCAGCGCGTCACGAACCAGTGGATCACGCCGAAGACGACGCCGAACACGATGATGCCGACCCAGATGTAGTACTCCGAGGTGTCGCGGTGTCCCGCGTGGATCGTGGACAGCCCGGCCAGCACCAGCAGGGGGACGAGGCCGCGTCCGGAGCGGACGACCGGGGACAGGGGGTTGAGGCGCTGCCAGCCGACGACGGTGCGGCCCTCGCCGGTCACAGACCGGCGGCTTTGGCCTCGCCCAGGGCGGCGAGGCGGTCCCGCAGCCGGGCCGCCTCGTGGGGATCGAGTCCCGGGATGCGGGCGTCACTGGCGGCGGCCGCGGTGTGGAGCCGGACCGTCGCCAGGCCGAAGAGGCGCTCGACGGGCCCGGCGGTGATCTCGACGAATTGCATTCTCCCGTAGGGGACCACCGACAACCGCTGCACCATCACTCCGCGCCGGACCTCGAGATCCTCGTCGCGTTCGCAGTAGCCCCAGGCCCGAAAGCGGTTGTGGACGAACCACCACGCGCCGGCGCCGCACAAGGCGACGGCGACCACAGAGCCGAGGGCCGCCACCGGGCTCCCCTCGGCCAAGGCGATCGTCGCCGCGATGACCGCCAGCACCGCGCCGACCACGGCGATCTCGGTGACACGCATCTTCATGAGGGTGCGAGACAGCGGAATCCACGCCGTCGGAGCCGCGCTCGTCATGGCCCCACCTTATGTCGGCACCTCCGGGACCGAGGCGAGGTCGATGCCATACCGCAGGTCGGTCGCCACGAAGGCACCCCAGTCGTGGAGCTTGCTCGTGCCGTCGGCCTGCCAGCCCCGACGTTCGTAGAAGCGTCGGGCTCGAGCGTTGGTGGCGAGGACCCACAGCGTGGCGGTGGTGAAGTCGGCGCCACCAAGAGCCACCAAGGCCGCGCTCATGAGGAGGTCGGCACCACCTGACCCGAAGACGGTCGGGTCGAGGTAGAAGGCGATGATCTCTCCGACCGAGTCGGTGTCGGTGCGTTCGTCGCGGGTGGGACCGAACGAGACGAAGCCGGTGATGCGACGGTCACCGGCGCGGTCCTCCTGGCCCGGGCCGAGCAGGACGATGATGCCGGTGTGCGGCCAGGCCGAGCCGGCCAGGGTCTCTTCCCACGCACCGACGCGTTCTTCGGCTCGCAGCGCGTCGAGGTAGGACTGGGGGATCAGGCCGGGGTAGGCGCCCTGCCACGACCGCACGTGGACCTCGGCGATGGCCATGGCGTCCTCGGGGACGGCGCGTCGGATCCGCACGCACCATTTCTAGTGGACCATGGTGTGCACACCGTTCGCCGGCGGCACCCGCACGTCATGCTCGCCCCGCCGTCGGGACGGCTCCGCCCGTGTGCATGCGCCGTGCGACGGTCAGGCGCGCTTCGACGTGTGGGGCGTGAGCGTCGGCTGTCGGGGCTCGGCGCCTTCGTCGTCGGGGGCGTCGAGTGGCAGCAGCGACGCCCCGCTGTCGGCGTCGGAGGCGGGCCCATCACCGGCGTGGGCCCTGCGCTCGGAGGCCGCGATCATCCGCCCGATGACCGGGACCTCGGAGAGCGACTCCGCCCGCACGATGGCGAGGACCACGGGGACGAGGTGCTCAGCAGCGTCATAGACGACGTAGCGGGGCAGCCAATCGGGGCCGTACTTGGCGTTGAATCGCCACAGGGTCTCGATCTGCAAGAAGCTCGACATCTTCTTGAGCGCCCAGCGCTCGACCCGCTGGGTGGGCCCGTCGCCGTTCACCCCCTCGAGCACGGACCGGAGCGCCGCGAAGTTGAGGCTGATGCCCTGGCACCCGAGGTTGCGGAGATGCTCGATCGTGGACACCAGCGCGAAGTCGATGAGCCCGTTGGGGTGTTCGCCCCGGTCGCGCCGCATGAGGTCGAGCGAGTAGCCGCCGATGCCCCGGGCGGGGACGAACTGGCACATCGCCGCGGGGGTGCCGTCCGGTGCGGTCACCATGCAGAGGATGAGGTTCTCGTCCCGGGGGTCGAAGATCCGTCCCAGGACCATCGAGAAGCCGCGCTCGAACTCCCCCCGGCGGCCCTGGGACATGAGTCCCTCCAGTTGCTCGGCCGTGCCCCGGTCGAGGCGGGCGGGGTCGTGGAACGACACGGTGTACCCGTACTTGGCGACGCGGTTGTGGGCCTGGCGCAGACCCTTCATGTGGCCACCTGCCAACGAGAACGCCTGCACGTCCACCACCGCTTCGTCGCCGATGTAGATGTCGTGCATGCCCGTGGCCCGGTAGATGGGGAGCCAGTGCTCGCCCGCACCCGTGACGGTGACGACCCACCCCCGGTTGTCGGCAAAGCGACGGAACGCCGCCCACACCTGCTCCTGCTCGGCCAGGGGCCCGATGGGATCGGGCGACACCAGGCAGATGCCGCCGTAGATGGCATAGGCCACGAGCGAGTCCCGGTGGAAGAACCATTGCTTGTCGCTGCGCAGGGCGAAGTAGTCCAGTGTCCCCTGGCCGTGGCGGCGGACGATGTCCCGGGCCCGTGCTTCTGCCACCCGGCCCCCGGATCGGCGACGGTCGACGAGAGGACGTGTGGCCAGGAGCACCGCCACCGCCGCCAGGGTCACCCCCATGGCCAGGAGGCTCGGGGCCAGGAAGTCGTCGAGTCGGTCGGGAAGGTCCACGCCTTGCAGGCCGACGAGGCGCTCGAGCACCGCCTGCCCGGCGCGCCACAGCGGGATGCGGGGCCGGTCGAGGTCGAACCGGAGCGTCAGCTCCACCAGCGCCGTGGTGATGACGGTGATGCCGACGACACCCCCGACGAGGGCGATGACCGCCGAGCGCAGCGACGGACGGTCCGACGCGGCGGGGAATTCCTTGCGGTTCACCACCAGGAATCCGAGGACGGCCAGGGAGAACACCGAGCCACCGATGTCACCGCCGCGCGCCAGGTGCAGGACCACGCTGATGGCGAGGGCCCAGACGGCGATCACGAACGCCCGGCGCTGGCCTCGCCGCATGCCGCGTGCCAGGGCCAGCAGTCCGATCCCCACCAACGCCACCAACGCCCCCGCCGTCTGGCTGGCGACGTAGGGAAGCAGCTCCAGCACCAGGTGCAGGCGTCCCCGTACCGGTGGCGTCACGGCGCTGAGCACGTCGATGACGCCGGCGACGGCGATGGATGCCGCCGCCCATCTCCGCACCCGGCGCGACCGACTGCGGACAGCCCCCAGGTCCGGGGCGGGAGGCCACGACGCGCCGCGGGGGTAGGCCGCCACCACCAGGGGATGGGTGTCGTGCACCTCGCGGTCCCGCGCCGCCATGCGTTCGAGCAGCGTCGCTCCGGGCAGTTCCGACCTCGTGAACAGCAGGCGCACGTGCAGCTCGGCGCCGGTCTCGAGCTCCACCCAGGCGAGCTGCTGGCACGCCAGGAAGACGGGGAGCAATCCCAACCGGCCGTGGTGCTCCTCGACGACTTCGCCGGCGGCGCCGGGACAAGCCAGGAACCCGGGGCCGAGGTGGGTCAGCTCGGCTTGCAGCGTCGCTCCGGACACGAGACCCGCATACCCCTCGCCGCACAGGGCCCGCGCCGCATCGCGCACCGCGTCGTTGGCCGTGGATCCGCCCGCGGCGAGCGAGTCGGCGAACAATCCGTCGAGCTCTCCACCCCCCAGGGTCCGCCATGCCTTGCGGGCCACGAAGCCCAACACCACGGCGAGGATGACCACCACGGCGATGGACACCAGCGCCGCGAAGAACAAACGCGCGCCCCACGTCGCGGCCTGGGCGCGCTGGATGGCGCGCGACGGTGCGGGGTGCCCGAACACGAGATGGTCGAGCGCGGACGAGACGAAGGGGAGACGCAGGGCGATGGCGATGGCGAAGGGAACGAGCAGCCACCATGCGAAGCGCGCGAAACGACGGTAGAGGAGGCGAGAGGTCAAGAAGCGGGGCGTGCTCGCCGGGTCGGCCAGCCGTTCGAGGCCTTCCTGCCATTCGGCCCCGGGGTCGGGGGCGAGGGTGAAGGCGGAGTGCCCGGCATCCCGGGCGGGGCGGACGTCGGTCGGTGTCGTCGGGGGCGTGGCGCCGTCGACGCGCACCACCCGGATTCCCGCTGCTGTCGACATGTGCAAGTCGCAGGCGGTTGCCACCTCGATCCCGAGGGCTCCCGGCACCGTCACGGTGATGTCGGTGTCCGTCGTGCCGGGAACCGAGATGACGCGGCGGTCCTCGCCGGTGGCGAAGGCTTCGAAGGCCTTGGTCAGACGGGGGTGGGCCGCCAATGCCGCCGACGCCGCAGCCCCCGCGTCGGACTCCCCGGTCAGGTCGAAGAGGTTCCCGGCGACGACGACGATCCCGGGGCCCTCCCAGGTGTCGAGGGCCCGGGCCAAGCCCGACGAGGCCCCGGTCGTGGCCGCCGTGGCCTCAGGTTTGAGCCCCAGATTGGCGACGATCAGCGCTCGCCGACCGACGTCCACAGGGACGGTCAGGATGTCGGGCCCGGGGTCCGTCTCGGTCCCGGGCGTCGGGGTGGGGACCTCGGAGGCGCCGTCGGCCATTGCCGTTCCATCTTGACAGGCCAGGGGTCTGTGCAGGCCCCGACGACGTGGGGCGGCGTCGGTCCGGGCACGGTTGGCTGGTGGGCCCTTGTATAGGCTCGGCCCGGCGGCGCCACGCCGTCGCCGTCATCTGTGTCAGAAGAGCCGGAGCGTCATGAAGTCAGAGGGGGAGTCACCAGCCATGTCGGACACCGGTGGGGCCGCCATCGAGGATTTCTACCTCGAGGAGCGGCTCTTTCCTCCCCCCGAAGGCTTCGCCGCCCAGGCCGTGGTGGCCGACGGGTCGCTGGCCGAGCACGCCCAGCGCGACGTCGAGGGATTCTGGGCCGACCAGGCCCGAGCCCTCGAGTGGTTCGACGAATGGCACACCGTGCTCGAGTGGGACCTCCCCTTCGCGCGGTGGTTCGTGGGCGGGACGTTGAACGTGTCGCACAATTGCCTGGACCGCCACGTCGCCGCCGGTCTGGGAGGGCGGGTGGCGATCCATTGGGAGGGCGAACCCGGCGACACCCGTACCATCACCTACGCCGAGCTCCTGGCCGATGTCGAGCGGTTCGCCAATGTGCTCAAGAGCCTCGGGGTGCAGCGGGGCGACCGGGTGGCCATCTACATGCCCATGATCCCCGAGCTCCCCGTGGCCATGTTGGCCTGCACGCGCATCGGTGCCCCGCACTCGGTGGTCTTCGGCGGGTTCTCTCCCGACGCGCTGCGGGACCGGATCAACGACGCCCAGGCCAAGGTCCTGGTCACCGCCGACGGCGGGTGGCGGCGGGGGGCGGTGGTGGCTCTCAAGGAGAACGCCGATGCCGCCGTGGCCGACACGCCGTCGATCGAGCACGTCGTGGTGGCACGGCGCACGGGCGAAGCCGGTGGGACCACTCCCATGATCGACGGGCGTGACCAGTGGTGGGACGAGCTCATGGCGACGGCGGCACCGTCGTGTGCCCCCGAGCACATGGATGCCGAGGATCTGCTCTATCTCCTCTACACATCGGGCACGACGGCCAAGCCCAAGGGCATCATGCACAGCACCGGCGGCTATCTGACCCAGGTGGCCTTCACGCACCGAGCCGTCTTCGACCTCCACGCCGAGCGTGACGTGTACTGGTGCGCGGCCGACATCGGGTGGGTGACCGGCCACAGCTACATCGTCTACGGACCGCTCGCCAACGGTGCCACCAGCGTGATGTACGAAGGCACCCCCGACTTCCCGGACAAGGACCGGTGGTGGGACATCATCGAGCGGTACGGGGTCACGATCCTGTACTGCGCCCCGACGGCGATCAGGACCTTCATGAAATGGGGCACCGAGTTCCCCGAGCGCCACGACATGTCGTCGTTGCGGGTGCTCGGCTCGGTGGGCGAGCCCATCAATCCCGAAGCCTGGGTGTGGTACTGGACGAACATCGGGGGAGGGAAGTGCCCCGTCGTCGACACCTGGTGGCAGACCGAGACCGGGGCCATCATGATCTCCCCGCTGCCCGGGGTCACGACCTGCAAGCCCGGTTCGGCGACCTTCCCGCTCCCCGGCATCGGGGCCGAGGTCGTCGACGACGCCGGCCAGGCCGTGGCGCGCGGGGGCGGGTACCTCACGCTCACCCGGCCGTGGCCCGCCATGCTCCGCGGTCTGTACGGCGACCCGGAGCGTTACAGAGAGACGTACTGGAGTCGTTTCGAGGGGCGGTACTTCGCCGGGGACGGGGCCAAGATCGACGACGACGGCTACATGTGGCTGCTCGGGCGCGTCGACGACGTCATGAACGTGTCGGGCCACCGGATCTCCACCGCCGAGGTGGAGTCATCGTTGGTCAATCACCCCTCGGTGGCCGAGGCGGCGGTGGTGGGAGCCAAGGACGACACCACCGGGCAGGCCATCATCGCCTTCGTCACCCTCAAGGCCGGCCAGGACGAGTCCGTGGAGCGGGGCGAGGACCTGCGAGGCCACGTGGCCAGGCACATCGGGCCCATCGCCAGGCCCAAGACCGTCATCTTCACCGACGAGCTTCCCAAGACCCGATCCGGGAAGATCATGCGGCGGTTGCTGCGTGACGTCGCCGAAGGGCGAGACCTCGGTGATACGACGACGCTCGCCGATCCGCGTGTCGTCGACGAGATCCGGCGGCTGTCGACGTCGCAGCCCGCCGAGGACTGACCCGAGCCGACACCCACGTGCACACGTGACCCAGAGAGCTGCACCGACACCGGTGTCTGTGCCCCCCAACTGGTGTTGGCGCGTCTCGGCCACAGAGCCCGGGCCGGCGGTCATTTTCGACATCGACGGCGTGCTCTCCGACGCGGCGGGCCGCCAGCATTTCCTGGAGTGGGGACGGCGGGACTGGGATGCCTTCTTCGATGCGTGTGGTGAGGATCCTCTGGTCGGCGAGGTCGCCCGTCTTCTCGAGCTCCTCGATCACGACCTGCGCATCGTGTTGCTCACGGGGCGCCCCTTGCGGGTCCAGCCCCAGACGCTGGCCTGGTTGGCACACAACCGCCTTCGATGGGATGTGCTCGTCATGCGCGATCGCGGTGACTACGCCCAGGCGTCGAGGTTCAAGCGCGCCGCGGTGGCCGAGCTCAGGGCGTTCGGCTTCGAGCCCCGCCTGGCCTTCGAGGATGATCCCAGGAACAGGGATATGTTCCACAGCGAGGGCATTCCCTGCATCTACATCCACTCCGGCTACTACGACTGAGGTGCCATGAGCCATCCCCGAAAGTTCCGCTTCGCGGCGCAGCTCTCCAAGGCACCCGAGGCAACGGCCCGGTCCTGGGCCGACCAGGCCAGGAAGGCGGAGGACCTCGGCTACTCGACGCTGCTCGTCCCCGACCACTTCGGGGACCAGCTGGCTCCCGTCCCCGCCCTCATGGCCGCCGCCGATGCCACGACGGCGTTGCGCGTCGGCGCCCTCGTCTTCGACAACGACTACCGGCACCCGGTCGTGCTCGCCAAGGAAGCCGCCACGCTCGACCTGCTGTCGGGAGGCCGACTCGAGCTGGGGCTCGGCGCCGGTTGGATGCGCACCGACTACGTCGAGTCGGGGATCGCCTACGACGCACCGGGGCTGCGGGTGGACCGCTTCGCCGAGGCTGTCGCCGTCATCGCCGGGCTGCTCGAGTCCGATGGACCCTTCTCGTTCTCGGGTCGGCACTACACCGTCACGGAGCACGCCTTGTTGCCGAGGCCGGTCCAGCGTCCCCGGCCACCCCTGATCCTGGGGGGTGGGGGACGCCGGGTGCTCACCATCGCCGGCCAGTGGGCCGACATCGTGAGCATCAATGTCGACCTGCGTCTCGGCACGGGCGGTCCCGAGACGGCGCCGAACGCGTCGCCCGAAGCCACCCGGCAGAAGGTCGACTGGGTGAGAGAGGCGGCGGGCACGCGATTCGACGACATCGAGCTCAACTGCCTGATCGGCTTCGCCATCATCACCGACGACGGGCAGAAGATCGCCGATGCCATGGCGCCCACCTTCGGCATCGCCCCCGCTGACGCCCTCCACGTACCGGTGGCGCTCATCGGCACTCTCGATCAGATGGTCGAAGAGCTGCAATGGCGTCGCGAGGAATACGGGATCTCCTACTTCTCCATCGAGGCCGACTGTTGGGAGTCGCTGGCGCCTGTCGTGTCGCGCCTGGCGGGCACCTGATCCGATCCGGGCGGCTTGCGACCGCTACCCGGCCCCGAGGATCCTCAGCTTCGCCTGGGCGGCATTGGAGACGGGGATCCCCAGCAACTTGGCGTTGAGCGACACCTTCACCCAGACCTTGCCGGCGCGCTTGAGGTAGACCTGCCCCGACAGGATCGGTGGTGTCAACGTCGTCCCGTTGTAACTGGCCGGGGTGACAGCCGCATTGCTGATCGACTTCCGCCCGCCCACCTTGACGACGACGGGTATCGGGCCGCTGCTGCCACCGGACCCGGCGAGGTTGGCGTACAGCGACACCAGCGTCGCCAGCCACCAGTAGGTCGTGGCGCCCGGCGCATCGCTCAGCGACAGGTACTGGCCCTTCCGGGCGATAGCGGACCCGAGCGCCAGCGTGGGATCGGGCGGGAAGTAGGGCTGGCCCTTGTAGTTGAGGACGAACGTCCCCTCGGTGACCGGCTTGAAGGTCTCCAGGTCGATCATGGCCACTGCGCACCCGATCAGCCCCGAGTTGAGCTCCTCGGTCGTGGGCGGACACGTGGCGTTGGGATCGAGGGGCTGAGACGTCGGGACCGTGTAGTTGTAGTTCAGGACCCCACTCGAGTTCGAGGTGGGGTAGGCGGTGGACTGCGCGTTCATCTCCGGCAGCGCGGAGATCAGGGCCAGGAGCCCGGGGAGAGACGTCGTCTGGCCCTGGAGCAGCGGGGCGGCGGCCGGGTCGATGGCGACCAGGAGGCTGGTCTCGATCAACAGGTACGGGTGGTTGGCCGGGAACCCGGTGCAGTCGACGTTGATGGACTCACCGGCGGTGACATTGACGACCAGCGCGCCGATGGCCGGCCCGGTGAAGGTACAGGCGGGGCCAGCGGCCGCGGCCGCTGGCGACCCCGTGGTGGCGACCCCGCCGATCGTCACCAGGCACGTCACGAGGGCGACAGACGTGGCCAACCCGACGCGCAATGCCGTTGCGCGGGAGCGACCACTGAGACGACGCCACACTCCACGAGCAGTTCGATGTCCGGTGGAAGTGTCGATCGGTGTGTTCATGGCCTGCTCCTTTTGCGATGGGGGTTGTCGAGATCGTGGGTGGCGCGGCGTTTCACCGGCGACGGGTGGTCCGGGCGAGGTTGAAGGTCGAGGTGGTCAGGGCATTGCCCGACCCTGTGTTGCCTGTCCCGGTGGCCTCGATCGTGTGTTGACCCTTCTTGCCCGACCGGGCCTGGCGCGGGATGGTGCCGTGGCAGCTGAAGGTCCCGTTGCTCTGCACCACGGTGGTGCACAGCACGGTGGTCGCCCTCTTCATGCGCTTCAACCCGCTCAGGTACGTGACGGTGACCGTGGTACCGGGTGCGAAGTTGGCGCCGGCAGTGGTGACCGGCGTCCGCCTCCACCCCGACACCGGGGACAACGCCATCTGGGCGGCGGCCGGTGCGGGTGGGAGCACCCCGATGGGCGTCACGGTGAGGACGGCGGTGCCCGAGAGCAAGGCGGCGGAATCGGTCGCGGTGATCGTCGCCGCCCCGGTGGCGACGCCCGTGGCCAGGCCCTGGGAGCCCGTCGCGTTCGAGATCGTGGCCGTGCCCGAGTCCGACGAGGCCCACGTGACCGCGTCGGTGAGGTCCTGGGTGCTCGAGTCCGAATAGATGCCCGTGGCCGTGAACTGCTCGCCGGCTCCCACCGCCACCGAGCCGATGGGTGGGGTCACCACCACCGACACGAGGGTCGGCGACAACACCGGGACCGTGATGGGCGTCACCGTGAGGGCGGCGGTGCCCGAGAGCAGGGCGGCGGAATCGGCGGCGGTGATCGTCGCCGCCCCGGCGCCGACGCCGGTGGCCAGCCCGGTGCTCGAGATCGTGGCCGTGCCCGAGTCCGACGAGGACCACGTGACCGCATCGGTGAGGTCCTGGGTGCTGGCGTCGGAGTAGACGCCCGTGGCCGCGAACTGTTGGGTGGCGCCCACGGCGACCGATCCCACCGCCGGGGTCACCACCACAGACACCAGGGTGGCGGGAAGGGGAGCCGGCGCGGCGACGACCGGCGTCACCGTGAGGGCGGCGGTGCCCGAGAGCAGGGCGGCGGAATCGGCGGCGGTGATCGTCGCCGCCCCGGCACCGACGCCGGTGGCCAGCCCGGTGCTCGAGATCGTGGCCGTGCCCGACGACGAGGAGGACCACGTCACGGAGTCGGTCAGATTTTGGGTGCTCAAGTCCGAGTAGGTGCCCGTGGCCGTGAACTGCTCGGTGGCGCCCACGGCCACCGACGCCACGGCCGGTGACACCGTGACCGACACCAGGGTGGGAGCCGGCGGGGCGACGACCGGCGTCACGGTGAGGGCGGCGGTGCCCGAGAGCAGGCCCGAGGACGCCTTGGCGGTGATCGTCGCCACCCCGGCACCGACGCCGGTGGCCAGGCCGGTGCTCGAGATCGTGGCCGTGCCCGACGACGAGGAGGACCATGTCACCGAGTCGGTCAGGTTCTTCGTGCTCAGGTCCGAGTAGTGGCCCGTGGCCGTGAACTGCTCGGTGGCGCCCACGGCCACCGATGCCACGGCCGGTGACACCGTGACCGACACGAGGATCGCCGGACCGAGAGCCGAAGCCGTCTCGGCCTGGCTGACGCCGAAGAGGCCCACGACGAGCGCCAGTGGCAACACGCGGACCGCTATGCGAAGAACACCGCCACGCACCATCTCCCCAACCCCCTCGTCCCCCTCGGGACACCACGCTGTTGCAGAGCCGCCAAGTGAAACTTGTCTCAGTGTTGACCGAGCGACCGACAGCTGAGAAGCGAGTGATCACCTGGCCTTCCCGAGTGATTCCACCTGTGCCCCTCACCGGCTTGCAGGTGGTGCTGCGACATGCTCAGCAGTTGTGGCTGCGGAGAACAGGTGTGCCCATGAGGTGGAAAAGCAAGGAGCGGGGCCGAGTGGCCCCGCTCCTTGCCGGCGGCGGCTGGCGGGCAGCCGCCTGCCGAGTTGGCCGGATCTCTCCGTGGGCTCAGTGCATCGCAGTGCCTGAGCTCACCGAGAGACCGGCGTGTGCATCGGTGCGTGTCAGAGCGTGGCGCTGCTCTGGCTCGAGTCGATGTCGATGTGGTCCACCGCACCGCCCTGGCAGCCACCGATCAGGTTGGTGTTGTTGGCGTCGTTGGTGAGCCCGGCGGCAATGGTGGCCCCGCTCTTGGCGGTCGGGAAGTTCCCGCCCTTGATGGTGCCCGAGAGGTTGAAGCCCACGTCGGTGCCGACCGAACCCTCAGAGGCCTTGGGTCCCTTGAGTTCCCCGCCCTGGAAGGGGAGGTTCTTCACGGCCTTCTTGAGGTCCTTGACCGTGGCCGAGCTGGCGAAGGCGCCGCACAGGCCCAGGTAGTAGTCCTTCTTGTTGTCCCCGGCGTTGATGGCCGCGCTGTCGCTCCCGGGCTTGGCAGCCGGGAACTCGACGTTGATGGGCAGGGTCTGGTTGGCCACGGCTCCGGCCGCATCGTGACAGCCGCTGAGCGTGGCGGACACGGCGGCGACGCCGAACTGGCCCTTGGACGACAGCTCACCCGTGACCGTCAAAGGCGGGTTGATGTTGACCGTCGCACCCAAAGTGCAGGTCACCGGGTTGGGCGGCGCCTTCGCCGCGAAGGCGGTGGTGTTCAGGCTCGCGACCGTGACCAGTGGCACCGTCAGTGCTGCGATTCCCAGCACGATCTTTCTTTTGTTGTTCCGCATGTCTCCACGCACCCCTTGTTGTCTGTGCGACCGCCCAATACGGTCACTCGATCCAGCACTTCGTGTTGCGACCGCGACGCCCGAGGGGACATCGCCGCCACCGGACTCACGTCACATCGCACTTCCGATGCATCACGCACCCCCACGCTCGTCCGCTGACCACCGCAGTGGCCTCGTACAGTTCTGCCACGCCGGTTCCACCTGGTCATCAGTGGTTGCACCCGACGTACCCAGGTGATTCCCCCCGGGGTGCCCCACGGCGCTGAGGCGGTTCTTCCAGCGATTTCCCTGCTCAACCGGTACAATCGCGGCCAGAGCCTGGAGCACCCTTGAATCCGGCGGGGAGGCGCGATGAACGAGAGCAGGCGGCGGTTTTCCCCGCTCGCCCTGGCTAGCGCACTGGTCATCGCCGCGGCCGCCGTGCTCGGCTTCTTCCTGGCAAAGCACAGTGTCGAGAGCCAGAACCAGGCACTCCTGAAAGAGGACGCCACGCAGGCGTCGGGGTACGTGTCGTCGTTGATCTCGAGCCTCGGCTCGACCCTCGACGCGCTCGCACCCGGGGTCACGTCGGCCGACGGCTCACCGCTCGCCTTCGAAGCACAAGCCAGGCCCCTGGCGGCGGGACCGATCACGCTCCTTCTGGCCCGCAAGAGCGGGACGCAGTTCGTCGCCACCGCGGTTGCGGGCACGGGATTCAAGACCGGTCAGGTGCTCGACCCCCGACTGTCGGCCACATTCGAAAAGGCCGGCTCGAACGTCATTCCCGGCCCCGTGGTCTACGACGGGAAGCTGGCGACCTTCGGTCTGGCTCTCGGCGCCCCCCTGGTCCCCTCCGGTTTCGCCATCTACGAGCAGGTCATGCTCGACCCCTTCGTTGCCATCAAGGCGACCCAGGCGGCTCCGTTCCACGTGCTGGAAGCCGCGATCTACGCATCGCACAAGCCGACGACGAGTCAGCTGGTCCTCGCCAACACGCGTACGTTGCCTTTGAGCGGTGCCACGTACGAGACGCCCGTCCAGGTGGGCTCGGGCACCTGGTGGCTCGTGGCTGCGGCCAAGAGCCCGCTGGCAGGGGGTTTTCCGAACGCGGCGCCGTACGTGGTCCTGGCCTTCGTCTTGTTGCTGGCGGTGGCGGTCGGCAGCGTGATCGAGGTGGTCGTGCGTCGCCAGCGCTACGCCAACGCCCTCGTGGAACAGCGCACCGCTGAGTTGCTGGCCTCTCAGGAGGCCCTCGTCCGCGGCGAGCGATTGTCAGCCGTCGGCCAGATGACCACGGTTGTGGGCCACGAGTTGCGAAATCCCCTGGGTGCGGTCATGAACGCCCTGTACATGCTGCGCCGATCGCTCGACAACCCTGCCGCGGCGGAGCCCCATCTCGCCGTGGCCGAACGGCAGACCGCCAGGGCGGTGAACCTGGCGCAAGACCTGACGGCGTACATGCGCGAGAGGGAACCGGAACTCGCTCCGATGGACCTGCGCGACGTCCTCAGCGATGTATTCGAGGCCACGCCCAAACCGGACAACATCGAGCTGACCGAGGACATCGCGCCGATCGTCTTGAATGCCGACGCCAAGCAGGTAGCGCAGATCCTCACGAACCTCGTGGACAACGCCTACCAGGCGATGCCCGAGGGTGGCTCGTTGCGCATCGCAGCACGGGCTGACGGTGACATTGCGATCATCACGGTGCAAGACAGCGGAGCAGGAGTGGATCCGGCGTTGGTGGAGCGGTTCTTCGAACCGTTCTTCACGACGAGGTCGGACGGGACCGGCCTCGGCCTGGCCATCGTTCGGCGTCTTATCGAAGGTCACGGCGGGAAGATCTCTATAGAAAACGGCCCATCGGGGGGCGCCATCGTCACGGTGCGTCTGCCGATCGAGCCGTCACGGGAGCTGGTATGGCGTTAGACACGAAAACTCGCATCTTTGTGCCCTACGCGCCCACGCGGCAGGCGCCACGTTGCCGAAGGGAGGACGATCCCGGAGCGGGGAGAACGAAGATGGTGGCCCCGGGTTCTTCGATCCATGCCCTGGGGGCCACCGGCGCCGGCGACGACCTCGCCACCGGGGATGACCACGAGCGGGTCCCCGCGGCGACGCAACAGGTGAGTGCGGATGTGCTCGTGGTGGACGACGACGCCGATGTCCGATGGACGGTTGTCGAAATCCTTCGATCGGCAGGCTTCACCGTGGCCGAAGCCGAGGACGGCGAGGTCGCTCTGGACCTGTTGAACTCCGGCCGCTACCGGATGGTCCTGCTCGATATGCGGATGCCCAAGCGTGACGGGGTGTCTCTCATCGAAGCGGTGCGCGACGTCCCCCCTGTGGTCGTGCACTCTGCCTACTCGCTCGACGCCGCCGACCGCGAGCGCCTGGGCTCGGTCGTGGTGGACTACTTGCACAAGCCGGTTTCGCCTCAAAAGCTCTTGCGCGCCGTCGAGAACGTTCTCGGAACCGGAGGATGACCGCGTCGGGTCGTGTTCGACGGCATCTTCTCAGCGCAAACCCAGGTTCCTCTCGAACGCGGGGGCTGGGGGGACGCCGACACGGATTGCCGTGGACCTCGGCTCTGTCACCACCGTCCGATCGTCGACCGCGAGCCCTGGGTTCTTCACCCCCACGGCTATCATCGCCGAGGTGAGTGACGGCCCGCTGGGGGCGGGTTCAAACCAGAACGACGGCATTCTTCGGGTCATGATCGTCGACGACCATGAGGTTCTGCGCACGGGGACCCGGCAAGTGCTCGAATCGTCTGAGGGCATCGTCGTGGTGGGCGAGGCAGACGACGGCAATGGCGCGCTTGCCATGATCGACGAGCTGAACCCGAACGTCGTCCTGATCGATATCCGCTTGCCGGACCGAAGCGGCATCGACGTGGCACGGCAACTGATCATGAAGTGCCCCGGGGTTCGAGTGGTGATCCTCTCTGCGTACGACGAAGACGAATTCGTGCGGGCCGCCCTCGAGGTCGGCGTCACGGGCTACCTCTTGAAGACCATGCCCCGCGACGAGCTCGTCGCCGCCGTGCGGGCGGCTGCACAAGGGACCACGGTGCTCGACCCCGTCCTGTCGCCCCGACTGGCCGGATCCCACAGTTCGTGGGGCCCGGGCAACGGGCCTCGCCTGACGTGGCGGGAGCGGGAGACCGTCGAGCTGGTGGCCGAGGGCCTCTCCAACAAGGCGATTGCGGCTCGACTGGGCGTCAGCGTCCGCACCGTCGAGGGTCACCTGAACCACGTGTTCACCAAGCTCGGAGTCGAGTCCCGCACGGAGTTGGTTCGCTTCGTGTTGACCCAGGGCCTGATCTCATCGACATCGGTGACCGACCTCGACCATTGACCGGGATCGGGGTGTGATCAGCCCCGTCTGCGTTCGTCGACCCGCTGACCAGGTCAAAGGGCATCGCACCGAAACGAATGACTGTTCCACCCAGGTGAATTCCCGCGGGCCAATGCAGGTGGAACCCCACTAGGCACGCGAACCCGGGACGCGTACCGTGGTCGGTGGTGACTCCGGGGAACCCCGCATCCCCAACCTGACAGGGTCGCCGCACAGGAGTGAGTGGTTGGGTGCAGTAGCTCCCTGCGCTTGATCGCTCGTCTGAAGCATGACGTGTGGACCCCCACACCCTCTGGGACTGGGTGGGACCTGGACAGCGTTTTTGACGTGTGGCGCTGCCCAGGTCCCACCGCCCGTTGGTGTACCACCGATGCGGCACCCAGTGCGAAGACCTCGACGCAACCGACCTCGACGCAAACCGACAGGGAGCAGGTCCATGACCGTGTGCAAGGGCAGCCTGGTCGTGCACAAAGACGGGACACCCGTGTTCTGTTCGGAGGAGCTGGCGGGCCGGTCGTGCCCCGATCTCAGCTATGAGCGGCACCGGATCTTCCGTTCCTGTGGTCTCACCTTTCTCGGCGGCTGTCCCGATTGCGTGCCGGCATCCGCGGTGGTGTGACAGGAGGCACGAGCGCGATCGTCGAGGCCGCGGCCCGGTTCCTGATGGCGCGGAGGAGCTCAGACGGGCCTGCCCCCCCGGCACCACGGGTTGGCGGGCACCCCCGCGCACGGGTTGGGCATCGAGGGGAGGTTCGGGGGCAGGGAGTGCATGGTGACCACCGTGAGCTGCGGATACTGCGATCCCGCCGGGCAGGTCCCGAAGCCGGTGTCGCACAGGACCTGGCCGAGCAGCGCCCCCCCGCTGTTGGGGACGGCGACGGTCCCGTTGCAGGTGGGCTGGCTCTGCTCGAGGCCGGCCGGCGCGCTGCCGAGCGGCGCCGTGTTGTCCGCGAAGCAGTTGCGCGCTCCGCCCCCGTTGATCACGATCTGCCCGAAGTCCGCGTTGGACGGGTTCCCGAAGTACGCGTCATGGGTGAAGGTGTTGTCGAGCAGCGCGTCCCCCTTGGGGTCGTAGACGCACCCGAACCCGCTGACCTCGGCTCCCCCTGTCCCCGAGCAGGTCTGGCCGAGCACGGGTGGGTTGCTGTCGGGATAGGGAACGAACAGGATCCCCCAGGCGCCGTTGTCGGAGAACCTGTTGTCCATGATCGTGTCGTTGGTGCCGCCCGAAACCGTCATGCCCGTCCCGGTCGGTCCGGCGCTTGCGCTTCCCGCCTGGGGCACGTTGGGGTTGTTGTTGTCGTGAACCGAGTTGTGGATGAAGACCCAGCACGAATGCGTGTGCGTAATGGGGCTGATGCCCTTGCCGGGGCAGGCTCCGTTCTGGGGCGCGGGGGCGTCGCCGTCGATCTGCGTGTTGGTGTCGACCCCGTCCTTGTTGTTGTCGAACTCCGAATTCTCGATGACGATGGCTCCACCGGAATTCGTGCCCGAATAGCCGAGGGCGCTGTACTCCATCCATGCGTTGTCGATGGTCGTCCCGCACACCTGGCGACATCCCCCCACGTACATCCCGGAGTCGTTGAAGTTACTGGCGTAGATCTGGTCCCACGATCCGGGGCCATGCGCGTTGGAGGCGAAGATCCCGTACTGGGCGGCTGTGGCCTCGCCCCCGTAGTACGTGGACGTGGCGGTGAGATACCGACCCGTGAACCCCTGCAAGCCGACGAGGCCCGAGTCATCCCCACCGTTCCACCAGATCTCGTTGCCGGCGTCACCGGCACCACCGAGGAAGTTGCACGCCGTGAGGTTCTCGATGCTCACGTTGTTCGCCTTCCAGACCACGATGCCGTTGCGTCCGTCGGCTTTCCCGTCCGGGCCGACCGCCCCGAAGCTCTGCATGGTCGGGTCGGCGCTGCACGGACCGGCTGAGCCGGCTTTGGTGCCGTCCACGATGACCGTGTCCCGGTTCATTCCCCGGATGTGGATGTCCGAGGTCGTGACGAGGACGCCGCCGAAATCGCCGTGGTCGATGTCGGTCGGGGGGTTCGACTCGTCGGCCGTCTCGTGATAATCGCCGGGTGCCACGAGGATCCAGTCGCCGGGCCGGGCGGCGTCGACGGCGGCCTGGATCGTCCGGTATTTCCCGGCATGGCCCTGGAAGGAGCCCACCAGCAAGGCGCGCCCCGTGGCCGGGGGGCCCGACGTCGCGTTGCCTGCTCCTGCGGTGCCCGCCCCCGAGCTGCACGCCGCCACGGTCGTTCCCAGCAGACCGGCTCCGACCAGGGAGAGGCAAAGCCGTCGTCGCCACCCAGACGCCTGATCCATGCCCCTCACCCCCGACGCACCGACCTCGCCGACCCGGCATCTCGCGGCTCAGGGCGAGGAAACGCTGCGAACTTATCAACATGGGATTGGCGGTGGCGCCTGCTCGACGGGCAGCCGTCGCGCCCTGCGGTCATTGAGCCGTAGTCTCGGGCGGTCGGATTGTCAGAGACCGTCACGGGGGAGAAACGCGCATGGACGCAGCACCGCTGCGAGGGACCAAGATCGTCGTCACCGGCGTCACCGGCCAGGTGGCCGAGCCCCTGGCGTGCGCCCTGGCTCGCGACAACGAGGTGTACGGGGCGGCCCGGTTCAACGACGCCGAGGCCCGTCGTCGCCTGGAGGCCGCCGGGGTCAAGTGCGTGGTCGTCGACTTGCTGGCGGGCGAGCCCGGCGGACTTCCTGCCGACGCCGACTACGTCTTGAACTTCGCTGTCACCAAGACCAACGACTGGGACGTCGATCTGGCCGCGAACTGCGGTGGGTTGGCCTGGTTGATGGAGCACCATCGCGAGGCGCGCGCCTTCTTGCACTGTTCGACGACGGCGGTCTACAAGCCCATGGGTCACCACGTCTTCGCCGAGGCCGATCCCCTGGGTGACAACCACGGGGTGTGGCCCTTCCTCCGGACCTACAGCATCTGCAAGATCGCCGCCGAGGCGATGGCGCGGTGGGCCGCCCAGCGTTTCGAGCTTCCCACGACGATCACCCGGCTGTCGGTTCCCTACGGTGACCGGGGCGGCTGGCCCTCGGTGCACCTGCACATGATGATCAACGGTTCGGCGATCCCGGTCCACGTGGACGCCCCGAGCGTCTACCACCCACTGCACGAGCGCGACATCCTCCGCATGCTGCCGGCGTTCCTCGAAGCGGCATCGGTGCCGGCCACCGTCGTCAACTGGGGCGGGAGCACCGCGGTCAGCATCGAGGAATGGTGCACCTATCTCGGGGGGCTCACGGGTCTCGAGGCGCGCTTCGAGCCGACCGAGCACACCATCGACAGCGTGCAGCTCGACCTGACCCGCATGCACGAACTGGCCGGACCGACGACGGTCGACTGGAAAGACGGCATGCGGCAGATGGTGGCGGCCCGCCACGGCGATCTTCTGTCGAGCTGAGCTCGCGGCCCGGCTCAGGTGGTCGGGCGCTTCCACCGGCGTTCGACGATCACCCGTCGCCGGCGGCGAGACGAGCGGGCCCCGGCGGGACCGGTGTCGGTGGCGAGGGCCACGAGCCACGCCCCGGCGACGAGAATCCCGCCGAGCACGAGCACGGGAAGGTCGCCGAAGCGTTCGTAGATGGTCCGACCCTTCCTGAGCTCGACGTCTCGGATGACGAGGGCGCGCACCGCCAGATCGGTGCGCGCCAGCACCCTGCCGCGATAGTCGATGACCGCGCTGAACCCGGTGGGCGCCGCCTGGACGACGTCGCGGCCTTCGGAGATGGCTTGGAGGCGTGCTGCCGCGATCTCCTGAGTCGGCACCTGGCTGGTCAGGTAGGACGAGGTGTTGGTGGGGTCGACGAGGAGCTCCGCCCCGGCGCGCGTGGCGACCAACCCCCGGCGGGCGTCGAAGACCTCGTAGGAGATGAGCGTCCCCAGGGGGCCGGCCGGGGTATGCAGGACGCCGTTGCCGTGCCCGGGGATGGCGTCGAGAGGGACGCTCGAGAGGTTGGCGAGGTGCTTGAAGAACCCCCGGTAGGGGATGTACTCGCCGAACGGCACGCGGTGGACCTTCTCGTAGTGCGCCACCAGCTTGCCGGCGGGCGAGAAGGCGACGACCTCGTTGCGAAAGCTCTGGGTGGACACCGTCTCGGTCACGCCCACCAGCAACGTGGCGTGCAGGCTGACCGCCAGCGCGCCGAGTTGTCGCTCCACCGGGGTCCCGGCGATGAGGGTGTCGAGAGACACCACGTCCTCGGGCCAGACCACGAGCGTCGGCGGGCGCCCCTGGTCCTGCGAGGAGATCTCCGTGGTGGCCGCGAACTGTGCGGCGGTGACGGTGGCGGGGTCGACTTCGGACTTGCGCAGACCCCGCACACCTCCCCCCTGGACCGCGGCGGCTCGAAGGGTGCCGATGGCCGGACCTCCGTCGGGGGCGACCGCTCCCCACGTGGCCACGCCGGCGACGACGACCACCGCCGCCGCCCCCGCCAGCACCCGGCGCAGCGTCTGGGACCCCTCCCGCCGGGAACCGTGGGCCCGGTCGTCGGTGACCCGCGCCGCCACCGTCGTCGCCAGGATCCCCAGGCCTCCACCCCCGAACCAGACGAGGCCCACGAGCAGCAGCGGACCACCGACCCGGGCCGCGCCCGCCAGGGGGCCCGAGGCCTGGCTCAGGGACAGGCCCCCCATGGGGAGCCCGCCGAAGGGCCATATCGACCGCAGCGCCTCGGTGAGCACCATGGCGCCCGCCAGCGCCGCGGTGCGTCCCCGTGTCCCCCCCGGGACCACGGCGCACGCCAGTGCCGGCGCCAGGGACTCCACTGCCATGAGGACGAGACCCCCGTAGGTATTGAACGTCGTCACCCACCACAGCCCGGGGACGAACATCCCGAGTCCCATGACCCACCCGGCGAGCAACCGTCCCCGCATGCCGAGGCCCCCGAGTCGCCACCACATGAGGCCCGCGGCCGGAAAGGCGAGGATCCAGAAGCCCCAGGGAGGGAGCGACAGCGCCAGGGCCACACCGGCCGCCAGGGACGGGATCACAACTCGACCGCGTCGTGGGGCGCGTCCCGTCCGCCGGTGTCGGGGCGCCTCGGTCGCCTGTGCCGTGGCGCTCACCGGGTGACGTGTGGGACCACGGCGGGGCGCCCCGTCACCGCCGCGGCGGCGTCTCGACCGCTGGCGATGCAGGCCGGGATGCCCACGCCGTGATACGCCGCCCCTGCCAGGGCCAGTGCCGGCAAGCGGGCCACGGCCTCCTCGATGGCCGACACTCGTTGGGGGTGCCCGACGGCGTACTGGGGGAAGGCGCCGGTCCATCGGGTCACGGTCGCCTCGGTCGCCGGGGAGCGCAGTCCGAGCATGGGGCCGAGCTCGCGAAGGACCTGGCCCACGATGGCGGCGTCGGCCATGCGGGTGGGGCGGTCGTCACCGAACCTGCCCGTCGAGGCGCGCAGCAGCACGTCTCCGGGGCGCTGCAGGTCCGGCCACTTCGAGCTGAGCCACGTGCACGCCGTGGTCAAGCACCCCGAGGTCGCCGGGACCAGAAAGCCCGTCCCTTCGAGGGGGTGGTCGACGCTGTCCTCGGGGAACCGCAGCGTGACGAGCGTCACATCGGCGTACTCGATTGCCCCCACCATGGCCGCCGCAGTGGTGTCGACCGACCCGAGCAGCGTGGCCGCGGTCGGGGCCGGCGTGGCGATGACCACGGCATCGGCGACCACGGTGCCCTGCGGGGTGTGCAGCACCCAATGCGTCTCGCCCGGCTCGTGGAGCACCGCCTCGTTCCCGTCGACCCGACGGAGCTCGAGACGGTCGACCCGGGCCCCGAGGCGTACCTCGACCCCTCGGTCACCCAGGGCGCGCGCCAGGGCGTCGACCATTCGGGACAGTCCGCCGCGCACGGTGTGGAAGACGGGGGGCTGCCCGTCGGGCCCGGGTGGCTGCCCGATCGTCGGGGACGGCGAGGGAGTTCCCGCTCGCAGAGCTCGCATGAGACTGCCCCGACGCCCTTCGGCGGCGAGCAGTGCCGGGAACACCGCCGCCGCGCTCATCTGCGTCGTGTCCCCGGCGTGGATGCCGCCGATGAGGGGATCGACGAGTCCTGCGGTGACCTCTCGTCCGAGGCGCCGTCGCGTGATGGCGGCGACGGGCCGGTCTCGAGGCCCTCTTCCCTCGGCGCCGCGGGACGTCGGCCATCCCAGGGCGTCGAGGGTGGGACGGGCCATGCCCCACGGCGAGACGATGCCCGATCGCGCCAGTGGGCCCCAGCGCGTCGGCACGCCCAGGGCCAGCCCGGTAGGCAACGGCCGTAGTTTCCCCCGAGCCCACACGTACGCGCGGCGGCTGCCGGGAGAGACGAGCTCGTCGCCGAGTCCGAGCTCCCGGCACAGGTCGACGGCTTCGGGACGACGGGCGAGGAAGGCGTCAGGCCCGAGCTCCACGGCGCGGCCCCCGAAGGTCCCGGTGAGGATCTTCCCTCCGAGGCGGTCGTCGGACTCGAGGACGACGACGTGGGTCTCGGGCGCGACCGACGTCAGCGTCCAGGCCGCGCTCAACCCGGCGATGCCGCCCCCGATGACAGCCACGGTGGCGCCCGGCGCGCCACCACCGGCGTCGCCGTGTCTCGCCGGGTGGGTCATCGTCAGGCGCGGGCCGCGTCGACGTCGAGGACGACGCCGGCGAGCACGGCGCAGAACTCGGGATCGTCGTTGAGCGACGCCGTGCGGGCGAAGGGGATCCCGGCACCCTCGGCGACAGCCCGGGCTTCGACGTCGACGTCGTAGAGGACCTCGAGATGGTCGGACACGAATCCGACGGGACACACCACCACGGCGGAGGCGCCGGTGCCCGGGAGCGCGGCGATGACGTCGCGCACGTCAGGCCCGAGCCACTCGTCGGCGGTCCGACCCGCGCTCTGCCATGCCACGCACCATCGGGCCAGGCCCGCCTGCCGCGCGATGGCGGTCGCCGACTCGAGCACCTGGGCGGCGTAGGGGTCGCCGTCCTCGACGAGTCGTGCCGGGATGCTGTGGGCGGTGAATATGAGCGAGGCCTCGGGGCGCGCCGCGGCGGGGAGGAGATCGACGGCATCGTGGACGCGCGCCGCCATGATCGGCACGAACCCCGGGGCCAGATACCAGCTGTCGATGATCTCGAGCTCGAGGGGTCCCTGGTCGCTGTCGCGCCACGCCGTCATGGCGGCCTGGGCCCGCCGGGCGTAGTCGCCGACGCTGGCAGCCGAGAAATGCGGGGTGAGGACCAGACCGATCAGTCGATCGACACCGGCTCTCCCGAGCTCCTCGACGGCGTCGGCGATGCGGGGGGAGGCGAACTTGGCGCCCGATGCCACCAGGAAGCGTCCCGGTGCCCGCTCGTCGAGGGCGCGCCGGATCCCCTCGACCTGTGCGGTGGTGCGGGCGTTGAGAGGCGAGGTCCCCCCGATGGCCCGGTAGCGCCGCTCCAGATCGGCGAGCAGTTCGGGCGGCGGTGGGCTGCCGCGCCGGATCTCGGTGTAGAAGGCGGGGAGCTCGTCGAGGGAGTGGGGTGTGCCGTGCGCCATCACGAGCACGCCGACGGGCGTCACCGCGCTCCTCGGAGGGTGGACGCGTCGACAGTCGAGGTCTCGTGGACGAGCTGCACGATGCGGGCCAGGACGTCGGGATCGGTCTCGGGCAGCACACCGTGACCGAGGTTGAAGACATGGCCTGTGCCGCCGCCACGCTTGAGGACGTCACGGGTCTGGGTCTCGATGACGTCCCACGGCGCCAGGCAGATGGTGGGATCGAGGTTCCCCTGCAGCGCGTACCCCGGCCCCAGGCGTCGCCGGGCCTCGTCGAGCGGCACCCTCCAGTCCACGCCGACCACTTCGGCCCCCGCCACCGCCATGAGGGCCAGCAACTCGCCGGTCCCCACGCCGAAGTGGATGCGCGGCACCCCCAGGTCGGCCAGCCCGGCGAAGACCTTGTGGGTGGCGGGCAGCACGTGGGTTACGTAGTCGGCGGGGGAGAGGGCGCCCACCCAGCTGTCGAAGAGCTGCACGGCCGAGGCGCCCGCCCGCACCTGGGCTCGCAGCGAGACCAGGGCCATGTCGGCCAGGACGTCGAGGAGCCGGGCGAAGAGGCCCGGGTCCCCCCGCATGAGCGCCTTGGTGTGGGCGTAGACCCGCGACGGCCCCCCTTCGATCAGGTAGCTCGCCACGGTGAACGGAGCGCCGGCGAACCCGATGAGCGGAATCCCGAGCGGCTCGAGCTCCTTCGTGACCAGGCCGATGGTTTCGAGGACGAAGCCGGTATCGGACTCGGCTTCCAGAGGGCGCAGCCGGGCCAGGTCATCGGGCCCCCGGAAGGGTCGGTCGACCACCGGGCCCCGGCCCTGCTCGACCTCGACGCCGAACCCCACCGACGCCACCGGCACCACGATGTCGCTGAAGAGGATGGCGGCGTCGACGCCGTAGCGGCGCACCGGTTGCAGGGTCAGCTCGGCGGCGAGCTCGGGCCGGCGGATGGCGTCGAGGATGCTCCCGTCGCCGCGTGCCGAGCGGTACTCGGGCAGCGAGCGCCCCGCCTGGCGCATGAACCAGACCGGGACCCTGTCCACCGGTTGGCGCCGGCAGGCTCGCAGGAACGCCGAGTCGGCCACTGGCACGCAATCGACGCTACCCGACGGCTCGAGCGGCCTACCTCCGGCTCGACGACCGATCGTCCCCGCGTCTCGACCCGGGAGGGAACGGCCTTCTCCCCAGGCCGACAGGCCAAGCCCGGGCGATATGATCGATGGTTCACCGCGCACCGGGGTGGAGAGGGAGCGGCTGTGGCAACGCATCCTGAGCTCGAGGCGGAACAGGCCCATGTGGACCGGGCCTACGAGCGCCTCGACCAGCTGCGATCGGACACCGAAGAACTCATCCGGTCCGTGATCGACCAGGGTCGCGGGGGGACGCACCAATTCCGCGAAGAGCGCGACGTCATCGTCCGCACGAGCCTGGCTCGCCTCGACCAGCTCGATATCGGAGAGCAGGCCCTGTGCTTCGGCCGCATCGATCGGCGCGACGACGCCTCGGGTGTGGCCCAGACCGAGAGCTTTCACATCGGGCGCCTCGGAATCTCGGGCGAAGACCTCGAGCCCCTGGTGGTGGACTGGCGGGCGCCGGTGGCAGAGCCCTTCTACCGGGCCACGGGGCGTGACCCCATGGGTCTGGTCCTGCGGCGGCACCTGGCCGCCCAGGGGCGGCGGATCGTCGGGGTCGAGGACGAGCGCTTCGGCGCCTCGTCCCGGGCCAACGGCTCAGGGCCCGGCGTCGACGGGGACCGGGACGGGGACGGCACGGTCGACCGGGCCGACCTCGACACCGAGCGTGGGCAACCCGGCTGGGACGACCACGCCTCGGACGACGGCGGGGACGGCGAGCTCGAGCTCGGGGGACCCGGGGCGCTGCTGGCCGCGCTCGAGGGAGCCCGCACGGGGCTCATGCGGGACATCGTCGCCACCATCCAGCGAGAGCAGGACGAGATCATCCGCTCCGCCCTCCCCGGGGTGATGGTGGTCCAGGGCGGTCCCGGGACCGGCAAGACGGCGGTGGCCCTGCACCGCGCCGCATACCTTCTCTATACGCACCGGTTCCCCCTCGAGCGCCAGGGCGTGCTCGTGATCGGGCCGAACCCCCTCTTCCTCCGCTACATCGAGCACGTGCTGCCGTCCCTCGGGGAGAGCGGCGTCACCCTGTCGACGATCGAGGGCCTCGTCCACGGCGTCCAGGTCAGGTCAGGGGACCGCCGGGATGTGGCCCGCCTCAAGGGCGAGGCCCGGATGTCCATCGTGGTGGGGCGCGCCGTTCGAAGTCGTCAGCGCCCCCTGCGCCGGGATGCCGAGGTGCCCTTCGGTGCCACCGTCCTGCGCCTCAGCGCCGAAGCTTCGGCCGGCATCGTGTCCGCCGCCCGGCGCCGCCCCGGGACCCACAACGCCCGCCGGCGGTTCCTGGAGCAGCTCGTGGTGCGGAGGTTGGCCGACGAGTACCTGCGCACCTTGAGCATCCACGGGATCTCGCCCGGCGCGGAACCGGACCCCGGCCTGGCCGACTTCGATCCGACCGCTCCGATCGGCCCGGGCGCTCCCGGCGATCCCGCCGCCCCCACCCTGCCGGGGATGGGCCCCGACGCCGACCACGGTCTGCAGGGAAACCGCCACGGTCTGCAGGGAAACGGTCACGGGGCGGGGATCCCCGGCGTGGGGGTCGGCCGAGGAGCCCCCGACGACGTCGGCGACGAGGAAGGTGGCTTCGACCTGGGTGAGTTCTCCCGGATGGTCCGTCGCCTCCCGGAGGTGGTGGAGGCGCTCGATCGGATGTGGCCCCGACTGAACGCCGAGGAGCTGCTCCATGACCTGTTCGGGTCCCCGCCCCTCCTCGCCCTGGCGGCCAAGGGCGTGCTCAACAGCGCGGAGCAGCACCTGCTCCTGCGCTCGCGCAGTGCGACGCTGGCCGAGATCCCCTGGACGGTCGCCGACCTGGCCCTCATCGACGAGGCCCGCGTCCTGCTCGGTCCCCGCCGGCCCCGCGCCGCAGGCGGGGGCGGGGGCGATCACGAGGAGCCCCGTACCTACGGCCACATCGTCGTCGACGAGGCACAGGACCTCTCCCCCATGCAGCTGCGCTCGGTGTCGCGCCGGTCCCTGTCGGGTTCGATCACCATGGTGGGCGACATCGGTCAGGCCACCGGGCCCTGGGCGCCCGACAGCTGGGACGACGTCACCGCCCATCTGCCGGGTCAGCGCGCCCCCCGGTTGGTCGAGCTGACGGTGAGCTACCGGACGCCCGCCGAGGTGGTGGAGGTGGCGGCCCGGGTGCTGGCCGAGACGGCCCCCGGTCTCCGTCCGCCCACACCGGTGCGGCGGACCGGGGTGGCGCCGCACTTCGAGCAGGTCGAGCTGTCGCAGCTCGCCGAGCGGGTGGCGGCGCTGTCGACCCAGGCGTGTCGCGACGTCGCTCCGGGCACCGCCGCGGTCCTGGCGCCGGCGTCGCTCGTGGCCGACCTGGCCGTGGCGCTCGATGCCGCCGGTGTGCAGGCGACCGACCCCCGCCGCGACGGGCTCGGGGCGCCGCTCAGCCTCTTGCCCGTCGACCTGGCCAACGGCCTCGAGTTCGACGCCGTCGTGGTGGTCGAACCGGCCGCCATCGTCGAGGAGTCGCCCCAGGGCTTGCGGGCCCTCTACGTCGCCCTGACCCGTCCCACCCGCCGGCTGGCCGTCATCCACACGAGGCCGCTTCCGGCCGCGCTCCGGGGCTGATCGCGACGCGGCGGGCGTCGCCTGTGCGCGCCCGCCCCCGTGGGGTCCCGCCCATCTCCGGGGCAGATGGCGCGCCCGGCCCACGGTGTTGGCGCGGGGGGGTCGCCGTCAACTAGGAAAGACGCTGTGACGCAGGCCTTGTCGGTGGAGCACGCGGCGCGCGCCCCACGCCACGTCCCTGATCGCCCTCCGTTGCTCGCCGTCGGGGTCATGATCTGGCTGGGCTCGGAGGTCATGTTCTTCAGCGGCCTGTTCGCCGCGTACTTCACCATCCGCGCCAATGCCGTGAAGTGGCCACCGTTGTCGGGCGCCCATCTCGACTACGTCCAGGCCGGGATCTTCAGTGTCGTGCTCCTGGTGTCGAGCCCGACCTTCCAGTTCGGCGTATGGGCCCAAGAGCGCGGCGAACGGCGCAAGGCCGTGAAGTGGATCCTGATCAGCTTCTTCCTGGGCGCGGCGTTCCTCAGCAACACGCTCTACGAGTGGCACGACTTCGCCGGCTCCCACCACGGCCCGGGGCTCAACGCCTACTGGTCGTTGTTCTTCATCATGACCGGCATCCACGGATTGCACGTGGCCCTCGGGTTGGTGGCCATGATCTTCCTGCTGGGTCGCATGGGAGGAAAGGGCGGCGACCCCGGCGAGACGAACGTGTTCCAGGCGGTCGGTTACTACTGGCACTTCGTCGACTTCATGTGGATCGGCATCTTCAGCTGCCTCTTCCTGCTGAAGACCGGTTGAGCTCCCGGGACTGCGAGGACATGCAACCGAAGCTCCGTGTGCGCTATCTGCTGCCGGGATTGTTGGTGGGAGGCGTGGCGGTCGTGGGACTGCTGACGTCGGGCGCCACCGCCTCCCAGGCGGCCACCCCGCCCACCACCGCCCCGGCCACGACCGCACCCTCCAGCGCGGCGCCGGTCGCCAGCCCGTCGGCCGCCAAGGTGGCGTTGAAGTCGGCGACGAGCGCCGCCAGCAACACGATCACGTACCACCTGCCTCCGAGCTCGTACATCGCACCGGGCCAGACCCTGTTCGAGCTGAACTGTTCGAGCTGTCACGGGGCCGACGCCTCGGGCACCGACCGGGCGCCCAACCTCCAAGGACTCGGGCCCGCCACCGTCGACTTCTGGGTGTCGACGGGCCGCATGCCCCTGGCGGTGGCGACCCAGCAGCCCGTGCAGAAGCCGGCCCGCTTCAACCGCACCCAGACGCTGCAGATCGTGGCCTTCGTGAACTCGCTCGCGCCTGCGGCTCCCGACTATCCCTCGGGCATCCCCTCGGTCAACCTGTCGGCAGGCAACCTCGTCGAGGGCAATTCGCTGTTCGTCCTCAACTGCGCGGGTTGCCACACCATCACCGGCGCCGGTGACGCGCTCTCGGCGGGGTACTTCGCCCCCTCGTTGCACAAGATCTACCCACGCCAGATCGCCGAGGCCATTCGCACCGGCCCGACCCAGATGCCGCACTTCGGGCCGCGCAACCTGACCGACCAGCAGGTGGCCGACATCGTCAAGTACGTGACGACATCCATCCAGCATCCCGCCAACCACGGTGGTCTGGGCCTCGGTGGCATCGGGCCCGTCGCCGAGGGGTTCATCGGCCTCCTCTTCGGGGTGGGCGGGATCATGCTGGTGGCGTTCTGGCTCGGGGACCGCAAATGAGCGATCACACCGACATCACCTCGGGCACCGAGGTCGCCGCGGGGAACGGCGCCCCCGGGGGTGTGCCCCTGACGAAGTTCGACGATCCCCATCTGCAGCCCTACGCCAAGAACCCGAGACGCGCCGAGATGCTCATCGGCCTCCTCCTGCTCATCGGCCTGGCCGGGTTCTGCGCCTACGGCGGGCTCTTCTGGGTGGGTGGCCAGCCGCAGTGGGAAGGCGTGTTCGGCGGCATCGGGTTCTTCGCCTTCGGCTTCGGCCTCTCGGCGTGGGGCAAGTACCTCTTGCCCCAGGGACCGTTCGTGGAGGAGCGCCATTCCCTGGCATCGACCGATACCGAGGTCGTGGCCATGGCGGCCGCCATCGAGGACCGGGGCAAGATGGTCTTCCGTCGGCGCGGGTTCCTGGGCACGATCCTCGGCGCCGGGGCCGGTGTCATGGGGGTGGTGCTCGCCTTCCCCCTCCTGCGCTCTCTCGGACCGCAGCCCAAGAAGACCTTCGACACCACCGACTGGCGCACCGGTTCGTATCTGGTGGACTTCGAGGGCAACCGGGTGCATCAGGCCGACCTCGAGGTGGGCGGGTCGCTCACGGTCTTCCCCGAGGGCTTCGCCGGCGCCTCGGTCGACCAGACCATGCTGATCCGCCCGGGCCCGACCGACAAGGACATCGTCACCCTGCCCGGGCGCGAGACCTGGGGGCCCAAGGGGTACCTGGCGTACTCCAAGATGTGCACCCACGCCGGATGTCCGGTCGGCCTCTACGAGGAGGTGACCCAGCAACTGCTGTGCCCGTGCCACCAGTCGCTGTTCGACGTGCTGACCGGGGCCAACCCCGTGTTCGGCCCCGCCCCCCGCCCCCTGCCCCAGCTGCCCCTCGTGATCGACTCGGCCGGGTTCATCAGGGCGCAGGCCGGCTACGACCAGCCCGTGGGCCCCGGGTTCTGGGAGCGGTCATGAGCGCCATCACGTCCCGCTCGGCGGGCCGGCCCCGAGGCCGCCAGGCCGAGAAGCCCGACCCCATCGTGGCCGGGGTGCGCTGGGTCGACGAGCGCCTGGGGGTGGCCAAGGGCGGCCGATCCCTGCTCGACAAGATCTTCCCCGACCACTGGTCGTTCCTTCTGGGCGAGATCGCCCTCTACTCCTTTGTGGTGCTGATCGCCACGGGCGTGTTCCTCAGCCTGTACTTCGTGCCCTCGGCCCAGGACATCATCTACCACGGTGCCTACGCCCCGTTGCGGGGCGCCAAGGTGTCCGCCGCCTTCGCGTCGACGGTCGACCTCTCCTTCGGGGTGCGTAGCGGCCTCGTGATCCGCCAGATGCACCATTGGGCCGCCGATGTGTTCGTCGGCGCCATCGCCGTGCACATGTGCCGGATCTTCTTCACCGGGGCCTTCCGCAAGCCCCGCGAGCTCAACTGGATGATCGGCGTCACGCTGCTCATCCTGGCGCTGACCAACGGGTTCATCGGCTACTCGCTGCCCGACGACCTCGTGTCGGGGACGGGCCTGCGCATCATGTTCTCGATCGTGCTGTCGATCCCGATCGTGGGCTCGTACCTGGCCACGTTCCTCTTCGGGGGCAACTTCCCCGGGGACGGGTCGATCATCCCCCGGCTGTTCATCATCCACGTGCTCGTCGTGCCCCTGATCATCCTCGGCCTCCTCGCCGCGCACCTGGGCCTGCTCGTGCGGCAGAAGCACACCCAGTTCCCCGGGCACGGGCGCACCGAGAAGAACGTGGTGGGCTCGCCCATGTACCCCACCTTCATCGCCAAGACGACGGGCTTCATGTTCGTGACCACCGGGGTGCTGTGGGCCCTCGGCGGACTGGCCCAGATCAACCCCATCTGGCAATTCGGCCAGTACGAGCCGTACAAGATCAGCTACGCCGTGCAGCCCGACTGGTACATGGGCTGGCTCGACGGGGCATTGCGCATCATGCCGCCCATCTCCTGGACGCTGTGGGGCCACACCATCCCGGTGGTGATCTTGTTCCCCGCCGTGCTCTTCCCCGGGATCTGCTTCAACCTCTTCTACGTGTGGCCCTTCGTGGAAGCCAAGGTGACCGGTGACCACGCCCAGCACAACCTCCTCGACCGGCCCCGCGACAGGCCGCGCCGGACCGCCATCGGGGTGGGTTCGCTGACCCTCTTCTTCACGCTGTTCGCAGCGAGCTCGACCGACGTCCTGGCCAACTACTTCAAGATCTCGCTCAACGAGGTCCTGTGGTTCTTCCGATTCGCGGTCTTCGTCGTCCCCATCGCGGCCGGCGTCTTCGCCTACTACCTGTGCAAGGAGATGTCGGGGGTGCCGGGCATCGGGCGGCGCAAGCGCGCCGTGGTCATCACCCGCAGTGCCGAGGGCGAGTACGAGAGCGTGGCGACCGCGCCTCGACCCGGTGACGGCGAGGAAGAGCTCGCCCCCACTCCCGTGCCCGCCCGCATCGAGCTCAACGGCGAGCTCGAGCCGGTCGAAGCAGCCTCCTCCGGGGTGCGCCGCATCCCGCGTCGCTGAACGTCGCGCCGCCGGGCGCGGATGCCCCGAACCTGAACGCGGTGCCGGTGTCTGGCGATGGCCCGCTCATCCGTTTCGGCCGATCCGACGATGCGGATGAGGTCGCCCGTCTGGCCGAGCTCATGTACCGCTCCCTCGGCCTGACCTTCGACGACGACGGGTGGGAACGGTGGCGCGCATCGGCGGCCCACGCGGTGCGGGCCCGGCTCGGTGTCGACCTCACGGTGGCCGTGGTCGAGGACCCCGATGCGGCGGGACACCTGGTGGCATGCGGGGCGGGCACCATCTCGGAGCGCCTCCCCAATCCGGCCCATGCCAGCTCCCGAGTGGGCTACATCCAGTGGATGTCGACCGAGCCCGACTTCCGCCGCCGCGGGCTGGGCCGGGCCGTGCTGCGCCTCCTGCTCCAATGGTTCGAGTCCGAGGCGGTGGACAACGTCGAGCTGCACGCGTCGCCGGACGGGACTCCGCTCTACCGCGACGAGGGCTTCTGGGAGGGGAGCACGGGCCTCGCCCTGCGCCGGAGGCCCTGGGACCCCGCTCCCGGGCCGTGAGCCCCCCGGCGAGCCCGGGCGGCTATGCGGGGACCCCGCTGGCCAAGAAGCTCCAGATCCGTCCGGGCGACGTCGTGGCGCTGGTGGCGCCACCCCGGGGCTGGACCGTGCCCGACCTGCCCGAGGGGGCCCGGATCCGGCGCACCCTGGGCTCGGGGGCAGAGGTCGTGATCGCCTTCGTCCGGCGTGCCGCCGAGCTCGATGGGGTGCTGAGTGCGGTGTCGGGCGTCCTGGGTCCCGATGACGCCGTGTGGTTCTTGTGGCCTCGCCGAGCCGCCGGCCACGAGAGCGATGTCACCGACAACGGCGTGCGTCAGGCGGTGCTGCGCACCGGGCTGGTCGACGTCAAGGTGGCGGCGGTGGGCGAGGACTGGTCGGGACTGCGATTCGTGTGGCGCAAGGAGCTGCGAGCGGGCCTCGCCGACCGGACGAGGTCCTGACCGCCGCTGCGGTCCGGAGCCCCGGCATCGGGGCGGGCCGGCCCATTACGGTGGGGCGGTGACCGTGGACGTGCGCACGCGGGTGGACGGGGACCAGGCCCCGGTCTCGGCCGCCCGGTTCTTCGGGGACGATCTGCCCGCCTCTCTCGACCGCGCCGGGCCGCTGTTGGCCGAGGCCCTGGCCACGCTCAGGCTCCCACCCCTGGTGATCGAGGTCGACGGCGCCCCCTGGACCCTGGAGGCGCTCGGCACCGGGGTCGAGGTCCGTCCCGGTTCGAGCGCGGGGGACGAGGCGCTGTGGTTGCGGCTCGACGCCACCGCACTGTCGGACCTCGTCGCCGACCAGGTCACCCCCATGGGCTGGTTCTCGAGCGGCGCCCTGGACCTCCGGGGCCGGCTCGAACGCCTCCTCGACTGGTGGCTGGTGCTCCGGGCCGCGGTCGACGGTGTCGCCCCTCTCGTGGCGGGGCCCATGACCTTCGAGGACGGGGGCGGACGGGCCCTCGACCTCACGCGGTGCTTCGACTGGGACGACGCCGATGCGGAGATGGAGCGGTTCCTCGGCCAGGCCGGGTTCCTCCACGTCGGCGGCGTGTTCAGCGAGGAGGAGATGGCGGCGATCTCCGCCGACATGGACCGGGCCGCCCCGACCTACACCCCCGGCGACGGGCGCTCGTGGTGGGCCCGGACCGCGGACGGTACCGACCGGCTGGTGCGCATGCAGGGCTTCGACGCCATGTCCGACACAGCCGCGGCCCTCGTCTCCGATGGCCGCCTGGCGCGTCTGGGGGCGCTCACCGGCGACGGCCATCAGTGGGGATCGATGGACTCCAACGCCCTCGAGGCCCTCGTGAAGCCCATCGGCGTGGTCGAGGGGATCTCGGATGTGCCGTGGCACAAGGACTGCTCGCTGGGCCGCCATAGCTACGAGTGCTGCTCGCTCACCGTCGGCATCTCCGTCACGGGCGCCGATGAGACCTCGGGCCAGCTCCGGGTGGTGGCTGGAAGCCACCGGGCCCTGGTGTGGCCCGCCTTCTTGCGACGCGACAACCTCCTGCCCGTCGTGGACCTGCCCACCCGGACCGGCGACGTCACCGTCCACCTCAGCTGCACGCTGCACATGGCGCAACCGCCGGTCGAGCGCGAGCGGCGAGTGATGTACACAGGATTCCGCCTGCCCCCGTTGCGTCCCGACGCCGCCGCCGAGGCGCGCCAGCGCCTTCGGGTCGTGCGCGAGACCGCCGCCACGACGGTGTCTCAGCCGCCGAGCTCGGTGCGCGGCTAACGCCACGACCGGCGCCACCATTGCCGGGCGCCGCTCCCGTAGCCCTGTCCCGAGGGACGCGCCGCATCGTCGGTGCCGGCGGGGTGGGCCTCGTGGGCATGGTCCTGGTGGTGGTGGGTGTGGCCCAACCGGGGTCCCCCTTCACGACGAAGCTTCCCGGCGCCTGGATCTTCGGCGTCCCCGGCCCCGGTGCGGGTGGGGCGGGCCACGAACTGTTGGGGATCGCCCTCGTCTACGGCGGTCTCGTCGTCGTGCTCAGCGCCTGGTACCGCATCGTGAGGGACGTGACCTTCGCACCCTCGGCCGGGAAGGGGTCGCTGCGTGGCCTCTCCGGCATCCTGGCCCTGTGGGTGGCACCGCTGCTGGTCGCCCCGCCGCTGTTCAGTCGCGACGTCTACACCTACGGGGCCGAAGGCGAGCTCGTCGCCCGGGGCATCAATCCCTACACCCACGGACTCGAGTCCCTGGGGCGCTCGAGGTTCCTCGCACTGGCCGATCCCCTGTGGCGACGCGCCCATGCGCCGTACGGGCCGGTCTTCTTCGACATCGCCAGGGTGAACGCGCACGTGTCGAGCACCGTCTTCGCCACCCTGGAGGGCTACCGGCTGGTGGCGATCCTCGGCGTCGTGCTCATGGCGGTGTCGGTCCCCGTCCTGGCGCGGTCCTTCGACCGGGACCCGGCCCCCGCACTGGCGCTGGCGGTGCTCAATCCCCTGGTCCTGCTGTACCTGATCGGGGGAATGCACAACGACGCCATCATGCTCGGCCTCCTCGTGGCCGGGGTGGCGCTGGCCCGACGCGGTCACCCTGCGGTCGGGATCGTGGTCTGTGCCGTGGGAGCCGCGGTCAAGGTCCCGTGTCTCCTCGGCGTCGTGTTCATCGGTTGGGACTGGGCCGGCACCGGGGCGTCACCCCGGCGTCGCGTCGGGCACGTCGGCGCGTCGCTGTCGGTGGCGTTGGCGGCGATGGCCGTCGTCTCCGCCGCGTCGGGACTGGGCTGGGCCTGGCTGTGGAATCTCTCGGACCCCGGGAACGTGACCACGTGGCTCGATCCCGCCACCGCCGTCGGACTGGCGATCTCCCGTGTCGTGCACGTCGCCGGGGGCGCGGCCCACACCCAGGGGCTGGTCGTCGCCACCCGGGCCGCGGCCCTGGTCGTCGCCGGCGTGATCGTGTGCGTCCTGGTGCTCCGGACCGACCGCTACGGCATGCCCAGAGCCTTGGGATGGAGCCTGCTGGCCGTGGTCTTCCTCGGGCCCATCGTGTGGCCCTGGTACGAGACGTGGGGGATCGTGTTCCTGGCCTTGGCGGTCGACGCCTGGTCGAGACGGGTCGTCCTCGTGCTCTCGGCGCTGGCCTGCTTCGCCACGGTGCCCGCCCACGTGACCGCCGGCCCGGCCGACGTGGTCGAGGCCTCGGCCGGGCTGGCCGTGGTGGGCGCGGCGGCGGTTCTGTGGCTGGCCCACACCCGTGGTGTGGCCGGCGCCACCTCCGATCCGAGCCGCGAGGGGCCGGTCCGGGTCCCGGCCCCGGGGGCCGACGAGCAGTCCCCGCCCTCCAGTTGACGCGGTGTTGGGAGTGGGGTGGAGATCGGTTGATCCCCACCAGGGACAGTGAAGGGGTAGCCCGAGGGGGGCAGGATCCGGGCGACGCACCCGTGATCCTTAAGGGCCCAGGCTCGGCACCGGGTATTGCGGCCCGGTGCCGAGCCTGCCCGGGTTCGCGCTCTTCGGCTCCGCCGCTATGCCTCGGCGAATTCCGGTGTTCGGTGAACCCCGCTCAGATGGTGCCGCCGCGTCGGCTCTCCACGGTGACGCCGATCGCGGCCGACAGCACCAGGGATGCACCGGGGGCGATGAGCCACAATCCGAACACCATCGAGAGCACCATCAGGAACAGGCCCATGCCGAGCACGAAGGGCCAGATGCTCGAGGACGGGAAGGAGCCGACCACACCGGCGCCGTCTTTCATCTCGGCGTCGGTCCGGTCCTCGGGGCGCGGCTTCATGCGCCGGGACCACCACAGGTAGTAGCTCCCGGGAATGAAGCCGAGGAGGGTGGTGCCGATCAGCATCATGGTGCCGCCCGACGTGGTGCCGTCGTAGGCCCAGAACCAGTAGAGGATGCCCACCAGGCCGAAGAACGCGGCCACCCCGAGCAAGAAGAGTGCTTCGATGCGCACGGCGAGGCTCCTTATGTCTTCTTGGTGCTGTCGGCCCCGGCACCGACGCCGGTTCCGGCACCGTTGAGATGGCCGTGGCCGTTTCCATTGGTGCTGGCATGGGAGATCGTCAGGTCGTCGGGATGGTGGAAGTCCCATACCGGTCGTTCCGAGCGGATCGGGGGCAGCTTCTCGAAGTTGTGGTGTACCGGGGGCGAGGTGGCGAACCACTCCAGGGTGTGGGCGTCCCAGGGGTTGTCACCGGCCGGGACCGGCTTGCGCCACGAGACCCACATGTTCACGAGGAAGATGACGAAGGAGATGCCGATGACATAGGCGCCGATCGTCGACACCACGTTCAGCGTCTGCCACCCCAGGTTGGCGGGGTACGACGCCACCCGACGGGGCATGCCCCACAGCCCGAGGACGTACTGCGGCATGAAGGTCACCCAGAAGCCGATGGTGAGCAGCCAGAAGTGCCACTTGCCCATCCCCTCCCGGTACATCCGGCCGAAGAACTTCGGGTACCAGTAGTACAGCCCCGCGAAGCCGGCGTAGACGGCGGTCCCGAACAGGACCTGATGGAAGTGGGCCACCACGAAATAGGTGTCGTGGGTGGCGAAGTCGATGGGCGGGGACGCCAACATGACGCCGGTCAGACCACCCATCAAGAAGGCGAACAAGAACCCGATGCAGAACAGCATGGGCGTGGTGAAGACGAGCTGACCCCGCCACATGGTGCCGATCCAGTTGAAGAACTTGATGCCGGTCGGCACGGCGATGAGCAGGGACAGCAGCGAGAAGAACGGGAGGAGCACCACGCCCGTCGTGAACATGTGGTGGGCCCACACCCCGGTGGACAGCGCGGCGATGGCCATGGTGGCGAAGACCATGCCCTTGTAGCCGAAGAGCGGCTTCTTGGAGAAGACCGGGATGACGTCGCTCACGATGCCGAAGTAGGGCAGGGCCAGGATGTAGACCTCGGGATGGCCGAAGAACCAGAAGAGGTTCTGATACAGCACCGGTGACCCACCCCCGGCCGTGGAGTAGATGTGGGTCCCGAAGTGGCGGTCGGCGAACAGCAATACCATCGCTGCGGTCAGGATGGGGAAGGCGATGAGGATGAGGATGGCGGTCACGAGCATGTTCCACGTGAAGATGGGCAGCCGGAACATCGTCATCCCGGGGGCCCGTAGGTAGAAGGTGGTCGTCACCAGGTTGACGCCGGTGAAGATGGCCGAGAACCCGGTGAGGGCGATCCCGAGGATCCAGAGGTCGGGCGCAGAGCCCGGGGAGAACTGCACCGTCGACAGGGGCGCGTAGGCCACCCATCCGTAGGCGGCGGCCCCGCCGGCCACGAGGAAGCCGAGGAGCATGGTGATCGAGCCCCCCAGATACAGCCAGTACGACAGCGCGTTCAGGCGGGGGAACGCCATGTCGGGCGCCCCGACCTGGAGGGGGAGGATGTAGTTGGCCAGACCGCCGAAGGCGAAGGGCCCGGCGAAGAGGTACAGCATCAAGCTGCCGTGCATGGTGAACAGCGCGTTGTACTGCTGGAAGCTCAGGAAGGAGCTGTCGGGGCTGGCCAGCTGGGTGCGCAGCAACAGCGCCATGATCCCGGCCAGGAAGAACATGACGAGCGAGGTGACCATGTAGTTCATGCCGATCAGCTTGTGATCGGTGCTGGTGAGCCACTTCAGAAGACCCGTGGGCCCCTCGTGGTGCTCGTGCTCGTGCTCGTGAGTGACCGGGCGCTCGGCGAGAACGGTCATGCGGCCGCCTTCGTGGTGGAGTGGGAAGCGGACAGGGTGGTGGCCGCGCCGGCCAGCTTCTGCTGGGAGCTCAACCAGGCCTGGAACTGGCCGGGGGGAAGCGCTACCACGTGGAAGAACATCAGCGAGTGGTACAACCCGCACAGCTGGGTGCACTGGGCTCTGTAGATGCCCGAATGCTGGACGGTGAGGTCGAAGACGTTGGTGACCCCGGGCTGGGCATAGCGGCTGAAGTTGAACTCCGGCACGTAGAAGCCGTGAATGACGTCCTGGGAATCGAGCGTGATTCTGGTGGTCTGACCGGCCGGCACGACCAATCCCGGCCCCAGGCAGTCCACGGCCGGGGCGCATTGGCCTCCGTTGAGCCCGACGGGGTCGGGGTCCTCGGTGGTGACCCCGGTGATGTCGACGCTGCCCGGGTACTGGTAGCGCCAGCCCCACTGGAAGGCGGTGACGTGGACCTTCAGCGCGGGCGTGGGGGAGACGGCGTCGACCTGGTTCTCGGTGAACACCGTGAACCCGAAGAGGATGAGCACCATGATGACGGGGATGATGATGTAGGTGATCTCGAGGGGGATGTGGTACTGGAACTGGCGGGGGATCTCGTCGGACTTCTTGCGGTACCGGACGATGGACCAGACGATCAGCGCGCCGACGAACACGAGCACGACGATCGAGGCGATCATCGTTCCTATCCAGAGCAGGGACTCGTCATGGCCCTGCTTGGTCGCGCCGCGATAGCCGTAGAAGGTGGGGAGCTGGCACCCCCCGAGCACGACGGGCAGCACCGTGGCGGCGATGACCCCGAAGGCCCGACGACGCCACCGGGACGCGACCGTGCTGCTCGTTTCGGCGGCGCGGCGGCTCACGGCGACGACACTAGCCAACCGTGATCCGCGAGTAGTAGTTGGAGCGCGGTGTCTCAACCGGGACCCGAGGCCCGTCCCTCGGAGTCCCGGGCGGTCCAGGTGAACACCCCTTTGGCCATGGTCGAGGTGGCCCTCTCCGAGAGCCGGGTGAACACCTCGGCCCGCACCCTGTGGACCGCCGGGTCGCCCGGAGCCGCCAGCGCCGCCAGCTCCGCCAGGTGACCGGCCAGCCTCATCGCCAGCGCCGGATCGGTGCCCTCGGGCGGCGACCCGGCCAGGGTCAGGGCCCGGTCGGCCAGGACACCGGCCCCGCCCGCCAGGGCCGCCAGCTCGCCGGCCAGGGCGGCCTCGGGCGCGGGCTTGAGCGACGACGGGTTTCCGTCCCACCATCCGCCGTAGAGGCGCCACACGTTGCGCACCACGAACTCCGGCTCGTCGTAGACGGGTCTCAGGTAGGGACGATCGAGGAGGTGGGCGGGGGCGGCCACGGTGTGCAGCACCTCGTCGAGCCGGGCCCCGGCGTTCATGAGCTCGATGGTCTGGTCGACGAGGGAGTCGAGGAGATCGGCGGTGTCGGTCAGCGCCTGGGCGACGCGGGCCGCCCCGACGACGGGGAAGCCATGGCCGGGGAGCAGGACCTCGGGCTCGAGCGCCACCATCTCCCGCAGGGCGACGGCCCACTCGCGGGGGTAGCGCTGGACCTTTTGGGGGTTACCGGCGTTGGGGGAGGCCCAGATGAAGAGGTCACCGCAGCACAGCACCCGGGAGCTCGGGACCCAGGTCCAGGTGTGGTCGTCGGTCTCGCCCCGGGCGTGGTGCAGCTCCAAGGCCACGCCGCCCACGTCGAGCTCGAGGTGCTGGGCGTAGGTGCGGTCGGGATAGCGGTACTCGGTCGGCCACCGCAACCCGGGCACGCCGAACTGCCTCTGGTTGATGACCTCGTTGTAACCGGCGGTCACGATGTAGCGGTCGAAGCGGGCCGGCACGGCGTCGTGGGCCACGACCACCGGAGCCGGCCACCCCTCGGTCGACGACTCCTGCTCCCACACGCCCACCCCGAAGACGTGGTCGATGTGGCCGTGGGAGTAGATCGCCGTGTTGAGCCGCTGCGCCGACCACCCCCGCAACGCCTCGTGGACGGCTTCGGCCACGAAGCTCGAGCCCGTGTCGACCAGGACGAGTCCGTCGTCGGTGGTGAGCGCGGAGACGTTGGCGAAGCTGGGGACGAAGGCGGCTCCGGGCACGACCTCCACCAGCCCGCCGGTGAATCCGCTCACGGGGTGGAGCTCCGCGGTGTCGATGTCGCCGCGCCACAGCTTGTCGGCCAATTCGAGAACGTCTTGCACCATCGATCGCACCTCGCCTCGGGAGTCGCGCTGAGCGCCAGAGCCTAGGGTTCTGGCCGGGCGCCGCCCGAGGTCACGGGACGGGCCCGTCGGCCGGGCTCAGGTCGGCGGCTTGCGCCATGTCCGCTGCACCCGACCGGCATGTCGTCCCGCTTGGCGGGCACCGCCGCGCAGCTTCTCCTGGGCCTTTTCCTGCGCCTCGGGCAGACGGCGCGCCGAACGTCCCGCCAGCATGCCCAGGCCTCGCAGGACCAACGCCCCCGGTGGGGGCGGGGCCGGCGAGTCACGGGGGGACTCCGGTGTCGGTGCCACCGTTCCCGAACCAGGGCCGGGACCCGTGACCCCGGTGGGGGTGCCGGCCACGGCCTTGGCCCGCGTGTAGCGAGTGAGGGTCGACAGACGCACCCACGCCAGCGCGGCCACCTCCACCGCGGCGATGCCGGTGATGTCGGGTCGCAGGGCCCGCACAATCGGCGCGGCGGCGACGGCCAGGGCCACCACGATGTCGAGGGTGGCGTGGAGCCGGGGCCCGCACACCCGGGCCAGACCGAGCGGCCCTCGCGCCGTGACAGCCAGCAGGGCGAAGGCCCCGGCCGCGATCAGGAGCAGGCCGCTGTGGCCGATGTGGATGGACAGGCCGGCCAGAGCGCCGGCCACGAGGTACTCGAGCAGCTGGTGCGCGACGAACGGGATGGGCCGCGGCCGAGGCAGTCGTCCGCCGCCCGGGTCAGGGCCGGTGGGACCGGCGGTGATGGAGCGCTACCCCGAAGCCGCGGACGGCTTGTCGCTGTCCTTGGCGGCGGTCTCACCGGGGGCCGCCTTGTCTGCGGCGTCATCGGAGCCGTCGCCCTTCTTGCCCTCGGCGAGGCCTTTCTTGAATTCCGACTGGGCGGAGCCCAATGACCTGGCCAGCTTGGGGAGCTGGCTACTTCCGAAGACGAGCACCACCACCACCAGGATGATGATGATCCCCCATTCGCTCTCGAGTACTCCGACCATGGGCATCTCGTTTCTGGGACCGCCACTCACCGAGCGGAGTCGTCACTCCCAAGATTAGACCCTGGGTACTCCGCCAGGACAGCGGCACCGGGCCCGGTTCTCGTGAGGGAAGTCCTCATCCGGCGAGGAACACCCCCATGACCAGGGCGGCGACTGACGACAGGGAGGCAAGGGCTCCCCAGATGGCGAGGCCGCGCGCCGTGGAGGACCGGGTGTGGAGATAGGCCGACAGTCCGGCCAGCGCCACGACCACGATCTTGACCACCAGCACGATGACCCAGGAACGGGGCTGGCCGGCGTGCACGGCCGAGACGTTCCAGAGCCCGGTGATCACGAGCACGGCGTAGGTGGGCCACTGCATCCGACCGAAGGCGCGCGCCAGGGCTTTGGGGGTCCCTTCACCCAGGCGGCGCGCCGTGGGGACCAACCCCGCCATGGTGAACTGCCCCCCGACCCAGATGGTGGCGGCCAGCACGTGGATGGACAGGCGGATGCCGTCGAGCGCCGAGGACAGTCCGCCGTCCACGAGTCTCCTCCCGGTGGGGTTCGCGGGGACCGGGCTTGCTACTTGCCCTGCCAGTTCGGCTTGCGCTTCTCGGCGAAGGCGACGGGCCCCTCCATGGCGTCCGCCGACGAGAACACCGCCCCGACGGCTTCGGCGTTGAGCTTCCAGCCCTCTTCCTCCGACACCCCGGCGGCACGCGCCATGACGTACTTCGACCACCGCACCGCCAGAGGTGCGTTGTCGGCGATGGTGCCGGCCAGGGCCAGGGCCTCCTCCATGAGCTGGGCGGCGGGGACGACGCGGTTGATGAGACCCAGGGCCAGCGCCCTCGAGGCGTCGATCGATTCTCCGGTGAGGGCCAGCTCCAGGGCGATGGCGATGGGGAGCCGCTTGGGGAGGCGGATGAGGCCACCGGCACCGGCCACGAGCCCACGCTTGGCCTCGGGGATCCCGAACACGGCGTGGTCGGCGGCGACCACGAGGTCACAGGCCAGCATGATCTCGCAACCGCCTGCGAGCGCGGCGCCGTTGACCGCCGCGATGATCGGCTTGGGGAACTGTCGCTGGGTGATGCCGGCGAACCCTCCCGAGCCGCCCATGATGGCGCCCCCCTCACCCGAGGCGAAGGCCTTGAGGTCCATTCCCGCCGAGAAGGCCTTGTCACCGGCACCGGTGACGACCACGACCGTGCAGCTGTCGTCGGACTCGAGCTCGTCGAGCGCCGTTGCCATGGCCACACTGACGTCGCCGTTGATGGCGTTGCGCGCCTCGGGTCGGTTGATGGTGAGGATCTCGACGCCTCCTCGGCGTTCGCGTTCGACTGCTGCCATCGGTGCTCCTTCTCCTGGTCCTTCTCCTGGGCCAGCCCGAGTCTGACCGGGCGGGCTTGGCGCCGCCACCCGACGCCGATCAATCGGCCAGGCGATAGCGCGGCGGCGAGCCCGACACCTCGATGCGGTGGCCGACGAGGTCCCGCCCCGCCAGGGCGGCGAGCTGCGCCGGCTCGGCCGCCGCCGCGATCTGGCTCCCGTCGGGGAGGCGGGCGATCACCGGCGCCGCCGACACCGACCCGTCGGGCCCGCACGCCACGGTCGCCGCCACGACCACCGCGGGGCCCTGGGCCTCGGTCGCCACCGTGATCGCCGAGGCGTCGATCTGCCGCTGGGCATCGCCGGTCTCGCCCCGTCGCCATCCCCGGCTCGGGGGGTCGGTGCCGTAGACACCCACGGCGTGCTTGGTGGCGTACCACCCCATGGCGCTCACGAGCCCGGTGCCGCCGTGGCGGCGGAGGTGATCGACCATCGTGGCCACGGCGTGCAGTGAGTAGTTGTTGCCCGGACCGCCGAAGTAGGGAAGGCCACCGGTGACCGTGAGGCCCCGGGCGTCGTCGGGCGCCACACCGAGGGCCTCGATCGCCATCTCGACGGCGCAGGGGAAGCAGGAGTACAGGTCAAAGACACCGATGTCGTCGATGCCGAGGTCGGCGGCGGCGGTCGCGGCCGAGGCCGCGGCCCGGAGACCGGCCGACGAACCGAGGTCGGGGCGCGCCGAGGGGAACCACACGTCGGTGGCGTCGGCACCGGACCAGCAGAACACCGCCCCGTCGGCGACACCGGCGGCACGTGCTGCGGCCAGTGATGTCACCAGTACCGCCGCGCCCTGGTTCACGTGCAGGAACGCGCACATGCGCTTGGGATAGGGCTCGGCCACGAGACGGTTGTCAGGGGTCACGGTGGCCAACTCGGCGGCGGAGCGACGGTCCCCGAACCAGGCGACGGGGTGGGTGGCGGCTACCTCGGTGAACCGGGACATGAGCGGGCCCAACGCGGCGCGCTGCTGCGCCGGGGTGCGTCCGGCGCGCGCGGCGATGACGCTCTCGAAGAGGGCGTAGACGTGGACAGGCGTCACGAGGCCGACGGCCAACTCGGCCGCCCCCACCCCGATGCGATCGTCGCCGACGACCGGGTCGGGAGCCAGAGCCTCGACGGGCTCGACGGTGTCGTCGGTGGGGTGAGGGTCTGCGCCGCGGCGCGGTGACGGGGCCTGCAGCGCCTGCGCCTTGGCGGAGTGCTGGGCTTCCGCACCGACGACGAGCGCCGCGCTCAGGTCCCCCGCGGCGATGGCGTCGGCAGCCCGGCTGATCAGCCACTGCGGGGAGTTGCCGCCGATGGTGGTGACCTCGGTGCGAGCCGGGGCCAGTCCCAACCGCCGGGCGAGGAAGGTGGCGGGCGAATCAGACGCCTTCGACATGATGTTGACGACGGAAACCTGCTGCACCCGGGACCGGATCCCGGGGACCGCGGCCAGACACTGCTCGGCGGCCCGCTCCGCCAGCTCGAGGGCGGAGACGGTGCTGGCACGCTCGATGGACTGGCCGGTGCTGATCACCACCGGGATGCGGGACTCGTCGAGCGGCACGGGCCGTGGCGTCGGCGCGGCTCAGCCGGCCGCGAAGTCCTCGGGGTTGACCGTGATGAAGAGGCCCTCGCCCTGAGCGAGGAGGAGTGGGCCGTGATGCGCGTCGGCTTCGATCCGGAGCTTGCGACCGTGGCGCGAATGCAACTTGGCCCGCATCTCGATCTCCACGCCGAGCGGTGTCGGGGCCCGGTAGGTGATGGTCAGGCGTCCGGTGTAGGCCGGGGTGGCGTGGATCGAGAGCACGAATCCCATGACCTCGTCCATGAGTGCGGCCACCGTCCCCCCGTGGGCGCGGCCCGGTGCGCCCTCGAAGGCGGGACCGAGCGTCGTGCGCAGCACGGCCACCTCCCCCTCACGCGTGATGTCCGCCGCCATGCCCAACGGGTTCGCCTTCCCGGTGACGATGTCGTCGGGGAAGTTCGTCCGACCGCGCCCGTCGGGAGGAGGGACCACGAACACGGCGTGCACCATGTCGAGCGGGGTGCGGATCCGGTCCGGAGTCGCCTCCACCGCGGCCAGCAGTTGCTCGGCCTCGGCTCTGACGTGGTTGAGCACCTCGTCGCCGGCCTCGTGGGCGACGATGGCATGACCCAGGCGCCGCAGGACGTCCGCCGTGTCCAGGCGTGCCGCCGAGGCGGCCACCCGACCCGGGGTAGGTCCTGGTTGGTCGACCGACTCGTCCGGTGTGTCGTCGACGGTGGTCAACTGTGCTTTACGTCGGCCCAGGCGACGTTCTTGTCGACCTCGACGTCACGAGGAAGCCCCAGAATTCGCTCCGCCATCTGGTTGCGCAGGATCTCCGAGGTCCCGCCTTCGATGGTGTTCGCCCTGGCCCGCAAGAACGTCGTGGCCCGTGACTCGGCGCGCGTGTCACCGGGTAGCCATGCCGTGGCCGCGATGCCGTTGGCGTCGACGGCGAAGTTCGACCGTCTCTGGTTGTACTCGGCATTGAAGACCTTGTTGACCGATCCTTCGGGCCCGGGCTGCTGGCCCCGCAGGCGTGCCGAGTTGGCCCGGAACGCGGTGATCTCCTTCACCTCGGACTCGATGTAGAACTGGGCCAATCGCTGACGGACGCGGGGATCGGTGCGATCGGGGATCCCCTCGAGGTACGACTGCCACGGGTCTCGCCGTACCCCTCCGGAGAACGACACCGGGTCGAGCGAGATGCCCGCCAACGCCACCCGCTCGTTCATGAGCGTCGTGCGGGCACACCGCCAGCCGTCCCCCACGTCTCCGACGCGGTTGGCATCGGGGATGCGCACATCGGAGAGGAACACCTCGTTGAACTCCGACGAGCCCGTCATCTGCTTGAGCGGACGGACCTCCACCCCGGGGGACTTCATGTCCAAGATGAAGTAGCTCAGGCCCTCGTGCTTGGGAACGTCGGGGTTCGTCCGGGCGAGCAGCATCCCGAACTTGGCGAACTGGGCGATCGTGGTCCAGACCTTCTGCCCGTTGACGACCCACTCGTCTCCGTCGCGCACGGCCCGGGTCGACAGCGACGCCAGGTCAGAGCCCGAGCCGGGCTCGCTGAAGAGCTGGCACCAGATCTCCTCGGCGGAGAGGATCTTGCGGAGATAGCGCGCCTTCTGTTCCTGGGTCCCGTGGGCGATGAGCGTGGGGCCGGCCAGGCCCACCCCGAGAAGATTGATCGAGATGGTCGGGAGCCGGTAGTGAACCAGCTCGGACCGGATGACGCTCTGCATCCACACCTCACCCGAGAGCCCGCCGAATTCCTCGGGCCACAGGGGAGCTGCATAGGGGCTGCGACCGATGATCCCCTGCCACGTGAAGGGGTTGAACCCTGCGTCCGCCTTCAGCTTCTCGAGCTTGCTGTCGTCGCCGGTGTCGGCCGCTTCCATCCAGCCCGCCGGCAGGCTGTCGTGCAGCCAAGCGCGAAACCCGGCGCGGAACTCCTGCTGCTGCGGAGTGTCCTCAATGCTCCAGCGCATCGCCCATGCCTCCTCGGTCGACCGGCGTCGGACCCGCTCAACCGATTCGCCGAACAGGCCAGCCCTCGGCGCGAGTGTAGGGGGGGCGAGCTGACGGCGACCAACGCCGATCGCCTCTGCGCCACGAGTCCCCGATCCCTGACGGGAACAGGAGCGGCCGGTTCTCAGCTCGGCACGTTGTGCGCAGCTCGGCGGTGCCCGTGCCAGTGCTCGCGGAGCTGGGACGCGATGTACAAGGGATAGCCGATGCCGAGAAAGATGACGAGCAACAGTGCCACCACGGGCGAAATGGTGTCGGTCTGGCCGTCGTCAAGTTGCATCTGCCGAATTCGGGCTGCCGTGGAGTACGCGCTGATCACGTTCGCGATAGGGACAAGGGCCGCGACAACGCACCAACCCGGTGTGACCTTGATCTCCGGATCGTGACGCTTGATCTCCGCGTTGATGTGGTGGTACCAGACGAGGTAGTAGATACCGAAGGTGATCAGACTCAGCCCCAACACCGACGCGGGGCTCCGGTCCTTGCCGATGGTCCCTGCAGACCCCGGGTCCTGTCGGGCCACCACCGGGTAGGTCTGGGACCGAACGACCGGATTGACAGACTGTCCGGGCGCCACGGGGCCCCCGTAGCCGGCGACCGGATAGGCAGTTCCCTGCGCCAGGGACTGCGCCTGCGCGGTGTAGGTCTCAGAAGCGAAGCGGTACCCCTCGTCGGTTCTCGGCCAATGCCCGAAGTTGTTCGTCTGGTCGTAGACCGCGAACTCGTGTTCCGACTGGGCGAGGACCAACGACCCCGTCGTCGCCAAGGGTGTCCAGGTCGCCTGAGGTTGGCTCGTGACCGGGACCGCGGGTGCAGGTGCAACGGTGGGCGTCACTTGCGCGGCCGGGGCCGTCGGGGGGGCCGGGGCCGTCGGGGGGGCCGGAGCGGCCGGAGCGGCGGCAACCGTCGGGATCGCTGGCGGCGCGGGGGCCACCGGTACGGCCTGGGGCGCGGTCGCGGGGGAGACCGATGGACTGCTCGGTGGTTCGTGGTACGACCCGACGCCGCCGTCGCGGACCAGCGCGGTGGGCTCACCCTGTGAGAACAGCCGCTCTTCGTGAATCCCGAAGGGGTCGGGCTGCCAACCTTCTACGCTCATCGTCTTCCCCCCCCGCCAAGGAGGGCCTGTTTGCCAACAAGGCCCAGCGCTGGCCAGGAATGTAATCGGGTTGCGCCGGGGGGGAAAGGGGCGGATGCGCTCCTTAGGGGATCATCGGTTCGGTCACCGCACGAGGTGGATCGGCGAGGCCGGGGGCCCCCCGATCGCCGGCGGGCGCAGTGCCTCGGACTCCTCGGTGGCGAGGAGTCCCTTGCGCCTGTCGATCACGTCGGCGACGAATTCCCGCCCTCGGTGGAGGTGACGGAGGATGTCGGCCTGGCCCTGGGGCCGGGGGAGCATCCACGAATGGCCGCCGGGGACCCAGACGATGCCGATGCCGGTGAGGTCGGCGAATTCCCGAGCGGTGTCGGGGCTCACGATCCGATCGAAACAGCCCCACACCGGGAGGATCGGGATGCCCCGGGCGACGATGCGCTCGAGCTCGGGCCGCAGGTCCATGGCCATGAGCATCGATCCCACGGGCAACGTCCGTCCCATGGACCGGATGTTGCGCCGCGCGTCGGGCCACAGTCCCCGCAGCGTCGAGGCCAGCCGTCGTCCGATCAGCAGGTCCGGTGTGTCCAAGACGGCGGCCACGAGGAGATCTGCCACCCCGGCCATGTCGGGCAGCACGGGAGCGAGCAGCGACACGATGATCCCCCGCCGGTGCTTCCATCCCGGCGTCGCCGCGCCGTCGCGGTACACGATGCCCAACACCCGCTCGGGATGGCTGTCGGCGAACTGCACGGCCACCGCACCCCCCATGGAGTGCCCGACGAGGACGGCCCGCTTGGCGCCGACGTGATCGAGCAGATGCCCGACCACGCTCGAGATCTCCGCGATGGTGACCTGCTCCCACGGCAGCGGGTCGCTGCCCGCGAAACCGGGCAGGCTGGGGTTGAGCACGCGCCACCCGAGGGACTCGGCGATGTTGCTGCTCTCTCTCCAGTACATCCCCCCGCCCGCGAAGTACCCATGGAGGTTCACGGCCCAGATGGGCTCGCTCCCCGGACCTTCGGGACCGTGCGCGTGCCGGTTGTCCGATATGGCGTAGCGCACCCGCCGGCCGTCGACGATGAGCTTGTGGGGGATCATGCGCACCGACCGCCGGGTACCGAGTGCGGGCCCCGGGATGGGGGCGGGCGCGGCTCGACCCCTGTCGGTGTGACGACGCGAAGGAAGCGCGGAAGCGTGCATGATGACTCCACCGACCCTACCTCAGCACGGGGCCCTACCCGCGGTACGTGGTACGTCGGGCACGCACCGTCATAGCGATGTGTCGGGCCTCCGACGCGCCACCTAGCCTCGCCGTTTGTGGTCGAGCCTCGGACGACGTTGCGCCGCGCCGCCACCCAGGCCCGGGTCACGGCCCACGCCGTCCACCACCTCGGTCTCCCCACCGTGGGACTCATCCTCGCCAACTCGGCGCGCCGGCGGCTCCAGGGACGCCCCGATTCGGCGGCCCGCTCCGACGCCGCCGCGGTCTCCCCGGGGCGCCTCGAGCGCGTCGAGGTGTGGAACCCCCGCCCCGGTACCGCCCTGTTCCATTTCGAGAGGGCCAGCCTCGAGGTGGCCTTCCTCGCCACCGACGTGGTCCGCGTGTCGTGGGGCCCCGGCCTCGCCCCTGTTCCCTACGCCATCGCCGGTGACGTCTCGGGCCCCGCCCCTCTGGTCCAGGCCCATCCCATCGACGTCCTGCGCTCCGACGGCGCCTGGGTGTTGCGCAGCGAGGCGCTCGAGATCACGGTGTCCCCCCACGGTGCACTGCGCACGGCGCGGTCCGACGGCACGCTCCTGCGCACCGAGTCGGCACCGGCCCGACGGGGCTCGGCGTGGGAGCAGTCCTTCTCCATGCGCGAGGGCGAGCGCTTCTGCGGGCTCGGTGAACAGGCCGCCGGCATCGACCTGCGCGGCGCCGCGATCACGCTCTGGAACACCGACCCCGGTGGTTCTTGGGGTCCGGGCAAGAACCCCCTCTATCTCGGCATCCCGGTCCTGGTCTCCACGCATCCCGACGGTGACCTCCTCACCTTCTACGAGAACTCGACCCACGCCACCTTCGGGCTGGAGGGGCGAGACCCCCAGAGCCCGGTGGAGACTGCCGACACCGAGCAATCGGCGACGGTCCGCTTCGCCGGTGGCGTGCTCCGCCGCTACCTCGTGGCCGGCCCGGTCCCTCACCTCTTGGACCGCTACACCGAGCTGACGGGGCGCCCCGCCCTGCCGCCGCGCTGGGCCCTCGGGTATCACCAGAGCCGGTGGGGCTACAAGTGCGAAGCCGACGTCCGTGCCATCACCGACGGCTTCGCCGACCTCGGCATCCCCCTCAGTGCGGTGCACCTCGACATCGACTACATGCGCGGCTTCCGGGTCTTCACGGTGGACGTCGACCGGTTCCCCGATCTCCGGCGCCTGACCGGGGACGCGGCGGTCACCGGCGCCCGTGTGGTCACCATCGTCGATGCCGGCGTGAAGGTCGACCCCGACTACGACGTCTTTTGCGAGGGCAGGGACCACCACCACTTCTGCACCGACCCCCACGGACACCTGGCCGAGGGCGTGGTGTGGCCGGGCCGCAGTGTCTTCCCCGACTTCACCGACCCCGGCACCCGCGCCTGGTGGGCCCGGAAGTACCGGCTCCTCACCGACGCCGGTGTGGCCGGCATCTGGCACGACATGAACGAGCCGACGTCGATCGCCCTGCTCGGCGATCCGACGCTTCCCACTTCCACCCGCCACCACTTCGACGGCCGTGGCGGTGATCACGCCGAGGGCCACAACCTCTACGGGATGCTCATGAACCGTGCCGGCTACGAAGGCCTCCGTGACGCCGATGGCGACGCCCGACCCTTCATCGTGTCCCGCTCGGGCTGGGCCGGGATGCAACGCTGGGCCTGGAACTGGACCGGGGACGTGGCGTCCACCTGGGAGTCGATGCGCCAGCAGGTGGCCACCGTGGTGGGGCTGGGCCTGTCCGGTGTCCCCTACTCGGGGTCCGACATCGGCGGCTTCAGCGGCGTCCCCGACGACGAGCTCTACCTCCGCTGGCTGCAGATGAGCGTCTTCATGCCCTACTGCCGCACCCACTCGGTGCGCGGGGTCCCGCCCCGCGAACCCTGGTGCTTCTCCGAGCCCACCCGGACCGCCCTGGCCGGATGGATCAGGTTCCGCTACCGGATCCTGCCCTACCTCTACACGCTGGCCCATCTGGCCTCGGAGACCGGTGCGCCTCTGATCCGACCGCTGTGGTGGCCGGGCCCTTCCGGCGAGGTGGAGGGCGCGACCGGGGGCGTCGATGTCGACGACGCCTTCCTTCTCGGCGACGCGCTGCTGGTGGCGCCTGTCACCGAACCGGGGGCCCGCCGGCGCGCCGTCGCCCTCCCTCCCGGGAGTTGGACGAGCCTCTGGAACGACGACCGTGCCGATGGTGCCCACCTCGAGGCCCCCCTGGAGCGCCTCCCCGTCTTGGCCCGGGCGGGATCGATCGTCCCCTTCGACGACGGATGGGCGGACCCCGGAGGGCCCTGTCCCTTGGCGGGCGACGCCGGGATCGGGCCGGCCCGGCGCGCCCTGGCCCTCGACCACGCTCCCCACCTCCTTGCCTTTCACTGCTGGCCCGACGGCCAGGGTGGAGCCGAAGGTGTCTGCATCGACGACGCCGGCGACGGTGACGGTCCGGCGCGGCGCGACGCCCTGCGCGTGGAGGGAGCCTGCTCGGGCGGCTCGGCGACCTGGACCTGGGACCGTTCGGGGGACTTCTCCTCTCCAGATCTCGTGCGGGTGGTGCTCCACGGGCTCACCGCCCAGCGCGCCGTGGCCGACGGTACCGAGGTCCCCGTCTCGGGCTCCGTGGTCGTGGTCGACTGCCCCCCCTTCTCGGAGCTGACGTTGGAAGGGCTGCGCCCGACGCACCCTCTCGGCGTCTGACCGACGCCCATGCGGCGTCGTGTCCGACGCACCGACGACACCGGGCGCGCCCTGGTCCCTCCCGACGAGGTCGAGAACGACGGCGTCGTCTTGCGCCGACTGACCGCCGACGACGCCGTCGCCCTCTCGACCGCCGCCACCGAGAGCCTCGACCACCTCCGCCCGTGGATGCCCTGGGCGACGCCTGAGGGAACGTCGCTCGAGACTCAGCGCGACCGCCTCCTCGGCCCCGCCACCACCTGGAACTCGGGAAGTGGCTACGAGTACGGGATGTTCCTCCCCGACGGCACGCTGGTGGGAGGGTGCGGCCTCCACCGCCGGATCGGGCCGAGCGCGCTGGAGATCGGCTACTGGGTCCACGTGGCCCACACCCGTCGGGGCATCGCCACCGCCGCCGCCGGTGCCCTCACCGCGGTCGGGTTCGCCCTGCGCGGCATCGAACGCATGGAGATCCACTGCGACGAGGCCAACATCGCCAGCGCCTCGGTGCCCCCCAAGCTGGGCTACCGGCTGACGGGGCGGATCGACCACGAGCCCGAAGCCCCGGGCGAGTTGGGGTCACGCCTGGTCTGGGTGCTCTACCGCCGCGAGTGGGAAGCACGCTCCCCCCGTCCGGCTTCGCCCCCGCCCGTAGATTGAACCCATGGTCGACACCCCCGCCGACGCCGACGCCGACGCCGACGCCGACGCCGACGCCGATGGAGCCGCAGGATCGGTTCCCGCACCACTCACCGCGGCGGTGTTCCACGAGCTCCTCGACGAGCTCCGCACGCTCGAGGACCGCTTGTTCCTCCCCGATGTCCCCCTCGACGAGCTGACCGTCCTCGAGGGCTACAAGTGGATCTTCTCCATCCTCGCCGTGGGCCTCGACGCTCATGTCTGGGCCGACCCGGCCCGTCCCCGCTTCGTCGACATCGTCGGGCCCTATCGCAAGTGGGGTGGGGACAACGCGGACGCCTACTACCAGTACGCCCCGATCGACCCTGACCGGACCTATGTGGTCACCGGCCGCAAGGGTGACGCCGACTATCTCTCCCTCACCGTCTACGGGGGTCCCTCCGACGGCCGCTACTCCGAGCGCATCGTCGGCACCGTCAACGACCGGGCCCTGACCTTCGCCGAGGACGGCACCTTCTCCATCGTGCTGAGCCCCGACCCCCATGACGGATCATGGGTGAAGCTCGAGCCCGACGCCGTATGCGCCATCACCCGCGACTACCTCGCCGACCCGGTCGGGGGCCGCCGGGCCGAGTGGCACATCGAAGCCCTCGATCCCCCCGCCACCCGGCGCGAAGACGACGCCGATCTAGCCCGTCGGTTCCGGGCCACCCTGACCTGGCTCCGTGACCAGGCCCGCATCGTCCCCATTCCGCTCGGAACGCCCAACACCGTCGACGAGCCCTACGGCGTCCCCACCCAGACCTTCGGCTGGGCGGCCGGCGATGCCGCCTACGCCATGGGCTCCTACGACCTCGACGAGGACGAGGCCCTGGTGATCGAGGGCCGCTCGCCGGCCTGCGCCTTCTGGAACGTCTGTCTCTGGAACCAGTTCCTCCACACCTATGACTACGCCTACGAGCGCGTCACCCTCAACGGGGATCAGGCCCTCTACGAGCCGGACGGGTCCTGGCGGCTCGTGGTGGCCCGCCGGGACCCGGGCCACCCCAACTGGATCTCGACCGCGGGGCACTCCCGGGGCCGGATCTGGTTCCGGTGGTTTCTCCCCGAGGCCACGCCGGCCCGCCCGACCACGCGCCTGGTCCGCATCGGCGACCCGCTCAACCTCGGCGTCCACCAGGAGCGGTCCGACCCCTGACGTCGCGTCGCCTGGCTACGTGCTCGGGCCGGTCCCGGGGCTCGGGCTCGGGTTCGGGTTCGGGTTCGGGCCGGTCCCGGGGCGTAAAGCGTTCACGGCTTCGTCCACGGTCTGGAAGAACCGGTCCGGGCCGATCCGTTCGAACATCCCGCTGCGGGCGAGGTTCTGTGGCGCGCCTCCCACGGCACGCGCCACGCCCACCACGACGTGGGCCCGCTCGAGCTCGTCGACCACGGCTCGCAGCGTTCTGGTCCCCGTGTAGTCGATGTCGGTGATGGCGTCGGCGTCGAGCACGAAGACCGTCGCCGGGGTGGCCGCCGAGTTCAACGCCTTGTGCACCTCGACTTGGAACACCGCGGCGTTGGCGTAGTACACGGGCGCCAGCCACTGCATGACGACGACGCCCGCCACGGTCTCGGGCCCTTGGGGGCTGCCGAGCGGTTCCCAACTCGTCGTGCCGGGGATCTTGCCGAGCACGTAACTGTGGGGGCGCGCCGATCGTCGGGTGCGGTCGAGGATGGCGAGCCCGACGGCCACGCCGATGCCCTGCTCGACACCGACGAAAGCCACGGTGAGCAACGTCACGATGGCCAGGCCGAACTCCCACCGGTCGAAGCGGAACACCGAGGCCAGCTGCCCGACATGGAACAGGCGGGTGGCGACGAAGATGAGGATCGCCGCCAACGTGGCCACGGGGACGTCCTTGAGGAGCCCTGCCGCTGGCACCACGAGCACCACGCCGGCGGCGGCGGCGAGGCCCGCCACCTGGGTCCTGCCCCCGGCCGAGGCCACCGCGCCCGTGCGGGCGGGGCTGGCGTTGGCGGCAAAGGCACCGCCCAGGCCCGCCAGGATGCTGCCGGCGCCGACACCGACGAAGTCCCGGTTCACGTCGAGGGGGTAGCCGCCCTGGTCCGCGAACGCACGCGTCGTCGCCGCGGTCTGGCTGAGCACGACGAGGGCTACAACGCCGGCGATGGGGAGCACCTGGCCGACCGAGGTCAACGACAGGTCGTGCAGGCCCACGTGCGGCGCCCCGTGCGCCACGGTCCCGAGCACCGGCACGCCATGGGCGCGCAGTCCCGCGACGGCGACGATGATCGTCGACCCCACCAGGCCGACGAGGGCTCCGGGGAGCTTCCGATCGATGCGCTCGGCCGCCGTCACGACGGCGAAGACCCCCACCCCGATAGCCACGGCCCAGCCGTTGGCCTGGCCCAGGTGCCGCACCACCTCCACCACCCGGTGCACCGTCGTCCCCGACACCGATGGCAGCGCGAACAGGTCGGGAAGCTGGTGCACGATGATGATCACCGTCACCCCGGCCAGGAAGCCGGTGATGATGGGCGCGGACAGGAAGTCGGCGATCCATCCCAGTCGCAACAGGCCGACGATGGTGACGATCACGCCCACCGAGACAGCCAGCAGCGACACCAGAGCCATGTAGTGCGCCGATCCCGTGGGGGCGAGGTGGGCGATTCCGGCTGCGAACAGGGGAGCGATGGTGGAGTCGGCGCCCACCGACAGCTGGGGGGCCGAGCCCAGGAGGGCGAACGCCACGGTCCCGGCGATGAAGGTGTAGAGGCCGGTGACAGGGGGCATCCCGGCCAGTCGGGACGTGGCCAGCTGCTCGGGTACGGCGATGGCCAGCAGGGTGAGCCCAGCCAGCAGATCGGGAACGAGCCATTGACGCCGGTAACCGTGCAGAGAGCTCAACAGGGTCGGCATCCACTGCCGCGGGCCCGTTGTCTGCGCCACGGTCATGGGCTCGGCTCCCCTCTCCGCCGGCGACTGGCCGTCACGGCTCCAGGTCGAGCCAGTGTCGCACGCTGGAGACGACGGTGACCTCGGGATGTGACCATACGAACCGCTCCACCCTGTCGAGGATCTCCTCCACGTGCCCGGCGTCGGGAGCGACGGTACAGAACCCGAGCGTGGTCCGCTGCCATAGGTCGTGGTGGGCGACCTCGGACGCGGACACCCCGAATCGCCGACGAGCCGTCTCGACGAGGTGCCGGACCACGGCGCGCTTGGCTTTGAGCGACTCGCTGGCGCCGATGTGGAGCTCCATCTCGAGGGCGGCGACGTGCATCGTGCTCACGGTGCGACCGACGCTACCCCGGTGCACCTCGACGTACCTCTGGGTACCTGCGTCGTCACCCCCTACGCACGGAGTGGACCGCACATCGTGCCCGGGACCGGGACGGGGGATGATCCCATTCCCCGACATCACCGCAGCCGCAACTGATCGCCTGGCCACGGCAGGCCGGGCACTCCTCGACGTCACACCCATGATGATGGACGCCTCCCGGGGGCGCGGCGCAGTCGGGGCACGCGAGCCGGGACGTCCGGCGTCCGAATCGCCTCTCCATACCCCAGGGCAGCGGTTCGTAGAGCTTGCCGAGAATGGCGAGGGGCTCCGCGCTGCAACTGACCGCGTCCAACATCTCTGCGTTACACCATGGGCACACAGCCATGCGCGGCACTCCTTATGTCGACATGGAGTCCCCGTGTCGACATGGAGATGGTTACAAACGGATGTGACATCCCCCCCTTTTGTGAGATTCGCCGAGTTGTGACATCGCCCGCCTCACGTACCACATGGCGCATCGGAGACCGTTACACCCACATGCTTCTCTATCCCTTGTGGATCTCGACGTCCTCACCGCAGCAATCGATGTGTTGAACGAGTCGGATCCGTCGGCGTCCGCCGATCCGGAGTCGATCCAGATCCTCCAGCGTCAGCTCGCCCGCCTCGACGCCTTCGTCACCCGAGCCACCGCCGCCTTCGATGCAGCGGGGAACTGGGCACCCGACGGTGCCCGCAATGCGGCGACGTGGCTGGTGGTCCAGTGCCACCTACCGAAGGCCAAAGCCCGACGCACCGTGCGTCGGGGCCGCTCGCTGCGTCACCTGCCTGCCTGCACCGAAGCCTGGGCGGCGGGCGACATCACCGCAGCCCAGGTGGACGTCCTCGACGACCTGCGTCGGGTGGGGGCCGCTGATGACCTCGCTCGTGACGAGGAGATGCTCGTCGCCCAGGCGGGGACCTTGCGGTACGACCGCTTCGTACGGGCCGCTGCGTACTGGAAACAACATGCCGACCCCGATGGCGCCGAGGCCGACGACAAGAGACGGCGCGATTGTCGCGACGTCTATCTCGACAGCAGTTTCGGCGGCATGTGGCTGGGCAAGATCACCCTCGACGCCATCTCGGGTTCCATCGTCGCCGGCGAGCTCGAGCGGCTCGAGCGCTCCATGTTCGAGGCCGACTGGGCGGCGGCCCGAGCCGAGAACGGGCGCGAGCCTGCCATCGCCGACCTGTTTCGCAGCCCGGCCCAGCGCCGGGCCGATGCCCTCGTCGAAATGGCGACTCGCAGCCGGATGGCTTCGGACAATGCGCGTCGACCCACACCGTTGTTCAGTGTCCTGATCGACTACGAGACCCTGCGGGGGCGGGTGTGCGAGCTCGCCCAAGGCACGGTGGTCGCCCCCGGCTCTCTCCTCCGTTGGATGGACGAGGCGTACCTCGAGCGGGTGGTGTTCGCGCCGGAGCGTCGTGTCGAGGTCAGTGCCACCGCCCGCCTGTTCTCAGGGGCGACGCGTCGGGCCATCGAGCTCAGGGACCGCGAGTGCACGCACAGCTTCTGTGACGTGCCGGCGGCGTCGTGCCAAGCCGACCACATCGTCCCCTACACCGCCGGTGGCCCCACCATCGAGGAGAACGGGCGGCTGCTCTGCGGCTTCCACAACCGTCTCCGCAACGCCCGACCGCCGCCCGACGATTAGCTGGAGCAATGGGGTCACATTCCGTCGAGAGCCCGATGGTACGGTGACGCCGATGTCAGGGAGGGGGGCGGTGGTGCGGTGGCGCGAGGCGTCGACCTGGCCACATCGCGACGCCTGATGCCCCTATGGTTCACCGACGAAGAGTTCCGGATTCTGCGCGCCGCGTGTGACCGTCTCATCCCCGAGGACGAGACCCCCGGTGCCACGAGCGTCGGGGTTCCCGACTACATCGACGGGCTCCTCGGCGCGTTTCTCGTCGACCCGCCCCGCATCTGGGCCGGTGGCCCCACGTCGGGCCGCCACGGCGGGGAAGTCGCCTTCGCCCGCTTCCACCGGCTCGGTCCACTGGACGAACTGGCCTGGCGGACGCGCATCGAAGGCTCACAAGGCATCCCCGAGCGCGAGTTCAACGGACCGGTCGAGGGGTGGCAGGAGCGCTACCGGTCGGGGTTGGCCGAACTCGGTCCCGAGTTCTGTGACCTCGCCCCCGAGGACCAGGACGAACGGCTCCGGAGCTGTCGCCCCTTCACCTCACTGGTCTACGAGCACTGTTGCGAAGGCATGTACGGAGCCCCCGAGTACGGGGGAAACCGCGACGGTGCGGGGTGGGCGGCGGTCGAGTTCCCCGGGGATGTCCAGCCCCGGGGGTGGAGCGACGCCGAGGTGGCCGGCCCGTGACCGTGGACGCCGTCATCGTCGGTTCGGGCCCGGGTGGTTCCACCGTGGCGGACGTCCTCACCCGGGCGGGTTGGAGCGTCGTCATCATCGAGAAGGGCCGCAACCACCTTCTCGATCCCGACGACCTGTCCCGACCGTCGGCGGACTACTCCAACGACGAGCTCAAGTTCATCTATCGGTACTTTCTCGGCCCCGACCCCCTCATCGAGCCCCGCACGTTTCGTCGCAGTGACGACGAGGGTGACCATACGTACGTGGGCGAAGTCAACTCCATCCCGACCACGGTCGGCGGCGGCGGCACCCACGCCGATGGCAAGGTGCCCCGGTTCCGGGAGGAGGACTTCCGCCTTCTGAGCACCCATGGCCCCATCGGCGGCGCCGAGGTGGCCGACTGGCCGATCTCCTACGACGACCTCGAGCCCTTCTACGCGCAGGCGGAGCGCTCCATCGGCGTGGCCGGCTCCGCGGGCGCCAATCCCTTCGCGGCGTGGCGATCGGGCCCGTACCCCATGGCGCCGGGGGCGCCCATGTACGGCGCGGTCCGGTCGAGCGCGGCGGCAGAAGCTCTGGGTCTGCACCCGTATGCGGCACCCACCGCCGCGAACTCGGTTCCCTACGACGGCCGCCCCGCCTGCAACAACTGCGGGTTCTGCGCCTTCTTCGGATGCCCGATCCACGCCAAGGGCGATCCCGTGGCCCTGCTCATGCGGGCCATGGCGTCGGGGAACGCCGAGCTGCTGTCGGAGACCTTCGTGTCACGGCTGCGCACCAACGGGCGTCGGGCCACGGGCGTGGACGTGATCGGCCCCGACGGCTCGACCCGGACCATCGACGCCCGGCACGTGGTCATCGCCGGCGGTGCGGTGGAAACGCCGCGACTGCTCCTCCTGTCGGGGATCGACCACCCCCTGGTGGGCCGGAACTTCATGGTCCACTTTCAGACCTTTGTCATCGGGATCCTCCCCGAGCGCCTCCATGGCCACAAGGGGCGGGCCGTGACCCACGTGCACGACGACGCCATGATCGTCGACGACGCGGCGCGCGCTGCGGCGGCGGAGGCGGGGCTGCCCTGGATCCGCGGCGGTCTCGTGGAACACGGCGGTCCCAGCCTGCCGGTCATGGAGGCCAAGATCTATCCCTGGGGGGCCAAGCACAAGTCGCTCATGCGGTCCTCACCGATGCGCGATCGCATGTGGGCCTTCACGATGCAGGGTGAGGACCTACCCCAGCTCACCAACCGGGTGGACCTCGACCCCACCGTGCGCGACGTGCGCGGCTTCCCCGTGGCCCGCGTCACCTACCGGCCCCACCGCCACGAGATCGTGGCCTCTGCCCATCACGCCCCCCGCCTGGTGCGGGTGCTCGAGGACATGGGTGCGACCTGGACGATGACCTCCACCTCCCCGCTTCCCGAAGGAGAGGACCGCCGGGGCCCCCTGTCGGCCATTCCCATGAGCCGTCACGTCATGGGCTCCACCCGCATGGGAGACGACCCCGAGACCTCGGTGGTCGACGCCTACGGGCGCATCCACGGTCTCGAGAACGTCGTCGTCGCCGACTCCTCGGTGTTCGTGACCTCGGCGGGATACGGGCCCACGCTCACGCTCGTGGCGCTGGCGGCACGCGCCGCCGCCGCCATGGTGGGAGCGACAGGCCCGACCTGAGATCACCCGGTGCGAGCGGTTCCCAGGGCCGTCGACACCGTGGTCAGGGATTGAAGGACCAACCGGACCGGTAGCGGCCCGCTTCCCAGCACGGCGGCCAGATCCTTAGCGTCTGCGGCGGAGAAGTTGCCGCTCAGCTGCATCTTGCCGTCGAAGGACACGAACGCGGAGTTCAGCGGTTGGATCAACGGGGTGGAGAGCACGAGCCCGTTGAGATCGAAGGCCAGATACTGATGGAGGTTCTGCTGGGCGACCTCGTCCCACTGCGTCGCCGCCGATCTCGTCAGTGTGATCAGGACATCGGAGCCCGAGTTGTTCCCGAGCGACTGCGCCTGGGCCGAGGCGATGGCGGATCCCGTGAGCTGGGCCGGACCGAGCACGAAGCGCGGGTACTGCTGGGCACCCGATGTCGGATCGCCGGCCAGCAGCACCGTGGCGCTGGGATCGTCGGCAGCTTCCGACGTCGTCGAGTACGACGCGAAGCCCGGGTCGGGCGGGATCACGTTGCCGGGGACGCCGGTGCGCACATTGACGTCGAGGTTGGCCGCCGACGTCTCGTCCTGCGCCTGACAGGAAGGCAGTGGTCCTGACAGGAGGCCGCTCACATCGGCGGGTCTGGCGGCAACGGCGCCGCACAGCACGGGCCTGATGTAGAGGCTGTCCGTCGTCCCGAGCAGGTGGGTCTCGGCCGGGGTGAGGTTCTGTGCCGTCACGTCGATCGTCCCGCCCACGCCGGTGCGCACGGTCGCACCGGTGTCGCCGAAGGCTCGCAAGCGCCGAAAGAGGACCGATTCGATGTGCTCCACGAACGCCTGGGGCACGGGGGTGGCGGGGGCGAAGACGGCCTGCACGGAATTGCCCGGAGCGCCGGCGGGAACCGCGCCCGGGTTCGTGTCCGAGCTCCGGGGCCCGTAGGCGACGAGGAGCGCCACCACGGCGACCACTGCGGCGGCTGCCACCGTCGCGACCGTTCGGCGCAGGTTCCGGTGCGCCCGGGCGGGGGTGCCCCGGTCCCACCACGAGTCGGTGCCGGTGCTCGACGAGTCGGTGCCGGTGCTCGACGGTGTGACGGGTTGGGCGGCGACGGCCTCGAAGGTGCGGCGGAGACGCTGCTCGAGGGAGTCGATCTCGGTCATGACAACTCCTCTCGCAGCTTGGAGAGCCCTCGGTTCAGGCTCGACTTGACCGTTCCCACCCGGCAACCGAGCACGCGGGCGATGTCGGCTTGGGCCATGTCCTCGTAGAAGCGCAGGGCCAGCACGGCGCGCTGACGGAACGGCAGCCGGCACACCGCCGCCCACGTCTCGTCGATCACCGGGTCCTTGAACGTCACCCGGTCCTGTTCGGGAACCCGTCGTTCCAGTCGAAGGCGTCGCATGTGGCTCCTGGAGATGTTGGCCACCGTGGTGCGGAGATACCCGTCGGGATTGTCCGGTCGTATGGCCTGTTGGTGCATGCGGAGGAACGCTTCTTGCACCACCTCTTCGGCCACGGCGCTGGATCCCGTGAACAGGCGCGCCAGCCGGACCATCGGCTCGCGCTGGCGGCGGTAGAGGGCGGCCAGTTCGGACGACGGTTCGGACGGCTGGGAGGGTGGCATGGAGCCCGACGCCATGCCCGTCTCCTTCTCCGCCGCCACCCCGTCCACACTGACATGACGCATACCGGGGGCAAAAGGTTCCCCTCGTGCCCGGTTCGGGCTTCAGGGAGTGGTGGGCACCGCTCCGACGATGTCGGTGATGTGGATGCCGAGGCCCGGGAGCGAGCCCACGAAGGGGGCGTCGCCGAAGGCGAAGATCCCCCCGTCCCCGCCGATGAGCCAGTACCCGTGTTGGTCGGAGGTGGGCACGAGCCCGATCACCGGACGGGAGGGTTTCACGCCGATACCGGGAAGCGATCCGTAGGCGCCGGCGTCGCCGAAGGTGTAGACGCCCCCGTTCTGGGTCACGATCCAGTACCCGCCGCCGTCAGGGGTCGAGGTGATCCCCGACACCGGCGAGGGTGTGCCGGTGGCCGACCCGTAGGCGGGGGCGTTCCCGAACCCGTAGACGGTCCCGTTGCCGGCCACGACCCAGTACCCCTTGTCCGACGGTGTCGCCGCGATACCGATCACGTCGTTGATGTGGATCCCTTCCCCGGGCAGCGACCCGAGGAAGGGCGCGTCGCCGAAGGCGAAGACGCCACCGTCCTGGCCCACGAGGAAGTAGCCCCGGTTGTCACTGGTGGGCACGATGCCCTTGATGTCGTGGACCGACACCTTGAGCCCGGGCAGCGACCCGAGGAAGGGCGCGTCGCCGAAGGCGAAGACGCCACCGTCCTGGCCCACCAGGAAGTAGCCCTTGTCGTCGGGGGACGGCACCATGCCCACGATGTCGCTCACGTGCACCCCGAGGCCGGGAAGCGATCCGTAGAAGCCGCCGGACTGGCCGGTGGGGAACACGAAGACCCCACCGTCCTGGCCGACGAGGTCGTAGCCCGACGGGGGCGGGGCGGGGGGCCCGATGACGTCGAAGGCTGCGGTGGCGGTGCCGTTGCCCTGCACGGTGGTGGCGCTCACCGACACCGACCCGCCCCCCGAGGGGACGACGACGGTGGCGGTCGTCGCCGACGCGCTCACCACCTGGGCCTGTCTGCTCCCGAAGAACACCGCCGCCGCTTCGAGGCCGAGCCCCGTGAGGGTGACGTCGGTGCCGGGGGTGGCCGAGGTGGGCTGCACCGAGGTCACCTCCGAGCACGACAGCCCGTCGGCGATGGGCGACCCCAGGCCGGTGGCCAGGTCGTAGCCGGAGGCGGTGGGATAGTCACCGCTGTTCGATCCCGTGTAATCGGTGTTGCCCGCGCCCGAGGTGATGTCGGTGAAGGCGGTCCCGTAGCCGCCCTCGGTCGACAGCCCGTACAGGGCCGGCGCCATGTCTCCGGTCGGGGCGGTGCAGCCCTCGTCCTTGTCGGCCACGAGCCCGGCGATGAAGGGCGCCGAGAAGCTCGTTCCGTGCGCGGCGATCCACCCTCCGTTGCCGTTTTCATAGGCGTACACGACCATGCCCACACCGGCGTTGGCCGAGAGATCGGGTACCTCGCGACACACCGTGCCGCAGGTCTGACTGGTCGGCCAGGTGAGCACCTCGGGCTGGAAGCTGGGCTTGGCCTCGAGGCGTGACAGCCCCCCGCCCGCCGCTCCCGTGCCCGGGGTGTTCGCACAGGACGTTGACTCGTCGGTCTGACAGTCGTTCCAGGCCACCTCGTCACCGGTTCCGAACAGCGACGTCCCGCCCACCGCCGTCACCCACGGGTCAGAAGCCGGGTAGTCGACCTGGGGCGTGGTCACGAAGTCGTTGTTGGCGTCGCTGTAGCAGCCCTCGGACCCCGCGTCACCCGATGCGGCGAGCACGGTCTGTCCCTGCATGGCGGCTTCCATGAAGAGCGTGGAGAAGGTCTGGCCCGTCATCGGTTCGCAGATCCCCCAACTGGTGGAGACGACCTGGGCCACGTCGGCCGACACGATCGTGTTCCAGGTGTCGTATTGGCCGCTGCCGGTGTTGGGACCTTCGTAGGAGATGATCGAGGCACCCGGCGCCTGGGTGGCGGCCTGCTCGATGTCGAGATCGGCCTCGACCGTTCCGGACACGCCGGTGGTGCCCCCGCCGTCGACGGGGACGGTCGTGATCGAGTTGGTGAGCCCGAAGCACGTCTCGTAGGTGTTGAGGTCCGAGGTGAGGTGCGGCGCCAGCTCGTACATGCCGATCGTCACGCCCCGGCCGGTCTGGCCCGCAGTCAGGAGCGAGTCGATGCCGTAGGCGGCGCCCAGCTGGTCGAGCGTGTAGTAGCTCGATCCGGCCGCCGTCGTGGCGTCGGCACACGGGGCGAGCCCGTCGGCGTGGGCGACGTGCGCGAGGTGGGGCGACGCCGACGCGGAGGAAACGGCGGCGTGCACGCCGGCACCACCACCGGCACCACCGCCGATCTCGGGGACCATCTGGGCCAGGGTGTCGAGCCCGAGGATGCCCCGGATCTCGCCTCCGGCCAGGGAGGCGGGGACGAGGGGTGCGCCGTGGCCGACGTAGCCCGTGGTCCCACCCCGGGTGCGGTAGCGCTTGAAGCTGACGCCGAGGGCGGAGGAGATGCCCCGGGTCGTGGCCCGCACCTTGACGGTGAACCCCGACACCGTGGTGGCGGTCAGCCCCGCCCCGTGCAGCCAGGTCTCGACGGCGGACACCTGCGAGGGCGTGGGGCCGAAGCTGGCCTGGAACCGGCCGGGCGCCAGCCAGTGGTGGAAGTCCGGCGACCGGGGGTTGTAGAGGTCGGCCAGCAGCGAGTGCAGCTGGTCCGGATGCGAGGGCGCCAGCACGACGGTGAGGCTCAGGTCCTGGTCCGATCCGAGCGAGCCCAGGGCGACCGAGCCCGAGGGTGCGGCCTGGGGGGCCAGTGTTCCGGCTCGCACCAGGGGATCGCCGGCCGCGCCACTCAGTTGGGACGTCGCCTCGGCCAGACAGCCGCACAGGACGAGCGCGGCGATCAGCCGTCCGGCGGTGAAGCGGGCGCGTCGGGTCCGGCGGCTCGGTGTCCGCTTGTGACGGGGGGGCGTGATGGCGACCATGGTCGCATGGATCGGGACCCCCTCCCGGACCCGAAGTCCAAGGCCAGGCCGGGGGCCTCGGGGCGCAGATGAAGAGCCAGATGACCGGTCAGATAACGAGGTGGTCGTTGAGGATTTTGGCGCTCGCCGCGAACTCCTCGGCGGGGACCTCGCCGTGGAGCCCCGGGCTCACGTGCATGCGTTTGTCGGTGCTGCCCAGGGCCTCGAAGAGGGCGAAGGCCAGGTGGCGGGGAAAGAGCTCGTCGTGCCACTGGACCAGGAAGAGCAGCGGGCAGACCACCGTGGGGGCGTCGGCGGCGAAGCGGTCCTTGGTGGGACCGGCGATCCCCATGAGGCCGAGGACCGCCACGGCCACCCGGGGCTCGGCCGCCACCAGGGGGAGGCCGAAGATCGTCCCCATCGAGAGCCCCCAGTAACCGCAGGGGCCCTCGGTGACCTCGGGGAGGGACTGGACCTCGTCGAGGGCGGCGCGCCAGTCGCCCACCATGTCGTCGATGAGGCCGGGGTCCGCCGACCACCGTTGGGCGAAGTCGGCGAAGGGGAGCCCGGGGACCGATCCGCCGTCGGTGCGTCGGTCGCCGTGGACGGGGCCGTCGATGGCGAAGGCCGACAGGCCCTGGTGACGGACGAGCCCGCGGGCCAGGGCCACGATGTAGTCCTCACGCTTCGATCCCGAGGCTCCGTGCCCGAGCATGACGACGGGCCGGGGCCGGTCGTCGTCCGCCGCGGTCCAGAGGACACCGGGGACGGCGCGGTCGCGGCGGGTGACGAGGAAATCGCGTTCGCGCACGCCTTTGGCGGCCACCTCGGTGCGAAACTCCATCGAGGCGAGGCTACCGGTCAGCTCCGCGGGACCTCCGACCAGGCCATGTCCTTGTCCATGCGGGGTTCACCGGGGAGGCCGAGCACGCGCTCGCCCAGGATGTTGCGCATGATCTCCGAGGTGCCGCCCTCGATGGAGTTGGCGCGGGAGCGGAGGAAGGTGTGCCGAGCATCGGCGCCGCCCGAGAAGATGGCCCGGTCGGGGCGGCGCATCTCGTAGTGGGAGGGGAAGAGGGTGCCGGTCATGCCCATGAGGTCGACGCAGAATTCGTAGACGCGCTGGTTGAGCTCGGCCCCCACGAGCTTGGCCACCGACCCCTCGGGCCCCGGCGTGCCCGCCGTGCGCAGGGTCCGGGCCCGCATGTTGGTGAGCCGGGCCACTTCGGACTGGACCCACAAGGTCATGAGCCGCTCGCGCTGGGCCCCGGTCTTGTCCGCCTTGTCCTTCCAGATACGGAGGGCCTCGTGGATCGGCCCCGAGCTGCGGGCCACCACGCCGCCCCCGATCGCCACCCGTTCGTTCATCAAGGTGGTCATGGCCACGCGCCACCCGGCTCCCACCGCATCGAGGCGCTGGCTGTCGGGGATGCGGGCGTCGGTGAAGAAGACCTCGTTGAACTCGGCGTCGCCCGTGATCTGGCGGAGGGGGCGGACCTCCACCCCCGGGGCGTGCATGTCGACGACGAAGTAGGTCATGCCCCGGTGCTTGGGGACGTCGGGGTCGGTGCGGGCCAGGAGGAGTCCCCACCGGGCGGTGTGGGCCAGGGTGGTCCATACCTTCTGGCCGTTGACGACCCACTCGTCGCCGTCGCGCACCGCCCGGGTGGCGAGCCCGGCGACGTCGGAACCGGCACCGGGCTCACTGAAGAGCTGGCACCAGACCTCCTCGCAGGTGAAGAGGGGACGGAGGTACCGGTCCCGCTGGTCGTCGGTGCCGTGGGTGAGGACGGTGGGGGCGGCCATGCCGTAGCCGATGACGTTGCGGTCCGCCTCGTTGGGGGCCTTGGCCTCCCGCAGCTCGCGCTCGACGAGGCCCTGGAGGTCGGGGCTCACCCCGAGGCCGCCCCGCCCCACGGGGAACGAGACCCAGGCCAGGCCGGCGTCGAAACGGGCACCGAGGAACTCCACCGCCGGCGTGGACGCCGGGTCGTGGTCGGCGAGGAGTTCACGGAGTCGGGAGCGGACGAGGTCCTCGTCGGTGGTCACGGTGTCGGTGAGGGGCATAGGCCCACGTTACGGCAGGGACCACCAGAGGTCCCGAGGGAGGATTCCCGGCCGCTTCGCCTGAGAGAGGGGCGGCGGGGACGGCGCGGCGGGTGCCGGGGGTGGACTCCCCGCTCGCGCCCGTCCCTGTGTCGCCTCAGGCGGGTTCGGAAGTACATGCGTTGCGGTAGAGGTATCGGTCGGCACCGGGACGGGCTTGAATCGCCATAGCCACAACAAGTTCGGGGTCGGGCGGCCCGGGGCGCCTCAGCTTCAGTCTCCCGGCCCGCCCTGCGTAGCATCGGGCCGGCGTCGGCCTCCGCCGGGCGCACGGGCCGAGCTGACGGGAGGGCGTAGTGGAGCGAGTGGAGTTCGAGACGATCGTCTACGAGAAGGACGGCGGGGTGGCCCGCATCGTTCTCAACACTCCCGACAAGGCCAACATCCAGACCGCCCAGCAGGTCTGGGACATGGACAAGGCCCTGGTGATGGCCGACGACGACGACGAGGTCAAGGTCCTCGTGCTCAAGGCGAACGGGGAGGGCTTCTGCGCGGGCCACGCCATCGTCGGCATCGACGAGATGCCCGAGGTCTATCCGACCACGGGGCCCACCCCCGAACGGACGTGGCGGCGTCATCACCAGGGGCTGTTCCTGTGGCCGCCGCTGCGGTTGTGGGAGTTCCCCAAGGCCACCATCGCCCAGGTCCACGGGTACTGCGTCGGTGGCGGCACCGTCTACGGGCTCCTCACCGACCTGACCATCGTCTCCGAGGACGCCTACTTCCAGATGCCCCTCCCGCAGGGCTTCGGGCTGCCGGGCGCCCAGACCCAGATCGAGCCCTGGGTCCTCATGAACTTCAAGCGGGCCGCCGAGTACCTCTTCCTGGCGCCGACGATCAGCGCCACCCAGGCGCTCGATTGGGGGATGGTGAACCGGATCGTGCCCCGTGCCGATCTCGAGGAGACGGTGGAGGAGATCGCCGCCACCATCGCCAAGATGCCCCTCACCACCATCCTCGCCACCAAGCAGGGCCTCACACGCGCCTGGGAGATGATGGGGATGCGGATGCACCTGCAACAGTCCACCGACCTCGTGGCCCTGTGCACCGGCGCCACCGACGTGCGGCGGTACATGGCCTCCCTGGAAGGCAAGCGCCCCCGTGAGAAGGCCGCCGACCACGCCGCCACGGACTGACTGCGCCGCGACTGATCACGCCGCGACGAACTGAGGTTCAGCCCCGGCGCTCGACGAGAAGGCTCTGCACCGAGCGCCCGATGGGCCCGTGGACGTCCCAGAGGGCGGACTGCGCCACGCCCACTCCCGGGATGCCGATCCGGGTCGTGGCGTCGAGGCAGATCCACTCGCCCACCGCCGGCCGGTGGAGATAGACGGTGAGATCGGGGTTGACGAAGACGAAGTGGTCGAAGTCGAGCTCCGAGCTCACCCCGTTGCCGAAGTCCGCGGCGGCCACGGCCCGCTGGAGCGGCGTGGGCTCCTCGCCCGGCACCACCGGCACGGCCAGCCGGACCCACACCGTGGCCGGACCCCGTCCGGAGAAGACGCCCGCCACGTACTGCAACTCCGCACCCGCGTTGTGGAAGGCGCGGTAGGAGGCCAACGGCGCCGGTGACGTGTAGCCGGCGGCGGGGCCCGGTGGGGCGCCGGGGTCGACGCCGGGAACGGGACCCGACGACGCGGGCGCGTCGAAGTCGGCCGGCTGGAGCCGGATGCGGAGGCCCCGCCCCCAGGCGACGTCGCGTTCGCCGTCGGAGATCCGGGTGTCGACGATCTGGACCTTGCGACCGGGGCGCGACACCGAGGTGGACACCGTCAACGGGACCAGGGGCACGGGTCGCAGGAGCTCGAGGGTGAGCCGGGTGACGTGCATGGGGTCGTCGGTCGGGACCGACTCGATGGCGCGGGCCGCCAGGGCGGCCACGGGCCCGCCGTGGAGCGCGTCGGGCGTCCACGGCCCGCGCGCGAACTCGGTCGGAACCATCTGCGCCCCATCGGGCCGGAACAGGGCGTCGTCGGCCATCACGCTCCACCCATCACGCGTCGGCCATCACGCGTCGGCCATCACGCGTCAGGTTGCTCGAGCCGGTCGAGGACCCAGGCCGGCGGTCGGGCGGTGAAGCCGTCGTCGGGCCAGTCCATCCACCCCGACATGGCCAGGGCCCCGCCGTCGGGGTGCAGCGTGGTGCCGGTGATGTAGGAGGAGAGGTCCGAGGCGAGGAAAAGCACGCAGTTCCCCACGTCGGCGACCTCGCCCTTGCGGCGCAGGGGGATGGTGAGCCAGTCGCCGGGGTCGGTCTGGTCCCCGGCGGCGGCGGCGCGCCGGCCCGCCGAGCCCGCCCGCCCCGCGATGCCGGCCAGCCCGGCGGTGGGGACGAAGTCGGGCGCCACGCAGTTGATGCGGATGCCGGCCCCGCCCAGCTCGACGGCCAGGGTGCGGGTGAGGTGGGTCACCGCCGCCTTCATGGCCGCGTACACGGCGTAGCCGGGCGCGGCCCGGTGGGCCTCGATGGAGGTGATGGTGACGATGCTCCCGCCCCGGCCCCCGGCCTTCATGGCCGCGGCGGCGCGCTGGGTGGCGTCGACCACCCAGGTGAAGTTGGTGCGGACCAGCGCGTCCCGGCCTTTGGCGGTGACGTCGGTGAAGGCGGCGCGGAAGGTCCCTCCCACCACGTTGACGAGGATGTCGAGGCGACCGAAGGACCGGTCACAGGCATCGAAGAGTCCCGCCATGGCCTCGGGGTCGCGCACGTCGGTGACCGACTCGACCACCTCGACGCCGTGGCCCCGCGCCTCGGCGGCGGTGTCGTGGAGGGCGTCGGCGTCGACATCGGCGAGCGCCAACGCCACGCCGGCGCGGGCCAGGTCCAGGGCGCCGGCCCGACCGAGGCCCCCGCCACCCCCGGCGACCACCGCCACCTTGCCCGCCAACCCGGCCCGCTCGTCGAGGAACGACACCGGCGGCGTCGGGCTCAGTCCCGCTCGGTGCCGACCACGGACACGAACGACACCATCTCTCCGGGATATCCCCCCAGGTTGTGGGTGAGCGCCAGGGCCCGGCTGACGTCGACCTGGCGCTCGGGCGTCGCTTCGCCGCGCAGCTGGAGCCAGCACTCGAAGAACATCCGCAACCCCGAGGCGCCCACGGGGTGCCCGAAGCTCTTGAGGCCTCCGTCGGGGTTGACGGGGAGCTCGCCGTGGAGGTCGAAGGTGCCGGCCAGGACCTCTTTCCAGGCCGTGCCGCGCGCCGCGAACCCGAGGTCCTCCATCAGGACGAGCTCGGTGGGGGTGAAGCAGTCGTGGACCTCGGCCATGGCCAGCTGGCGGCGGGGATCGGTGATGCCCGCCTGCGCGTAGGCGTCGGCGGCCGCCGCCTCGCACTCGGGGAAGTGGGTGTAGTCGTAGCCGGGGTCGATGAGCCCCGACCCGCTGCCCGCCGCGAAGGACAGCGCCTTGATGTACAGCGGCTTGTCGGTGTAGCGCAGCGCGTCCTCGGCGCGCACCACGATGGCCGCCGCGGCCCCGTCGGCCACACCGGCGCAGTCGAACACGCCCAGTCGCCCCGCCACGCGCGGCGACTTCAGCACCGTCTCCCTGGTGATCTCCCGGCGGAACTGGGCCCGGGGGTTGCGGGCCCCGTTGTGGTGGTTCTTGACCGAGATCGCCGCGAGCACGTCGGTGAGCTGGTCCTCGTCGACGCCGTACTTCTCCCCGTAGGCCGGGGCCACCATGGAGAACATGGCCGCGGCGGTGAGGGTGCGGCCCGTGCCGTCGCTCGGGGGTCCCGCCGCGTTGAGCCCCTGGTACCCGCTGTCTTTCACCTTCTCGGCCCCGACCGCCATGGCGATGTCGTAGGCGCCCGACGCCACGGCGTAGGCGGCGGCCCGCAGGGCCTCGGACCCGGTGGTGCAGTAATTCTCGACACGGGTCACCGGCTTGTTCTCGAGCTGGAGGGGCCGGGCCAGGGTGATGCCGCTCATCCCCGACTGGGCGGTGCCGAACCAGTAGGCGTCGACCTCGTCCTTGGTCACCCCCGCCGAGGCGAAGGCGTCGCCCGAGGCGTCGACGATCAGGTCGTCGAGCCCCTTGTCCCAGTGCTCACCGAAGGGCGTACAGCCCATGCCGACGATCGCCACGCGGTCGCGGATCCCGTGTGATGCCATGGGTCTCCTCCTCGGGCTCTGTGCTCAGCTCTGGGGCGCGGGGGCGGGGGACGACTCCGCCGGGCGCGCCTTCCAGAAGTAGTCGTGGATGCCATCGGCGCTGTAGAGGCGGCGGAAGGTCATCTCCACCCGGTCCCCGATCCTGATGGCATCGGCGTCGACGTCGGTCAGCTCCACCGGGAACCGGCCGCCACCGTCGAAGTCCACCACCGCGAACACGATGGGGGGGCTCGGCGAGTAGGCCAGGCGGTCCACGGTGAAGGTCACCACGGTGCCGACGCGGTCGGCCATGACGGCGGGCTCCATGTCGTCGACGGCGCCGCCCTGCATCGACACGCGCGCCGGCGGCATGTGCAGGGCCCCGCTGGTGCGGTCGCGCGAGCCCACGAACCCGAACTTCCAGTCCTCGCTGCGCCACGCCGCGGGGGCCGACACCCGTTGGGGCTCGGGCCGGCGGGGGGGCTCGGGGCTCAGCATGCCCCGCCATGCCAGGAACTTCCCGTAGGGGAGGGGGGCGCCCGCCTCGACCTGGGCGGCGACGGGGCGCGCCGGGGCCCACGCCGCCATGGCCCCGGTGGTGCGCAGGACGACGGCGTCGGCGCCGTCGGCCAGATGGACCACGGCCACGACCTCGCCCGGGCCGGCGGACTCGAGGACCGACGCCAGCACCAGGCCGGGGTGGGCGGTGCCGGCCTGGCCCACCGTGGCGGCGAGGTCGTCGGCCGCCACCTCGGCCCGCACCCCGGCCTTCACGAGCCGGGCGGCGAGGGCCTTGACGGCCCGGGTGTGCATGCCGGTGACCACGAGGTGGTCCACGTCACCGGCCTCGACCCCGGCGTCCTTGAGGGCGCGCGACCACACGTCGAGCCCGAGGGGGACGTACCGGGTCTCGCCGAACCGTTCCTCCCACGCCTTGGAGCGGCGCTCACCGGGGGCCCGCCACCGATCGAGGAACTCGTCGGTGGCCGAGGCGCCTCCCAGATACTGCGCGATGACGGGTGCGCCCGGGCCGTCCGGGCCCACGATCAGCGCGGCGGCGCCGTCGCCCCCGGCCGACTCGTCGGCCCCCCCGGGCAGGCCGTCGCGCTGGTCGGCCATGACCACGAGGGTCGTCGTCGTCGTGCCGGCCAGGGCGGTGGACAGTGCGCCCATCCCCGACCGCAGCGCACCGCCGAAGTCGAGGGCGGGAACGTCGCCGGGGAGGCGCAGGGCGGCGTGCACCGTGGTGGCGTTGGTCTTGTCCAGGTAGGCGGGAGAGGCGGTGGCGAACCACAACGCGCCGAGCGCGGCGGCGGGCGCGGCCCGCAGGGCGTTGCGGGCGGCCTCGACCCCCATGGTGGTGGTGTCCTCGTCGTGCGAGGCGACGGCCCGGGCCCCCTTGCCGCCCCCCGATCCCAGGAAGGTGGTCACCTCGGACCGCTGCAGTCGGGCACGGGGCACATAGCCCCCGGCGCTCACGATCCCTCGCACAGCCTCACCCGACCCCGGCGCACCCGGCACGGCGGCGATGGTAGCCGATACGATCTGACGACCAGTCAGGAAACCGGGAAAGGCAGCAGTATGGACTTCGAGTTCTCCCCCGAGCAGCTCTCGTTCGTCGCCGAGGTCGAGCGCTTCCTCGACGAGCACGACGACCCCGACGTCTTCGACGTGACCCGGGAGAACATGGCCCAGATCGTCGACACCCCCAAGCGGCGGGCCTTCATGGCCGAGATGGGGGACCAGGGCTGGCTCGGGATCACCTGGCCCAAGGAGTACGGGGGCCAGGAGGGCGACGGCGTCTACGAGTACCTCCTCAACGAGTCCCTGGCCCGACGGGGAGGGCCCCAGATCGGCAAGGGCGTCGGCATCGTGGGCAAGACGATCATCCGCCACGGCAGCGACCGCCTGAAGGCCGAGTTCCTCCCCAAGATCCTGCGCAACGAGGTCGAGTTCGCGGTGGGCTACTCCGAGCCCAACGCGGGATCCGACGCGGCGTCGATGCAGCTGAAGGCGACGCGCGACGGGGACGGCTGGCGTCTCAACGGGCAGAAGACGTGGACCACCTCGGCCCACTTCGCCGAGTGGTACTGGCTGGGGGCCCGCACCGACCCCTCCTCCAAGCACGCCGGGATCACCTTGTTCCTCGTCCCCCTGGACCAACCGGGCATCACCATCAACGCCATCTGGACCATGGGCGACGAGCGCACCAACGAGGTGCACCTCGACAACGTCTTCGTCCCCGACGACTACGTGGTGGGGGAGCTCAACCACGGCTTCCAGTACATCTCCGAAGCCCTCGACCTCGAACGCTTCACCATGTTCACCTACTCACCCATCAAGCAGCGCCTCGACCTGTTGTGCGAGTACGTGGCCGGGGCCAAGCGCGACGGGCGCCCGCTGAAGGACGACCCGGTGGTGCGGCACCGCATCGCCGAGCTCGCCACCCAGGCCGAGGTGGCGCGCGTCCTCGGGCTGCGCTTCGTCAACGAGGCCCAGAAGGGCGGGGCCGCCCCGACCACGCACGCCTCGGAGTACAAGCTCTACGCCACCGAGCTGTCGCGCCGACTGGCCGACGCCTCGATGGACATCGCCGGCCCGGGATCACAGCTCCGGGTGAAGACGGCCGACGCCCCCATGGAGGGTCGGGCCGAGTCCACCTACCGGTACACGGTGATCGACACCATCGGCGGCGGGACCTCGGAGATCCAGAAGAACATCATCGCCCGGCGCCGGCTCGGGCTCCCCAAGAACTTCTGATGGGGTGGTCATGACGGCGGGGACCTCCCCGGGCCCCCTGACGGGCGTGGTCGTGCTCGACCTCTCGAGCGTGGGCCCCGCGGCGCGCTGCACCCGGCTGCTGGCCGACTACGGCGCGTCGGTGGTGAAGGTCGGGCCCGTGCCCGGCCAGGGCCCCGCGCAAGTGACGCCGCCCTTCTTCGCCTACAGCGCGCACCGGGGCATGCGCCGGGTGCTGCTCGACGTGCGCGACGCCGAGGGGCGCGACGCCTTCCTGGCGCTGGCGGCCGGCGCCGACGTGGTGGTGGAGAGCTTCCGGCCCGGCGTCGTCGACCGCCTGGGCATCGGCTACGAGGCCGTGGCGGCCCGCAACCCCGCCATCGTCTACTGCTCCACGAGCGGCTTCGGCCAGGACGGCCCCCGGGCGGGGTGGGCCGGCCACGATCTCGACTACCTGGCCGTGGGCGGCTACCTGGCCGCCACGGGCCGGCGCGCCGACGGGGGCCCGCCCATCCCCGGCGCCACCATCGCCGACGGCGCGGCGGGCGGCATGCACGCCGCGCTGGCCGTCTGCGCCGCGCTGGCGAGTAGAGCAACCACCGGTGCGGGCACCTTCCTCGACGTGTCGGTGGCCGACGGGGTCCTCTGGCTCATGTCACTGGCCGCCGATGAGCACCTCGCCACGGGGACCGAGCCCGGGCCGGGACACGACGTGCTCACCGGCCGCTACGCCTGTTACGACACCTACCGCACCGCCGATGGCAAGTGGGTGGCGGCGGCCGCCATCGAGGCCAAGTTCTTCGCCAACCTGTGCCGGGCGCTGCACTGCGACCGATGGGTCGACCACCAGTACGACGACGCCGTCCAGGACGACGTCCGTCGTGACTTCGCGGCGGCCTTCGCCCGTCGCGATCGCGACGACTGGGTGGAGCGGCTCTCGGGTGCCGACACCTGTGTGGCCCCCGTCCAGAGCGTGGCGGAGATCGACGCCGACCCCCAGTACGCCTGGCGCGGTGCGGTGGTCGAGGCCAAGCACCCCGGGCGCGGCACCTTCCGTCAGGTGGGCCCGGTGCTGGCCGGCATGCCCCGGGCGGCCGAGCCGGTGTGCGTGCCCGACAGCGAAACCACCGACACCGACGAGCTGCTCGCCGCGGCCGGCCTCCCCGCCGAGCGGTTGGCCGACCTCCGGGCCCGGAAGGTGATCGCATGACCTCTGTCATCGACGACGTCCGCATCCTCATCGGCGTCCCCCAGTACGAGGAGACCGGCGAGTTCCCGGTGGAGCGCAGCTACGTCTGGACCATGTGCGCCTCGGTGGAGAACGGCAACCCGCTCTTCTGGGACGACGCCGTCGCGGCCGAGATCACCGACGGCCCCATCGCCCCCCCGACCATGCTCTCGGTGTGGTTCCGCCCCCATCACTGGGCTCCGGGTCGTACCGAGGAGCACCTCCCCTTGAAGGTCCACTTCGACCTGAAGGAACGCCTCGGGCTCCCCGAAGCGGTGATGACCGACAACACCATCGTCTTCCACGAGCCGGTGCGGCCCGGCGACGTGCTCACCACCCGCCAGATCCTCCGCTCGGTGAGCGACGAGAAGAAGACCAAGCTCGGCACGGGACGCTTCTGGGTGATCGACGTGGAGTACACGAACCAGCACGGCGACACCGTCGGGGTCGAGAGCTACACCGGGTTCGGCTACCGGCGCGGTGCCGACGGGGCGGCGTCGTGAGCGCCCTCGCACCGCTGCTCGTGTTCGGCGACGTGGCCGAGGGCGACCTCCTGCCGTCGCTCTCCCATGACGTGACCGCCACCACGGTCGTCCTCGGCGCGCTGGCCACCCGTGACTGGCGGCCCATGCACCACGACAAGGACTTCGCCGTGGAGCGCAACGGGACGCGCGACATCTTCCTCAACACCCCCAACCAAGCGGCCTGGTTCGAGCGCTACATCACCGACTGGACCGGCCCCCACGGACGGATGGGCCGGGTCACCTTCCGCATGCGCGACTCGGTGTTCCCCGGCGACACCATGGTCTTCGACGGCGTGGTGTCGGCGGTCGCCGTGGACGACACGGGGTGTGGGTGGGTCGGCCTCGACATCACCTTGTCGGTCGACGGAGATGTGAAGAGCACCTGCACGGCGCGCGTGGCGCTGCCCGTGGACGACACCGACAACCCTTGGCGACGACGCCAAGACCGCTGGAAGCCCTGAGAGGAGCTGGGACGTGCTGGACCTCGAATTCACCCCGGAGCAGGACATGCTGCGCGAGACCATGCGCAAGGTGTGCGCCACCTCCAGCCCCCTCTCGGTGGTGCGCGAGCTCGAGGACGACCCGGTGGGCTACTCGACGGAGTTGTGGAAGCAGATGGGCGAGCTCGACCTCATCGGTCTCCTCCTCCCCGAGGACCACGGCGGGTCGGGGATGACCGCCCTCGAGGGCGTCGTGGTCTACGAGGAGCTGGGCCGCGCCCTGGCGCCCACGCCCCACTTCGTGACCGCCGTGCTGTGCGGCGGGGCGCTGGCCCGGGCGGGCTCGGTGGAGCAACAGGCCCAGTGGCTGCCCGCCATCGCCAGCGGCGCGGCGATCCTCACCCCGGCCTGGTTCGAGCCCGAGAACAGCTGCGGGCCGACCGGGGTCCAGCTGTGGGCCGAGAAGGACGGCGACGGCTACCGCCTCACGGGGACCAAGCGCCACGTCCCCTTCGCCTCCTCGGCCGCGGCGCTGGTGGTCCTGGCCCGCACCGGCGAGCGCCCGACCGACGTCGACCTCTTCCTGGTCGACCTCGTCACCGAAGGCCTGGCCGTGCACCAGCAGCTGACCGTGGCCTCCGACGCCCAATTCCAGGTGACCTTCGACGGCGTCCGGGTCGCCGAGTCGGCCCGCATCGGGGCCCCGGGGTCGGGCTGGGCCACGTGGGACGCCGTCATGCACGACGGCTGCATCCTCCTCGCCGCCCAGGCCATGGGGGGAGCCCACCAGGCCCTCGACATCACCGTCCAGTACGCCAAGGACCGCCAGCAGTTCGACAAGCCCCTGGGTGCCTTCCAGGCCATCGCCCACTACCTCGCCGACGCCGTCACCGCCGTGGACGGGGGGACGACGCTCGTCCACGAGGCGGCCTGGGCCCGTGCCGAGGGTCGCAGCGTCGCCACCCTGGCGCCCATGGCCAAGCTCTTCGCCTGCCGGACCTACCGCGACGTCACGGCCATGGCCCAGCAGGTCTTCGGGGGCATCGGCTTCACCGTCGACTTCGACATCCAGCTCTACTTCCGCCGGGCCAAGGCCCTCCAGGTGTCGTGGTGGGACACCCGCTACCTCGAGGAGCTGGTGGCCTCGGCCGTGCTCGACGGCTGAGTCAGGAAGCTTCGAGGCCCAGGGTGTACCCGGCCAGGAAGGTGTCGGCCTCCTCGGTCCGGGGGTAACGGTGGGCCAACCGGCGGAACCGGGCCGAGTGGGTGGGCTCGATGAGATGCGCCAGCTCGTGTACCAGCACGGCGTCGAGCACCCACCCGGGCACGAACCGGAGGCGCTCGGAGATGCGGATCTCGGCGGTCCGTGACGTGCACGACCCCCACCGGTGCTGCTGGTTGCCGACCCACCGGATCGACGCGGGTCGCACGCCGTCGAGGTACTCGTCGGCCAGGGCGGCGGCCCGGCGCTCGAGGTCTCTGTCCGAGGTGGTGACGTTGGGGCGCTGGGCCAGGACCCGCTGGACGAGCCCCTCGACCAGCTCCACCCGGTCGGCCTTGCTGAGCCGGGCGGGGACGAGGATGACCACCCGGCCGTCCTGCCAGAACCCGCTGGCGGTCTTGCGCCGACGCGCGCTGGTCCGCACCTCGACGGCGGGCCGGGGGGGACGCCGGTCGTTCACCGCGGGCCTCGACGACCGCGCCGGCCACGCGAGGTGTGGCGGCGTGTGGCGCCAATGGTCGGTGTACCGCCCCCCTCGAACTGCATGTCTCTAATAGATGCTGACGCGGTCGCCTTGCGCAAGACCCTGCGTGTTAATTTTCTGCGACTTCGGCCCCGGGTCCACTCACCACCGCTTGCGCCTCCCACTGGCGTTGAGGTCCGCGAGATACCGGTTGTAGGCCGCCAGCTCGTCGTCGCCGGCGTCCTCGGGGCCGTCATCGCCATCCGGCGTGGCGTCGGAGCCGGCCGATGGCGTGGCGTCGGGCGTGGCGTCGGAGCCGGCCGATGGCATGGCGTCGGGCGTGGCCTGGTGGCCGGGCCGGGCGCCGGGGACGTCGTGGACGAGCTTCCACCACATGTACACGGCGTAGGCGCCGAAGAGCGGCCACTCGAAGGTGTAGACCCAGCTCAAGGTGTTGCCCCCCAGGGCCCGGGAGACCTGCCACCACGTGAGGGCCACACACCCGGGGACGAAGACGACCAGGGCCACATGGAGCGAGATCGCACGCCTCGACGTCCACATGTCCCGCACCGCCAGAAGGCTACGCCTGGTCCTGGACACCGGACCCGGCACGAACGAGACTCTTTCTTCGAGTCGCAAGCAGTCGCCACGGGGAGAGCGAGCCCGACGGCGGGAGGAGGGTAGGTGGCCGCCAAGGGATCGCTCCCCAATTCCGACCACGGTCGTGACAGCGGCACCGAGCGTCACTGGTGGACCCTGGTGGCGGTGTGCGGGGCGACGTTCATGCTCCTGGTGGACATCACCATCGTGCAGGTGGCCCTGCCCACGATGCAGCGGTCGCTGCATGCCAGCTTCAGCGACCTGCAGTGGGTCATCTCGGCCTACGCCCTGAGCATGTCGGCGCTGATCCTCACCCAGGGATCACTGGCCGACCTGTTCGGGCGCAAGCGCATCTTCATGATCGGCCTGACCGTGTTCACCCTGGCCTCCCTGGCCTGCGGGATGGCGCGCAGCCCGGCCGTGCTCATCGCGGCCCGATCCGTCCAGGGCATCGGGGGGGCGGCCATGTTCGCCACCTCCCTGGCCCTCATCGCCCAGGACTTCCAGGGCTCGGCCCGATCGGCCGCCATCGCCGTGTGGGGGGCGACGGTCGGTGGGGCGGTGGCCATCGGCCCCCTCGTGGGTGGCGCCCTCACGAGCGCCTTCGGCTGGCAGTGGATCTTCTACGTGAACGTCCCCATCGGGGTGCTGACCCTGTTGGTGAGCCGGCGCATGAAGAACGTCAAGGATCCCGGGGCCAAACGACTGGACTGGGGAGGCCTCGTCACCTTCTCGGGGGGCTTGTTCCTGCTCATCCTCGGGCTCACCAGGGGCAACGACGACGGGTGGGCGAGCCATCGCATCCTGGCCATCCTGGCTGCGGCGGGCGCGTTGCTCGTCGTGTTCGTCGTCGTCGAGCTCCTCCAGGAACGGCCCATGTTCGACCTGTCGCTGTTCCGCAAGCCCGCCTTCACCGGGGTGTCGGTGGCCACCTTCGGCATCGGCGCCGGGATGTTCGCCCTGCTGCCCTATCTCACCCTCTATCTCCAGAACGACCTCGGGCTGTCACCGCTCCAGGGGGGCGAGCGTCTCCTTCCCCTCACGACCATGTCGTTCGTGATCCCTCTCTTGTCCCGGCCCCTCACCGAGCGGGTCCCCGCCGGCCTCTCGCTGTGCACGGGGCTGGCCATCTCGGCCGCGGGCATCTGGCTGTTCACCGACCTCACCGTCGGTTCGACCTGGAAGACGTTGCTCCCCGGACTCCTCGTGGGTGGCGTCGGCATCGGCCTCGCCAATCCCGCCATCGCCAAGATCGGCCTCGGTGTCGTCCCTCCCCAGCGCGCCGGCATGGCCTCGGGGATCAGCAACACCTTCCGCATCGGGGGCGTCGCCACCGGTGTGGCCGCGCTCGGGGCCGTCTTCCAGCACAAGATCCAGGCCACGCTGGTGCCCGTCGTCGGCCACCAGGCCCCGGCGTTGGCCCAGGCCATCGCGGCGGGAGGCACCCAGGCGGCCGCCAAGATGTCGGGCGGGAGCCCGACGGTGGGCATGGCTGCGCATCGCGCCTTCGTGAACGGGATCAACGAGGTCGTCCTGGTGGGGGCGATCACCGTGGGGGTGGGAGCCGTCTTCGCCGTGCTCGTGCGGCGCAAGGACTTCTACTCGCGCCGGCGCGACGGGTACCGGCCTCCGGTCGTGGCCCCCGAGCGCGACCTCGTGCCCGAAGCGGTGCGCTGAGGCACCCGTGACCGACACCACTCCGAACCGCGCAGATGCCGCCGGAGGTGCCGACCGCGGAGGTGCCGACCGCGCCGGAGCCGCCGGCGGGGTGCCGCCGGTGATGCGGTCCGCGGTGTACCGCAGTCCCGGGGACATCGGGGTCGAGGAGCGGCCCGTGCCCTCCCCGGGCCCGGGCCAGGTCCTCGTCGAGGTGAGCTACTGCGGCATCTGCGGGTCCGACCTCCACATGATGATCGAAGGGTGGGGCAAACCCGGGGCCGTGGGCGGACACGAATACACCGGGACCGTGGCCGCCGTGGGCGAGGGCGTGACGGCCTGGTCGCCCGGGGATGCCGTGGTGGGCGGGGAGTCGCCGCGTTGCGGCGAGTGCCGCCGGTGCCGGGAGGGTCAACCCTCGCAGTGCGAGCGCCGCTCGGCTCCCGTCGACACCAACACGGGCGGGGGGTTCGCGAGGTACGTGATCAACGACGCCCGCTCCCTGTTGCGCCTCCCCGACGGGATGTCGCCCCGGGTGGCGGCCCTGGCCGAGCCCCTGGCGGTGGCGCTGCACGGCATCACCCGGTCGGGAATGGTCAGAGGTGACAGCGCCATGGTCTTCGGTGCCGGTCCCATCGGGGCGCTCACCATCGCCGCCCTCGTGGCCAAGGGGCTGGGCCCGGTCGTGGTGGTGGAACCGGGCGAGGCCCGCCGGCGCCTGGCCACCGACCTGGGTGCCACCGACGTCCTGCACCCCGCCGAGCTCGAGACCTTCCCCCCCTGGGAGCCCGAGCGCCAGTCGCCCCGGGCCGTCGACGTCGTGTTGGAGTGCTCGGGGAAGAAGGCAGCCATGGAATGCGGCTTCCATCAGCTCCGGCGGGGCGGCCGCCTGGTCCTCGTGGGCGCGGGCATCGAGGCCCCGAGCTTCGACCCCAACCGGATGATCCTCAACGAGCTGTCGGTGACCGGCTCCTTCGTCTACGACGCCGACGGGTTCGAGCGCGCCCTGGACCTCCTGGCATCGGGTCGATTGCCGGTCGACGTGCTGATCGACCCCGACGACGTGTCGCTCGAGCGTCTCGGGGAGGCCATGCAGGGGCTCGCCGAGGGCCGAATCGCCGGCAAGGTCATGGTCGTTCCCGGGCGAGGCGCTCCGGGACCGAGCCAACCCCGACAAGGTGCGGAGGGCGACTGATGCCACATCCCTACTACCCCTCGGGCAACCCCCGCTTCAACCATGTCGCCCTGAGTGTCCCCCCGGAGATTCTCGACGAGGCCAACCGGGCCGACATCTGTCGCTTCTGGGGTCAGGTGCTGGGGTTCGACGAGATGCCCACCATGACCCTCGATCGCAAGCGCCTGATCCTGTCGTGCGTGCACTGGGACCAGTTCATCTTCCTCATCGCCGAGGACGATCCCATGAAATGTCCCCGCATGGACCACTTCGGCTTTGCCGTGGGCGCGCTCGACGAGTTGATCGGGGCCCGTGACCGGGCCCTCGAATTCAAAGAGCAGGACGGGCGCGTGGACCTCATCGACCTGCACGTCGACGATCGCGGCCCCATCAGTATCCATTCCATCTATCTGGGCTACGTGCTCCCGATGATGTGCGAGCTCCAGTGGTGGGAGTTCGAGCGGACCTGAGCCGCCGCCCTCCTCGGCTGCTCAGCCGGCGACCGAGTCCTCGAACCGGCGCCGCAACTCGATGCGAGTGGTCTCGTCCTCACCATCGGGATCCACGAGGTAGAGCCGGCGCGGTCCCTGACAGGGATGGTTGGCCCGGGCCCGGGCCCGACTGGCCTCGTCGATGGAATGGCGTCCCTGACGCGAGAAGACGAGGGGCAGACGGTCCTTGCGGTTGGACCTCGCCGGGCGCCCTCCCCGGCGGTTCGACCTGGCCCGGACGAAGATGTCAGGACCGCTGACGCCGAGCGGGCCCATGTCGGTGGCCTCTTCGACGGGGGCTTCGAATACCCATTCGGGCTCGCCCTCGCCGTCGAGCTCAGCGTTTGTTCCCACGTGTCCCCCCGCCTCAGTGGTCACGAGAATTGGCGTGACGGGTCACAGTGCTCTCGGACCATCAACTCCCATCCAAGTGATGGTCAATAGTTGAGCAACCCTGGCGGCGGAGCTCAGGTGGTGGCGGTCAGGGCGGTGGCGTCTGGGTGGTGGCGGTCAGGGTGGCGACGTCAGGGTGGCGAGCAGGTCGAGGACGCGAGCGTGGTCCTGCGACTTCAGGCCGAGGGCGGCGGCGAGATCGCCGGCCACCTCGCCGTTGATCCGGTCGCGCAGCCGCCGGCCCTTGGGCGTCAGGGTGAGCATCCGGATGCGTCGGTCGCCGGGATCGGGGACCCGGTCGACCAGGCCGAGGCGCTCCACCCGGTCGACGAGGCCCGTCACGTTGGACGGGTCGCAGGCCAATTCCTCGGCGAAGGCCCGCATGGACACGGGTTCGTCGAGGAGCCGGAGCAGCCCCACCTGCTGGGCGGTGAGGTCATGGCGCGCCGCGACCGCCGCCAGCACCTCGTGGGTCCGCCTGGTCACTTCGAGGAGCCCGTCGACGACCTCGTCGAGCTCCCCACGAGACGGTGAATCGGACATGGCCGCAGTCTCTCAGCAAAAGCTTGACTTGCTCAAGTATCAGGAGAATACTTGAGGAGGTCAATAGTCGTCGGCGCAATAAGGCCGGCGTGCCCGTCACCCCCTCGGACCGGGAGCCCCACGTGAAGCTGAAGATCCTCCTCGGGAGCACCCGGCCCACGCGGGCCGCCGATCGCGTCGCCCCCTGGGTCCTCGAGCGGGCCAGCGCCCATGGCGCCTTCGACGTCGAGGTCCTCGACCTCCGGGACTGGGCGCTGCCGATGTTCCAGGAGCACGTCGGGACCATCGGCGACTTCTCCGACCCCACCTACTCCGATCCCGTGGTCCGGCAGTGGAACCGGACGATCAAGGAGGCCGACGCCCTGTTGATCGTCACCCCCGAGTACCTCCACTCCATTCCCGGCGTTCTGAAGAACGCCTTGGACAGCGTGTTCGTGAGCTTCGCCCTGCGCAACAAGCCGCTGGCGGCGGTGGGCTACAGCATCGGCATCGCGGCCGGGGTCCGGGCCGTCGAGCACCTGATGCACGTCGCCATCGAATCGGAGATGGTTCCCCTGCGCGACACCGTCTTGATCCCCAAGGTCGACACGGCGTTCAACGAGCAAGGTGCCCCGGTCGACCCCATGACCGAGATCGCCATGACCGTCATGCTCGACGACCTGGCGTGGTGGGCGGCCCTTCTGGCCCAAGGTCGGGCCGCAGGCGAGCTCGCGCCGGCGTCGTTCAGGGTGCGAGCGGCCATGGCCGAGCTCCAACAAGCGTCGTAGAACCCGAGAACAGAGGAGCGTCTGTGTCCACCGATCCATCTCGCTGGGTGAGTGCGCTGCGGCGGTCCCAGGATGGCCTGGCCGCCCTGGCGGCGGGACTGGACGGGGCCGGCGTGCGGGCCCCGTCGTACGACACGGAATGGAGCATCGCCGAGGTGTTCTCGCACCTCGGCAGCCAAGCGGTGATCTTCGGCCTTCTCCTCGACGCCGGGCTGAGCGGTGGTGAGGCGCCCGCCCCTGAGTCCTTCCCCCCGATCTGGGATGCGTGGAACGCCCGGAGCCCCGACGAGCAGGTGGCGGAGTCCGTCGCCGCCAACGAGGCGTTCGTGGCTCGCCTGGAGTCTCTCGACGACGCACAGTGGAGCTCCTTCGCGCTCGCCGCCTTCGGCATGGAGCTCGACGCGGTGCGGTTTCTCCGCCTGCGACTCCCCGAGCACGCCATCCACAGCTGGGACATTGCCGTGATGCTCGACCCGTCCGCCACGGTGGCCCCTGATGCGGTGGAGCTCGTCGTCGACGGCCTGGGGGACATGGTGCCCCGAGTGGGAAAGCCCCGCCCCGAGCCCGCCACGGTGCGGGTGTCGACCACCACCCCGCAACGCAGCTTCGCCCTCGTCACCGACGGGGTGGCGCTCGAGCCGTGGTCGGCACGCGACGTCGCCGGAACGCTGGAGCTGTCGTCGGAGGAGTTGCTCCGGCTCGTCTACGGGCGCCTCGACCCGGCCCACGCCCGGACGGTGCGGCTCGAGGCGCCGGGGATCACCGTCGACGATCTGCGCGCCATCTTCCCGGGGGTGTGAGCCGCCCCGAGCCGAGATCGGTACGCCGGTAGCCTCGCCCGAGTGAGCGAGGAGCCGACCGGGCAAGGGCCTCGACCCACGGCCCTGCCGGTCAGCAGGCGGGCGCTCTCCCAAGAGATATGGCTGGTCCTGGCCCTCTCGCTCGGCGCCTCGGCCGTCTACGCCGTCCTGGACCTGATCCGCTCCTTGTCCTCGGGCACATCCCTGCGGGCGCAGACCGCGGTGCTCAACCCCACGGCCGGCGCCGACGGCTCGCTGTTGAACCTGGCCTATCAACTCGTGGGGATCGCCGTGGCCGTCGTTCCCGTCGTGCTCGTCGCCTACCTCCTGGTCCGGTCCAACGAGTCCCTCGGTGATCTGGGGCTCGACGGCTCACAGCCCGGCCGGGAGGTCTCGTGGGGCGTGAGCCTGGCGGCGGTCATCGGCGGCGCCGGACTGCTCTTGTACCTCGGCGCCTACCACGCCGGATTGAACGTCCGCGTCGTCCCCACCACGCTGCCCGCGGTGTGGTGGCGGATCCCTGTCCTGGTGCTGGCGGCGGCGCAGAACGGCACGCTCGAGGAAGTGGTGGTGTGCGGGTATCTCCTGCACCGCCTGAAGCAGCTGGCGTGGAGCGACGACCGGGCCCTGGTGACCAGTGCGGTGCTGCGAGGTGCGTATCACCTCTACCAAGGATTCGGCGGATTCCTCGGCAACCTCGTCATGGGGCTGATCTTCGGCCGGCTGTACCAACGCCAGGGTCGACTGCCCCGCCTCGTCCTGGCCCACACCCTGATCGACGCCGGTGCCTTCGTGGGATATGTCCTCCTGCATGGTCACGTCTCGTGGCTGCCCTGACCGGGCGCCCCCCCACGGTGCGCCCCACCGTGGGTCAGCTGAGACAATGAGCCATGCGCAGCGAGACGGGCCTCCGGCGCCTGGTCAACTTCAGCGACGCGGTGGTGGCCATCGCCATCACGCTGCTCATCCTGCCCCTCGTCGACGTGGCCGGCGCCATCGGCTCCACCGGTGTCGGGCACTTCCTGGACGTGAACAGGGACAAGCTGCTGGCGTTCGCGTTGAGCTTCGCCGTCATCGGCAACTTCTGGTGGGCGCAGCATCAGCAGTTCGAGCGGGTCAAGAAGTACAACGCGGTGCTGGTCGGGGGAATGTTCCTGTGGTTGCTCAGCATCGTGTTCCTCCCCTTTCCCACCGAGTTGCTGGGCGCGGCCAAGCACGGGAGCACCGGCGTCAACGCCATCTACATCGGCACACTGCTGGTCGCCACCATCGCCGGCCTCATCCAGCAATGGGCCATCGTGCGGTGGCCCGACCTTCAAGACGACGCCGTCCGGGGGGAGGCGACCCTGGTGTCGGCACTGATCGCCACCAGCGTCATGGCGGTGGTGTTCGTGTCGGTGATCGCCGTCCCGGCCATCGGCCTGTGGGCGCTGCTGCTCTTGCTGGCTTCGAGGCCCGTCGAGTACGTGATCTCGCGCCAGAGACAGCCCCAAGGGTGAGCGGCGTTCCTATCCCTGGCAGCCGTCGAGGTGGGTGCTCGTCAGCCGGGTGAGCTCCCGTTCGAGCTCGTCGAGGGTCATGGCCGGGCTGATCGTGATCACGTTGCCCTCGACGCCGTCGAGCCAATAGCGCCCCGATCGCTGCCGCAGCGTGACGCCCGGCAGCCTCTCGGCCCGTTGCCGGACGGCGACCTGACGGACGCGTAGTGACTGCCAATCGTGCTCTTTACTCCGGAGGTTTCCCGCCATGGATGTCTTCCTCGACAGCCAGGCCGGCGACCTTGAGCCCGGCCGCCCCAAATGCCCCCTATCGGCGGGCAGACCTGCGGATGTGGAGCTGGTGCACCACCGTCACGATGACGGCCCCCGACAAGAGCAAGGCGGCGATCACCAGGTCGCCGGTCGTCTCTCCGGGTCCTTTGTCGAAGGACGTCTTGCTCATCCGCAGCGAGGTGTCGTTCGGGTCGACGTAGAACGTCTCGTCCTGCCCATAGGGGATGTAGGCGGTGAACTGCTGGCCCCGGTAGCTGTAGCCGACCTGACAGACGTGCCCGGAATAGTTCCCCGACCTTCCCACGGTGCCGACGAACGCGCAGCCGATCGTGTGGGCCGGGGCGGTGACGCGGTGTGCCGACAGCGCGTCATAGGTGCGGTTGGTCTGGCTGGCATCCACCAAGAAGGCGGCCGCGAAGCCCAGTTGCAAGAGCACGGCGACGATCACACCGACGTGGAGAACGTGTCGTCGTCGTACGGGCACGAGCAGAGACTATTGCCACCGCCCACCACGGCCGCAGGACGGACGGTCGACGGCGCGGACCCGGCTCACTAGTCTTGGCTCGGAGCAGAGCCCGGGATGGGAGGAACGATGAAATTCGTGCAGCTGATCGAATTCAAGACGAGCGACATCGACGCATTCAACCGCACCCTCGACGAATGGCTCGCCCAGACGGCGGGCGTCCGAACGCCGACGAGGGCCATGCAGACCAAGGATCGCGACGGCGATCGTACCTACGTGCACATCGTGGAGTTCCCCTCCTACGAGGCCGCCATGGAGAACTCGAACAGACCCGAGACCGCCGAATTCGCGGGCCAGCTGGCGAAACTGTGCGACGCCCCTCCGACATTCCGCAACCTCGACGTCGTGCGGGACGAGGACCTCTAACTCAGCACCAGAGACGTCGCCGGCAGCCTGCGCGAGCACTCGGACGAGGCGGACAAGTTGGGCCGATACAACAGGTTATTGTCCGGCTCCATCGACCGACTTACCGCGGGGGTGAAGGGAAGAGCCTCCCCCGATGAGCTCCGGGAGCGGTTCCGCTTCTCGAAACGGGGCCCCAACGTCCAGCTCGCGGGCCGGGTCGAAGCGTGTCGTCTCCTTCTCGATCGAGGCGAGCTCGACGCGGCCGGAGAGGCCGCCGATGAGATCCTGGTCTTCAGAAGAGCCCACCGGACGGTCCACAACGTCACCTTCAATGCGCTGCACATGGCGGCCACCGCCTATGAGCAATGTGGCCGGCTTCCCGAGGCGATCGCCGTGAGGGAGGAGTTGTTGGTCCTGGCCCGTAGCCGGAGCGGCACCGATTCCCCCCAGGCGCTCAATCTCATGGGGCGTCTCGCCACCGACCTCTTGAAGTCCGGTGAGACGGCAGGGGCGGTCGACCTCCAGAGACAAGCCTTCGACAGGTGGCGCCGGACCACGGGAGTCGAATCACGGGACACGGTGAAGGCCGAGTTGGGGCTCGGGATCGCGCTCGTCGCCAACGGGGACTTTCCCGAGGCACAAAAGGCCCTCGAGCACGTCGTCGCCGCTCTCGGCGAACTGAACCCCGAGGCCCGCATCGCCCGTTCCTGGCTGGCACTGGCCTTGACCAGACAAGGGAACCCCGAAGCCTCCCTCCGACTGGGGGAGGAGACGTTGTCCATCACCGAGCGCGCCTACGGACCCGACGATCGACGGACGCTGCGTGCCGCCGATCAGGTGGCGGAGACGTTGTGGCGACTGGGCCGGCGCGAGAGGGCGCAGGCGATGCTGGAGGGATCGTTGGCCACTCGGGAGCGCATGTTCGGGGACCAAGACCCCGATACCCAGAAGGCCAGGAAGCGCTTGTCGACGCTCCTCGACGAGGGTTGAGCTCACCGTCAAGGGTGATTTCACTGATGCTGGGGTCGTGTCGTCTTGGGTATGACGCTGTCGTGGAGTTCGTGGCTGCTCCCGACAAACGGTGGAGCGATGCGCTGTCGGTGCCGGCCCGGGAGGAACAGGCACTGTGGCACGCCCACCTGGTCACCGATGGCGTGCCATCGGATCTCTCGATGTGTTCGCTGTTCCGCCTGGCCGGGAAGATCGCGCCGTGGGAGCCGGCACCGGGTGTGCGGTGCCGACGCTGCGAAGCCGAGATCGACAACCTTTCCTGAGTACCCTTCCCGGACGGCTCGACGGGTTCCACCCGAGGCCCGCGACCGGCACCCTCTCGGGCTCAGAGACCTCGTGATCGGTTGCGGCGCTCGCGTCGCACCTTGAGGATGGCGAGGAATTTGCGGAAGATGAATCCCACGACCGGAGCCTACTTCTCGGTCTCTGGGTCGGTGAGGCCGTAGCGACGAAGGGCATCGGCAAGGGACTCCGCTGATACGAACCGGTGCGTCACGAATCCCCGGTCCGCGGCGGCTCGGAGATTGTCGAGGTTGTCCTCGATGTAGAGCGTCTCGGAGGGGTGGAGCCCGAAGGTGTCGACGAGCAGATCGAAGAAGGCGGGGTCGGGCTTGGCGAGGCCCACCTCTCCTGAGACGAGTGCCCCTTGGAACCAGCCGAGGAAGTCGTAGCGGACCTTGGCGGCCGCCCAGCTGGCCGCACCCCAGTTCGTCGAGGCGAACAAGGGCACCTGTCTGGTGCGCAGCTCACCGAGCAGTGCCACCGTCCCGTCGAATACGCCGCCGTACATCTCGACGAAGCGGGCGCTCCACGCCCGGATCTCGTCTGCCCATTCGGGATGGGCAGCCACCAGTGGTGGGATCGTGTCCTCGTAGGAAGCGCCCAGATCATGCTGAGCGTGCCAGTCCGGAGCGCAGACCTCGGCCAGGAATCGCTCCATGTCGGCTTCGTCGGGGATCAGCTCCCGATAGAGGTACCGGGGGTCCCAGTCGATCAGGACACCACCCAC
>JBEKIJ010000001.1:0-178652 GCA_050011815.1 Acidimicrobiales bacterium | reverse complement strand
CGGAATGCGACGAAGTTGAGCGAGAGCTCGGCGACCCCGTTGTGCCCGGCCCACTGCAGAGCCTCGAAGATCATGCGCTCGGTGACACCGTTGGGTGCGTCGGGCACACGACGCATGGCGTCGACCGACAACTTCGTGTCACCGCTGCAAAAGGAGTACCGCTGGAACCCGACGAGCCTGCCCCCCCGGTCGCGGCACAGGACCACGAGACAAGACGGCTGGCGGACGGTGAACGGCTCCTCGAGTGCCGCCGAGAAACCCTCCTCGCGCCGTCCCCGCCGAGCCCGGACGGCGATGTCGCGCAGCGAGGCGACGACATGGGGCGCGATGTCGCCTTCTCGCAGCACCTCGGTCGTGACTCCGAAGTTCCGGGACCGCTTGACGGCCTGACGCACGTTTCGCATCCTCGGGTTGTCCAAGGTGAAGCCGGCGACGTCTACGATCGCCTCGTCGCCCAGGTACAGGGTCTTGAACCCGAGATATTCGTAGAGGAGCAGCCGGTCCTGGCGCACGAGCATGGTGACAGGCCTCAGTCCCAGGGCGTCGGAGCGGTCGACGAACCGTCGGAGGCAATCGAGGAACTGGTCTCTGGATCCGATCGGGTCCCCCGATCCCAGGGCCACACCGAAGAGCGGTCGATAGGCCAGCGCCGCCCCGCGCCCCGGAGCGAACACGTACTCCTTGTCCAGGCGGGCCGCGAAGGGATCGAGGGTGTCGCCGTCGCTGAGGGGGCTGCGGATGAGCTCGCGCACCCGGGCACGATCGGCGTGCGCCTCGTCGCGGCCGGCGGGACCCGGACCGCGGTCGGCGCCGGAGTTGGCTTGAGACGTCACCGGTCGGGTGTGTGCAACTCGACCAACGTGGCGGTGCCCGGTGCCAGGCGCGCCCAGGAGGGCGTCGACAGCGCGGCCACCGCCAACGTCGCGGTGGGGAACCCCTTCTCGAGACGGGAGCGTCCCTCGACGTCCTTCTCGTCGAGGAGGAGCAGGACCAGATCGTGGACCGTCGGATTGTGACCGACCACCAGCACCGACGGCGCCTCGCCCCCGAGCACCCGGAGCATCTCGACGATGTCGTCGGCGCCGGCCTGGTACAGGGCGGGTTCGACCAGCAGGTCCACCTGTGGTTCGAGCTCGGCCACGACCAGCTCGGCGGTCTGCACGGCGCGCCGGGCCGAGGACGACAGCACGAGCCGGGGGACGTGCAGGCCCGTGATCGGGGACCGGGCGAGATAGGCGCCGACCTCAGCGGCCTGTCGTGTGCCGCGCGCCGTCAACGGGCGGCTGTGGTCGTCGAGCCCGTGCGATGCGGCCTTGGCGTGGCGCAGCACCCACACGGACTCGGCGGCTACAGGACGAGTCCCCACTCGTGGCCCATGAAGGCGATGGCGGCTTCCGACAGGCGCTGTGCACCGGGCTCGGTGATGTGGGTGCCGTCGAGGTCACGGACCTGGACCTCGCTCCCCGAGGCGTTGGGCAGGAAGGCGCTGTACTGGCCCTGGGCGTTCCCCAGCACGGGCCACGAGGCGAAGAAGGTGACCCCCCGGTGCGATGCCGCCTGGCTCTGATCGATGTCGTTGAGGTTCTCCATCTGGGAGTTGAGCACCGGATCGGCCATGGGCGGCATCCCGATCCACAGCACCCGGGCGCCCGAGTCGACCGCGACCTGCATGAAGTCCCCGACTCTCTTGGCGTAGGCGGTGTTCCACGCCGCCGTGCCGTAGGTGAGCGACGTCGAGCCGTCGATGATGTTCTGGGGGTCGTTGGCGCCGATGAACACCACGACGGCCTGGGGTTGGTAGGTGGCGATGTCGCGCTGGAGCTCGGTTTGCCAGTCGAAATAGTCCGGGCGGGCGAGGCCGGTGTCGATGTGGCCGTCGAGCACCGCGCTCACCACGTCGGTGGCGGCGAGGTCGTTGACGAGGGGTTGGCCGAAGTCGATCCCCAGGGAGTCCCCCACCACGAGCAACCGCAGGGGGGCCGAGGCGGTGGGCACCGCCAACGGCGCCAGGCCGTCGGGTGCGGTGACCGCCGGTGCCGGGGCCGGCACCGGCGCGGCCGTGGCCGGCAGGGGTGTCGTCCCGGCGCGCCCCGGCGGGGTGGCGGCGCGGGGCGGTGCGGGGGCGACCCGATGACGGTGGGCGGGGACGCCTTCGACCTGCAAGACACCGCTCCCGGTGTTCCCGCTGTGGCCGATGACCCGGTTGGCCCCGCTCACGACATGCCCGAGACCAAAGGCGTCAGAGATATCGGCGATGGGGCGGAGCACCGCCATGGCGACCGTCCGGCGCGTGCCGAGAGGGGCGTCCTGGGCCGAGTGCAGGAGCGTGGGCGCGTCCAGCACGAGCCACACCACGAAGCACGCCAGGCCCGCCGCCAGCGCGTGGCGCCAGCTGACGTGCACCCGACCCGGCACGGGTTGCTCCTCGGGCTCGGGTCCCGCGGCCTCCGCCACGACGGGCGGGGGCGTCTCCTCCTCGGTGTCGGGCGCGCCACGCTGCACCCGGTCCGCGGTCGCGACAGGGGCGTGGCCTCGGCGGCCGGGCTCGTTCGTCTGGTCAGCGGGGATGTCGTTCATGTGGTCCGCATGTGCAGGTGCATGTTCGGAACCGCCCCCCCGAAACCTCGAAGCCGGTCACCGAGACCTCGGGACCGGCCTAGAACTTGTAATAGATGAAGGGTGCGACACCTTGGGGCCCGAGCGTCGTGATCCCGAGGAGGACGACCCCCAGTATGGCCCCTTGCACCGCCCAGGGTTGACGGGCGAATTCACGCTGGGCCCGGCCCCCGAGGTTCCTGGGCAGGTACTGCAGCGCCACGGTTCCCACGACCGTGATCACCACCAGCGGTGTCACGAGCGGAGCCCGCCCCCACGCCGTGAGCAGGCGACCGATCAGGGTGGTGGCGGTCGAGAAGGAGTCGGCTCGGAAGAAGATCCAGCCCAGACACACGATGTGGAAGGTGATCACCCGCTGGACGACGACCCGCAGCCCGCCGTCGGGGACGGGGTCGAGGCCGAGGGCCACCCGGTTCGACCGGCGAAGATGGCCCACGACCTGGCCCGACCCGTGGATCGCCCCCCAGGCCACAAAGGTCCAGGCCGCCCCGTGCCACAAGCCACCGAGGACCATCGTGATCATGATGTTCCTGGCCACGATCCAGCGCGAGCCGCGGCCTCCCCCGAGGGGGATGTACAGGTAATCGCGCAGCCAGCGCGACAGCGTCATGTGCCAGCGCCGCCAGAAGTCCTGAAGATTGCGCGCCGTGTAAGGGGCGTCGAAGTTCTGGGGGAACCGGAAGCCGAGGAACATGGCCAGGCCGATGGCGATGTCGGTGTACCCGCTGAAGTCGGCGTAGATCTGCACGGCGAACCCGTAGGCGGCGAAGAGGATCTCGAACGCCGAGTGCTGGTGCGGGGCGGAGAACACCGGCGTCACGATGGCCGAGTCGATATACGAGGAGATCACGACCTTCTTGAACAGGCCGGCGGCGACGAGCCAGGCGGCGCGCCCGAAGTCGATCCCGGCCGGGTCGCGTTTGCGCCGGATCTGGGGGAGCAGCTCCCCTCCCCGCACGATCGGACCGGCCACCAGATGGGGGAAGAACGACAGGTAGACCGCCACGTCGATGGCCCGGGCGGGCACGAGCTTGCGACGGTAGATGTCGATGACGTAGCTGAGGGCCATGAACGTGAAGAAGGAGATGCCGACGGGCAGCGTCACCTGCAGAAGCGGCAGCAGGTGCCCGGACCCGAGGGTGTGAAAGAGGTTGTCGACGTTCACGGCCACGAAGCCGTAGTACTTGAACCATCCGAGGATCCCGAGCAGCACCCCCACCGTCGCCACCATGGCGATGCGCCGGCGACGCTCGTCCTCGTAGTGGTTCACCGCCGTGGCTCCGAGGTGCGCGGTGACCGTCACCGACGCCAGGAGGAACACGAAGCGCCAGTCCCACCAGCTGTAGAACACGTAGCTCGCCGCCAACATGGCCAACTTCCACAGGCGGGGGTACGGGTTCAGCAGCCAGTTCGCCGTGAAGGCCACGGCGAAGAAGATGGCGAAGTCGATCGTGGGGAACAGCATGCGTGCGGGTCACCCGCTGTTCAGAAGAGGAGGCACCTCGGGATCACGGGGCGCAACGAACCTCGCGGAGGATATCGCCGCCGCGCCCGAGCGCGGGTATCGGCGCCCTCCACCTGGTCAGGGCCCGAGGCCCGCCCCGAGACCGCGTCGAATCAGCTGCGGGCTTTGAGCGCCTCGATCAATTTGGGCAGGACCTTGTGGACGTCTCCCACGATGCCGAGGTCGGCCACCGAGAAGATCGGGGCGTCCTGGTCCTTGTTGATGGCGATGATGTTCTTCGAGCCCTTCATGCCCACCAGGTGCTGGGTGGCCCCCGAGATCCCGCAGGCGATGTAGACGGTGGGCTTGACCGTCTTGCCCGTCTGGCCGACCTGGTGCGAGTAGGGCACCCAGCCGGCGTCGACGATGGCCCGGCTGGCGCCGGGGGCACCGTGCAGCAGCTTGGCCAGCTCCTCGATCATGGCGTAGTGCTCGGCACCGCCGAGGCCCCGGCCGCCCGATACCACCACGTCGGCCTCGTCGAGCTTCGGTCCGCTGCGCTCCTCGGCATGACGGGCCAGGACCTTGGCCCCGTTGGTGGCTCCGAGCTCGGGCACCGGGGCCGCCACGACCTGGGCCGGGCCGCCCCCGGCGGGGTCCGCGGCGAAGGACTTGGCCCGAATCACGAAGATCCACGGGCGCGCGCCGGTGAAGCGGGCCGTCGCCACCTGGGCTCCGCCGAAGAGTCCGTGCTGGCTGCGCACCTCGTCGCCTTGGGCCGTCAGGTCCACGACGTTGGTGATGACCGGCAGGTCCAGGCGCACCGACAGACGCGCCGCCACGTCGCGGCCGTCATAGCTGGCCGGCACGAGGATGACGTCGGGGCGGTTGCCCGAGTCGATGAGCGCGGCGATGGCGGCCGCCACGGGGGCGCCCGGCAGGGAGTCGCCGAGATCGCCCACGTCGTGGACCGTGGTGGCGCCGAAGTTGCCCAGCTCGCCGGCCACCGCCGCGGTGTCGGGTCCCCATGCCACCGCTTCGGTGGTGGACCCCATGGACCGGGCCTGGGTCAGCAGCTCGAGCGTGATGGTCGTGGGCTTGCCCTCGGCGGATTCGGCGAGGACCCAAACCTTGTCGATCGACATTCTCTTCTCCTGGGGGTACGTGGAAGAACGGTGCCCGGCGGGGCCGGGATCAGACCAGCTTGAGCTGCTCGAGGAACCGGACGATGTTCTCCTGGCCCTCGCCTTCGTCGGTGACGATCTCGCCGGCCTGGCGCGCCTCGGCCGCGGTGACGTCGGTGACCTCCTGGCGAGCCCCGGCGGCGCCGACCTGGCCGGCGTCGAGGCCGAGATCGGCCACCGTCAGCTGGTCCACCGGCTTGGACTTCGCCGCCATGATCCCCTTGAACGAGGGGTAGCGGGGCTCCACCACGCCGGCGGTGACCGTCACCACCGCGGGCAGGGGACAGTCGATCTCGTCGTAGCCGGCTTCGGTCTGACGCTCGACGTGGACGCGGCCGTCGCCGACCGAGACCTTCTTGGCGAAGGTCACCGCCGGGAAGCCGAGCAGCTCGGCCACCTGGACCGGCGTCGTCCCCGTGTAGCCGTCGGTCGACTCCGTGGCCGCGATGACGAGGTCGGGCTGGGCCCGCTCGATGGCCTTGGCGAGGACCTTGGCCGTCGACAGGGCATCGGAGCCCTGGAGGGCGTCGTCGCTCACGAGGATGGCCTTGGCCGCGCCCATGGCGAGGGCGGTGCGCAGACCCGAGGTCTCGCCGGCCGGTGCCATCGAGACCAGGGTGACCTCCCCGCCGCCGGCTTCCTCGGCGAGCTGCAGACCCATCTCGACGCCGTAGGCGTCGGAGTCGTCCATGATCAGCTTTCCCTCTCTGACCAGGGTGTGAGTGTTCGGATCGAGGGCTTGGGGTGCGGCGGGATCGGGGATCTGTTTCACGCAGACGACGACGTTCATGGCCTCGATTGTTCCCGAGAACCCGCCGTTCGACCAATCCAGGTTCCTCGATCGGCACCGGGCCGAGCCGGGACCGCCCCGCTCAGGCCCGACCCAGATGAGCCAGGGTGTTGGCCACGTCGTCGGTGATCACGACGTCCACACCCGCCTCGACGACGGCGTCGAGGTCCTCGGGAAGGTTCACGGTCCAGGTGACCACGGCCAACCCCGAGTCATGGGCTCGGCCCACCAGGTCGGCGGTCACCTGGGAGTGATGGGGATGCAACGCCACGCACCCGAGGGACGTCGCGGTGTCGAGCGCGGACGACACATCGAGCGCGGGATGCACCAGGAGGCCGAGCGGTGCCGAGGGGTCCTCGTCCCCACCACGGTCGGCGTCGAGGTCGGCCCCCCTGACCGCGGCCAAGGTGTCGGGCCAGAACGAGGACACGATGACGCGGGCGGGCCCGGGCCGCGCCGTCCCGACGTGGGTGGCGAGGAGGACGGCGACGTCGAGCGCCACCTGGTTGGTCGGGTCATAGGCGGGGTCGGTGGGGACGTTCTTGATCTCCACGTTGACGATCGCCCCTGCGCACGACGCCAGGGCGCGCTCGAGGGTCGGGATCCACCCCGGGAGCTCCTGGTGCCGTCGTTCGTGGATGAGCCCGGAGCCGGGCACCAGGGGGTCGTGATGCACCACGAGCTCCCCATCGGCGCTGCGCCGCACGTCGAGCTCCACGCCGTCGGCGCCGAGGCGCAGGGCCCCCGAGAAGGCTTCGACGCTGTTCTCATGCCAGGGCCCGGTCCCACCCCGATGGGCGAGGACGCACACGGGGTCTTGCCGACGCCGTCGGGGCCATCGCAGGGGGTCGTCGGGGTCCTCGTCGGGGTTCTCGTCCACGCGCCGGGGTCCGGGGGTGCTGCCCACGTGACGCACCATAGACACGGCGCTCGGGCACCGACCCGCGCGTGAGCGACACGCGGTGCGAAGTCGCCGTGCCCGCAGGCGGAGCACACGGGGGAATGGCGGAGTGCATGGGCAGCGCACGCAGCGGACACTGCACGAGAACGCTGCCCATGCCTCGCCATTCGTTACGAGATCGGACGCCCAGCCAGTGGTGGGGTTTTGGGGGAACCGCAGTTTCAGCTTGGCCGTCCACCTGCAGAGTACGCCCCGCCCCCGCGGGTGCCTAGCGGGGTTCCACCCGAAACGACGGGCGAGAAATCACCTAGGGGCCCCGCCGCGAGGAGCCGCCGCCGGGCCCTGTCGTCTCATCTCCCAGACCCTCCTCGGCGCCGGCAGAGTCCGAGCTCTGCGGTGGACCTCCGAGCATCTGGTGGAGGGTGCGGATGCAGTCGGGGCAGATGTGGACCCCGGTCCCGGTCCCCGGCCCCGACACCCCGCCGTCCCGGACCAGTCCGCAGAACGAGCAGCGTCGGGTCATCTGCTTGATCCAGGTCCGATCGGTCCAGTTCACCGGGCCTCGGTCCCGGTCTCGGGGCGGTCGCCAGGGTGGGCCGTCGGGTCCGACGTGCCGGTCCGGGACCGGCCCGCCCGATGGAGGGGGTCGCTCCGGGGCATCGGGTTCGAGTCTAAGAACCGGGTGCGAGGTGAGGAATTCACCCCCCGGGCTCCTCACCAGACTTCAAGGGTTTCCGAGTATTCCCCTGCTCTTTGGATCCTTTCGAGCTGACTTCGCGCTTGCGGGGGTAAGCGCTTGGGAGTAGCTTCACATTCACCGTTTCCCGTGGCGGCCAACCCCTGTGGCCAGCCAAGTGAACGGGATCACAAGGAGCGGACGGTCAATGTTGCCCGCAACAGCACCGTTTCGGAGGAGGTAATCGTGGCACTCATGTGGAACCGCTCGGTCGAATGGGATGCCGAAGACTGGCGCAAGGTGGCGGCCTGCCGGCACACCGAGCCGGACCTCTTCTTCCCGGTGGGGACGACCGGCCCGGCGATCGAGCAGATCGAGGCGGCCAAGCGGGTATGCCGGTCGTGTGAGGCGATCGAGCCCTGCCTCGAATTCGCTCTGGCCACCAACCAGGAGTCGGGCATCTGGGGCGGCACCTCCGAGGAGGAGCGCCGAAAGCTCCGCAAGGCGTGGCTCGCCGCCCGCCGACGCGCTTCGTAGTCACCTCGAACGCCCCTCCACAGAAGCACCTGGGCCCCGGAGCGATTCCGGGGCCTTTGCGCGTCGAGTATCGAGGCAGTACCACCCTGACCCTCGGTATCCTCGAATCAACGAGGAACGCGCCCACATGTCTTTGTTCGCTCCCCCTCGCTTGAGAGCCGCCGTTCCTCGGTGAGAGGTGCCGTCATGAGTGACGCGTCGGGTGGGAAGCGGCTCGGCACCAGGTGGATCGACAGGTCCATGCGGACCAAGGGTCTCGTGGTCATCGCCGTTCCCATCGCCATTCTCTTTGTCGTCCTGGGTTCGACGTCGTGGTTCACCCACGTCGACAACCGGGCCCAGGACGTGGCGAGCAGCTCCCGACAGGTGGTGGACGCCGCCACCATGCTCGAGAACAGTCTCGTCTCCGCCGAGAGCGGGGTGAGCGATTACCTCCTCACCGGGGACCGGTCCTTCCAAGGGCCCTCGGCCCGGGCCGAGGCAGGGGTGCGGAGTCAGCTGGGCCAGCTCGCGGCGTTGACCCTCGACACGGGGCCGGGCGCCACCTGGGGCCTGGTCATCCAACACGACACCGATCGGCTCGTGGCGGCCTTGGATCGTCTCAAGGTCGAGCCCCCATCCGCGGCGCCTTCGACGACGGTGCGCGCCTTGTTGCAGTCGGTCCAGGCCCAGACGAGCAAGCTCCGTGACGACATCTCCTCACTGATCGGTGAGGAGAACGCCATCATCGCCAGCCAGCAGTCCGACATCCACACCTCGAACATCGTGCTGCCCGCCATCGTCATCGCTGCGGTCGTGCTCGCCCTGGCCGGAGGGGTCATGGTGTCGCAGCTGTTCACGACCGGCGTCGTGAGGCGGCTGCGCCGCCTCGAACGTGCCACCGAAGAGCTCGAGAGGGGGGAGACGCCGGTGGCGGTGCCGAGCGGACGCGACGAGATCGGCCGACTCTCGGCCCGGCTTCTCGACACCACCGCGCAGCTGCGGGAACGAGCCGAAGAGCGCGACCGGGCGCGCAAGGAGCTCGAGAACATTCTCACCGCCAGCCCCGTGGTGTCGTTGCGCTACGACGTCGGCACCCGGCGGTTCACCTACGCCAGCCCGAACATCGATCGGCTCCTCGGGATCTCGGCCGAAGAGGCCGTGGCGGCGCCCGCGGGGATCATCGAGCGCATCCACCCGGAATCGGCGAACCAGGTGCGCGACGCACTGGCGGGGGGCAGCCGCAGCGATGGCGAACGTCTCGAGATCCTCCTGCGCTTTCGGCGTGACCCGACCTCTGAGGACTGGCGCGAAGCCGAGGTCGTCTACACGTTGGAAACCGGCCCCGAAGGCGAGCTTCAGGGTCTGGTCGCCTATCTCGTCGACGTGTCGGAGCGCCACGTGGCGCAGCGCGCCGCGGATGAGCGCCGGTTCCTCTTGGAGTCGATCTTCCATGCCTCTCCCGACACCATCGTCGTGCGCGACATCACCGGACAGGTCGTGCTCGGCAGCTCCCTGTTGGCGGATGTAATCGGGACCACCGACGCCACTCCCGACACCATCGGCGCCCGCCACCGGGCCTCGGAGGCGGCGGGGGACGGGGTGGCAGGTGGCCTGGCGCAGGACATGGACCGGGCCGTCCTGGATCAACTGATCGCCCGATGTGTGGCCGGCGAGCAGAGCCCCGACCCGGTCGTGACCACGGGCCGGCTGCCCGGCGGGGACCTCCGGACCTACGAGACCCGAGCCCGGCCGGTCTTCGACCACACCGGACGGGTGACCGGGACCGTCACGATCTCGCGGGACGTGACTCGGCGGGTGCGCCTCGAACAGTCGCTTCGACACGCGTCGGTGGGGGCGGAGAGAGCGAGCCAGGCCAAGAGCGAGTTCCTGTCGCGCATGAGCCACGAGTTGCGAACCCCCCTCAATGCCATCCTCGGCTTTGCCCAGCTGCTGGAGCTCGACGAGCTCCCCGAGAACCAGGCGTCGAGCGTGGACCAGATCCAGGTGGCAGGACGCCACCTGCTGTCACTCATCAACGAGGTCCTCGACATCTCACGCATCGAAGCCGGCCGGGTCAGCCTCTCGACGGAGCCGGTCGAAGTCAGTGAAGTCCTCGACGAGGTGACCACGCTGCTCGGTCCCGTCGCCGAGACCGCAGGCATCGAGCTCTCGGTGGACAGCAACGGGTCACGCGTGTTGCGCGTCCGAGCCGATCGCCAACGACTGCTGCAGGTTCTTCTGAACCTCGGCTCCAACGCCGTCAAGTACAACAGCCGGGGTGGCTCGGTGGCGTTCTGCACCGCTATCGCGGAGGGGGGACGGGTCCGCTTCGAAGTGCGGGACACGGGGCCGGGTATCCCTCACGAGCAACAGGACCAGTTGTTCATCCCCTTCTCGAGACTCGGCGCGGAACGGTCGGCGGTGGAAGGGACCGGTGTCGGCCTGGCGCTTTCGAAACAGCTCGTCGAGGTGATGGGGGGCACCATCGGCGTGGACTCGGTCCCCGGCCACGGCTCGACGTTCTGGATCGAACTGCTGCCCGCCGATGCACGGGTCGCGGGCGACGGGCCACCCCCCGACAGCGCTGCCCCGAGCCGGTCAGAGGTCCGAGCGTCGGCCGAGCTCGACGGGGCTGAGGCGCGGGGTCCTCGCGCCACCAGGGCCGCTCCGCCCAACGGCGGGCCCGGCTCGGCCGGGTCGGGCCGGGGGGTCGTGGTGCTCCAGATCGAGGACAACCCCTCGAACTCCGCCCTCGTCGAGCAGGTGCTGGCCAAGCGGCCCGGCGTCCGCCTGGTGTCGGCAGGCGAAGGGAGAACCGGTCTCGAGCTGGCCCGGCAACACCGCCCGGACCTGGTCCTTCTCGATCTCCACCTGCCCGATCTTCCCGGTGACGAACTCCTTCATCGGCTCAAGGCAGTGCCGGAGTTGGCCGACACAAAGGTAGTCGTGGTGAGTGCAGACGCCACACCGAGCAGAATCAGGGAGATGCTCGACCTTGGGGTCGAGGGTTATCTCACGAAGCCGGTGGACGTCGCAGCTCTGCTCCGACTGGTGGACTACGAGATCGGAGCCAAGCAGAGTGAGCCTGGGTGAAGGGTTGTCGCACGGTGCAGGGGTGTCGGCCATGGTCGACGAGCGCTCGCTCGTCGATCCCGACAGGCCCGGCGGCGACACCCCGGGAATCGAGCAGACCACGATGCAGAGGCGATCGAGCGGGGCAACTCGACAACCTGGACCAGAAGACGGGCGACCGGAGGTAGGTCTGTGACTGTGACATTGCCCGACGAGGACCACATGGTCCTAGTCGCCGAGGACGACACGGCGAGCCGAACCGCCACCCGTCTGTTCCTCCAGCGGGTGGGATACCGCGTCGGAGAGGCGGCCGACGGTCCCGGCACGCTGCGCGAGGCCAGTCTCGGCAGCTACGACCTGGTGGTCCTGGACCTCGGGCTCCCGGGCCTCGACGGCGAGGAGGTGCTCGCCCGGCTCCGGCGCGACAGCGGGTTGCCCGTCATCGTCGTGACCGGTCGTGCCGAGGAGACCGAGCGCGTCCGTCTTCTGAACCTGGGTGCCGACGACTACGTCGTGAAGCCCTGCTCGCTTCCCGAGCTCGACGCCCGCATCCGTGCGGTCCTGCGTCGCGGCCAACCGGCGCAGACGACGACCCAGATCGAGCACGAGGACCTCATGATCGATCGAGCCGCCCACCGCGTGACGGTGAACGGTGCGGCCGTCGACCTCACGCCCAAGGAGTTCGACCTCTTGGCCTTTCTCGCCGCCACGCCCGATCAGGTCTTCACCCGCGAAGAGCTTCTCGAGCACGTGTGGGGATCGACCCAGGAGTGGCAGGACCCGGCGACGGTCACCGAGCACGTCCGACGCCTTCGACTGAAACTCGAGCCCGACGCCGCGACCCCGCGCTGGCTGCACACCGTGCGGGGAATCGGCTACCGCTTCTCGGTGGAGTCCCCGGACTGAGCTCAGGCCGGAGAGGGGTCGCTCGAGGACCCCTCGAGGGGGAGGTCGATGGTCACGAGCGTGCCGCCGTTGCTCTGCATGACGATCGACCCCCCGAGCTGGCTGGTGACCAGATCACGGACGATCGAGAGCCCGAGACTGGTCGTATGGTCGATGTCGAACCCCTCGGGAAGCCCGCACCCGTCGTCGCGGACCTGAAGGGTCAGGTGATCAGCGTCGTGGGAGAGCACGAGCTCCACGTGCCCGACCGCTTCGCCCTCGTTGTCGCCGATGAACACCGAGTCGGTGCCCGAGGACGGGAAGGCATGTTCGACGGCATTCTGCAGCAGTTCGGCCAGGACCACAGCCAGTGGGGTGGCAACATCAGCGGCCACCTCGCCCACATCCCCGATCACGCGGATCCCGATGCGGTCCCCCGACACCACGGAGTCCTCGGCCATCCGGACCAGCGATCCGACGATCTCGTCGAAGGGAACCTCGTCTCCGGGCTCGCGCGACAAGATCTCGTGGACGAGGGCGATCGACCTCACCCGGCGCTCGGCCTCGCGCAGCGCCTCTTGGCCCTTGCCCGGCTCGAGCCGGCGGGCCTGCAGCCGGAGCAGGGACGAGATCGTCTGCAGGTTGTTCTTGACCCGGTGGTGCACCTCGCGGATGGCGGCGTCCTTCGACAACAAGAGCCGGTCGAGGCGGCGCAGGTCGGTGACGTCGCGTAGGAGCACCATGGCCCCGGTGACGGTGTCCTGTTCGAGCAGGGGCGTGCACTGCATCAGGACGATCACGTCCGGTCGGCGCTCCACCTCCTCGGTCACCGGACATCCGGCTCGCAAGGCCCAGTCGAGCGCGGCGTCGTCGATCCCCAGCTCCGAGAGGCGCCGGCCCTCGACCACGTCGGTGACGCCCATGCGGTGCAACGCGCTCATGGCGTTGGGCGATGCGTACTGCACCTGCCCGTCGGGCTCCACGAGCACGAGACCGTCACCGACCCGGGGAGCGTCCTCGGTGGTGAAGTCCTCGCCCATGAACGGGAAGTCACCGACCGCCACCATGTGGGCCAACCGTCTGTAGAGGCCGCGGTAGACACGTTCGAGCCGACCCGGGCGTCGATCCTCGAGGGGCGCCACCTTGACGACGACGGCGACGGGGTCGCCCCCGTGGCGCACAGGCACACATTCGAGCTGGGCGGTGTCCGGCACAGCCGGCACTTCACCGGTGTCGCGGGATTCGGGATCGCCCGACGCCAACCGGACCCGGACGGGGACGGGGATGACCGCCAGCCCCGACGACATCGTGCCGGCCTGGAGCGCCTCGAGCACCACCGGCCAGTCAGAGCTCTCCACGATCTCGCCCACCAGGTCGACGCGCAACAGTGTCGTCCACGTGGTCGGGCGGATCTGCCCCAGCACGATCAACTTGGAGCCCGCGGTCCCCCGCACCGGGGCCACGAGCAGCAGGTCCGAGAACGAAAGGTCCGAAAGCACCCCCCAGGAGCCGAGGAGGCGCTGGAGGTGATCGAGGCTGGCGGCGTCGAGACCGGTGTGGTCGGCGGCGAGCTCCGCCGGTGTCTTCACGGGCCCGGCACCGTGGCAACCAGGGGGACGTCCCGCCCCCGACGGGCCCGGAAGGCCCGCAGCGTGGTCACGTCCAGGGCGTCGAGCATCCGGGCGAGATCCGCGCTCCGGTGGGCGACGTCGGCGAGCCGATGCGCATCCGACGCCGTCGTGAGCGGGACGCCACGCGCCGCGAAACGTGACAGCAACGCCGGCGCGGGATAGGCCTCGCCGGCCGGCTTGCGCCATCCCGCCGACGAGAGCTCGGCCGCCATGCCCGAGCGCACCGCGGCTTCGACCAGTCGGTCCCAGCACTCCTCGGGGGCCCCGGGCCGGTGACCGGCCGCCTTCACCAGGTCGGGGTGGGCCAGCACGTCGCAGGCGGCGGTGGCGGCCAATTCCTCGATGGCCCCGACGTACTCACCCCAGGCCCTGTCGACGTCGCGCGTCGACCACTGCGCCATGGAGAGGGCGTCGTCCACGTCGTCGAAGCGCCACGCCCCGATCCAGTGCACCGAACCCAACAGGACGTCGAAGGGATACCCGGCCAGCAGTGCGACCACGTCGTCCATCCGTCCCCGGTAGTAGTCCACCTCGAGCCCGAGCACGACGGGGAGCCCGGCGTCCTTGGCGGCCAGCACGCACTCCACATAGGCGTCGAGGTCGGCATGCGCATGGGCATCCCAGTAATTCGTCATCGAGGCCCGGAGGGCGGCGTCGGGCTCGTCGTCCCAGAAATCCCGCAGCATGGCGTCGGCCTGACGGAACCGGAAGAGGTGCTCGGTCAGCGCGATCTCATGGACACCGGCGCCACGGGCACGGTCGCAGTAGTCGGCCACCTGCTCGACCGTGGGGGCCGCGTCCCGCTGTCCGTGGGGCCAGAGGTGCAGGTGGTAGTCGAGCATCGAGCGTCCCCGGTCTGTCGACTTGCTCAGACCCGGCCCGGGGCGATGGGGTCCGATGCCCGGATGAGCGTGACGCCGTCTCGCACCGTGGTCTGGACGCACACCACCCGGGGGTCGGCCACCACGGCGTCGTTGAAGGCGCGGATGGCCTGGGTGTCGTCGGACTGGTCCGCGTCGTCGACCACCCTCCCGCTCCACAGCGTGTTGTCGGCGGCGATGAGCCCCCCGGGTGCGAGCTTGGGCAGGACGGCCTCGAAATAGGCCAGGTAGTTGGTCTTGTCGGCATCGATGAACACGAAGTCGAAGGGCCCCTCGAGCTTCGCCACGGTGTCGAGGGCCGGGCCCTCGATGACCTCGATCCGGTCCGGGTAGGGGCTGGCGGCGATGTGGGCCCGAGCGACGGCGGCGTGCTCCGGGCTCAGCTCACAGGTGGTGATGCGGCCCTGGGGAGGGAGGCCGGCGGCCATCGAGATCGACGAGTAGCCGCTGAAGGTCCCGATCTCGAGGACCCACAGGGGACGCAACGCGTACACGAGCATCTCGAGGTAACGCCCCTCGAGCGCTCCCACCATCATCTGCGGCGCGCTGAGGGTGGCGCGGGTCTCCTCGGCCAGGGCCAGCAGGTGGTCGCCGGGGGGGCTGGTGTGGGCGGTCGCGTAGGCCTCGAGCACGGGATCTGTGATGTCGGTCATCGAACCCTCCTCCGACCGGCATCGTAGGCGCCGGGGCCGGCCCCACGGACCGGCTCGCGGCTGGCCCCTTACGAGGCGACGAGGGGCCTGACGAGGCGCATGACGCAATCGAGCGCGGACATGTAGTCCCGATGGGCAGCCGGCGTGCCGTCGCGCGCCGCTACTGCGTAGGTGGCATGCAGCCACCGATGCGCATCGATCCCTTGGATGTCCCCGGCGAACCCCTCGTCCTCGTCGATCTCGCACAGGAGCCGGTACAACCCCCGGGCGTCGAGGTCGGCGAAGTCCTGGACCAGGCTCTCGATGTGCGGGTCCGCGCCCTCGGGTCGCTCCACGTGTCCGTCGACAGGGAACGGGACCAGGACATGGGTTCGCCCCCGGTCCTCGTACCCGAGGACGAGCAGGGCGCCGACCCGCCCGAACCGCTGGACGACGGCGGCACGAGCGGCGGGCGACGCTTCGGGCCCTCCGAGCAGTGCCATGGCGGTGGCGGCATCGGCGAGCACGCTCTCGGCACGCAGTCCGATCTCGTCGGCGTCCTCGCTGGCCATCGCCAGACGCATGAGCTCGGTGGCGCGCCGTGTCCGGGTGGCGCTGCGCCGCGGACTGGAACCCTGCGTCGCCGTGCGTGGCGGCGGCGAGTCCGACCGATCGGGTGTGACGATGACCAATTCCCGTAACCCCTCGGTGGCCGTGCAGGGATGACCCGCCCGGCACCACGGGACGCCCTCGGCCACGTGGTTTCCACACGGTCGACCCGTGGTGGTGAAGGCAAAGCCACACGTTCTCAAGCTCAACGCCGTGTCCGCTTCACGTCGGGCACCGTCGGCCCGCTTCGGCGGTCGAGTCGTCATGCACGTGATGTCGGCATCTCGAGAGGTGTTCTTCATCCAGGACATCACAATGCCCGACCAAGGTTGCACCAGCGCCGCGATGCCGTCCCGTCACGCGCCGAATCGTCGTCACCGGCGACACGAACTTCTGACACACCAAGCCCCATGACAACAGTTCGTCATCTGTCTTCGAAGGACTCAACCCGACTCGCGATCGTGCCGAGGAGAGTGCACCCGGGAGAGTCATGGGGCGACGGGTGAGGTCCCTCGACACACCCCGAGCCGACACCCCGAGCCGACGCCCCGGCGGAGATGTCGCCCGCCCTGAGACGCCGCGGCCTCCGATTCCCTTCCCGCGGACGGGGCGGCCGATCTCGGGCCCTCGCCCCCCTGGGCCGCCCCGGGGCGTAACCCCTCCCCCCGGTGCCGGGCCGCTCCCGGACCGACGGTGGCCCCCGGTCGTGCCTGGGCGACCCCCCGGGGCGCAAGGCCGGGAGAAGGCCGAGACCCCCAGCGGGCCGGCGGTTGAGACCGGGGCTAAGGCAGGGGGCTGCCACAGCCGATGGAGTCCTTGGTGATGGAATCCCGAGGCCTGCTCGACGTGGCTGTCTGGCTTCCCGACGCCGTTGTCGTGGTCGACGCCTCCGCCCGGCTGATCTGGGCGAACGACGCCGCGGAACGGCTGTTCGGGGTCGACAGCGCGCGCCTGGCCGGCGCTGACGGGCTCGACTTCCTCCACCCCGACGACCAGGAGGTCGCCGCGGTGGCATTGATGAGCATCCAAGGCAAGACGGTGGGAACACCGATCGAGCTGAGGGTGCGCGCTCCGGGCGGGTGGAAGCTCGTCGAGGTCATCGGGGCCAATCTCCTCGACCGGCCCGCGGTCAACGGCCTCGTGCTGTGCATGCGCGACCTGACCGAACGGCGGCGGTGGGAGATCGCCTCCGACGAGGTCGGGAAGTTCCGGGCCATCGTGCACAACGCCACCAGCATCATCATGTTGTTGGACGGGGCGGGCCGCATCCAGTCGGTCTCCGCCGCCATCACGAGGTTGCTCGGCCACGACCAGGAGCTCGTCGAAGGCAGGCCGATCGTGGAGTTCGCGGCCTCGCACGATCGGGGCAGCCTGGCCGCGGCGCTGTCGCGCTCCATCGACGTCCCCTCCTACAGCCGGTCCCCCACCGTCGTCGAGGTCGAACTGATGCGACGCGGGGGGAACGAGTCGGTCCCCTTCGAGTTGAGCATCGTGAACCTCCTCGACGACCCCACGGTGAAGGGCCTCGTGGTCTCGGGCCACGACATCACCCAGCTGCGCGCCACCCGGGACGCCCTCGACGAGCTCACCACGTTCGACCCCCTGACCGGGCTGGCCAACCGGGTGACGCTGCGCGCCCACGTCGAACGGTGTCTCGGCAACCCCACGACCGCCGTGGTGTTCATCGACCTCAACGGGTTCCGGCCCATCAACGATCAGCACGGCCGGGCCACCGGCGACGAGATCCTGCGCCGGGTGGCGTCGCGTCTCGAGTCTTCGGTGCGCAAGGGTGACATCGTGGCCCGCTACGGCGGGGACGAGTTCGTGGTGGTCGCCGCCATCCGTGACCCCGAGGAGCTCCGGGCCCTCGGCGCCCGCTTGGCCGAGGGGATCCAACGGCCCATCGAGCTCCCTGAGGGCACCTTCCATCTGACCGCCAGCGTGGGTCTCGCCCATCCCGGCCCCGGTGACACCGCCGCCACCCTGCTCGGCCGGGCCGACACCGCCATGTACATCGCCAAGCAGCACGCCGAAGGCGGCGGCGGGAGCTACCCCACCCAGTAGGCCCGGCCCGTCCTTCTCACGAACCCCACAGCTGCTCGCCCAGGCGCAGCAGCCCGGCGAGGTCATAGACGTCGGTCTCGAAGTAGGGCACGCTCACGAGCGCCTCGGGGACGGTGGCCAGTTCCCCTTGTTGTTCGGCCTCGCGCTGCGCCACGACCCGGTAGTCGATGTAGCTGCGGCCGACCTCGGCCAGCACCCGTCGGATCTGGCTGACATCCCCCGACCGCACCTTGGGGCCCAACGCCTCGGCCAGCTCGTCGGCCCGGTCCCGCAATTTCTCGGCCACGGCCGCGCCCTGGGGGTCGCGCAGGTAGGCGGGGAGCACCTTGTTGAGGACGATCGCCCCGAGATGCAGGCGGCGGTCCTTGAGGGATTGCGCGAAGAACTCCGCCTCGCGCAGGGGCACGGCTTCGAGCGTCGACACCACGATGAACGAGGTGCGCCGGTCCGCCATGAGACGGTGCACGGCCCGCGCCCGCTCGACGAACCCGTCGTACATGGACTGGAAGAGGATGAAGAACTCGGCGACATCCCCGAGGAATTGGGTTCCGAGGATCCTGTCGGCGACCTGGTAGAAGGGCTTGGAGGCGAAGTTCACCAGCCTCGACCGGTAGGGGACGATGAGCCAGCGCAGCAACCGGCTGGAGAAGAACTCCGCCATGCGCTCGGGGGCGTCGAGGAAGTCGAGGGCGTTGCGGGTCGGGGGCGTGTCCACCACGATGAGGTCGTAGGTGCCCTCGGCGTGGATCTCGAAGAGTCGCTCCATGGCGATGTAGTCGTGACTCTGGACGAAGCGCGCCGAGATGTTGCGGTACAGGGGGTTCGACAGGATCTCGTCGCGGGTCCGGGCATCGGGGGCATGGAGCCGGATGAGCGAGTCCCAGGACTCCTTGGTGTCGAGCATGGCCGCCCACAGCTCCCCCATGGGCTTCACGCCGGCCGCCAGAAAGGTCTCGTCGGGCACGCGCCGCTCGGTGTTCCCGATCCCCTCGAGGCCCAGGGCGTCGGCCAGCCGGCGGGCGGGGTCCACGGTGAGCACGAGCACCTTGCCACCCAGACGCGATGCCGCCATGGCGGCCGCGGCGGCGGCGGTCGTCGTCTTGCCGACCCCTCCGGGCCCACAGGCCACGACGATCTCCTTCGACGCCAACAGCCCGTCGAGTGAGGCCCGGCGTGTCTCGGGTGGCGGTGTGGTGCGCCTGGCCATCAAGAAGCCAGCTCCTCGCCCAGCGAGAGGGCGACCTGGCGCAGCGTGCGCAATCCGTGCAGCCGGGTGAAGAGGAAGGGCAGGTACATCATCGGCACCACCGGATCGATTCCTTCCCGCAGGCGCTCGAGGTGCTCCGCCCGGGTCCGACGCAGAGTGACCGCCAGGCGCGCCGCGTCGAGGACGGGGGTGGGGTCGCCCTGGACGAGCTTCTTGAGCTCAGCGGAGACCCCGGGCCGGCACAGCTCGTTGAAGACCGTCTCCTCGCTGCGCCCGAACAACTCGGGCAGCACCCGGTTCACGATCACCGCCGCGAGCTCGACCGAGGTCTCGGCTGCGACCCGGCCCGCCAGCTCGATGGTCTCGTTGACGGGCATCTCCTCGGGGGTGGTGACGATGACGAGGCCCGTCGTGGCGGCGTCCGACAGGATGTCGAGGATCCAGTCCGTCTGCGACCGGATCAGCCCGACCTTCACGAGGTCGTTGATGGCCTGGGGCGCGGCCAGCTGCCCGACGATGTGGCCGGTGGCAGAGGCGTCGACCACCACGAGGTCGTAGTGCTTCTCCCGCACCTCGTAACAGAATTTTCCCACCGTGAGGATCTCCCGCACGCCCGGGGCGGCGGTGGCCACGAAGTCGAACATCTTGGCCAGGGGCCCGATCCGGCCCACGATGGGGATCCTCAGATTGAGCCGCAGGTATTCCCGCAGCGACGCCTCGGTGTCCATCGACATCGCCCACAGCGACGGGAACACCTCGCGGGCCGCGAAGCTGGTGGGCCCGGTCTCGAAATAGGCGGCCACGTCACCTTTGGCGTCCATCTCGCACACCAGGGTGCGCCGGCCGTGCTCGGCGGCATACAGGGCCAGCCCGGCGGCCACCGTGGTCTTGCCCACCCCGCCCTTGCCGGTGACGAACAGGAGGCGGCGGTCGAGCAGTCCCACCATCTGACGCTCGGCGGTGCTCACGGGGGGAACTGCCGCCGAGTCCGGTCAGGGGGCGCCGAAACCGACCCGGCGCTCGTGGGTGGGCGCCCCGACCTCGATGTAGGCGACCTTGGCCACCGGAACCGCCACCCGCCGACCTTTGCGGTCGGTGAGCCACAGCACACCCGCCTCTTTGCCCAGGGAGGCCTCGATGTCCGCGATGACGGCGTCTCGATCCGCGTCCTCGTCCAATTCGACCTCGAGCTCCTTGGCGCTCTGCACGATCCCGATGCGCACGTCCACCTGTGTCCCGCTCCTCCGATCGAACCGGCCCTGGCCGGGCGGCCAACGACCCTACAGCCGTGAGCCACACTAAGGCCCATGGAACCGACCCCCGTCGCGCCGACCGACCGGGGGCGGCGCTGGGCCGCCACCATGGCAGGGCACGGGGACGAGGGGCAACGCCGCGCCCACGCCGACTCGTCGGCCACCCTCGGCACCCACGGCGAGGTCCCGCCCTTGGATCGCCCGGCGAGGGAGGCCGGCGAGGACCTGGTCCTCGCCCCCGGGGCGACCAGGGCGACCGCCGGGGGCCGGCGGGCGGTCCCCGAGGAGCCCGACCCCTGGCGCACCTGCTTCGAACGCGACAGGGACAGCATCTTGCACTCGGCGGCCTTCCGACGCCTGGCGGGCAAGACCCAGGTCTTCGTCTTCCCCGCCGACCACCAGAGGACCAGGCTCAGCCACGCGCTCGAGGTGGCCCAGGTGGCCACGGCGGTGGCTCGGGCCTGCCGCCTGAACGTGGCGTTGACAGAAGCCATCGCCCTCGGGCATGACTGCGGGCACGGCCCCGGTGGGCACATGAGCGAGGACGCCCTCGGGATCTTCCTCCCCGACGGCTTCGACCACGCCGTGTGGGGGGCCGACGTCTCGCTCGCGGATCTGAACCTGTGCGAGGAGACCCTCGACGGTATCCGCAACCATTCGTGGTCGCGCCCCGCCCCCGCCACCCCCGAAGGTGAGGTGGTCAGCTGGGCCGACCGCATCGCCTACCTCTGTCACGACTGGGAGGACGCCGTCTCCGCCGGGATCGTGACCCCGACGCTCCTGCCCGAGATCGTGCTCGGCCGGTGCGGCGAGACCCGTTCCAAGCAACTGCGGACGTTCATCGAGGGAACGGTCCTGGCCACGCTCCGCACGGGCACGGTGGGAATGGACGAGGAGCTCGCGGCGGCCTTGGCCGCCTTCCGCCAGTGCAACTACGAGCACATCTATCTCCGCCCCGCCTCGGTGACCCAGGGCGAGTCCGTGGTGGCGGTGCTGCGCGCCCTGGTGGCCCATTTCACCGACCAGCCCAACCTCATCCCCGGCGTGCGCAGCGGCGGTGGAGTCGCCGGGGGCAGTGACCGGGCCGTCTTCGAAGCCGTCGCCTACGTGGCGGGCATGACCGACCGTTTCGCCATGGCCGTCGCCGTCTCGGACCTCGGGTGGGATCGCGCCCGTCTTCCCCGAGGGGTGGACTACCTCACCGGACGGTGAGCTCCCGGCGGTAGATGCGGGCGGGGCCGAGCTCCTCGAGGCGGGTGGCCAGGGCGTCGAAAGCCAGGGCCGCTTCACCGGCGGGGTCCGCCACCCGCACCGGCACTCCCGAGTCCCCGCCGACCCGGACGTCGGGGACGAGCGGGACCTGACCCAGCAACGGCACCTCGAGGTCGTCGGCGAGCAGCTGGCCGCCGCCGGCTCCGAAGAGCTCGTAGCGCGTCCCGTCGTCGCCGGTGAACCAGGACATGTTTTCGACCACACCACGGACCGCCAGCTTCAACTTCTTCGCCGCGTAGGCCGATCGCTGCGCCACCCGCTGGGCGGCAGCCTGCGGGGTGGTGACGACCACGATCTCGGTGCGCGGCAGGTACTGGCCCAACGACAAGGTGACGTCGCCGGTCCCCGGAGGCATGTCGATGAGCAGGAAGTCGGGTTCTCCCCAGTAGGAGTCGACGAGGAACTGCTCGAGGGCCTTGTGCAACATGGGCCCCCGCCAGATCACGGGTTGCTCGTCGGGCACGAAGAATCCCATCGACAGGCACCGCACCCCATGCACCACCGGCGGGACGAGAAGGTCGTCGATCGCCACCGGGCCCCCGGTGACGCCCAGCATCTTCGGCACCGAGAACCCGTACACGTCGGCATCGAGCAGTCCGACATCGTGGCCCCGGGCCGCCAGTGCCACTGCCAGGTTCACCGTCACCGACGACTTCCCGACGCCACCCTTGCCCGACGAGATCCCCACCACCCGGGTGCGCGACCCGGCGGCCATGAACCGGTTGGGCCGTCCCGCTTCGTGTCCGAGCGGGCCCGGGGGCCCACCCGGCCCTTGGGCATGGGCGTGCCCGTGGCCACCTGCCGTCACCGGTTCGACGGGCTCTCCACCCGCTCCGAGCGCCAACCGCTGGTGGAGCTCCTGGCGCTCCTCACCCGTCATGGTGGCGACCTCGACCTTGACCTCGCCTACTTCGGGCACCAACCCCACGGCCCTGACCACCGCATCGACCACCTCGTCGGCGCCGGGCCAACGGTCCACGGGCAACGCCACCACCACCGACGCCTGGCGCCGTCCCGACCGGGCCGAGCGCACCATGCCCAGCTCGCCCAGGCCGCGGCGCAAGGTGGGGTCCTCCACGGCCGCGGCGGCGGCGCGCACATCGGCATCGGTGGGGGTCACGGCGTCTCTCTCGGAAGGGGTCCGGCGGCGCGACCAGGGATTACGCCGCGCTCACCCGGTAGACTAGTGCTGTGCAATCTGCGTCCGATCTCGGAGGGAACGGCCCCGCCGATCGCCGGTTCTCGGCCGCGGTGACCGCGGTCACCTCCGCATTCGGCGACCCCACCCGGCGCGAGATCTACCTCCACGTGCGGTCCCATCCCGGGGCGACGGCCTCGGAGCTCGCCGCGGAGTTCTCGGTGCACCCCAACGTGGCCCGTCACCACCTCGACCGGCTCACCGCCGGTGGGTACCTCGAGGTGAGCCTGGAACGGTCCCCCACCGCCGGCGCGGGACGCCCCTCCAAGCGCTATCGCGCCGCGGACGGCCCCGGGGGCGACCCCACCCTCGACTTCGCCAGCCACCGGGACGACCTCATCGTGGCGCTGCTCGCCGAGGCCCTCGAGCTGCTCGGCCCCGCCGAAGCCGAGCGGATGGCCGAGCGTCTCGGAGAGAATTACGGACGGGTGCTCGCCGATCGCATGGAGCCCGGAGAAGGACAGCGCTCGGTGCGGGCCGCCATGCACGCCATCGCCGACGCCCTCACCGCCCACGGGTTCGCGGCCCACGCCGAGGACCGCGGCGAATCCACCGCCGTCGTGGCCGAGCACTGCCCCTTCGGAGAGGCCGCCACCCAGCACCCCGTGATCTGCGCCGTCGATCGAGGGTTGGTGCGGGGGCTCCTGGCCGGGCTGTGCGGTGAGGCGGCGGACGAGCCCATTGCGGTGGTCCTGTCGTCCCGGGCGCGCGGTGACGACGCCTGCGCGGCGCTGGTCTGAGCCCTGGCGCGCCACTATCTGGACCACGCGTCCACGTCCCCGCCCCGTCCCGAGGTGGTGGCGGCCATGGTCTCCTGGCTGGAGTCGTCGCCCGACAACGTCGGGGACCCCGGCCGGGTCCACACCGAGGGACGCATCGTCCGGGCCACGGTCGAGGCGGCGCGCGAACAGGTCGCCGCCCTCCTCGGCACACGGCCCCGCCAGGTCGTCTTCACCTCGGGCGGGACCGAGGCGGTGAACGCGGCGACGTGGGGCGCCACGCGGGCGCGCCCCGACCGACCCACGGTGCTGGCCGACGTCGAGCACTCCTCGGTCCGAGACGCCTCGGCCCGTGCGGGCCCGGTGGTGCACGTGGACGTCGACAAGGTGGGACGCATCGACCCCGACTCGGTGCGACGCGCGCTCGAGAGGACCGCCCGAACGGGCTCTCCCGCCGCTCTGGTCCACTGCCAGGTGGCCAACCACGAGGTCGGCACCACCCAGCCCGTGGGCGAGGTGGTCGAGCTGTCTCGACGACACGAAGCGTTCGTGCACGTCGACGCGTGCATGACCGCCGGGCACATCCCGACGGACCTCGACGATCTCGGCGCCGACCTCGTGTCGGTCAGCGCCCACAAGCTGGGTGGGCCCCCGGGGATGGGTGCGCTCGTGATACGGCGCGGCCTGCGCCTCGAACCGTGGCTGGTGGGCGGCGAGCAGGAGCGGGCCCGGCGGGGTGGGCTCGAGAACGTGGCGGGCATCGTCGGGTTCGGGGCCGCCGCCGAGGCGCTCAATGAGCCCGGTCGGCTCGAGCGCGAGCGCGGCGACGCCCGGCGGCGGACCGACGCCATCGTGCGGGCCGCCCTGACCGTCGACGACGTCGAGGTACTCGGTGCCCGCGACGAACGCGCTCCCCACATCGTGTGCGTGGCGGTGGGAGGCGTCGAAGCCGAACCCGTCCTCCTCGGCCTCGACCAGCACGGCATCGCCGCGCACTCCGGATCGTCGTGCTCGTCGGAGTCCCTGGCGCCGTCCCCGGTGCTGGCGGCCATGGGCGTCGACGCCGAGCGCTCGCTCCGACTGTCTGTGGGGTGGTCCACCACCGACGACGACGTCGAGGCGTTCGCAGCGGCGTTCCCCCCGGTGGTGGCGCGGTTGCGAGCGCTGCGGAGCTGAGCCCCGGCTCGCTCAGCGGGCGGGAGGAGCCGTCGTGGTGGTGGGAGCCGTCGTGGTGGAAACAGTGCCGGGCAGGGCGGGGACGGGTTGTCCCGCCTGGCGGAACGCCTCGGTGATGAAGGTCTGGGCGACCTGCACCTCGTTGGCGGGAGGCCCGTCGGCGAGGAACTGGCGATACTGCCCCACCGCCGCGGTTGGGTCGCCCTCGGCGAGGAACATGGACCCCAGATAGAGATGGGGCGCATAGGCGCCGGGCTCGGCGCGCTGCGCCGCCTGCTCCTGCTTCTGGGCATCTGCCAACACCGCGGCGTCCTTGGACTTCACACCCGCCTCGAATTCGAGCCATCCGGACTCGGCCAGCGCCTCGGGCTGTCGGGGGTCCTGGGCGAGCACCTGGAGGTACAGGCGCAGCGCCCCCGCCGCGTTCCCGGCCGCCTCGAGCGTCTCGGCCTGCGCCAGGGTGCGGCGCTGTTGGGCGCCGCTGCTCAGGCTGACCGACCCCGACGCCGTCTGGCCCGGAAGCCGGGCGCCGGTCTGGGTCACCACCACCGCCACCGCCACCGCTCCCACAACCAAGAGCGAGCCCATGACGACCAGCGTCCGCCGTCGCCGTCGGCGAGCCGGCGCCGCGCTCGACGGCGTCGTCCCGGGTGAGCCGGACGGCGGCGACCCGGGCTCGAGCGCATCGGGCCCGGGCGAGTCCGATCGCGGCTCACCCTCGTCTCGCTCCAAGGTCTTCAAGACCTCGGCGGCGCGGCGCGTGTACCGGTCGCGCAGCGCCGTGTAGTCGACCTCGGAGAGATCGCCGGCGGCCCGCTCGCGCTCGAGGTCCTCGAGCGAGTCCAACAGGAAGGACAGTTCGTCGTCGAGCTCGCCGCGGTTCACGGCGCCCGCACGACCTCCGTGGCGCGACCCCCGGGCGCGCCGCGCCGGGCCAGCGCCTGTTGGACCAGGGCGCGGTCATCGGTCGAGACCGTCACCGCCACGCCCTGCCGGCGCCGCCACAGCACGGTTCCGAGGCTCGTCACCGCCAGGGCCAGGGCCACCGGCGGCAGCACCCACACCCACGCGGTGCCTCCGCGCACGGGCGGGCGCAGGAGGATGCTCGGGCCGTACCGACTCACCAGGAAGGCGTCGATCTGACTGTCGGTCTGCCCGGCGCGCACCCGGGCGGTGACCGCCTGGCGGATCGCCACCGCCGTCGACGCCGAGGAGTCGGCCACCGAGATGCCGTCACAGCTCGGGCACCGGACCAACGTGTCGATGCCGTTGACCCGTTGGGCCACGGTGAGCGGTGGCCCGCCCGGCGACGCGCCGATGCCGAGGGCGACGCCGACGACGATCCCCAGCGCCACCCACGGCGCCAAGCGCCGGAGCCGACGCCGCGTCGCGTCGCTCACGCTCCTCCGCCTTGGGCCCGCGCCAGCCAGTAGTCGAGCGAGGCGTTGGTCATGGGGCCGTCGAAGTGCGCCACCACGGTCCCCCGGGGTGACACGAAGAAGGTCTCGGGCGGTCCCCGGACCCCGTAGTCGAGGGCGATCTGGCCGCCGGGATCGACCACGGCGGGCCACGACGCGCCCGTGGACCGCATGAAGCCGCGCGCCGTGGAAGCCGAGTCGTCGAACACGACGCCGACGAGCGCGGCGTCACCGGGCGACCGGTGCGCGTAGGCGAAGGCGACGAGCTCGGGCTGCTCCTGTTGGCACGGCGGGCACCAGCTGGCGAAGAAGTTGACGACGACCCAACGACCCCGCAGGGCCGCCAGCCGGAATGTCGCGCCTCCGAGCGTGGAGCCGGTGATGGGCGGGGCCGCTTGGCCGACGAGGGGTGTGTCGACCTCCGTGGCCGTCGCCGGCGGACGCGTGGCCAACACCGCCACCAGGGCGGCCCCGACCACGAGCGCCGCTCCCGCCACCCACCGGGCGGTGTGCCGGTGGCGGAGCTCGGCCTGCGGACCGGCTTCGTCGCGCACCGTGATCGTCACGGGGATCCGGCCGGGACGGGCTCGTGCACCTGCTCGTCGTGATCGGGCTCCTCGGTGCCGACACCGAGACGGTCGCCGCCGGGAAGCGCCGACGCCGGGACCAGGGCATCGCCCGAGCCGGTGCTGCCGTCACCGGAGTGCAGAGCCGGCACCGGCGCGGAGACCGGATCGGTGGGGCGCCGACGCTTGCCGGGGACGGCGGCGAGGGCGGACCCGAGCACGAGGAGCAGCCCTCCCCCCCACAGCCAGACCACGAGGGGTTGAACCGTGACCCCGATCGTCACCGGCCCGCCGGCCTGGGCGGGGAGGGCGTCCAGGGTGAGGTAGACGTCGTCCTCGAGGCTCGAGTCGATGGCCGGCGTCCCGACCGCTTCGGTGTTCTGCCCGTACTGGCTCACCGCCGGGCGCAGGGGCCCGTGCCCGTCCACCAGGACGAGGGCCTCGGTGGCGGTGTGGGCCGGGGTGCGGATCTGGGTCAGGCCCTCGAAGGTGATGCGGTGGCCGTCGGTCGAGACGAACTGACCCGGCCGTAGCGTCACCTCGCTGCGGTGACCGAACGAGGTGGCCGCGGCCAGGGCCACGGCGATGACCACCACGCCGAGATGCACCACCATGCCGCCGTTGGCGCGCCCCACGAGCCCGCGCCATGCCCCGACCCCCCCGCGATGCGCGCCCCGGGCCGACAGCACGAGCTGCCGGACATTGGCCGCGGCGGCGAATCCGCCGAGGCCGAAGGCCAGCAACGGCCCGACGCCACGCACGCCACCGGCCACGCACCCCACCACGACGAGCGCGCCGATCCAGGCGGGCACGGTCAGGCGACTGCCTAGGGTCCCCGCCGTCGTCTTGCGCCACGGCAGGGCCGGGCCGATCGACATGAGAAAGAGCAGGGCCAGACCGATGGGCAGCGTCATGGCGTTGAAGTACGGCGCCCCCACCGTCACCTGCTGCCCCCGGAAGGCCTCGTAGAGGAGAGGAAAGACCGTGCCGAGCAGCACCACGAAGGCGAACACGACGAAGAGGAGGTTGTTCACCAAGAAGGCGCCTTCCCGACTGACCATGGAGTCGATCCCGCCCGGGGACCGCAGCCGGTCCCCACGCCAGGCGATCAGCCCTACGCCCGTCGCCATCACGACGCCGAAGAAGCCGAGCAGCAGGGGTCCGATGTCGGAGTCGGAGAAGGCGTGCACGGATTCGATCACCCCGGACCGGGTGAGGAACGTGCCCAGGATGGTGAGGCTGAAGGTGGCGATGACGAGGGACAGGTTCCAGACCCGCAGCAGACCTCGTCGCTCTTGGACCAGCACCGAGTGCAGATAGGCGGTGGCGCACAGCCAGGGCAGGAACGACGCGTTCTCCACGGGGTCCCACGCCCAGAACCCTCCCCATCCGAGCACCTGGTACGACCACCAGGCCCCGAGCACGATCCCGACCGTCAAGAAGGCCCAGGCGAACAGGGTCCACCGGCGCGTGGCGAGCTGCCAGCCCTCTCCGATCCGTCCGGTGATGAGCGAGGCGATGGCGAAGGCGAAGGGGATCGTGAACCCGACGAAGCCGAGATAGAGGATGGGCGGGTGGAAGGCCACCAAGGCGTTGTCCTGCAGGAGCACGTTGGGCCCGAGGCCGTTGGCGGGCACCGCTCCGACCACGGTCTGGAAGGGATCGGCCGGACCGGCCATGAGCCCGAAGAAGAAAGCGGACACGACCAGGGTGACGAGCGTCGCCCACGCCACGAGGGGATCGGTGGCACGGCGCCGGAACCGCCACACCATGGCCACGATGTAGCCGGCGAGGATGAGCCCCCACAGCAGGATCGAGCCCGCCAGCGCCGACCACATGCCCGTGATGGTGTAGAGCAGCGGGGTGGCCCGGCTGTTGTTGGCGGCGACGAAGGCGATCGAGAAGTCGTGGGTGATGAGCGCCCGTTGCATGGCGACGGTGGCGACGACCGCTCCCAAGAGCACGAGGCCGGCGTAGACACAGCCGGTGCGGGTCACCTCAGGGCGATGGCGGGCGAGTCCGTAGGCGATGACGGCCACGCCGATGACCGACGCGGCGAGGCTGAGCCAGACGCCGCTGTGCCCGAGGGCGGCGTTCACCGGGTGGTCCCGTTGGGCGCCCTGACTCGGTTGGGGTGCTGCTGGACGTACTGGGCGGTGTGGTCGACGATGAGCTGGTCCGAGATGAAGGTGCTTCCCGAGAAGTGCCCGACCACCACGACGGGGATGTCGGGCTGGAAGAGCTGGGGGGGGTTGCCGTGGTTGACGACGTCCACGCGGTGCACCGTGCCGGCGGCGACGAAGGCCACACCACCACGGATCCGATGCACGGTCCCGGGGACGACGAGGCCCTCGAGGCGGAAGGTCTGCGAACCGAGCATCGTCTTGTGCGCCAGGGCCTGGTCGACGGTCTCGAAGTAATTGAGCGAGCTCCCGAGCCCTTCGACGAGGAGGAATGCGAACGCTCCGACGAGGACGGCACCCACCACCCACAGGCGCCACCGCGTGGCGCGCCGCTTGTGGGGCCCCGAGGTCGGGGGGCCGGGCGGGGCCGGCACCAGCGGGGTCCCGGCAACGCCTTGGGCCGCGTCGGGCGCGGCCAGGATCGTCGGCTCGGTCACGGCGCTTGTGGGCCGCGCGAGCGCGAGGCCGCCCGTTCGAGGCGCTGGCGGCGGCGCCACAGGACAGCCGCGTACGCGGCGAGCACGCCGAAGGCGATGGCGTACCCGGCGTCGATGTAGTTCATGGCACGAGTCCGATGCCCGTCATGCCGGACCCCCGCTGTGGGCCAGGGCCGTCCCCGGCTCCCCGGGGAGCGAACCGGTCCCCTCGGCCCACCGTTCGTGCAACGCCACGTCGAGCTCTGAGTCCTCGAGATGTTCCGAAAGCAACTCCACCCGGTAGCGAATGGCGAGCATCCAGGCGAAGAGCAAGGTGAAGGCCACGAACCCGAGCAACAGTGTCCACGCCATCGATCCGTGGATCGTGGGCGAGAGGTTGGCGTTGAGGACCGTGGCACCCTGGTGCAGCGTGTGCCACCAGTCCACCGAGAAATGCACGATGGGGACGTCCACCGCCGCGACGAGGGCGACCACCGCGCTCCGGCGCGCCCGGGAGTCGGGATCGCCCGGCACCCGGCGCACGGCCAGGTACCCCAGAAGAAGGACGAGCAAGAGCGCCGTCGAGGTGAGACGGGCGTCCCACGTCCACCACAGCCCCCACGTGGGCCGGCCCCAGATCGAGCCGGTGATGAGGGTGAGCGCGGTGAAGACCACGCCCACCTCGACCGCCGACGCCGCCAGCCGGTCCCAGAACCGGCTCCGTGTCCGGGGCCAGAGCCACAAGACACTCGACACCGCCGCCACCCCGAAGGCGAGGTAGAGCGCCACCCAGGCGATCGGCGGGTGGACGTAGACCAGACGGACCAGGTTGTGCTGCACCTCGTCAGGAGGCGTCACCCACAGCCCGAGCCAGATGGTGGCGGCCAGGGCCGCCGCCGCCGCGATCCCGAGCGACCGCACGACCCAGGTGGTGGCCGGGCTCCAGGGCGCCACAGCGGGCTCGGTGGGGCTCACGATGCCTCTTGCAGGGGCCCGTAGATGACGACACCGAGGGCGAGGTAGACCGCGGCGAACACGAGCAGGAGCCGGATCCACGGGTCCCCGGCGCTGCCGGTGTTGCCGGCGCCGATCCCCAACGCGGCCTGCCACGCCCGGGTCCCGGCCAACAACACCGGCGCGGCGATGGGGAGGAAAAGGAAGGGCAGCAGCGTCTCTCGCACTCGCAACCCCGCCGCCAGCGCTCCGTACAGGGTGCCGGCCGCGGCCAGACCGGCCGTGCCGGCGAGGCCGGCCACGATGATCGACGGGTACGAGCGGATGTGGCTGCCGTAGAGCACCACGACGCCCGCCGTCAGGACCACCTCCAGGATGACCATCTGCACCGTCACCGCCGCGGTCTTGCCGAGGAAGATCCCGGCCGGATCGAGGCCTGACAGGCGCAACCCGTCGCGGGCGCCGTCGGGGGCCTCGAGGGCGAAGCTGCGTTGGACGGCGAGCACGCTGGCGAAGAGCACGGCCACCCAGAACAGGCCGGGCGCGGCTTGGATCATCGGGGCCCGATCCGGCCCGAGGGCGAAGGCGAAGAGGACGAGCACGAGAACCGCCACCGGCACCACCTGGTGCATCACGACCCGTGAGCGAACCTCGATCCGGAGGTCCTTGCCGGCCACGAGGACGGTGTCACGCCACATGGGCACCGCCGGAGACCGCTCGGAGCTGGTCCGGCAGGGCGGGCCGGCGTGTCGAGGCCACGGCGCGCTCCTCGACGACGCGCCCCCCGACGATGGACATCACCCGATCCGCCAGCGGCCACGACTCTTCGGGCTCGTGCGACGCCAACAGCACGGTGGCACCCTCCGCCACGACCTCGGAGACGATCTCGCCCAGGACCACCCTGGCGTCGGCGTCGAGCCCGGCGTGGGGCTCGTCGAGCAGCCACAGCTCCGGTCGACGCGTCACGAGCAGGGCGAGCGCCACGCGCCGGCGCTGGCCGGCGGACAGGCGGCCGACCGGCGTTCGCCGCACCCGGCCTCCCAGCTCCAGGCGATCCAGCGCGGCGTCGATGCGCGCCACGTCGGCCCCGGCGGCGCGAACCGCGAACCGTACGTTCTCGACGACTGTGAGATCGTCGTAGAGGGCGGCCGCGTGTCCGAGCATTCCCACCCGGCCGCGCAGCGCGGGCACATCACGCCGGAGATCACATCCGAGCACCGTGCCTTCGCCTCCAGTCAGGGGCAGCAGGCCGGCACACACCCGCAGCACGCTGGTCTTGCCTGCCCCGTTGGGCCCTTCGAGAACGACCACTTCACCCTGGGCGACGGCGAGATCGACGCCGGCCAGGGCCGGAAACCGCCCCGTCACACAGACGGCGGTACGGAGGAGGACTGCGGGGACCATGGCCTGGCGCCCATGCTACGGGGGACCCCCTCTCCGATTCCAAGCGGGTCCCCCCTGTGCCCGGAACCGAGGGTCCGAGGCCCAGGCCGACGACAGCAGACCTGGTGCCGGGGTGTTCAGCTCACGGTCAACCGGCTCAGACCGAGGCCCCTGAGCACCTCGGCGCTGACCGAGGACAACCAGTGGAGGTTGTCGGTGAGCAGTAACACCCCGAAGGCGACGAGAGCAACTCCCGACACCATGTTGACGAGGAACAGTCGCCGCCTGAACCGGGCGAACAGCGAGGTGAGCCTGCCGAAGGCCAGCCCGGTGGCGAGGAAGGGCACGCCCAGACCGAGCGAATAGGCGACGAGCAGCGTGACGCCCGACGCCAGTGTGGAGCGGGTGGCGGCGAGTCCGAGGACGCCGCCGAGCACGGGCCCGACACACGGCGTCCACCCGAAGGCGAACGCCATGCCGAGCACCGGCGGCGCCCACACGCCGAGCCGGGACGGGCGGGGGTGGAAGCGGTGCTCGCGCAGGAACCGGCCGGGGGTGGCGAATCCCGTCATCCACACCCCGAAGACCACGACGAGCGCACCGGCGGCGATGTCGAGCCCACGTTGATGCCCGAGGAGCAGATGCCCGAGGCTCGAGGCGGCGGCCCCCAGGGCGGTGAACACGACCGTGAAACCGGCCACGAACCCGAGCACCCCCCGCAGCAGAGGGGCCAGGTCCCGTGCCGCGCCGTCTTCGATCTCGGCCGCCGACAATCCCGAGACCATGGACACATACCCGGGGACGAGGGGCAACACACACGGCGAGAGGAACGACAGCATCCCGGCACCGAAGGCCACGAGCACGCCCAAGGGGTCGGCCGAGATCGTGGCGTAGGCCGTGACGGCCGCCGACGTCGTCATCACGCCGCCGCGCCTTCCCCGGTGTCAGCGGTTCTGGACACGCAGGAGCTCCACATCGGCGTCCACCATCATGGCCACGAGATCGGCGAAGGTGACCGTCTTTTCCCATTTGAGCTCGGTCTTCGCCTTGGTGGCGTCCCCGACGAGCAGGTCCACCTCGGCGGGGCGGAGGAACTTGTCGTCGACGACGACATGCTCGTGCCAGTCGAGGCCGACGCGGGCGAAGGCGATCTCGCACAACTCCCGCACCGAATGCGTCTCGCCGGTGGACACCACGAAGTCGTCGGGCTCGTCTCGCTGCAGCATCAACCACATGGCGCGCACGTAGTCCCCGGCAAACCCCCAGTCGCGCTGGGCATCGAGATTCCCCAGGAACAGCTTGTCGTCCATCCCGGCCGCGATCCGGGCCACGCCGTGGCTGACCTTGCGGGTCACGAACTCGAGTCCGCGGCGCGGGCTCTCATGGTTGAACAACATGCCCGACGAGGCATGCAGGCCGTAGCTCTCCCGATAGTTGACCGTGATCCAATGGCCGTACACCTTGGCCACGCCGTAGGGGCTCCGGGGGTAGAAGGGCGTGGTCTCGCTTTGGGGGACCTCCTGCACCTTGCCGAACATCTCCGACGACGAGGCCTGGTAGAACCGGATCTCGGGATCGACGATCCGAATGGCGTCGAGCACACGTGTCACACCGAGCGCCGTCGTCTCGCCGGTCAGGACCGGCTGTGTCCACGAGGTCTGGACAAATGACTGGGCGGCCAGGTTGTACACCTCGGCGGGGCGGTGCTCGCGCAGGATCCCGATGAGCGAGATCTCGTCGAGGAGGTCTCCCGCCACCAGTGACACCTGGTCCTGGATGTGGGCGATTCTCTCGAAGTTGAGCGTCGAGGACCGCCGCACCATGCCGATCACCTCGTAGCCCTCTTCCAGGAGGAGCTCGGCCAGGTACGACCCGTCCTGCCCGGTGATGCCGGTGATCAGAGCCCTCTTACGCATCGTTCACTCGCTTCGTTGGTCGGGCACGGTCGTCAGCGCCCCCGCCACTGGGGTGCTCGTTTCTCCAGGAACGCTGCGATGCCCTCGGCCGCGTCCTCGGTTTGGGCAGTGAGCGAGAGCATGGCGTGGAGATGGGCGAGGGCTTCGGGAGCCGCCATGTCCCACACAGCGTAGAACGCGTCGCGACCGAGCTTCATCACCGCCGGTGATTTGGAAGCCAGCGTCTGCGCCAGCTCCGAGACGGCCCCGTCGAGCTCCCCATGGGGGACGACCTTGGTCACAAAGCCCAGGCGTTGGCCCTCGGCCGCGTCGACCCGGCGACCCGTCAACATCAGCTCGAGCGCCTGCTTGGGAGGCATCGACCGGATGAGGGGGACGGTGATCATGTAGGGCCACAGGCCCACGTTGACCTCGGGAGCCCCGAAGAGGGCCCGTTCCGACGCCACCACCAGATCGCAGGCGAGCGCCAGCCCGAACCCCCCCGCCAGCGCATAACCCTGGACCCGCGCCACGGTGGGCTTGCCCAGTCCCCACAGGGCGCCGAACACCTCGGCCAACACCCCACGGGCCTCGTGCACCGCCAGCACCCCGGCCTCGGGCTCGTCGGCCCCGGTCATCTTCCCGAGGTCGGCCCCCGCACAGAACGCCTCGTCGCCGGCGCCGGCCAGGACCACCACCCGGACCGCGTGGTCCTCAGCGGCATCTGCCAACACCCGTCGCAGGCCCCGCATGACCTCCCACGACATGGCGTTGCGACGCTCGGCGCGGTTGATCGTGATGCGGGCCACGCCCTCCTCGACCTGGTACAACACCGTCGGCGTGCCCGAGACCCCGGGCTCGTGGGCGGCCGGGTCGGTGACGTGGTCGGGCACGCGAGCGACGGTAGTGCCCGGCCCCGGTCCAAGCCCAGCCCGATCGGTGCGCCACCGGGCCGCGGTAGCGTGACCGCTCCGTGGCCAGACCCGTCGCCGCCTTGCTGTCGTTCCGCCTGGGGGGGTCTGACGGGGTGGCCGTGGAGGCGACCAAGTGGGCCGGCGCCCTCGGAGTGCTGGGGTTCGACGTCCGCACCGTGGCCGGCGAGGGGCCCGTCGACCGGCTGGTCCCGGGTCTGGCCATCGACGCCGCCGAGCCTCCCCCGCCGGCCGCGGTGCAAGAGGCCCTCGAGGACGCCGACCTGGTGGTGGTGGAGAACCTCTGCTCGTTGCCGCTCAATCCGCGCGCCTCGACGGTGGTGGCCGAGGTCCTCGGGAACCGACGGGCGGTGCTGCACCACCACGACCTGCCCTGGCAGCGTGAGGCCTACGCCGGGTATCCCCCGCCCCCCGACGACCCCGCCTGGGTCCATGTGACGGTGAACGACCTGTCGCGACGCGAGCTCGCCGCGGTCGGGATCGCCGCCACGGTGGTGCGCAACGCCTTCGACGTCGACGCGCCCGGAGGTGATCGTCACGCTCCTCGCGCCGCGCTCGGAGTGGACGCCGGGACACGCCTCGTCCTCCAGCCCACCCGAGCCATCCCGAGGAAGAACATCCCCGGTGCCATCGCACTGGCCGAGGCCCTGGGTGCGGTGTTCTGGCTCCTGGGCCCGGCCGAGGACGGCTTCGGTCCCGAACTGGACCGCCTCGTGGCCCGGGCCCGGTGCCCGTGCGTGCTGGGGGCGGGCGCTCTGGGCGGCGCGGGGCGCGTCGTCGACGCCTACGCGGCGTCCGACGTCGTGGTGCTCGGATCCACGTGGGAGGGATTCGGGAACCCCGCCATCGAGTCCGCCGTGTACCGTCGGCCGCTCGCCATCGGGCCCTACCCCGTCGCCGCCGAGCTGGCCTCGTTCGGCTTCCGCTGGTTCGCCCACGACGACCCGGCGGCGGTTTCCTCCTTCCTCGACGAGCCGGACACGGCGCTCCTCGAGCACAACCACCGCGTCGCCCGTGAGCACTTCGCGTTGCGCGACCTGCCCGGTCGGATCGGGCGCGTCTTCGAGGCGGCCGGCTGGGTGTTCCGGTAGATCCCGACCGCGAGGGACGGCCACGGCGGAACCGTTCGGGTGGGGTGGGGCGGACCGAGGTGTGGGCAAAGAGCCAGGTGCCGATACGCTTCAGGCATGGCGCCCCGCCGTGCTCCTGGCCCCGCGACCACCACCAAGCGCCTGCCCGCCGACCGGCGTCGGGAGCAACTCCTCGACGTCTCTCTAAAGCTCTTCGCCCAGCGCGGCTACAACGCCACCACCATGGACGACATCGCCGAATCGGCGGGCGTCACCAAGCCCCTGCTCTATCAGCACTTCGCGTCCAAGCGCGCCTTGTACCTGGAGCTGCTCGACTCGGTGTCCCACACCATGCTCGAGGCCATCGGCAAGGCGATTGCCGCCGCCGGCGGGCCGCGCCAGCAGGTCGAAGGCGGCTTCGCCGCCTACTTCCATCTGGTCGTCAGCCACGCCGATGCTTTTCACCTGCTCTTCGGCAGCGAGGTCCCCAACGACCCCGAGCTGTCCAGAGCGGTGCGCAAGGTCGAGGACAGCATCGCCGAGTCCATCGACGTCCTCATCGACGCCGGGCTCGACGAGGACCACCGCCGCCTGCTCGCCTTCGCCGTGGTGGGCATGGCCGAAGGCGCCAGTCGCCACTTTCTCGCCGCCCGCGACCCGCACGAGGGCGACCCCCACGAGACCGAGGCGACCCGGCTGGCCCGCCGACTCGCCGACCTGGCGTGGGCCGGGTTGCGCTCGGTCCACCCCGACTGAGCCAGGACGTCGGCCCGGGCACAAAAGCTGACCTGGCAGATAGGCTTTCGGTCATGAGCGCAAGGACCGGGGCCCTCTTCAGCTTTCCCAACCCGGTGAACGAGGTTGCCGCCCGCGTGGTGGCGGGCGGGGTCCTCCTCATGTGTGTCCTCGCCATCGTCTTGCGCCAGCCGTGGCTGCTCGTACCCCTCGCCTACGGATTCTGGGCCCGGGTGCTCACCGGGCCCTCCCTCAGCCCGCTGGGCCAACTGGCCACACGGGTGATCGCGCCTCGGCTCCCCGTGGCGCCGCGCCCGGTGGCGGGGCCACCGAAACGGTTCGCTCAGGCCATCGGGCTGGTGTTCTCGAGTACCGCCGTCGTGCTGTGGTTCGGCGTCGGGGCGCAGGGCGCGACCTGGATCGTGCTCGGTCTGCTGGCGGTGGGCGCACTGCTCGAGTCGGCCTTCGGCCTCTGTCTCGGCTGCAAGGTCTTCGCCTTGCTCATGCGCGTCGGGCTCGTTCCCGACACCGTCTGCGCGGCCTGCGCCGATGTCGCCCTGCGCCTCCCGCAGTTGCGGCGCGAGCCCGCCGGCATCTGAAGCGGCGCCGCCCCCGTCGCTCTCAGGCCAGACGGGTCACGAGCTCGCCGACGAGCACCGACAGCTGGCGCGCGCAGTCGACGTAGTCCTCCTCGTCGCCGCCGGCGGGATCGACGACATCGCCCTGGGCCAAGGGATCGAGGCGGGCCAGGTCGAGCGCGGCGATGCGCTGGGACAGTGGGGTCGCTCCGGCGGGGAGGTGCTGCGCCAGAAACCGCAGCGTGGCGGTGCGGTCGGCGCCCACCGGATGGCGACGACGGACGTAGGCCACGTGCTCGCTGGCCATGGCGACGATCACATCGGCAGCGCCCACATCGGCATCGGTCAGCTGACGGCTCCGGTGCACCGATGCGTGCAGGCCGACCTCGTTGAGGGCGTAGCGGGTGCGGATGCTGACGGGCTGGTGCTCGATGACATGGGTTCCCGCCGTCGTGACCGTGACGGGAAGACCACTCGCCTCGAGCATGGCGCCCGCCATGACCGAGCGGGCCGCGTTGCCGGTGCAGACGAAGAGGACGTGTGCGGTCATGGCGCACCATCGTCGCAGGCCGGGCGACGGGGTCGCGCCACGGCCCGGAAGCGACGGGACCGCGATGGGAATTCCGTCGAGATCAGGAGACGTGGATGCCCGAGACGGCCCGGGCGATGATCGACCTCTGGATCTCCGACGTGCCCTCGAAGACCGTGTAGTTCTGCTTCATCGGTGCAACAAGGTAGTCGAAGTGCCATCGCATGCCTGCCTGTCCACTCCGTCGTGCCAGGTCGTGTCGGCCATTCCGGCCTGTGCCGTGTGTTGTAGGACACAAAGCAGGACACATATTCGAGCCGATCTTCGAAGAGCCGGACGTCGGTCACCGAACACGGGGGACAACAATCCGTCGTCTCGGGGGCCCGACCAGTGCACGTGGCGCGTCGTGTGAGCCTGATCCATCACGGGCACGGAGGGATCGTCGGCAGCGTACTCGCACCTCTCGCTCACGACCCCCGCCGATATTTGCTGGCGACGTATTCGTCGACCCAGGCCCGCGTGCTCCGCCACTGACCATCCGATCCCTTCTGCGCCTTGAGCCGGCCCCGCTCGATGGCAGCGCGAAGTGTGAGCACGTTCTGGGTCTTCGTGGCCAGTGAGACGATGGGAACCAACCGGTGGGGTCCGGCGATCGCGGGGACCACGAAGCGGTAGAGGTTGTCGGTGACAGCACGGGCAATGAGCTCCCCGAGGGGTCCAGGATCACCGCCGTCGGCGCGCCGCAACGCTCGAAGATATCGATGGCGGTCGCGGGTGTAGATCACGGCGGGGGGATAGCCGAGGCGGACGAGAATCAGGTTCAGAAGGAGTCGGCCGGTGCGCCCGTTGCCGTCCAGAAATGGGTGGGTCCTTTCGAAGTCGGCGTGGGCGACGGCAATCGCCTCGACCGGAGTATCAGAGGTTGTAATGGCGGCGAGCGAGTTGACCCAGTCGACCATGGCCGCAGGCACCTCGACCCACGACGGCGGGACCATCCCGCCCGGGAAGGGCGCGATGTCGTGTCGCCGGAAGCTCCCCGGCTTCTCCTCGGGAGCTGCGTTGGGGTGGGGGGAGACACCCCACCCCGGCCTGAGGGCCAGGTCGTGGACATGGCGGACCTCGGTCATCATGAGCGGTGACCGTGAGGTCCAATCGCCGGGCTCGAGGGCTTGGCTGTAGACCCACTTCGCTGCGTCGGCGTAGCCGGTCACCTCCAGGTACTCCCTGAGTTCTTTGTTCCCGACGGCCCGCCCCTCGGCCAGGAGCGCCTCGACCTGGGCGATGACGAGGGTGTTGCCCTCGAGGGCGGTCGAGTGATGGGCTTCCTGGCACCAGATGGAGGTCCAGATGCCCTCGGCCTCGGTCGGCGTCGGCAGGCCCCCCATCCGCTCTCGTAGATCAGCGATGGCGTCGTCTAGCCGTTGGTAGACGAGCTGGCGAGGTGGGCGTCCCCGCCGTGATTTGTCGTGTTCAACGGAAATTAATCCTAACACCACAAACAAACCAAGGTTGTGGTGTCCACTTAACTTTTCCCGAGACTCGACAACATTGCACCGTCCACAGGCACACCGACCCGTACCGGGCAGTTGTAGGACAGAAAGTGGGACTGATCTTCGAGTTGATCTTCGGAGTACCGGACGCGCTCAAGGTCGAAGACGGTGACCGACCGCGCCTGGTACAAAGCATTTGTCACTACTGCCTTGTAACATAGTGTCTATGAAGAGCACAGGTGACGTCCGAGTTTCACAGCGAGGCCAGATGAGCCTCCCTGCCGCGGCGAGGCACCGGTGGGGGTTGGAAGGCGGCGGTGAGGTCGGCTTCCTCGACCTCGGTGATGCCATCGTGTTGATCCCCGGCGGAGTTGACAGTCTGAGGGCGCAATTGATCGAGGCGCTGGAGGATGGGGACTGGGAAGCGGCGCAGCGTGGTCACGGCGACCCCGATCTAGCGAACGAATGAACCAGCTCATCGATGACCAGCTGCTCGGCCAGGTACTGCGAGGTGCAATGCCGCCGGGCCATGAGGCACCGGTCTTCACGACCGGCTACTTCTACGTCCGACTCTGCCAGGCAGTGCTGTCCTCCGGTACCACTGACGGCGTGCTCTCAGGCCCGTTCGCGGCGCTGCCCGAGGCACTGCGCAACCAGTCCGTTCGTGCACTGCTCGAACTTCCCAGCGACATCGGGCTCGTCAGTCTGCGCGAACTTGGACCCGTCATCGGCCAACTCAGGCATAACCACGATCTCAACATCTTGGGAATGGAGGTGCTGGCCGCTGCCGTCTACCTCGATGCCGAGGTGTACCTGTCGGCTCAGTCGCCGCGTCTGGAGGCGTCCCTTCGCAGAGAAGGGCGCTCCGTCACACGCGCCTCGTGACGATCGGCACGGATTCATCGCTGACAGGCAGAGGTTTCTGGTGGCCACGCCCGTGCGATAGTTCAGCTAATTGATGTGCACCCCGGAGACGGCCCGGGCGATGATCAGCCGCTGGATCTCGGAGGTGCCCTCGAAGATGGTGTAGATCTTGGAGTCGCGGTGCCAGCGCTCGACGGGGTGCTCGCGGATGTACCCGTAGCCGCCCATGATCTGGATGGCCTGCTCGGTCACCCACACCGCCGTCTCACCCGCGTAGAGCTTCGACATCGACCCTTCGCCCGCCACGAACTGCTTGCCCGTCCGTCCCATCCAGGCGGCGCGCCACACCAGGAGCCGGGACGCGTCGATGCGCATCTTCATGTCGGCCAGCTTGAAAGCGATGCCCTGGTTCTCGATGATGAGGCGGCCGAACGCCTTGCGCTCCTTGGCGTAGTCCAAGGCGTACTCATAGGCGGCGCGCGAGATGCCGAGGGCCTGGGCACCCACAGACGGGCGCGTCGCTTCGAAGGTCGCCATGGCCGCTTGCGAGTTGGACCTCTTGCCCTCGCGGGCCCGGGCCATCTTGGCGTCGAGCTTCTCCTTGCCCCCGAGCAGGCAGTGCCCCGGGACCCGCACGTCGTTGAGAATGACCTCGCCGGTGTGCGAAGCCCGGATCCCCATCTTCTTGAACTTCTGCCCGGCGGTCAGTCCCGGCGTGTTGGGGGGGACGATGAAGCTGGCCTGGCCCCGCGAGCCGAGCTCGGGATCGACGGCCGCCACCACCACGTGCAGATCGGCGATACCACCGTTGGTGATCCAGGTCTTGGTCCCGTTGAGGACCCATTCGTCTTTCGCCTGGTCATAGACGGCGCGGGTGCGCAACGAACTCACGTCGGAGCCGGCGTCGGGCTCCGACACGGCGAACGCGGCGAGCTGGATCTTCTCGGGCGTGCCGAAACACTGGGGGCCCCACTCCCCGAGCTGCTCGGGCGTCCCGTTGGCGACGATGCCGGCGAGCCCGAGGGCGCTGCCGAAGATGGCCAGCCCGATTCCGGCGTCACCCCACGCCAACTCCTCGTTGGCGATGGGCATCATCAAGCCGCCCGGGTCGAAGAAGCACTGGGTCATGAAGTCGAAGGAGTACAGCCCGATGCGAGCCGCCTCCTCGATGATCGGCCACGGGGTCTCCTCCCGCTCGTCCCACTCGTGGGCAGCCGGTCGAATCACATGCTCGGCGAAGTCGTGGACCCATTTCTGGATCTGCAGCTGGTCCTCGCTGAGCTCGAGAGAGAATTCGGACATCTCTTCCCCTTGGTCAAGGCACGGGCCCAGGCTGCCGGGCCCGGCTCGGACCGGGGCAACCTCGACCTATCCGTTGTTACTCAACGGTAACCTATGGGCAGCCGGTTCGCCAACCATTCGCGCCGAAGTTGTCAGATTCGTGCGCATGACCAGGGAGAACAGCAGGGCGGCGGTGACGGCCACCCCGCCACCGACGAAGGCCGCTCCCACCCCGAGCAGGGCATAGGCGAGGCCCCCGGCGGCCGGTCCGAGGATGCGGGCCAGGGCCGAGAGGCCCTGCTGGGCACCGAGGGCGGACCCGCGCCCGCCCACCCCCACCTTGGCCACCACCAGGGCGTTGAGCGCCGGGGTGCTCAGGCTCTGGCCGGCGGTGACGAGGAGGAGGGGTACGACCAGGTCCACCCGGTCGTGGACGGCGGGGAGCAGCACGAGCCCCAGAGCCTCGACACCCAGCCCGATGCGTAGGCATCCGGCGTTCCCGATCCGAGCCGCCAGGGGACGGGCCACTCCCCCCTGCACCACGGCCGCCACCACCCCGACCATGGCGAAGACGGCGCCGATGGCCCCCAGGCCGAAGCCCAGACGATGCTGCCCGAACAAGGCGAACGTCGCTTCGAAGGCGCCGAACGACGCCACCACGAGCACGGTGACCACGGCGGGGACGGCGATGGCACGGACCGCCGTCATCAGGGGATCGGGGGCCTGGCCCTGGCGTCCCCCGACGTCGTCGAGGCCGGCACGGGGCCGCGTCTCGGGAAGCCGTCGAACCGCCACGATGGCGTTGACACCGGCGATGCCCGCCGCCACGAAGAACGGAACCCGCGTGCCTCCGAGCGCGGCCAGCCCGCCGATGGCGGGACCGATCACGAACCCGACCCCGTAGGCCGCCCCCAACAGGCCGAACACCCGCATGCGGTCCTCGGGGCCGACGAGGTCGGTCGCCGACGCCTGGGCCACGGCCACGCTCCCCCCCGACGCGCCGTCGAGCACCCGAGCCACCAAGAGGAGCCCCAACGAGCCGGCGAAGCCGGTCAGGAGGCTGGCGGCGGCGGTCCCGGCCAACGACACGATGAGCAGGGGCTTGCGCCCCACCCGGTCAGACAGCCTCCCGAGAAGCGGCGCGCTGACGAATTGGGCCGCCGAGTATGCCGCCAGCAGCAGCCCCACCGACGCCGGGCCGGCGCCCAGGTGGCGCGCGTAGAGCGGCAGGAGGGGGACGACGATGCCGAAACCGAGGAGGTCGATCGCCACCGTGGTCCACAGCACGCCGAACCCGGGAGGAAGCCCGCGACCCCCGGGGTGCGATCCGGGCACCCGAGCGCGCCGTGACGATCGGGCGTCCGACATGTCTCACAGCAGAGGGCAGCGCTCGACACAGGTCAAGTCGGGGCCACCCCGGCGCACCGCCGACAGGCCGAGGGGTGCGGTCAGGCCGTGGCGGGTCGTACTTCCACGGCCTGGAGGCCTTTGGGGCCTTCCTTCAACTCGAATTCCACCGGCTGCCCCTCCTCGAGGCTCCGATAGCCGTTCATCTGGATGGCGGAGTGGTGGACGAAGACGTCTTCTCCTTCGGATTGCGCGATGAAGCCGTACCCCTTCTCCGAGTTGAACCACTTGACCGTTCCTGACGGCACTTCGTTCTCCCCTCTGTCCTGCTCAGTCCCCCCACGCGCCAAAAGGTAGCAGCGGCGTCTTGCGCATGAGGGCTTCGACCGACCGGACCGATCCCCTCAGGAGCCGGACCGGCGGTGCAGGCGCGTGCCCTGGGGACTGTCCTCGACCACCCAACCCCGGGCCTCGAGCTCGCGCCGGTCCGCATCCGCCTGGTCGTAGTCGCCCGCAGCCCGGGCGCGGTCCCGATCGGCCACCAACGCCGCGGTCTCGGGGTCCAGCGTCGATGCGGACCCCCCGAGGGCGAGCCCCAGCGCCCCACACAACACCACCACCGTGGCGGCGAGACGTCGTCCCTCGTCCTCGTCTCCATCGTCGGCCGCCGAGTTGGCTCTGCGGACGAGGTCGAATACAGCCGCCAGGGCTCCGGGGGTGTCGAGGTCATCGTCCATGTGCTCGACGAACCCGGCCAGGGCGTCGGCGTCGGCACCGCCCGCGGCCGCTTGCTCCAACGAGACCCCGGCGGGCGCGGCCGACACGTCGAAGCGCCGCGCCAGGTCGTCGAGACGGGCCAGAGCCTTCTCGGCCTGGTCGACTGTGGACGGGGTGACCTCGATGGGCGAGCGGTAGTGGGCCCGCAGCACCAATAGCCGGTAGGCGCGGGGGTCGGCGCGCTCGAGGAGATCGAGAAGAGAGGTGAAGTTGCCGAGAGACTTCGACATCTTCTCGCCCCCGACCATCACCCACCCGTTGTGGACCCAGTGGCGGGCGAAGGCGCGGCCCAGGCCGACGGCCTGGGCGCGCTCGTTCTCGTGGTGGGGGAAGGCGAGGTCAAGGCCCCCGCCGTGGAGATCGAACCCCTCGCCGAGCAGGTCGAGCGACATCACCACGCACTCGGTGTGCCAGCCCGGTCGACCGGGGCCCCACGGGGACTCCCAGGTGGGCTCGCCGGGCCGGGCCTTTTTCCACAGCACGAAATCGAGGGGTGAGCGCTTTTCCTCGCCGGGCTCCACCCGCGCCCCCGCGCGCAGCGAGTCGAGGCTCTGGCGCGCCAGGAGCCCGTAGCCGTCGATCTCGTCCACCGAGAGGTAGACCCCGTCGGAGGTCTCGTAGCCGACGCCCCGATCCACGAGGGCGCCGATCAACGTCACCATGTCGGCCACGAAGGCGGTGGCGTGGGGGGTCTCGGTGGGCCGCTTCACCCCGAGGGCGTCGACCGCCTCCCACCACACCGCCTCGTACTGCGTGGCGACCGCGGCTTCGCTGCGGCCCTCCTCCGAGGCCCGGGTGATGATGTGGTCGTCGATGTCGGTGATGTTCGAGACGAAACAGACCTCGAGCCCACAGAACTCCAGGTAGCGCCGCAGCACGTCGAAGACGAGGGACATGCGCCCGTGGCCGAGGTGCGGCACGTCGTAGACGGTCAGGCCACAGACGTACATCGACACGCGGCCTTCCTCGCGCAGTTCGAGGGGCCGGACCGTGCCCGTGGCAGTGTCATGGAGGCGCAGCACTCGGAGTACGGTAACCGCACCGTGGACACCACCGTGGACGTCACAGCGACAACCGACGTGCAGCCACCCGAGCTCGAAGGACCGCGGCCCCCGGAGGTGCCCGACAAGCCCTCCCTCGAAGGCCTCGAAGCCAAATGGGCGGCCCGGTGGGAGGAGGCGGGCACATACCGGTTCGACCGCTCCGCCCCTCGCCCGCGGGTCTTCGCCATCGACACGCCACCCCCGACGGTGTCGGGCTCCTTGCACATCGGGCACATGTTCTCGTACACCCATACCGACGCCATCGCCCGGTTCCGGCGCATGCGCGGCTACGACGTCTTCTATCCCATGGGTTGGGACGACAACGGTCTCCCCACCGAGCGCCGCGTGCAGAACTACTACGGGGTCCGATGTGACCCGGGTCTGCGCTACGACCCCTCCTTCGCTCCCCCCGAGAAGCCCGGTAAGGACACCGTCTCGGTGTCGCGACCGAACTTCATCGAGCTGTGCGACAGGCTCGTCGTCGAGGACGAGAAGGCATTCGAACACCTGTGGCGCACCCTCGGCCTGTCGGTGGACTGGAGCCAGACCTACGCCACCATCGACACCACGTCGCGCCGCACGTCCCAACACGCCTTTCTCCGCATGCTCGTCGCCGGACAGGCCTACTCGGCCGAGGCACCCACCCAGTGGGACGTGGACTTCCAGACCGCGGTCTCGCAGGCGGAGATGGAGGACCGCGAGCTGGCCGGCGCCTATCACCGGGTGCGGTTCGACAAGGCCGGCGCCGACGGGGCCGTCGACATCGAGACCACCCGTCCGGAACTGCTGGCCGCCTGCGTGGCGCTCGTCGCCCATCCCGGGGACGACCGCTACCGGGCCCTGGTGGGCGGCGAGGTGATCACACCCTTGTTCAAGGTCCGGGTGCCCGTGCTCACCCACCCCCTCGCCGATCCCGACAAGGGCTCGGGCATCGCCATGATCTGCACCTTCGGCGACGCCACGGACGTGACCTGGTGGCGCGAGCTGGCGTTGCCGACGCGCACCATCGTGGGACGAAACGGGCGACTGCGGGCCGTGGACTGGGGAGAGGACGGCTGGGTCTCAGAGGATCCCCGAGCCGCGGCCCACGCCTACGCCGAGCTCGAGGGTCGCACCGTCTCCCAGGCCCGGTCGCGCATCGTGGAGCTGCTGGCCGAGGCGGGGGCCCTGGTGGGCGAGCCCAAGCCCATCTCTCACCCGGTGAAGTTCTACGAACGCGGGGACCGCCCCCTCGAGATCGTCTCCAGCCGTCAGTGGTACGTCCGGACGCTCGCCCTGCGCGAGCGACTGCTCGAACGGGGCCGCGAACTGCGCTGGCATCCCCCCCACATGCGCCACCGCTACGAGGCGTGGGTCGAGGGTCTGAACGGCGACTGGAACATCAGCCGGCAGCGGTTCTTCGGGGTCCCCTTCCCGGTCTGGTACCCGGTGGGCGAAGACGGCTCGATCGACCATGACCACCCCCTACTCGCGGCGGCGGACCGCCTCCCGATCGACCCCTCGAGCGATGTGCCCGACGGGTACGGCCAGGACCAGCGGGGCGTCCCCGGTGGGTTTGTCGGTGACCCCGACGTCATGGATACCTGGGCCACGTCGTCGCTCACCCCCCAGATCGCCGGGCGCCGCGAAGACGATCCCGACCTCTTCTCGCGGGTGTTCCCCATGGACCTCCGGCCCCAGGCGCACGAGATCATCCGGACCTGGCTCTTCAGCACGATCGTGCGCCACGAGCTCGAGTACGGGTGCCTGCCGTGGACCGACGCGGCGATCTCGGGGTGGGTCCTCGATCCCGAACGCAAGAAGATGTCGAAGTCGCGCGGCAACGTGGTGACCCCGTTGCCGCTGCTCGAGAGCCACGGCGCCGACGGGGTGCGGTACTGGGCGGCGAGCGGCCGGCCCGGCGTGGACACGGCGGTGGACGAGGGCCAGATGAAGGTGGGACGGCGCCTCGCCATCAAGATGCTCAACGCCTCGCGATTCGCGCTGACCCGGCTCGGCAACCAAGCAGCCGCCACCACCCAGGCGGTCACCGCACCCCTCGACCTCGCCATGTTGCACCGCCTGGCCGACGTCGTCACCGAGGCCACCGCCGCGCTCGACGCCTATGACTACGCCCGGGCCCTGGAGCGGACCGAGGCGTTCTTCTGGTCGTTCTGCGACGACTACCTCGAGCTCGTGAAAACTCGCGCCTACGAGGACTCGGTCGAGGCCCCCCCGGCATCGGCGCGCGCCGCGTTGGCGATCGCCCTGTCGGTCCAGCTGCGCCTGCTCGCCCCCTTCTTGCCCTTCGTCACCGAGGAGGTGTGGTCGTGGTGGCACGAGGGCTCGGTCCACCGCTCCCCGTGGCCCGACGCGGGCGAGCTGTCGCCGGCCCAGGAATCCGGTGACATCGCCGTGCTGGAGATGACCACCTGGGTGCTCGGAGAGATCCGCAAGGCCAAGACCAAGGCGGGGCTCTCCATGCGGGCCCGGGTGGCGAGGCTCACCGTCGTCGACGAGCCGCAACGCCTGGCCCTCCTGGCGGAGGCGGCGGGGGACCTTCGTGACGCCGGAGGCGTGGACGAGCTCGTCACGGTGCCGGGACCTTCCGAGGTCATCGTCGAGCTGGCGCGACAGGAATAGCGCGGGGATCGCTGATGCCCGACGTTGACCGCACCACGAGCGAGGACCCGGGCACCGGTGACGACCTCGAGCTCGAGACGGTGATGCGCGGGTGCCGGTCGTCGCACGAGCGGCTCGTCTCCGCGGTGTCGGACTTCGACGACGCCACGCTCCGCAGCCCGAGCCGGCTCGAGGGCTGGACCGTCGGCCACATCGTCACCCATCTCGCCCGCAACGCCGACTCCCACACCCGGATGCTCACTGCCGCCGCCCACGGGGAAGCCGTCGAGCAGTACGCCGGCGGCCGCGAGGAGCGGGCCGGCCGGATCGAGTCCGGTGCCGGGAGAAGCGTCCAGGAACTGCTCGACGACACCCTGCGCTCGATCGCCGATCTCGAGAGCGCCTGGGCGACGATGACCCCCTCGGCCTGGGACCGACACGGCCTGTCGCGTGGACACCCCTGGCCGTGTCGTGCCATGCCCTACTTCCGGTGGCGCGAGGTCGAGATCCATCACGTCGACATGGGCACCGGGTACGAACCCGGGCGCTGGCCCGAGGAGTACGTGGGCCGGGAACTGCCGCTCCTCCTGGCCACGGTGCCCGACCGCCTGGAGAACGGCGCGCAACGGCGCCGGGTGCTGGCGTGGCTCATCGGGCGATCCCCGTCGGTGGGAGATCTCGACCTCGGCCCCTGGGAGTCCCGTCCCGGGAATTACTTCAAGGGCCTGTCGAGCTGAGCCACGGGCGGGCCCGCCCGGCGATGTCGGTCACTCGTCGAGCTTGAACACCCGCATGGCGTTGTCCCGCAGGAACTTCGGCCACACATGGTCGCGGAATGGGACGTCGGCGAGCTCGGAGAAGATGCGCTCCAGGGTGAGGGCCATCGGGTAGTACCCGGCGTAGATGATCTTGTCGGCACCACGCGTGTTGGCGTAGTCGATGATGGCCTTCGGGTAGTACTTGGGCGCGAAGGCGCTCGTCATGTAGTGGAGTCCGGGCCACTTGAGCATCAGCTTGACCGCCAGCTCCTCCCAGGGCTCGGCGCCGTGGCGCATGACGATCCGCAGTTCCGGGAAGTCGTAGCAGACCTGGTCGAAATGCATGACGTCCTGGCAGGCGGAGGGGACCCGCGGCCCGGCGATCCCGGCGTTCACGACGATGGGCAGGTCGAGGTCGATGCAGGTCTGGTAGACGGGGTAGTAGCGCCGGTCGCTCACCGGCACCTGGGGGTTGCACCCCGCCGGAAACGTCGTCACCGCCTTGATGTGGTGCTGGGCGTGGGCCTCGCGGATGCGCCGGACGGCCCCGGTGATGTCGTTGGGGTCCAGGGCTTCGAGGTTCGCCTTGAACCGGTCGGGATGCTCCGACAGGGCCCGCTCCACGACCGAGCCGGCCAACCCCACGAGCCCGATGGCGATGCCGAACCGGTCCATCTCCGCCAGGGTCACGGCCACGGTGTCGTCGTCTTCGGCCACGCTGTTGGGGTCGTCCTTGAACATGTAGGAGATCGGCGACGTCGAAGAGGCGCTCTCCTCGTCCCGCAGCTGAGGCTTGAGGAAGTCGAAGCGGCGGGCGGCCCGGGCGCTCGGGAACCCGATCATGCAGTCGACCACCCCGACGTCGGTTGGCATGGGCACGGCTCGTCACCGTACAGGGGGCCGGGGGACCCTCGGCAACGTCCCGCAGGGTCGGCCACCCGCCGATCAGGCGGCCGGGCCGGGCCGGGCCGCCCGGAACGGGCGGTGCGCCTCTCCCGATGGCAACCTAAGGTCCGCCTCTCGGGTGTGGGCCGGCTCCCCGGCACGGATGTGGAGGATGGGATCGATGGACGTCGCCGACATGACGGGCAAGACGGTGGTCATCACGGGTGGGAACTCGGGCATCGGACTCGAGACGGCGGTCGCCCTGGCCCAGGCGGGCGCCAAGACCGTGATCACGGCGCGCGACCGCGCTCGGGGAGAGGCCGCCGTGGCCCAGATCAGGGCGCGCTCGGGACGCGACGACGTCGACCTCGTCGTCTTCGACCTCGCCAGCATCGCCTCGATCCACGAGGGGGCGGCCGCCATCCTGGCGCGCTGTGACCGTATCGACGTCCTGGTGAACAACGCCGGCCTGGTCCTGTCGGATCGACGCGAGACCGAAGACGGGTTCGAGGCGACCTTCGGGGTCAACCACCTCGGCCCCTTCGTCCTGACCGACCTGCTGCTCGACCGGATCAAGCACAGTGCGCCGGCCCGCATCGTCAACGTGGCCTCCACCGCCCACAAGGGGGCCCGCAAGGGTCTCGACTTCGACGATCTCCAGTCGACGCGCGCCTACGGGGGGATGCAGGTCTACTCCAAGTCGAAACTGGCCAACATCTACTTCACCACCGAGCTGGCTCGACGCCTCGAAGGAAGCGGCGTCACGGTGAACTGCCTGCATCCCGGCACCGTCGCCACCGGGTACGGGCGAGACGGCGACTCCAAAGGATTTCTCGCCTTCGGGCTGAAGGTCATCAAGCCCTTCGTCCTCAGCCCCGCCAAGGGGGCGCGCACCTCGGTCTACCTGGCGTCGTCGCCCGACGTCGCCGGCGTCACGGGTCAGTACTTCGTGAAGGACAAGGTCCGGAAGCCCTCCGCCGCGGCCCGCGACACCGAAGCTGCCCAGAGGTTGTGGAAGCGCAGCGAGGAGCTCGTGGCCGACAAGGCGTGAGGGTTGTTCGGGGCGGGTCCGATGCGGCCCGGCCCCGAAGGGTCCAGCTGGGTCAGCCCGCCTCACCCATGTAGGCCTCCAACAGATGATCGCCGACCTCGGCGGGCGTCCCCGATCGCACCAGGCGGCCGTTCACCATGACCCCGACCTGATCGGCGATGGCCAGCGCGGTCTGGGCGAACTGCTCCACCAGCAGGATCGTGATGCCCTCCTGGGCCACGGCCTGGGCCACGAGCTCGTAGAGCTCGGCCACGATGAGCGGGGCGAGGCCCATCGAGATCTCGTCGAGGAGCAGCATACGGGGTTTCGTGAACAGCGCCCGGGCCAGGGCCAGCATCTGCTGCTCGCCTCCCGACAACCGGCCCGCCAGCTGCCGGCGCCGTTCGCCGAGGACGGGGAACCGGGCATAGCTCTGCTCTTCGAGATCCGAGACCTTGGTGGCCCGGCTGCGGTAGCTGTACATGAGCAGGTTCTCCGCCACCGTCAGGTTCGGGAACACCGCCCGGCCCTCGGGGACCGCACACAGCCCCCGGCGGGCCAGCCGGTCGGGCGTCGAGCGGCGGATATCTTCGCCGTCGAAGGACACGGAGCCCGACGTGGCCGGCATGCGGCCGCTGGCCACCTTGAGCAGTGTCGACTTGCCCGCTCCGTTCGGGCCGAGCAGCGCGTAGACCGATCCTTCGGGAACCTCGAGCGACACGCCGTGGACCACCTCGATGCGGCCGTAGGCGGCGTGGACGTCGGTCATCGACAGCATGGGGGCATTGGACATCGACGGGACGGGCGCGGGCTGGGCGGGAAAGGCGATCATCTTGTTGGCGGCCGGAGCGGTGCCCGGGTTGGTCCCCGACACGGGGGCGCCGACGAAGACCGCCGAGGAGGGCTCGGGAACGGGCGCATCGTCGACGGCGCCGAGGTACGCCGCTTGGACGGCCGGGTCGGCCTGCACCGTGGCCGGGTCGCCATGGGCGATGATCTCGCCGTAGTCGAGCACGCTCACGTGATCGCAGATGTTCATGACCAGGCTCATGTCGTGCTCCACCAGCAGCACCGCCATGCCCCTCTGGGCCAGGTCCATGAGCACCCGCCCGAGCTCGACGGTCTCCTCCTGGTTGAGGCCCGAGCTCGGCTCGTCGACCAGGAGCACCGACGGCCCGGTGGCCAGGGCCCGCCCGAGCTCGACGAGGCGGGCCAGGCCGGTGGGGAGCAGGTCGGTCGGTTCGTCGGCCACGTGTGTCAGCCCGACGTGGGCGAGGATGATGTCGGCTTCGGCGCGCGACGTGACGCCGGTGGGGCGGCGACGCCTCGTCTCCGCCGCCATCTGCACGTTCTCCCTCGCCGTCAGGGTGCCGAAGAGCTCGAGTCGTTGGAACGTGCGGGCCACGCCGAGCCGGGCCCGGTGATGCGGCGAGAGGCGGGTGATGTCGTCGCCTCCGAGGCGCACCCGACCTTGGGTGGGCGGCTGCAGGCCGGTGATGACGTTGAACAGGGTCGTCTTGCCGGCCCCGTTGGGGCCGATCAGACCGTTCACCGCCCCGGCATGGACGTCAAGGTTGACGCCCTGGAGCGCCTGGAGCCCCCCGAACCGGACCGAGATCTCCTCGATGGCGAGCTCAGACAACCGAACGCACCTCGGTCCCGACCGCCGCCGCGGCGCCGGCGGGCGCCGGCGGGACCATCGCCGTCACGGCGGGGTCGAGGCGGTCAGAGATCGCCGCGCCGCGTCCCTGTCGCCGGTTCCAGAAGTCGGTGACCTCGTCGTAGAGCCGGCCGATGCCGTTGGGGTTGCGACCGATGGTCACCACCCCGAAGCCGATGAGGAGCTGGGTGAGGTCGGGGATCTGCGGGATGTGGGCGCCGATCACGGGGCCGACGGCCAGGAAGACGCCGGCCAGGACCGCACCGGTGAGGAGGCTCACACCCGAGAGGGTGAGGCCCACGAAGATGGCGATGCTGAAGAGGAAATCGAATTGGGCGGCACCCACCTCGGTGTTGAGCCCGCCGTAGAGCGCGCCGGCCAGCCCGGCCAGCCCGGCGGAGAACGCGAACACCGCCAACTTCGTGACGGTCAGGCTCAAGCCCACGGTGCTGCAGGCGGCGGGCGAGTCGCTCATGCCCACGAGGCGCCGCCCGAAGGGACCGCGCCGCAGTGCGCCGACGCCGATGAGACAGAGGGCGAGGACGACGGCGAGGAACACGTCGAAGGCGCGATCGGTGGCGAAATGCATCCCGAAGATGTCGGGACGGCCCACAGCCACGGTACCGCCGACACCCATGATGGAGCTCGACTGGAAGAAGATGTTGTCCATGAGCACGGCGAACGCCAGCGTCGCCAGGGCCAGGTAGAGGCCGCGCAGCCGCAACACCGGCAATGCCAACACCGCGCCGACCCCGGCACACACGCCCATGGCCGCCAGTAGCCCGAGCACCGAGCTTCCGCCGTCGACGGCGTGCATCGTCACCGCACCGATCCCGAGGAACGTGAATTGACACAGCGAGACCTGGCCGGCGTAGCCCGAAAGAGGCACCAGGCTCAACGCCAAGATGGAGAGGGCCAGGCCGTTGCCCATGGTGTAGAGGTTGTTGCCCGAGAGCACGGAGCCGAGCGCGATGACCACCACCACGACCACGACAGCCCCGATCAGCGTCGTCCGGGCGCTCGCCACCCGCGGGGGCCTCACCCGCACCACCCGGCCGATGGCCAGGCGGACTTCGGGGATGAGGAGCAGCGCCAGGAACAACATGATCATGGGCAGCGCGGCGTCGACGTCGTTGCGCACCCCCTGGGGGGCATAGCCGATGGCCATGGAGTTGGCCACGCCGAGGATCATGGCGCCCAGGAAGGTCATGGGCAGGCTCCGCAAGCGCCCCACCACGGCGGCGGCGTAGCCGTAGATCACGAGCTGGGTGAGCGTCTCGATGTTCATCCCCTGCACGCTCGGCGCCAGGAGGATGCCCCCGAGGCCGGCGAACATGACGCCGATCATCCAGGAGTAGGCCGAGATCCGGCCCGAGGGCGCCCCGGCCAGGGAGGCCAGGCTGGGGTCGTCCACCACGGCCCGCATGGCCACGCCGGTGCGGGTGCGCCGGAAGAACACGCGCAGGAAGACCGCCACGGCGATGGCCACCACCACCGTGATGAGCTGCTCCCACGAGAGAGTGATCCCGGCCACCGAGACGGGATTGCCGTTGAGGAGCTCAGGGGTGTTGTAGGTGTTGGCCGTCGGGCTCCAGATGATCCCCGCCAGGGCGACCAGAACGAGCAGCAGGCCCAGGGTGACCGCCAGCCGGATGCTCGTGGCCGCCCCGTACAGGGGGCGCATGACGACCCGTTCCACCACCATTCCGAGCAGGGGCGCGGCGACGACGAGGACGATGGCGAGCGACACCAGTTCGGGCAGGCCCCACCCCTGCCACAACTGCCAGAAGAGGTACGCCATCACCATGCCCATGGCGCCGTGGGCGAAGTTGAAGATGCCCGTCGTGTTGTAGGTGACCACCAGACCGCTGGCACTCACGGCGTAGATGGCGCCGAACACGATGCCGGCGATGAGGAAGCTCAGAAATTCGGTCACCGCGCTATGAGCCCTTTCGAGGCGTCACCCCAACGTCGGGCGTTCCGGGAAACGTCCATCTGCTCCCCTAAGACGTGGGCCGCACCATCGGGGTGTAGCCAGGTTCACGCAGGAATCGGTCCGCGCCACAGTAGAACCCCACACTGGGCGTGGGTGCCACGCGCTTGATCTTCCCGTTCTGCACCTGAGCCAGCAAGAAACACCCCGAGGGAATGGCCTTGGCGGGGTCGCTCGGCGGCACGAGCCCCCCGGCGTCGAAGAAGGTGACCTGGTTGAGCGCCTTGATGAGTCCCGCCCGGGTGGGCGGGTTGCCGGCGTCTTTGAGGGCTTGGGCGAAGAGCTCCGCCGACGCCCAGCCGTAGACCGACTCGATCTCGAAGTTGGGTTTGGAGTCGACCTTCTTCATCCACTTGTTGAACAAGCCGACAGCGGGGACCGTCTTGGCGTCCTGGCCCAGGTACAGGGCGTAGCCCTGCTCGATGTACATGTTGTTCGCGGCGCTGCCGGCCAGCGACAACAGTTGGCTGGAGTACGCGGCGCCCTCGATATTGACGGCCTTGAAGTTCTGCTGCTGGAACTGCTTGGCCAGGGTGGCCGCATAGTTGTCGGGCAGCTCCGTCGAGAAGAACATCTTCACGCCCTTGCTCTTCATGGAGATGATGTCGGGCAGGAAGTTGGTGTCGAAGGGACCCACGCCGTGGTCGTAGACGATGTCCCAGCCCGCCGCCTTCATGGCCGCTTCGACGGCGTGCTCGGCAGACATCGTCGACGCCGTGGCGTTCTCCCAGATGATCCCCACCTTCTTGACCGCCTGGGGGTACTTCGACTTCAGGTACAGAAAGAGGTTGAGCGGGTAGTAGCTCGAGGGGTTGGGGAGCGGGCTGTAGAGATAGGGGTCCGAGGAGAGCCCGGGGCTCAACGAGAACCCCACATCGGGCACGTGGGCGATGTCGATGAGCGGCTTCTCGGCCGAGTCCAGAAGTGAGAACCCACCCACCAGGGCGAACTCGGTACGGATCTGGGCGCCGGTCTCGGTGGCCACCTCGCCACCCTGGAAGGTGCTGTCCTCGGCGTCGAGCTTGAGCTTCCGGCCGTTTACCCCGCCCAGGCTGTTGATGTAGGCGAAATACGCCTTGGTGCCGTCTTCGGCTCCCTTGAAGAGCCCGGGAATGGGCGAGGAGAGGTCGTCGACCTGGCCGACGGTGACCGCGTCGGCGGTGACCCCGGGCGAGGAGCCCGATGTCCCTGACGAATCCCCTCCGGTGGGGGTCGAGGACGCCGAGCTCGCCGTCGAGCCCGGCGTGGTCTTCGAAGAACACGCCACCAGGATCACGCAACACACGGAGAGTGCGAGAGCGATCCCGGTACGTGGTGTCAACGGGGACACCCACCGTCCTCGGCGCGCTCGCATCCGCACCCTCTCTCGGTTCGCGTTCACCTAGCCCCCCTCTGTGTCCCTCTACTCACCCGTGCGGCCCATCCCCGGAGCCACACCCAGCTTGTCACGCCGCCCCCTGGGGCCTGCCGCGCCCCATGCCCACGACCACTACCCGTGCCGGGGCCCACCACGACGGCACCTGGTCTCACGCGGGAACGCGTTCTAGTTATTAATGCTACGTCAGATGCCGGGCCTATGGGTAGTGATGGTGGGGGCCACCCGTGGGCAGGGCCCCGGGGCCCGGCGCCGGGTCAGGGCGCGGTGGGCGTCTCGACTTCTTGTGCCTGGGCCAGCGACGAACGACGGAACCTGACTCCCTCGAGAAACCGTACGACGGCGGCGACGGCGTGGGCGCTGCGCACCGACGGGAGGACGTCGAAGGCGTGCTGTGTGTAGGGAAGCTCGGCGTACAGCGCGGGCGCCTTGGACACCGCCCGCAGCGCGGCCACGAAGGCACGGGCTTCGGAGACGGGCACGAGCGTGTCGTTGGTGCCGTGGACCACGAAGAAGGGCGGTGCGTCGGGGTTCACCCGACACAGCGGGGAGGCCGCCTCGAAGATGCCGGGGTCCTGCGCCAGGCGGCGCTTGAACACCCGCCGCTCGAGCAGTCCGAGCAGACCCACGTCGTAGCGCGAGCTCCCCCGCCCCACCGTCATGTCGTAGACGCCGTAGAACGGCACGCACGCGTCCACCGAGGCGTCGTCGTGCTCGAACCCGGGTTGGAAGTCGGGGTCACCGGGCGTGAGGGCCAACAGGGCAGCGAGGTGGCCACCGGCCGATCCGCCGGAAACGGCGATGAACCCCGGATCCCCGCCGTACTCGGCGATGTGCTCTCGCACCCAGACCACAGCGTGCTTGCAATCCACGATGTGATCGGGCCACGTGGCTCTCGGGCTCAGGCCGTAGTTGATGGCGACGGTCACCCAACCTCGTCGGGCGAACTCGAACAACAAGGGGAGCCCCTGTTCACGCTTGTCCCCGATGACCCACGCGCCGCCGTGGATGTAGATCAGGACCGGAGCGCCGGTCGGGGGATCGACACGCCGCCGGATGACGTCCAGGCGATGGGCGCGCGTGCCGTCACCCACATAGTCGATGTTGCGCACGGCGCGTACCGATCGGGTGGGGCGCGGGAAGGGATAGAGAAGCCGGGGGAAGCGCCACATGGTGTCACCGCCGTGTCCGGGAAGGCCGTCGACGTCCCCGCCCGGCAGCGGCATCTCCTCCTCGGCGCGGCGCAACACCCCACCCGCACCTGCCGAGGACCGGGCGTGGAGCACGAGCCCCGTCCACGCCCCCGCGTTGATCCCGAGCCCGACCCAACCGGGCCATGACCCGAAGGCGCCCGCGAGGGCGAAGAACGCCGTGGCGACCCCCTGCCACACGATGTGCCAGATGGGCATCTCGGCGGTGTACCAACCGGCGAAGAAGCTCGGCACCACCAGGAAGGGGTTCCGGGCCGGCCGGAAGGCGTTCACCACGAGCAGGGCGCCCACCGCGCTCACGGCCAGGTACACCCATGCCCACGCCATGGCACCATCCTCGCTCATGGTGGGAAGATGGCGCACGCCCAATGGGCGGATATCCGACGGCTGTGGGGGGCACGAACCGACGAACGAGGGTAATTGACCATGGAACAACTGACAGGGCTCGACGCGACGTTCCTGTATCTGGAGACACCCAGCCTCCACATGCACGTCTCGATGGCGGCGATGTTCGATCCGTCCACCGTGCCGGGTGGGTATTCGTTCGACAAGCTCCGCGACCTGGTGAGCTCCCGCCTGGAGCTGGCACCGATCTTCCGTCGGCGACTGGTCGAGGTGCCCTTGCGCCTGAGCCACCCCTACTGGGTCGACGATCCGACGTTCGATATCGAGTACCACATCCGCCGTGGCGCGGTGCCCGCTCCCGGCGGCGTGGAAGAGCTAGCCCAATTCGTGGGTGACGTGTGCAGCCGCCAACTCGACCGCGCCAAGCCCCTGTGGGAGATGTACATCGTCGAGGGGTTGCGGGGCGGCCAGATCGGACTGGTGACGAAGATCCATCACTGCACCATCGACGGGGTCTCGGGCGCCGAGCTGCTCGCCCAGTTGTTCGACCTCGAGCCCGATCCACCGGCCCGGCCCGCCCCCGACGGGCCGATGGCGGTCGACGACCGTCTGCCCTCGGACCTCTCGCTCCTGGCCAAGGCGATCGGGACCCGCGTGACCCGCCCGGTGGGCATGACCAAACTCGCCTGGCGGACGGGATGGGCCTTGCTCGACGTCAGGCGGGTCCGGGCCCGGGGTGCGGGACGGGCCGCGCTGCCGCTCACCACTCCCCGCACGTCGCTCAACGCATCGATCACCCCGCACCGGCGCGTGGCGTTCTCGTCCATCGCCCTCGAAGACGCCAAGCGCATCAAGCGCGCCTGTCACACGACCCTCAACGACGTGGTCCTCGCCGTGTGCACCGGAGCGCTGCGGCGCTACCTCATCGAAGGTGACGAGCTGCCCGACGAACCGCTGGTGGCGACGGTGCCGGTCTCGACGGCACCGAAAGCGGGAAACCGGCGCGGCGCCAACAAGGTGTCGGCCATGTTCGTGGCCCTGCCCTGTCAGATCGAAGACCCCGTCGAGAGACTCCATGCCATCCGGGAGGGCACCAAGGGTGCCAAGCAGGAACACAACGCCCTGGGCGCGGACGTGCTGCTCAATTGGACCGAGCACGCCACTCCGAACGTGTTCTCGACCGCGGCCCGCGCCTACACCCGGTTGAAGCTCGCCGACCACCACCGGCCCATCCACAGCCTGGTGATCTCCAACGTGCCCGGCCCCGACTTCCCCCTCTACCTGGCGGGAGCCGAGCTCGTCGCCGGCTTTCCCCTGGGACCGGTGATGGACGGCGCGGGGCTGAACATCACGGTGATGAGCTACCGGGGTGTCCTCAACTGGGGGCTCATGGCGTGTGCCGAGACCGTGCCGCGCCTGGCGAACCTCGCCGTATACATCCCCGACGCCCTCGCCGAGCTCGCCGCCGCCACCGAGGTCGGACCCGTCATGCCGGTGGGCGTGGCGCCGGGTCGGGGCACGGCCCCCAGGACCGTGGACACCCAGCCCCGGACGTCCCAGCCCGTCTCACGACGCCACAGCACGCCGGTGACCGGATGAGGGAGTGACCGGGGGTCGACCGCTGCGGATCGGGCTCGTCGGCTGCGGGATGATCGGCCAGATCCACGCCGACGGACTCCGCATGATGTCCGAGGACGGCGAGGTCGTGGCGGTGGGGGCCGCTGACCCCGCCGAGCAGTCGCGAGCTGCCACGGCCCGAAACTGTCCTTTCGAGTACCTGACCGCCGATCCCCGGCGCGTGATCGAAGACCCCGCCATCGACGCCGTCATGATCACCTCACCGACGTCGACACACCGCGACCTGGTGCTCGAGACCCTGGCGTCGGGCAAGGCACTGTTCTGCGAGAAGCCCTTGGCGCCCACCTTTGCCGAGGTCAGAGAGATCTGCGCCGCGGTGGCGGCCACGACACGCCCTGCCCAGGTCGGGTTCCATTCGCGCTTTCACCCCATCGTCAACGGCATCCGCCGACTCGTGGTGTCCGCCGAGCTGGGCGCCCCCATGGCCTACACACTGCGCGACGACCAGTATTGGCCCACGGGTGCTGTGGTGCCGGGCCACAGCTCGTGGCGTTCGGAGAGGGCCCAGGCCGGCGGGGGCGCCCTCCTCGAGCACTCGATCCATGCCGCGGACATCGTGTGCTGGCTCTTCGGTCCCGCGGTGCGGGTCTCGGCCCGAACGCGGGACGTGTTCGGGTACGACGTCGAGGACGTCGCCGCCGTCATGGTGGAGCACGCCTCGGGTGTCGTCGGCACCATCCTCAGCGTCTTCAACGGCGTTCGGGGACGCGAGGAACGCCGCTTCGAGGTCTTCTTCGAAGGCGCGGCCGTCGAGGCCACCACGGACTTCATCGTGGGCGCGACCGAGGACAGCTTCCTGGTGCAACGGCCCGACGCCGAGCCTGAGCGACCGGATCTCGACGAGCTGCGCACCGCGCACTTCGAGACCCTCGGGCTGGCGCGCCGGGACTTCGTCTTCTACACCTATCCCGCCGACCGTCACTGGGTGCGATGCGTCCAGGACGGCACCCCCGCCTCGCCGGGCTTCGACGACGCCCTGCGCGCTCACGAGCTCGTCGACGCCGCCTATCGGTCGGCGGCGACCGGAGCCTCGGTCTCGCCCTGAGGCCCCTGGCGGTCGAGACCGAGGGAGGGGGTCGGCCGAGCTTGCTCTTCGGCGGCGACCGGGCGGCATGATGCGGGAATGACCAACCCAGATTCGCCGCCCGCCCGCCGTCGTCCCCACCGGCGCATCGGGGGTCTTGCGGCCGCCGTCTCGAGGTGGGTGGAGCCCGAGGACAATCCCTCGGGCGTGATCTACGGGACGATCGCGGTCGGGGCCGTGCTGGCGGCGGAGAGCACCCGACGAGAGACCTTTCCCGACACCATCGAGGCCACGGTGATCATCCTCGGCCTCTACTGGCTGGCGCACACCTACGCCACGGTGGTCGGCGACCGTCTCAAGATGCGAGAGACCCTCTCGATGGACCGGCTATGGCGGGCCTTCTTGCACGAGGGATCCATCGTGAAAGGAGCAGCCCTCCCCATCGCGGTGCTGATCGTGTTGTGGATGGCCGGGGTCTCGCTGCAGGCCGGGGTGAACGCGGCCCTGTGGACCAGCGCCGCCGCGCTCGCCGCGTTCGAGATCATCGCCACGCTGCGGAGCCCGATCACGGGCGCGCAACGGATCACCCAGATCGTGTTGGGCGCCCTCTTGGGCGGAGGCGTCCTCCTCGTCCGCGTCGTCCTGCACTGACGACGGCGGCGCCACCCGGACGGGCGTGGTCAGGCGGTGGTGCGGGACAAGGGCGCGGGTGGGGGCGGGTCCTCGAGGCCCACGGGGGCGCCGCTCGAGGTCAGCACCTGCTGCACCGGGGCTCTTCGAGGCGCCGTCGCTCTCCCGGGCCGCAGGAGTGAGCACGCCAGGCCCGACAGCAGTGCCATCGAGGCCGCGTACCACCACAGGTGTCGGAAGTTGTCGAGGGCGACAGCCGGTGTGTGCGGGGTCCCCAGGATCACGACGAGCAAGGCCACGCCGATCGCTCCCCCCACCTGGCGGGCCGTCTGGTTCACCGCGCTCCCGACGGCGAAGCGCTCGGGATGCAGGCTCGACACCGCCGCCGCGCTGAGCACCGGGAAGGTGAGCCCGATCCCGAGACCGGTGATCAGCGTGGCCGGCAACCAGCGCGCCAGATAGGACGGGTCGGCGCCGATCCGGGTCGCGTACCAGACGAGCCCTCCCGCGAAGCACGCCGTCCCCACGAGCAGGACCCGCCGGAACCCGACGCGGGCGGCGATCCGACCGGCCGGGCCCGACACGACGGCCACCACCAATGGCCCGGGGGTGACGGCCAAGCCCGCCCGCAAGATGGTGTAGTGCCACACCGAGGTCAGGAAGAGGATGTTGCCGAGGAGCATGGCGAAGAAGCCCATGGCATAGAGCAAGGTGGCGGCGTTGGCCACGCTGAAGGACCGGGCCGAGAAGAGGGTGAGGTCCAACACCGGCGCCGGGTGGTGCGCCGAGCGGTAGAGGAAGGCTGCACCGAGGACGGCGGCGGCGGCGAAGCACGCCACGACCCTGCCGCTCGACCAGCCCCAGCTCGGTGCTTCGGAGATGCCCAGGACCAGCGCGCCCAGGGCGGTGCTCACCAGCACCACGCCGAGGAAGTCGGGTCGGGCGCGCCCTTCGTCGGACTTGGAGTCGCTCAGGACGCGCCGGCCGACCATCCAGGCCAGGGCGCCGATGGGGAGGTTGACGTAGAACGCCCACCGCCATCCACCGGCCGTGATCAGAAGCGCACCGAGGGAAGGACCGGTGGCCACCGCCAGGGCTCCCACGCCGCCCCACATCGCCACCACCTGGGAGCGGCGTTCGCTCGGGAAGGCGCCGAGGAGCAGACCCAGAGAAGCGGGCAGCATGGCGGCGGCCCCGCAGCCCTGGATGAGGCGCCCCGCCACCAGAAGGCTCACCGACGGCGCCAGGCCGCACAGTGCCGACCCCAGGCTGAACACGCCCAATCCCGCAAAGAACACGCGCCGGCGCCCGATGCGGTCGGCGCTGCGTCCCGCCGTCACCAGCAAAGACCCGAAGACGATGCTGTAGCCGGTGATCACCCACGCCAGGGCGGCCCGGGAGTCATGGGGGAAGGACCGCTCGAGGGCGGGGAAGGCCACGTTCACGATGGAGAGGTCGAGCGACGCCATGAAGGCTCCGAGCGCGGTCACGACGAAGATCGCCGTGCTGCGCGACCCGACCGCGGGCATCGTCCCCGCCGCCACCGAGGAGGATTTTCTCATGCAACGCACTGTAGGAGATTGCATTCGATCATGCAACTCACTAGGCTGACCAGGGTGGAACGCAAGAGCTTCGCCGACATGGACTGCTCGGTGGCCCAATGTCTCGAGGTCGTGGGCGAGTGGTGGAGCATGCTCATCGTCCGGGACGTCTTCTTGGGCGTGAGCCGCTTCGACGAATTCCAGCGGCGATTGGGGATCTCACGAAACATCCTCCAGCAGCGCCTGGCCCGGCTCGTGGACGCCGGCGTCCTGACCCGGGTCCCCTATTCCGAGCACCCGCCCCGAGACGACTACCGGCTCACCGACAAGGGCCGCGATCTCTGGCCCGTCCTCACCGCCATGCGGCAATGGGGGGACAAACACGCTGCTGCTTCGGGCCCACCGCTGAAGGTCACCCACAAGGCCTGTGGCTCGGCCGCCGAGGCGGTGCTGGTCTGTGGCGCGTGCGGGGAGCCGGTCGGTCCGAGAGACGTGGAGGTGCGGCATCGGCCTGGGCACCGCGGCCTGGTATCGACGGCCCACCGGGTGCGCCAACAGGCCTGACCCTTCGGGTGACCCGAGCCTTTCTGGCCAGGTCCGTTGCTCACTTAATGTGTTTATAAGTCCACTTTAAGTGGTACCATGCCTCCGTGATGACGCAGGGGCCGGCCGAGGACCACCCGAGCACGGCGCCGCCACGTCCTCACCGCAGGTTGTGGCGGGCAGTGCTGCTCCTGGGTGGTGGCACCGCCGGTGTGGTGGTGGGCATCGCCCTGTCCGCCGCATTCGCAGGCGCTGCCGATGCGGCCCCCCCGCCCACACCGGTCACGCTGGCCACACCCGCTCTCGGCCCCGCCACGACGGCGGGCCGGGCGATCACGGCGCCCGCCCGCCACGCCCTGGAAGCCGTCTCGAGCGTCGTTGCGGCCACGGCGAGCCCCGCAGCTCCTGTGATCGACACCGTGCACCACGTCACCCAACCCCTGACGACGACCGTGCACAACCTGGCCGGCGCCCCGCTGGGCACCCTGACCGCGAGCCTCCCCGCCACGAGCCTGGGCACATCGATGGCCCCGCCGTCGACGCAGGTCGGCACAACACCCGTGACGGTCACGATCGACTCGCCGGGGATGGCGTCACCCCTGGCCCCCACGGCGGTCCCCCACCCGGGCTCGCCCGGCCCGGCCGGCCCGGCCGGCCCTTCTCCGGTTCACTCGCATCGTTCACAGATTCCTCCCCTGACGGCCAATGAGACGGCCGGGTATTCGTCGCAGAGTCAGGGAGCCAACCCCTTCGGAGCACTCCCGCCGACGAGCCTGCTGCTGCCTGTGCTCGTTCTCGGAGCCATGCTCCTGGCACGGGAGAAGACACCGTTGCGCGTCTTCGATCTGAGGTACTCCCCTCCTGGTTAGCCGTTCCTGTTGAGCACGCACGCGGCCATTCGCCGCGACCAGCCAATAGGCAACGACAACCACTCAAAGGAGTACGTGAAAATGAAGACCATTACGAAGCGCGCCCGTGCCATTGCCGTGAGCGCGTCCCTGTTCGGGCTCGCCGGAGCCGGAGTGGCACTGCTGTCCTCGACCACACCCGCCTTCGCGGGCTCGTGCTCGAACGGCGTTGCCGCCTCACCGGCGGCCCAATCGACCGCCGGGGCTCAGAAGAGCTCCACGGCGCCGGCTGCCGACAACGCCAATGCGACCTCCGCGTCCAACCCTGCACCCGCAGGTGGAACCGGCGGTGGCACGACGACCGGCACGGTGGTCAATACCAACGCCCCCGTCCAGGCCCAGAACCCCACATCCGGACGGACGTCATCGGGGTCTCCGTTGGTCAACACCAACGCCCCCGTCAATGACACCGGGAGCGGGACAGGGTCCGGAGGTTCGGGCACCACGGGGACGCTGGTCAACACCACCGCCCCCGTCCAGGCCCAGAGCCCCACATCCGGGGCAGGGTCATCGGGGTCCCCGTTGATCAACACCAACACCCCCGTCAACGGCGGGTAGTCCCGCTGGGCAGTACTCGCCGACTCACCGCCCGCCACAACGGGCGGTAATCGGATCACGGGTCGCACACCCTGCCTCCGGCGCCGGAGGCAGGGTGTGCGCGACCTCCGACCTCTGGTGGCGCTGGCCGTGGCCGTGAGGTCGGGACAGAGAAACCCGTCAAGAAATCGACTGTCCGTACCAGGAGCGGCCGGCCGGCCGGCGATGACCCCACGCGCCCACTCACGACAAAGACAGGACGACGCGTTGGACCCGGTCGCCAACGATCAGCTGCTGACCACCACCGTTGGCGGTGCCGACCTCGTCCTGTACCCCGGTGTCGGGCACGGATTTCTCTTCCAAGACGGCCACGTCGTTGGTGCCCCGTGTCGACAACCTCCTGCCCGTGACAGCGGAGGGTCGACGTCACGCCTACCGGCTCCCGACGACCTGGCGAGGGGCAGCGACAAGAGATCCCCGGGCGGCGGACGGCGACGAGCTCGGGCGGGGCGCCGGCCCGATCAGCGTTCGAGAGCGGCGGCGAGACGTTCGAGCGTCAGGCTCATCGTCTGGCGGTTGCGACCGGCCCGGTCGGTGACACCCGAGAGTCGCGTGCTGAACTCCAGGACCGACTCGGGCCTCAGATCCTCGCTCCACTCCGTGACCGCGCACCCCAGTTCGGTGGGCTCGATGCGATATCCCCATGTCGAGTAGTGGAAGTCCATCATCGAGCACTCAAAGGCGAAGGCGCGCCCCGGATCGGCCTCGATGACTCTGCCCTGCGTGGTCCATTCGTGATCGCCGTTGCGGTTGTGTCCCTCAAAGGTGGCACCGACAACCGCTGCGTCGAATCCCGCGTGCCATTCACACGCGTAGCACTCCTCTGACCATTCGCCCATGCGGGTCACGTCCGAGATCGCGCCATAGACCTCCCCCGGCCCTGCGTGGATGTCGCGGGAAATCTGGATCTGCTTCGCCATGAGCGGCTCCTTCACCGCACGGGGGCAGTCGGATGTGTCCTCGTGCCCGGTGGTTCCAACCTTTGTGGTCTACCAGTTCGTCGGGGCGAATCGACCTCCTCTCGATTCCAGAGGGAGGTGCACAGTGTTGGAGCTGTTCTCGAAGGCGGGTCGTACCTGCACGGCTCCGGCACCGACCGAGGTCTTGGCGCCGACCGCCGATATGGACGAGTCGACGCCACATTCAGGGGGACCGATCGAGCACTGACGGGCGCATCCGAGACCCCGACGCTCGCCCGTCCCTGATGGCGGCCATCCGAGCGGTCACCAAACCTGGCCTGACCTCTTGTACGGCGGATCAGAAAGTGATATCTATTTGATATCACTTTCTTGAAGAGCGCTCAGCAGGAGGACTCATGAACCAGTCGGTCCGGTCCGTCAGCGACCCCGAAACCTCAACCATCGGTCACTCCTCCCCCCACGTCGAGATCCGGGAGCGACAGGCGTGGGCCATCAACGGCTGGCTGGGCGTCCTCGTCGTCGCCGCCTGCGGCGTCGGGGCGGGCTTCCTGGCCGAGAGCTCGGCCAAGGACTTCACCATCCTTCCCATCGTGCCCGCCGTCATCATCTTGGCCTCGCTGGTGATCGTGCAGCCCGGCCAAACCAGGGTGGTGCGGTTCTTCGGCAGCTACATCGGCACCGTGCGTCGCACCGGCCTGTGGTGGCTCGTCCCCCTGACCGACCGCCGGAACGTGAGCATTCGGGTCAGGAACTTCGAGACGAATCACCTGAAGGTCAATGACGCGGAGGGCAATCCCGTGGAGATCGCCGCCATCGTCGTGTGGCAGGTTGCCGATACCTCGCGCGCGCTCTATGCGGTCGAGGACTTCCTGAATTTCGTGCGGGTCCAGGCCGAGTCGGCGTTACGGCACGTTGCCACGACGCATCCCTACGACAACCCCACCGAGGACGGCCTCTCGCTCCGTGGCTCGACCGACGTCGTCGCGGGCGAACTCGCCGCCGAGGTGGCCCAGCGAGTCGGCATCGCCGGCATCGAGATCGTCGAGGTGCGCATCAGCCATCTCGCCTACGCCTCGGAGATTGCGCAAGCCATGCTGCGCAGACAGCAGGCCAACGCGGTCGTCGCAGCCCGCTCCCGGATCGTCGACGGCGCGGTCGGGATGGTCGAAATGGCGCTTGCCCGGCTGAGTGAGCGCGGCATCGTCGACCTCGACGAGGAACGCAAGGCCGCGATGGTGAGCAACCTGATGGTCGTTCTCTGCGGCGACCAGCCAGCCTCACCGGTTGTCAACACCGGGACGCTCTACTCGTAAGTCCGTGAGCGACCGCAAGCAGGTACTGCTGCGAATCGACCCCTCTGTGCATGACGCCCTCGCCCGGTGGGCCGCCGATGACCTGCGCAGCCTGAACGCCCACATCGAGATGCTGCTGCGCCGAGCTCTCGACGATGCGGGGCGGATGCCGAAGAGGGTTGGGCCCTTGCCTCAGCGGGGACGGCCCCCCACCGGTTGACCCCGGCATTCGAGGTGCACTCGGCGGTTGTTCTCTTACGATTGTGGACGTGACGATCCAGCGGATGGACCACGTCGGCGTCGTCGTCGACGACCTCGAGGCTGCCATTGCGTTCTTCGTCGAGCTTGGTCTGGAGGTCGAGGGCGAGGCGGCAGTCGAAGGACCTTGGGTGGACCGCGTCGTCGGGCTCGACGATGTCCGCCTCGACATCGCGATGGTGCGGACTCCGGACGGCCATGGCCGGCTCGAACTGACGAAGTTCCACACACCGACAGCGACCAGCGCCGAGCCGAACGCACCGCCGAACACGCTGGGCATCCGCCGCATCATGTTCGCCCTCGATGACCTCGAGGACGTCCTGGCCCGCCTGCAGGCTCATGGCGCCGAACTCGTTGGCGAGGTGGCCCAGTACGAGGACAAATATCGGCTCTGCTACGTCCGCGGCCCCGAAGGCATCATCGTTGCGCTGGCCGAGCAACTCAGCTGACTTGTTCGAAGCAGGGCGGCCCTCGGAGCTCGCCCCACAATGACCAATCCCGAACCGGACCGAACAGAGGACAGAAACCTTTCGACACCGCCCAGATCTACAGCCCTTGGCCGACGAGGAGGGCGGTCCGCTGTGCAGGAATTTGCCAACCCATCAGGGCGCCCGCCGGCCTTTGCGTCGTCACTATTCCACCAAGAGGCTTTGCCAGTTGGCGGGGACCCGGCCCGCGGGACCGGGCACGGGTTGATCGAGGGGATGATGCTGCGGTGGTGCCAGGCGAGGTCCATCCATGTACTGATTGGTTCGGTAGTCCCAAAACCAGTCCTCGCCCGGCTCGAAGCTGCGGATGACCGAGTGCCCTGACGAGGTGGCATGCGCGGTCGCGTGCTGGCTGGGCGAGTTGTCACAGCAGCCAATGTGGCCGCATTCCACACATCGTCGTAGGTGTAGCCACCAACCCCCGGACGCGAGACACTCCACGCACCCGGTCCCGCTTGGTGGAACCTCCGGCTCAATGGAATTCGTCATGTTTGCAACTCCCACTACGGATCGGTCGAGGGAACGGGAAGCTAACGTCAGGAACGGCATGAGGTTGTCTTCGGTTGATCCCAACAAGTTATACAACGGGTGGACTTTCGACCACGGCTCTCACCGCTGCGTTCCTCCTGGCGGGCTGTCTCTGGTCTCTGGTTGCGCTCGGAGGAGTCCCTGCCCATGATCCGCCTCCTTGCTGCGATGGACACGAGCAGGGGTATCGCCACCGGCACGGGCATCCCTTGGAGGCTGTCCGGCGATGCTGCCTACTTCGAAAACCAGACCACGACCGGGCTCATCGTCATGGGCTGGGCCACGTACAACGAGTTCTCGGCCCCACTGCACGGTCGGGACAACTACGTGCTGACTGCCGATCAGAGTCCCCTACGGTCCGGCTTCCAACCAATCGCCGCTTTGGCCGACCTGATCAAGAGCCACCCCGACGAAGGCGTGTGGGTCATCGGAGGGGCCTTCGTCTATGCGGAGACCATCGACCAAGCCGACGAGCTGTTCATCACCCAGGTCCTCGAGGACTTCCATTGCACAAAGTTCTTCCCCGACTATCGCAGCGCGTTCACCAGGTTCGAACAGAGCACAGACCAGGAGGAGGGCGGCGTCCACTACAGATTCGAGAAATGGCGCCGGAACGTCGAACCTGGACTCGGATCCTGACGGCATAGAACCGTCCACCGGTCCGGGCCTCAGCACTGCGGTCCTCAGCCGGCGGGCCCTCCCCTATCGGCGGAGCCGGCCGGCGGTCCCGCGGCGCTTTCGGATCCGACGAGCTCGAGGTCCTCGGTCGCGACGACTACCTCCGTTGCCCCAATGGTGACCGGAGGAACAAGCTCAACATCGACGCCGTCTTCCCGGTGCCCTCGGAGCAAGACACCGCGTCGCCGCACAAGCATGACGGCACTGCCCGCCAAGAAAGCAAGCATGGCGAACAAGAAGGAGTTGCCGGCAACGAGCTGCCAGAAATTCTGATGCAGCTCCGGCGCGTGTCTGGTCACCTTCCATGACGTGGGCACCCACCAGATGGGAGCGGCTATGAACAGCACCGCGGTGAATCCGGCCAGCAATCGGCCTCGTCTCGGCCGGTCAGCACCTGCGGCCATCCAGATGATCACCGGCACCACCCACACCATGTGGTGGACCCATGTGATGGGCGAGATGATCAGGCCTGTCGTCGCGCACACCAGAAGCCCGAGCACGGCCGACGACCGCCGATGCGCCCATGCTGCGAGCGCCAACCCTCCGACCCCGATCACCACCAGCGCCGGGACGAGCACCGAAGCGGGGACGGGCCCGTGATGCAACCTCTGCAGAACGCTCGACAAATTCTGGTCGCTCGTGTAGAGCAGGGCGCCGGCGCGCTTGGAGTCGAGGATGTCCTTTGTCCAATAGGTCCACGAGTCGCCGGGGGTGATGAGGAAGGCGACCGCCTCGCACGCGATGAAGGTGAGGACGGCGTAGAGGGCTCCTCGGGCGCGACGCGTGATGATCAGGTACGGCACGAAGATGAGCGGGGTGAGCTTTATTGCCGCAGCCAGCCCGGTCGCTATCCCGAGCGGCAATGTGCGTGAGCCGATCCTGCGATCCGTCGCAAGGTCCCAGGTGATGAGGAGGCAGAGAACGAGGTTGATCTGGCCAAGACCGACGGTGGTGAACACCGGGTTCAGCGCGAGTGCCGGGAAGACCAACAGCAGCGCCCGCCACGCCACCTGCTTGCGCTGGAGTCTGGGAACCACGATCCGGATCGATAGGTAGATCAGCGCTGCGAGAGCCAGGATGTTCGTGACCGCCCAGACGTACTGGAGCGACCAGATGCCGAGGCGCAGTCCAAAGAGCGCGAACACGAGCGCAGCGAAGGGCGTATAGGTGAAGAACAGACCGCTGTTACCGAACTTCACCGAGTACAGGTCCGGCAACAGAACGTGCTGGCCGCCCATCCGGTAGACGTCGACGTCCACCTGGTAGTTGCGGAACGCCAGGTACAAGGACAGGCCGAGTGCCCCCGCGGCGGACAGAACCGCCGGCAACCACTGACGAAGCGCACCGCCGGAAGTGCGGGGGGCCAAGGCGGCAATCGAGTTCATGGCAGCTCAGGCGTCAGGCATCCGACGAGGGTCGCGACGGATGCCCTCGAGATGCAGACCCGTGGCGGGCTGGTCTGGGATAAAGGCTCCGATCATCCATGCCTCCTCTTGCGGATGAGCAACGCGTTTGCATACCCCCGACACCGTAGGAAGTGCCAGTTCGGTTTGGAATGCGGTTAGCGGGCGTCGCGCACTGGGGCTAGCCCCCTTCCGCTCGTGCCCCCGGGAGAGTGAATCTCAGATGCCCGGGGTCGGTACGGCGCCGCTGGGGTGACTGAAGCCGCGCCGTACGGGCGGCGAGGGCGACGCCACTCTGCGTAGGGCAGAAGGTGAGAAACGCCCGGACGAAGTACCAGCGCCGAGAGGGCGTATCTCATTCGCCGCCGCGATCACCTGGCCGGCTGGTGAACCCACGATGCGACGAAGGGGAGCGCTTGGGCCAACGTGCCTTGTCGGGAGCCGCGCCTTGGGTGGCAACCTTCAGGTGATTTCTATTGACCATATGTATACACTGAGAGTATTCGCGCAATGAGTGTACCCATGGCCTTTCTCGGACCCCTCGAGCGTGAACCCAGTCACGGCTACGACCTGAAGCACGATTACGACGCCTACTTCGGTCGCGGCCGGCCGCTGCCGTTCGGCCAGGTGTACGCGACCCTCGCCCGCCTCGCGAGGGACGGAAAAGCAATGGTCGGCGAGGCTGAACCCGGAGCCGGTCCTGATCGCAAGCGCTACACGATCACCGAGACCGGGAAGAACGAGAGCGAGGAGTGGCTCGCCGAGCCGATCCAGCCAGAGCCCCACCTCCAGACCGACCTCTTCGTGAAGGTTGTGCTCTCCCTCATGCTCGGTCGCCCGGCGGAGAAGTACCTGGATGTCCAGCGCGCCGCACACCTCGCTCGCGTGCGCGAGCTCACCGACCTCAAGCACAAGGGCGGGGTCGTCGACGCCCTGCTTGCCGACCACAGGCTCTTCCACTCGGAGGCTGATCTGCGTTGGATCGACCTCACCGCCGCCCGGCTCGCGGTGCTGGCGCAAGAGGTAACAGTGATGGCCTCGTCGCGGACGGGAAGCTCGCCAGTGAAGGGCAAGACCTTCTGCAGATGCAGGGGCGTGAATTAGTTAGGCGTACCCTGCGCCGGCGTCGCCGACCATGACGCTCAGCGCCAGACGCCTCTTGGGTTGGTGACCCTGACGATCGAATCTCGGTCAGGGTACGCGAGCCGAATTCTCGACGGCGCTCACTCGGTACTGCACTCTGCGGCGTGGATAGCTCAAGCAGAACAACGCGGCACGTCGGGTAGAGTCACCTCATGGCAGGGCAAATTGCACCAGGGAGTCGGACGGCACTCGTGACCGGGGCGTCGTCGGGGATCGGGGAGAGAATAGCCCTCGACCTCGCGTCATTGGGTTATCGGGTCGTCGCCGTGGCGAGGCGGGACGCTCGCCTCGAGGCGCTCGCGGAGACTGCCCGGTCCAAGGGTGTCGAGATTATCCCGGTGCGCACCGACGTCACCGACCCAGCCCAAGCGAAACACGCGGTGGACGAGGCGATGAATCACACCGGCCGACTTGACGTTGTCGTCAACAACGCGGGCCTCGGTGTCATTGGTCCAACCCTCGGCTCCAATCTCGACGATTGGCAGCGCATGGTTCAGGTGAACGTGATGGGCGTGTTCAACGTTACCCACGCATGCCTCCCGATCATGGTCGCACAGCAGGAAGGGCACCTCGTCGCGATCTCGTCAGCCGCCGGTCGGCACGTCCACGATGGCAACGGGGTGTACTCGGCGACGAAGCACGCGGTCGGGGCGTTTTACGAGTCCATCCGATTAGAGCTCAGGTCGGAAGGGATACGCACAACGCTCATCGAACCTGAGACGGTGCGAGGCACGGAGATCCTCGAGCACACCACGCACCGAGAGTCGCGCATTGCCCTCGCCTTCAGCACGGCCAATCTGGCGATGGAGCTTGAGGACGTGTCGGCGGCGCTAGTCTTCGCGATCTCACAGCCACGCCGGGTCACGATCGCGGAGATGCTCATTACCAACTGAGACACGGAGCGGTCTGCCCGTTAGGGAAGAAACCACAGAACCATCGACGTAAGCACGAGAATCTCGATGTACTTCCCTCGGGCACGGTTGAGGCGGTAGGGGTCCACCAAATGAAGACCTCCGGATGTCCGTGTGCAGATGTCGAAGCCAGCTCACCAACCGGGGTAGCCGAGACGGACGGTGACCGCTCGGGGGTCACCGCCGCTGTGCGAACGCGCGTGGGTCAGGTCGGAGACGAGTCCACTCCTTGAGGCTGACTCGGCAGTGGCAGACCGGGCGCGACCCGCAACGTTCTCGTGTTCCCGCTTGGTCTGGTAGCCCAAAAGACCTGGCAGCTCCTGGCTGGCACGTCTCCTTTGTGACACCACCGTCAGGTGCCATCTACCATCTTCGCACTGCTCGACTAGGGGGCTGACGTGGCGAACACGAAGACGGTCACGATCGTCTTCACCGACTTGGTCGGTTCAACCGCGCTTCTGTCGCGCGTGGGCGAAGAGCGGGCCGAGGAACTTCGCAGCGAGCACTTCGGGATCCTTCAGGACACCATCGCCCGGACCGGCTGCCGGGAGGTCAAGAACCTCGGTGACGGGCTTATGATCGTGGCCGACAGCGCCGCCCGGGGAGCCGCCTGCGCCGTCGAGATCCAGCAGGCGTTCGCCTCGCGCAACCGCCGGGCGGAGGAACCACTGATGGTGCGGGTGGGCGTGTCGCTCGGGGATGCCGACGTGGAAGACGACGACTACTTCGGCGTCCCGGTCGTCGAGGCCGCCCGCCTGTGCACTCATGCGGAAGGTGGCGAGATCCTCGTAGCCGACGTGGTGCGCCACCTGTCGGGAACGCGAAGTGGCCTCGTCTTCGAGTCGGTCGGTCCGCTCGACCTGAAGGGTCTCGACAACCCGCTAGAAACAAGCCGGGTGGTCTGGACGCCCGTGGATCCGATGGAGGAACGACCTACCTTCCCGGCCCGTTTGGATGCGGCCCGGTTAGAGACCTTCGTCGGTCGAAGCGCCGAATCCGAGCGGTTGGTTGACACCTGGAAGACGGTGGTGGCCGATGGTGGGCTCCGCTCGATGCTTCTGGCCGGTGAGCCGGGGATCGGCAAGACCACCCTTGCGGCTCGCTTTGCCTCGGACGCCTACGAGCAAGGCGCCGTCGTCGTCTATGGCCGCTGTGACGAGGATCTCGGCATCCCCTACCAGCCCTGGATCGAAGCCCTCGCCCAGCTCGTGGAGGGAGTCTCCGAGACGGTGGTTGCGTCCCACGTAGCCGATCGCGGCGCACACCTGGCCCGGTTGGTTCCCCAGCTCGCCAAACGCATGGAGGTGGACGTCCCCGCCTCAGAAGACCCCGACAGCGAGCGCTTCGTGCTCTTCGGCTGCGTCGCCGACCTCCTCGCTCGCGCTTCGGTCGAGCATCCGGTGCTCGTGGTGCTCGATGACCTGCACTGGGCCGACCGGCCGAGTCTCCAGCTCCTGCGCCACCTGAACACCGCCGAAACGCCCATGCGGGTCGGCGTGCTCGGGACGTTTCGCGACTCGGATGTTGCGGCGGGGGATCCTCTGTCGGATCTGCTGGCCGGGTTGCACCGCGAGGGTGGCGCCGAGCGCATTGCCCTGAGCGGGCTCTCCGACCTCGATCTGCTGGCTCTCCTCGAAAGCGTGGCGGGCCACGAGATGGACGAGGAGGGCGTGGCCCTTCGCGATGCACTGTTGGGCGAGACCGCCGGGAACCCGTTCTTCGTCGGTGAGATGGTGCGGCACCTGGTCGAAACCGGTGCCGTCTATCAGAGCGACGACGGCCGCTGGGTGGCAGGTGCCGATCTGCGCGCCGTCGGGCTGCCGGTGAGCGTGCGGGAGGTGGTCGGGAGGCGCCTCGCACGCCTCGGGGCCGACACCGAGCGCGTTCTGGCCTTGGCATCTGTCATCGGCCGCGACTTCGACCTTCCCCTGCTCGCCACCGTGGCCCACGTGGAGGTGGACGGTCTCATCGACCTCTGTGACGCGGCCGTCGCCAACCGGGTGCTGCAGACGACCGACCGCACCGATCGCTACACGTTCGCCCACGCATTGATCGAACACACCCTCTACGACAGCCTCTCCCCGGCGCGCCGAGCCCGTGCCCACAGCGCGGTCGGCGAAGCGCTCGAAGCTCAGCTCGGCGCCGATCCTGGCGAGCGTACGGGTGAACTCGCGTACCACTGGGCCGCCGCCGTCCAACCCGCCGACAGCAGCAAGGCCATCCACTATGCGCGACTGGCGGGCGCCCGGGCCCTGGACCAGCTCGCTCCCGACGAGGCCGTCCGCTGGTACTCCAAAGCACTCGACCTCATCAACCGTGCCGCGCCCCCCGACGACCGGCTGCGGGCCGAGCTGCTCGTCGGTTTGGGCGAAGCGGAGCGCCAGTGCGGCATCTCAGAACACCGCGAGACACTCCTCGAGGCAGCCCACCTAGCCGCCACCATCGACGATGTCGACCTGTTGGTGCGGGCAGTGCTCAGCAACAACCGGGGATTCGCAAGCGTCATCGGACATGTCGATCACGAACGCATCGCCGCCATCGACCGAGCGCTCGAACGTGTCGGCGACGTACCCACAGCTGAGCGGGCGCGGCTTCTGGCGCTCGCCGCAGCGGAGCGTGTGTACCTGGATGATCTCCCCGAGCGGGTGGCCCTGGCCGAAGAGTCCGTGGCCGTCGCCCGCAGCGTCGGTGATCCGGCGACGTTCGCCTTCGCCGTACAGAGGTCGTACCTTCCGATCCTTCATCCGTCGACCCTCGCGCTCCGAGCCGCGTGGGTCGACGAGGTGCTCCAAATCGCCCACAAGGTCGATGATGCCGCATCGCTGTACTGGTGTCACAACCTCGGTGAGTGCCTTGCGCTGGAACGAGGCGATGGCGCCGCCATCAACACCCACTTTGTCCGCGAGGCCGAGATCGCGGCACGGATCCCCCACACCTCGATCCGATGGAACCACACATACCACCAGGCGTACCTCGCGGGGCTGCGCGGTGACCTCGCGGGGTATGAACGCGTGGCCGAGGCCGCCTTGTCGTTTGGGACGGAGAACGGTGAACCCGACGCCTTTACCTTCTATGCCACTCAACTCGGCAACGTGCGGCATCATCAGGGCCGACTGCACGAGATGATTCCTCTCATCGAGCAGATCCTCTCCGAGACTCCGGCACTCCGCGTCTACCGGGCCGTGCTCGTGCTCGCCAAGGCGCGCGCTGGTCTCGTCGACGTAGCAAGGCAAATGCTCGACGAGGATCGGGCCGACGGCTTTCAAATGCCGAAGGACCTTGCGTGGAGCTTCGCCATGGGCTCGTGGATCGACGCGGCCGCCGTCCTCGGCTCAGTTGAAGCTGCCCCGTATCTGCGAGCCCTGATCGTCCCGTATCACGACCAGATAATCTGGCTCGGCGTCGGCTTCGAGCCGGCGCTTTGTCATTACCTCGGACAGCTCGACCATCTCGAGCGCCGGTATGACGACGCCGAACGTTGGTTTACCGAAGCTCTAGAACTCCACCAACGCGTGCACTCGCCCATCCTCGTGGCCCGCACCCAAGCGGCGTGGGCGGCGATGCTCGCCGACCGCAATCGAGCAGACGACCATTCTCGTGCCCGCACGATGGCTCAAGCCGCTCTCGACGCCGCCGTCTCCGGCGGGTACGGATACGTCGGTTCTGACGCCCGGCTAGTTCTCGAACGTCTCACTTAACCCGTCTCGTCGACCGGTTGAGACCGCAATCAATTCCGTCGGCTTGCCAGTGCTGTTGATCGCGAATCTCATCAGGGTGAGCGCGCACAGCTCCACTTTGCGTCTGGGGGCGAGGGGGCAGGGCCGACAGAATCCTATTCGGCGGCAATCGGTGACGTTCCTGTTGACCGACATCGAGGACTCGACGCGACTCTGGGAATCGGCGCCGTCGGACATGGCCCCAGCGGCGCACTCAGACAATCAGACACAAACCAGCCGTCAAACCCCCGAGGTGACAATGACGTTCGGTCGGTACGCCACGAATCTCGTGTATGACAGGTGGTAGGGCGGATTATCAGCTCAGTTTCATCGAAACGGGACGAGAGCACGGAGCGATAGGGCGCTCAACCATCCCAACCCCGCGGCGACCGAGATGCGCTGGAAAATGCCGCCCTTTGCTACAAGACGGGGCACGCGACCACCGAAAGCTGCACCAAACAGCACGAAGTTGGCCACCATTGCGAGGGCGGATCCGACCGAGTAACCCGCCCAGCGCCACTGCCTCTTCCTCGCCGAGGAAACGGCGGACACCATGCCTACTAGGGGTATGCCGACGAAGATCGGGATGGCGAAGAGGTTGTGCATAGTGCCTGAACGGGTCGGGGCCAGGCCAGCCGGTGCAGGAGTGCCAGCTTCATCCTCGCCGGACTCGGGCGGCGGGAACCCGCCGACGGGGTCGGTCACGAACAGACCCGAGCCGATCAGGCCCGCGCCGACCACCCCCACGAGCACCGGGACCAGGCGGGGCCCGACGATCCGCCGCGGGCATCGTGCAAGACCCGATGCGGCGACGAGGTAGGGCGAGCCCGTGAGGATGAAATTCGAGCGTTGGGGCCACCCGAGACGTCCGGCCCCGAGCGAACTCACCGCGTGGCGGCGCCAGTCGTATCCGGCCCGCCGTGCCCCGATCACGGTGAAGGTACCAACGAACAGCGGTCCGGCCACCACCCCAAGAGCGATCCGCACCGGAACCGTGGAAGACCGAGGGCGTTCGCCGTGATTGGCCATGGGGACCCCCACGGTCACCGTTTGATACCGATGCTCTTGCCTTCGGTGTACCGGATCGGCTCCTCCAATGTGTCGACGAGGAATAGATCCCGGTCTCCTCGTTCCCACGCCTCCCTCAACCCAGGAGCCGCCAAGTCGAAGTCGGGCCGAATTTTCTTGAACACGCCCCTCAGATCTACGTGGAGCTCTGCCATCGTGGGCCGGCCCCAGTACCAGTATCCGTTGTAGATCTTGAAGATCTTGAGCCCGGGCTCGAGGACGAACGTGTGGGGGATCATCGGATCGTGGGGCTCATCCGTGAACTCTTTGATGTCCAGATCCTTCTGGACCACCCGCTCGGGGTCCGACAGGAACGGCCAGGTGGCGCCCAGCGCGTCCCGGAACTCATTGATGCTCAGCTGATTGTCGGTCGAGATGAGGGCCAATCGCGTGTAAGCATTCCTGAACTCGGGATACATGTCGACCAATCGCCCTACGAACTGATGCTCTTTGGGATCGAAGCCGCCGCGGGACAGATGGAGCACCATCGGATTGGCTCCCTGGAGCTCCGACAGGGACAGGCGCCGGCCTGATTGATCGGCGAGCTCGTAGTCGGGAAACGTCTCGCCTGCACGGATGTCGCTGCGCATGTGGCCTCCAAACTCGAAAGGGTCTGGCCCAAGGATCCCACGGGAGTCCAGCAAATGTTCAAGTCGGGTGGACGGTCTTCGACAACTGTCGGGGCTTCCCAGTCAGCGGGTCCCGACCGACCTGGACCCGGACCTCCCACACGCTGTCGCGCCGTTTCCGCTTCGTGCCTCGCACGGGACCAACGTACCCACGGATGTGGCGAAAAAGGCAGGGATGGCACTAGGGGCGGTCACTCGGAAACAGGAGAGCCCTCCCGAAGAGGAGGGCTCTGACCTGGGTTCTCGACGACCTGCTGGTCACGGCTCCTGCCCTATGCAGCCGGCCAGGCGCTGCACTACTCAACATGGTCGCTTCCACGTTCAAGTCCCGAGAAACCCGATGCCACTACCGATCCCCATATCGATTTGGCGTTGCGAGAGGGGGCAAGCGGGTGCCAACGACTCTGCGGTAGGGGGTTGGCCGGATGCGGCGTTGCCAGGGCCCCCTGGTCACTGGTCAGGCGTAGCCGCGACTCCATGGCGATCACCCGGGGAGTCAGCTGATGTCCTGCCGAACGGACCGGGCGATACCGACGACCGCCAGTGCGCCGGCCCAGGCGATCAACGTGATCGCGCCGGCGCCTGGCGAGAGGAGATGATCGACTCGGAGGCCCATGAGTGCGTCCGAAGCTCGGGTTGGCGTGAACCGCCCGACCGAGGGGACGAGGCCGAACAGGAGGTCGTCGACGACGAGACCCCAGGCCAGGAGCGCGATGACGCCGCCGACTTGGTTGTGGATGATCGCTCCGAGGCCGGCGCCGATCGCGCCCCACAGGGCCGCGCCGGCGAGCCCGCCGAGCGTGAGCAGCAGAATGTCGCCGCTGCCGAGCACGACGGCGATGCCACGCCCGTCGAGGATCGCATAGCCGAGCGCCCAGCCGATCGCCTCGCCGAGGATTCCGAATGCGAGTCCCGCAAGCGCGCCAGCGACGGCCTTGGCAGTCAGGACGTGTGAGCGTACGGGGTTGAACAAGAACGTCGGGCGGATCGTGCCGTAGCGGTACTCGCTGGTCACAAGCAACACCCCCGCAAGCGCGGAGAACACGGCCGTGAGACTGCCCACGCTCAGTAGCTCACGTTGGTCTTCTTTGCCAGCAAGGCCGCTTGGGTGGGTCAGCAGCCCGGTGAGCAGCGTGAAGAGTAGGATCAGCGCGATCATCCCGAGGATTAATCCGAGCGTGGTCCGGGTCGAGCGAGTCTTCAAAAGCTCTGCCCTGATCTGCGCGATCATGCCGGCGCCTCCGAGGTCAGTTCGAGGAAGATGTCCTCCAGCACGCCTGCATCGTTGACCAGCTCGTGAACCGGGACGCCGGCGGCGAAGGCGATCTCACCGATCCGCTCGCTCGATGCTCCCTGGACGAGCAGCGCGTGGTCGGTACCCTTCGTCACCTGCAGAGCCTCGTCACGCAGCGCTTTGGTGAGTCGCTGCGGTTCGCCACTGCGGACGCGCACTGCGCCGCCAGCCCGCGCGGTCAGCTCTGTCAGTGAGGACGAGAGCACGAGCCGCCCGCGATTGATGATGAGCACGCGGTCAGCCGTCTGCGCGATCTCGGCGAGCACATGACTCGAGATGAGCACCGTGCGGCCCTCTGAGGCCAGCCTGTGCAGGAAGTCCCGCAGCCAGCGAACGCCCTCCGGGTCAAGCCCGTTGGCCGGCTCGTCGAGAATCAGAAGCTCCGGGTCGCCAAGCAGCGCCGCCGCGAGCCCAAGCCGCTGACGCATCCCCAGCGAGTATCCCTTCACGCGCCGGTGGGCGGCGTCGCCGAGCTCCACCAGGCGCAACACCTCGTCCGCACGTGAGTCAGGAACATCGACGGCCTGCCCGAGCATCCGCAGGTGATCGCGGCCCGAGCGGCCGGGATGGAAGTCGGTCGCCTCGAGCACAGCACCAATCCGCAGTGCTGCACGCGGCAATGCCGCGTAAGGATGATCGAAGACCAGTGCTCGTCCACTCGTCGGCGCCGCCAGGCCCAGGATCATCCGCAGCGTTGTCGTCTTGCCAGCACCGTTCGGGCCGAGAAAGCCCGTGATCGTCCCAGCCTCCAACGCAAATGACAGATCCGTGACCGCTAAGACCTCACCGAAGCGCTTGGTCAACGACTCTGCTGTGGCGACCGTCGTCATCCGCGTGGCGAACCGTTGAACGGGATCGCGAAGTCTTGGTAGGTGTCCTGTCCCACTTCGCTGGGCAGAAAGGTGATCCGCAATCCCAGTGCGGCCATGCCTGTGGCCAGGCGAAGGTCGGGCTGCTGCTCGCTCCAAGCCTCCAGCGATCGTGACACCACTTGCCAGTCGGCGCCGTCGATCCCCGCGCCGATCTTCACGAACGCCTCCTGGTGGGCGGCCTCGGCACGCAGGGTCAGCTCCGGGCAACGGGCGGCGAGCGCTTCCGCCTCGTCTGGTGGGACGGGCCGGCACCACTCCATCGGACCGTCGCTGTCCTCGCTGACCTCACCCCAGTAGATACAGAAGAACGCGCCGGCGCGTCCCGGTATCTGCGGCAGCTGGTATTGCCGAAGCAGGGCAATGAACTCCTTGCCGAACACCCATGCTCGATCGCGATCGGCGACGTTGCGCTTAAGGCACAGCAGGCTGCGATCGGGCATCTCCCTCGTGATGACCTCGTACACGACGGACCTCTTTCCGCTCAGCTCGTCGATCAGGTATGCGGCGAGCGCACGCCGAGTCGTGTGGCCGGCCTCGGTTGTGGCCCAGAACTGGCGGAGACGCTCCGCCCCCTGGACCGGCTCAAGCGGCAGGATCGCCTTGATCTCCGCCAGCGGGACCTGCAGCTGGCGTAGCGCCGCGATCAGGCGTGCCTGCTTGAGCTGGCCGGGCTCATAGAAGCGGTAGCCAGACTCCTCATCCACCCGTGCTGGCGGCAGCAGACCCAGCTCGTCATAGAGCCGCAGCGCCTTGGCGGATAGCCGCGAGTCTCTGGCGAACTCTCCGATGCTCATCTGATCCACGTGCTCGCTCCTCATCGACATGACAGCTGCCTGACAAGTCTGGGGCTTCCCCCAGGGTCAAGGTCAAGCCGCCGCGTCGAGAAACGTGGATCGGTACACCCCCGGAGCTAGCCTGTGGTGCCGGTCGCCCGCTCCTTGCCGGTCACGAGCGCCGCCAACGCGGAGAGACGCCTCTGGCTGCCGTCGATCTGCGCCTCGGTCATCACCGGCCAGGTCTTGCCCCCGCGAGCCGCGCGTAACGGTGTAGCGCGAACCCAACTCCCTCCGGAGCACCGCGCTCACCTCTTCAGCGGTGACGTCTGATCGGAGAAGGGTGATCTTGGACACGAGGTAGTCCTTACTCCCAAATGTGGGCTCATTGCACCCAGACGAGTATTGGGCCGTCCCCGACGTGGAGCGCACTCGGGACCGACCATCAGCGAGAGAGCGATGGCGGGAGCCCGAACAACGGAAACACTTCCTTGTCGAAGCCCGTAATTGCGCAGATCCGGTCGCCGGTGAGGGTGAGGACGAGGAGGCTTGTGCCTTGGCGCATGTCGGTCGAGGTGCGAAGGAAAGCACCGAATGCCGGCTGACCGTTTGCCCGCGTCGCCGGCACCAGGTCATATGCGTAGCGGCCCTCGCCGAAGATTCGGGCGAAGAATTGGGCCACTTTGTCGCGACCTTGGAATTCGAGGGGAACTGGTGGCATCGAGATCAAGACATCATCGGTGAGCAATGCGACCAACGCCTCGACATCGCCGGACTCATACGAGGCGACGAACCTCTCCACAAGCGCACGCTCCGTGGGGGAATCGGGGGCTGGCGATTGACCCTCACCCGTTGGAGGCATTAGATGCTGAAGGCCGGCCCGGGCCCGCTTCAGGGCGCTGTTGACCGAATCGACGGTCGAGTCAAGCATGTCGCCCACCTCGTCGGCGTGGTACCCGAGCACGTCGCGCAGGATGAGCACGGCCAGCTGGCGAGGGGGCAATGCTTGGAGTGCGGTCACGAAAGTCAGGGAGATCGCTTCAGTCTCTTCGTAGCGGGCCTCCGGGCCGAGCGGCGCATCGAACGCACCAGCGAGGAGGGAGTCGGGATACGGCTCGAGCCACGTGATTTCGCCGAGGCGAGTCGGCTCGGGAGGGACAACCTCGGGCATTCCCCACTCCCGGGCCGGACGTCTCTTGGCTGAGCGAAGTGTGTTGAGACAGCGGTTGGTGGCGATCCGGTAGAGCCACGTGCGAAACGACGCACGACCCTCGTACCCCGCGATGCCCTGCCAGGCAGCCAAGAACGTGTCCTGCAGGGCGTCTTCGGCGTCCTGGAAGGACCCGAGCATCCGGTAACAGTGCACCTGGAGCTCTCGGCGGTACGGCTCGGTCAGTTCCCGGAACGCGTCGCCGTCCCCTTCTTGTGCCCTGTCGATCAGGTCCACTGTCACCACTCCATTCTCGCGCCATCTTCTTCGTTCGTGCTGTTGTCCCTTCGGTATCGACACCGACCGAGTCGCGAACTGGGCGGTCGGTGCGCGCCCAGTTTTCCGTCGGCGCGGTGTCTGCATCAATGGCGGTTCGGACAATCCGAGCGTCGGGGCCTGGGGCTCCTACGGATGAGGAGGGCATAGTGACAATCGCGGACAAGTCAGTTCTGGTGACCGGAGCCAATCGTGGTATCGGGCAAGCACTGGTCGAGGAAGCTCTGCGGAGAGGTGCCAAGCAGGTCTACGCCGGCACGCGCGGACCGTTGGTCCACGCGGACGGGCGCGTCACTGCCCTCGCCCTCGACGTAACCGACGCGGCGCAGATCCAGGCGGCGGTCGAGCGCATCGGGTCGCTCGACTACCTCATCAACAACGCCGGTATCGCTCTCTACGATGACCTGAGCGATAGGTCCGTCCTCGAGCAGCACCTCGCGGTCAACCTGTTCGGCACCTACGGCGTGACTCAAGCATTTCTCCCGTTGCTGACCCGCTCCGGGGGAACGATCGTAAACAACGTGTCCATGATGGCCTTCGCCCCATTGCCGTTCACTCCGGCCTACGCGATCTCCAAGGCGGCCGCGTTCAACCTGACGCAATCGTTTCGTGCCCTCTTGGCTGGGCGGGGGGTGAGGGTCCATGCCGTCTTGACCGGGCCTACGGACACCGACATGACCCGAGGCTTCGATATCCCGAAGGCGTCTCCGGAGTCGGTTGCACGAGCCATCTTCGATGGAGTGGAGCAGGGCGAGGAGGACATCTTCCCCGATGCTCTATCGGCATCGCTGGCCGAAAGCTGGCGCGACAGTCCGGCCAAGGCCTTCGAGCACCAGTATGCAGCGCTCATCGGCGCAGAGCCCGTCGCGTCGTAAGCAACTTGAATGTTGGAGTTTTCCGGGTCGCCACGTCGTTCCGGCCCATCACAGACCTTAGCTTTCAACTATTCACAACTGGAGAGAATCATGAACGATTTCATCGCAACCTTCACGGTCGATCAAGCTCCCGAGGAAGTGTTCGCCGCCATCAATGATGTCCGGGGATGGTGGTCAGGAGAGATCGAAGGAAGCACCGACGAACTCGGTGACATTTGGACTTATCGATACCAGGACGTCCACTACTCCAAGCAGGAGATCACCGAACTCGTCCCTGGTAAACGAGTCGTTTGGCACGTCATGGACAGCTTCCTGAATTTCACCGAGGACAAGACCGAGTGGACGGGCACCGACATCACTTTCGATGTGACCCCAAAGGGCGATCAGACGGAGGTCCGATTCACCCATCTGGGTCTCGTTCCCGAATTCGAGTGCTTCGACAACTGTTCAAACGCGTGGGGCTTCTACATCAAGAGCAGCTTGCGGGACCTCATCGCCACTGGCAAGGGAGAGCCCAACGAGAAGGAATGCGGCGATGAGGAGACCGGTCACGAGTGATCCACTCTCCAGGGCTGAGCAGGTCCCGATGAGCCCTGTCGACACCCCGGTGGAAGTACGCCGAAACAGCACGAAAGCCCACGAGATCGTGGGCTTTCGCGTGGACTCTGAGAATCCGTTGGTGGCGGGGGGAGGATTTGAACCTCCGACCTTCGGGTTATGAGCCCGACGAGCTACCAGACTGCTCCACCCCGCGTCGTCGTCGTCAGGCTAGCACCTGACCGACCGCCGGTTCCCCGGCTAGGGGCTCGGTGTGGCCCCGAGGCTGCGCAGCGCCACACCGTTGGGGGGGGTGGAACTGGTGGTGCTCGACGTGGACGACTTCGCCTTGCCCGACGTGGACGAGCTCGCCTTGCTCGAGGCCGTGGCCTGCTGGAGCTGCTGGAGTACGCCCTGCAGGGTGGTGATGTCCGTGCCGTACGCCGCGAAGTTCCCGGCCTTGAGATCGGTCTGCGCCTGCTGGAAGTCCGTGTTGGCCTGGGCGATCAGGCTCTGGACCTTCTGGCTCACGGTGGCGGGCCCGGTGGGTTGCGCCGCCGACGGCGACCCCGGGGTCGGCAAGGACACCGAGAACAGGTCCTGGAGGGCCAGCGGCAGCGTGGTGTCGAACGCAACCTGGCTCTGGCCTGTCGGGCCGCTGTAGACGACGATGAAATAGTCGAGCTTGGGGAAGGGGTTGCGCGACGACTCCACGTAGAAGGGACGGAAATACAGCATCGAGTCGCCGACCGGCACGACCTGCAGGGTGCCGAGCTGCACGCTCGAGCCCTCCTGGTTGAGCAGGCTGATCTGCGAGGAGATCTTTCCGATGGCCGATATGTCGGCGTCGATCAGCGCCGGCCCGTCGATGGGCGGCGTGGTGAACACCGTCAACCTGCCGTATTGCCCCGGATCAGAGCCGGCCACGATGAAAGCGGACATGGTCTGGATCTGGTCACCCTTGGACACAGGCACGAACGCATCGACCAGGTTGAACGATTGGGTGGTCTGTCCCGGGACCTGGAAGAGCTCGTAGATCGGCGACATCCGCTGCACCTGGCCCGTGGACACGACGTTTCCCTGGGCGTTGGTCGTCAGGGTGGAGGGCAGGGCCTGATCCGGAGACCCCGCACCGGCGCTCTGGGAGACGTTCCAGGCGTTGCTGGCCTGGTAGAAGGCGGCGGGCTTGGTCAGGTGGTAACGGCCGTATGTCGCCGACTGGATCGAGAGAAGGTCCTCGGGGTAGCGCAGATGGGCCCGCAGTGCGGCGGGCATCTCCGACACGGGCTTGAACATGTCAGGGAAGACCCGCTCCCAGGTCTGGAGGATGGGGTCCTTCGAATGGGTGAGGGCGCTCACGTCGTAGAAGGTCATCTGGCCCGAATAGGCGTTGACGACCACCTTGACGGAGTTGCGCACGTAGTTGAGGTTCTGGTTCAACCCGCTGTTGGCCGGCAGGGACGACGTGTCGACGTTCTGGGAATAGGGGTAGTTGTCGCTCGTGGTGTAGGCGTCGAGGACCCAGTAGACCTGGCCTCCCGACAGGACGGGGTAGGGGTCGGAGTCGTAGCTCAGGAACGGCGCCGCCTTTTGCGCCATCTGGGTGATGTCGCGCACGAACATGAGCCGCGAATGCGAGGTCACCAGATCGGAGACCAGAAGGTTGAAGTCGCCGAACCGGATGGCGAAGGCCGCCTTCACGAGGAAGTTCTTGAGCTGCACCCCGCCGGTCCCCTTGTAGGTGCTCTGCACGGGGTTGCCCGAGGGGGTGGCGGGCGGGTAGTCGATCTCGGGTTGGTTGGTATCCCCGAGCACGTAGTCGACGTCACCGCCATTGGGATTGTTGAGCCCGAAGTACACGCGGGGCTGGGCGATCTTCGGAGCACCGGGCGAGGACACCGGCGGCACCTGGGAGATCGAGAACGCGGGCTGACCGTTGTTGGTCTGGTTGGATGGCGCCAGGATCATGGCGTAGCCGTGGGTGTACTGCAGGTGGGTGTTCACCCAACCCTGGGAGGGCAGGTCGTTGTCGTTGACCTGCCGGACCCCCACCACCATGGGCACGAGGCCGCCGTTGATCTTGTAGCGGTCCACCGACAGCGTGTTGAACGAGTAGTACGACTTCGTCGCCTGCAACTTCGTATAGGTCTGACTGGTCTGGGTCGGGTCCCACAGCTGCACGTTGTTGAGCGTGGCCTGGTTGGCCACGACCTGGGAAGGCGTGAGGGTCTGGGTCCCTTTGAACGTCGTCCTCCGCACGTTGTTGATGCCGATGGCGGCCCGGGTGGCTTGGATGTTGCGGGCGATGTAGGGCTGCTCCAGGGTGTTCTGGGCCGGCGTGACCTTGACCGCCTGCACGATGGCGGGATAGATGGCGCCGACCACCACGGCGACGAACGCCCACAACCCCACCCCCAGGACCGGCAGCGCCCAGCCCCGGCGGCGGATGTTGATGAGCAGGATCACCGCGGCGAGCAGCGAGATCCAGATGAGCAGCGTGAGCGCGGGCAGCCGGGCATGAACGTCGGTGTAGCCCGCTCCCTGGACATAGCCGTTCTGGGACAGATCGAGGTTGTAACGGGCCAGGACGTACCCGAAGGCCTTCACGAGTGCCATGCAGGCCAGCAGGACCGAGATGTGCACCTTGACCTGAGGGGCCACGCTGGGCGTTCCCGACTGCACCCGGATCCCGCCGTTGAGGTAGTGCGCGATGACGGTGAAGATCCCGATCACCACCAGTGTCACGAACGCCCAGCTCACCAAGAAGGAGAGGAAAGGGAGCTTGAAGACGAAGAAGCCGACGTTCTTGTGGAACTGGGGGTCGGTGGCGTCGAACGATCCGCCGTTCCGGAAGAGCAGGTAGTTCCGCCATTGCCCGAGGGCACCGGTGGCCGCGATCAGCGCGATGACGACGGAGACGAGACTACGGACGATCACCGCCCGCGGCGCCACCCGTTGCTGATACCGGCGCACCAACTCGTCTTCGGGCCCCAGAGCCAGCTCGCTCGGGGCCAGCCGGTCCACCACGGCGAGATTGACCCACATGAGCACGAAGAAGATCGCCGCGAAGCCGAAGAACAGCTCGGCCTTCACGATGAACAGTTTCCGCCACACCCCGCTGAGACTGACCGAGCCGAACCACAGATAGTCGGTGTAGAAGGTGGCCAACGTCCGCAGCGACGCCAGGACGACGATCACCACCACGACGGCGACGACCGCCCACAATCTCCCCCGCCGTACGGCGCGACGCGCTCGGCGCGGCAGATCCTGCGGGGTGCGCACGGCGCGGCAGCTTAGGCGTTCGCCGGAACAAGAAGGCAGCGGCAGCCGGCATGAGCCGGCGGGTGTGCATGTCCGGTGGGAAATTCCTGACGCGACGGGACCGGCCCCGCCAAGGCGTTGTCATCGCAGTCCGGGCACTCGGCCACGTCGTCGTTGACCACCCAACGCAACTCTGTGCCCTCGGGCAGCGCGACGAGTGCGGCCCGGGAAAAGGCGAAGACGGTCCGGTCCCCGGCCAGACGCTCGGTGCGGGCGCCTTTCCACTCCCGGAAGGCGGCTCCGACCAGTTCCACCAAGGCGGACTCGTCGCCTTCGTCCACCGACGGGCCCGCAGCCTCGAGGCGCCGACGCAGAGGGGCCACGATCTCCGAGGCGAGCGAGGCGGCCACGTCATCGACGCCGGGCGCCTCGTCGGCTTTCCCTCCGGCGAAGGTGGCGCCGGCGCGCGCCGCCTCCATCAGCTCGACGGCGGCCACCTGTGCGTAGCGCCGGGCATGGTCGTCCTCCGAAGGCAGGACGCCGGGGGCCCAGCCACCTTTGGCCCGGAGGCGGTCGAGGATGTCGTTCTGGTCGTCCTGCAGGGCACGCTTGAGCCGACGGGCGAGGGTCGCCACCAAGGGGTTGAGCACCTCGTCGCGCCGGGCGACAGCGGGGTCGAGGTCCTCGCCCTCGTCGTCGCCTGGTCCCTCGGCATCGTGCGCCTCCGGCGCGTCTTGCGTGACCACCGGAGACGGCGCCGGGGTGACCGCCGACGCCGACGCCGACGCCGGTCCCGAGTCCGACTTCTTCGCCCGGCCGGCGGGCTTGGACCTCGAGCCGGCCGGGAGCGACGGGCCGGTCCCCCCCGGGGGCCGCTCCCCCGACGGCGCAACCCCGTCGGGGGCGGACGGAGCTGTCTCGGCGGGGAGGATGCGTACGCTTTCGATGGGGTCGTCGGGGGACCCGTCACCCCGAGCGGTGACCGGGGCAGTGTCTCTGGCCGTGTCGGCGTCGTCGGCGGGCGTGAGCACGGCACCGGCCTCGGCGCGCAGTCGGGCGAAGAGCTCCTCCACTGACTGCCTGGTGTCGGACTCCTCTCCCGAGACGGCGAGATGTCCGGACTCGCCTCCGCCGTCGGCGCCCTCACCCGACGTGAGCTCGGCGAGCTCCTCTTGGGCGGCGGCGCGTCCGGCGGCCTCGGCCGCCAGTCGGGCTTCGTCCTCGGCCCGGAAGAGCTCGTCGGTGATCTGGTCGACGGCGTTGCGGACGTCGCCGATCGTCTCGGCCAGGCGCTCACGCCCGGCACGCAGTTGCTCGATCTGACTGTGCAGCACGCGGCGGCGACGGCCCAGGTCTGCCAGCACGCGTGCTCTGAGCTCCTGGGCTTCTTGCACCATGGCGCGGCATTCGGCACGCGTCTGGGTGACAAGGGTCTCCGCCTCGAGCTTGGCCCCCTCGAGCCGCGCCGTCGCCTCGTCCTGGGCCCGCCGGCGGAGCTCGGTGGCAGCGGCGTCGGCCTCCGCCGTCCGGTCGTGCGCGCTCTGCTCGGTGTGGCGTTGGAGCTGCTCGACCTCGTCCTGGGCGTTCGCCCGCATCCGGGCCGCGTCGGTCTCCGCCTTGGCCACCAATTCGGCCGCAGCCTCGTGGGCGGAGCGGAGCACGCGCGCCGTCTCGAGCCCGAGGGCGGCGGTGAGCGTGGCCTCGTCGAGCACGGGGTTCTCCGCCCGGCGCTCGGCCTCGGCCAGGACGCGGCGCAGGTCCTGCTCACGGTCCACGCCCGCCGCCAGCTCTCGGGCCACGTGCTCGAGGAAGGACCGGACTTCAGCCGGGTCGAACCCCCGCCGGGTCGTGCCGAAGGTGTGGCGGGCGACCTCGTCGGGATGGACGCGGGAGGAAGTCGAGATCGTGACCCGCTCCTCTGGCATGGGCGAGAGCCTACGACGCGCCGTACGGGCCGGGGTACAACGCCACCCCGCCCCCGGCGCGACCCCCTAGCTCCACGGCGACTCCTGCCAGTCCGTGGGCACGCTGTGGCCCCCGGGGCCCGCCGGGGGGCCGGTGGCCGCCGAGCCGAGCTTGCCCCCGAGGTGTTCGAGGTCGGTGAGGGCCTGGCTCAGCGACTGCACGGCGAAGACCTTCAGATGGGGGCCCGCCATGGCCCGAGCCACGGAGAGCTCGGGCTCGGGGACGAAGAAGACCGTCGCACCGGCCTCGTCGACGGCCACGGTCTTCTGCTGCACACCCCCGACGTCGCCGACGGTGCCGTCGGGGCGGATGGTGCCCGTGGCGGCGACGATCTGCCCGCCGGTGAGGTCGCCGCCTCCCAGCGTGTTCAGGATCCCGAGGGTCCACGCCAGGCCCGCCGACGGCCCTCCGATGTCATCGCTGTTGATGCTCACGGGGAACGGGAAGTCGTACTGGGGTTGGGTCCCCATGGCCGCGATGGGCGCCACGGGGTCCCCGATCCCGAGAAAGGCCACCTTCTGGTGGTCCGACGTGATGGAACCGAGGCGGACCGAGACGTCGTGACCCGGTGTCGGAGCGGCGATGGTCCCCACCCGGATGGTCACGGTCTCTCCGGGTTGATGAGCACGCACCGCGTTCTGGAGGGCCAGGGGATTGGTGGTCGGCACGCCGTCGATCGAGGTGACGACGTCACCCACCTGCAGCTTGTTCCACGCCGGTGAACCCGGGTCGATGACATAGAGCGTCACGCCGACGTCGCGCTCGGGAATCGAGTAGCCCAGCTGTCGGAGCGCCACCGAGGTGGCGGTCATCTGCGATTCCGCCATGTCGACGGTCCCCTGGGCGTCGAACTCGCTCTCGGGCAGGTTGGCGGTGATCTCGCCGGTGGGGACGATGGTGTTGGCCCGGTTGGGGAAGACCTGTTCCCAGTAGTACTCCAGGTAGTGCAACGACTGCACCCCGACATCGGTGAGCAGGACCTTGCCGTGGATGGGGTGGGCGCGCCCGTGGGGGACGGTGATGAGGTTGGACACCGGCTGGGCGTCGCCGGGGACGAGTTCGGTGTAGGGCGCCGAGATGAGCGACGTGGCGATCACGACCCCGGCCACCAGGATCAGCACGCCCACGAGGACCACCGGCCAACGACGACGTCGCTGGGGGGCGGGGTGCGTGGTCGGCGGTAGCGTGAATTGGGAGGTCGACATGGGGAAGGGCGTTTCGGGAGATCACCAGCCTGCCACGGTTCGGTCCTCTCACCCGGGCGCCCCTGTTCGTGATGCGGTCATCGCCGGCCACGACGGGGACCTCGAGACGGCCTCACGACTCGTCGGTGACCGGGATCCCGCCGTGCGCGCCGCCGCACTGGGGGCGCTGCAGCGCATGGGTGCGCTCGAAACCCACACCCTCGGGGCGGCGCTGAGAGACCCCGATCCCACGGTTCGTCGCCGCGGCTGTGTGGTGGCGGCCCGGCGGTTCGGGGCCGGAGAGATCTCGGGGGAGATCGTCGACGCGCTGGTGCAGGCCCTTGCCTCTGATCCCGACCCCACGGTGGTGGAGGCGGCGGCGTGGAGCCTGGGCGAGGCCGGTCCCGACGGCGGCCGCAGCGCGGTGGACGGCCTCGAGCGGGTGGTGCGAACCCATTCCGACCCGCTGTGTCGCGAAGCGGCTGTCGCCGCCCTCGGTGCCATCGGCGACCCGGTGGCCCTCGACACCGTCCTCGTGGCGCTGGCGGACAAGCCGGCGGTGCGACGCCGGGCCACCATCGCCCTCGCCGCCTTCGACGACCCACGCGTCGACGAAGCGCTGCGGCGATGCCTGGAGGACCGAGACTGGCAGGTGCGCCAAGCGGCCGAGGATCTGCTCGGGCGGCTCTGACCCGACGAGCGGCGCCTCAGGCGTCGGCGGCGACGAACAGCTGGCGGAGCTTGTCGAAGGACTCGAGGCACTGCCCGGCCCCGAGGGCCACGCATTCCAGCGGCGTGTCGACCAGATGGACCGGAACAGCGGTCTCGTTGGCGAGACGGCGCGCCATGCCGCGCAGGAGCGCGCCGCCCCCGACGAGGTGGATGCCCTGGAAGATGATGTCCTGCGCCAGCTCGGGGGGTGCCGCCCCCAGGCACTCGACGGCGGCGGTGATGATCTGGCGCACCTGGTCCTCCACCGCGCCCCGCAGCTCTCCCGGTGACAGCACCACCGTCTTGGGCATCCCCGTCATGAGCTCGCGACCTCGAACCTCGGCCTTCACCTCGCCGTTGTACGGTGCCGCCGAGCCGATGGCCAGCTTGATCTCCTCCGCGGTGCGCTCGCCGATGGCGACCCCGTGCTCACGCCGCACGTAGGTCTGGATCGCGGCGTCGATGTCGAAACCGCCGCAGCGGATCGCCTCTGATGCCACCACCCCGCCCAGGGAGATGACGGCGGTCTCCGAGGTGCCACCGCCCACGTCCACGACCATGTTGCCGATGGGCTCGTGGATGGAGAGCCCGGCCCCGATGGCCGCCGCCATGGGCTGCTCGATCAGATACGCGGCGGAGGCGCCGGCCCGGTGTGTGGCTTCCTTGACGGCTCGACGCTCCACGCTCGTGATGGCGGAGGGCACGCAGATGAGCACGCGGGGACGGTTGATGCGTGACACCCCGCACCGCTGCAACAGCAGCCGGATCATCCGTTCGGTGATGTCGAAGTCGGTGATGGCGCCTTGTCGCAGCGGTCGGACGGCCACGATGTATCCGGGGGTGCGGCCGATCATCTGCCAGGCGTCCTGGCCCATGGCCAGGACCTCCTGCGTGCGCGTATTGAGGGCGATCACCGTCGGCTCGTTGAGCACGATGCCCTTGCCCCTCGCATAGACGAGGGTGTTGGCGGTGCCGAGGTCGATGGCGAGGTCCCTAGCCACGTCGCCCCACTCGCACGGAACCATGCTACGGGGAACCACTCAGGCACGCCGAAGGCCCCGGCGGGGCCCGTCGCGACGTCCCTAGCTCGAGGCACGACAGTAACCTCGGGCACGATGGAACGTGGGGGACTCACCGGGGGGGACATTCCCGAAGATCCCGACGGCAGCGGCGACGAGGCCGGCATCCCCCAGCGGGGGTGGCTGTCACCCGAGGACCGGTTGTGGCGCCATCCGTCGGAGATTTCGGCCTCGGGACCACCCCGGCCTCTCGGCCCCGGTCTCGAGCCGGGCACGGCCGGCGCCAACCGTCGCCGGGCGTACCGGTCGTCGTTGGCCGCCGGCGTCGTGGGCATCGCCGCGGTGGCCACGACCCTGGCGGTGGTCCTCTCCCTCGTCGACTCGCAGGGGACGACCGCGGCGCCCAAGCTCGGGACGCAAGGTGGGGTCGACGCCGTCGCCGCCTCGACGACGTCTCTGACGTCGATGCCCATGGTGGGTCACGACGTGATGCGATTGGTGGCCTCGGTGCGGCCGTCCCTGGTCGGCCTCGAACCCGTCGGGGCCAACGGGCCCATCAACATGACCGGCGTCGTGCTGCCGGGCGGGGCCTTGGTCGTGACCGCCGCCTCAGCGGTGGCGGGCGCGTCGGAGCTCGACGTCATCACCGCCACCGGGAAGCGTCTGCGCGGGCAGGTGGTGGGATCGGACGCGGACTCGGGAGTGGCGGTCATCGAGACCGGGGGCGGGTTGACGCCGGCCACCTTCGCCGATGAGGACGTCCAACCGAGCGATCTGGACATCGTGGCTTGCCTGTGCGCCGAGCAGACATCGACAGCGGCGTCATCGGACGAGCCGGCCGCCGCCGCGGTGGGAATGGTCGAAGAAGTCGGCACAGAAGTATCGGTCGAGGGCGGCGTCAACCTCGTCAACGCCATCGAGGCGGAGATGCCGCTCGGGCCGACGTCGTGGGGTGGAGTCCTCCTCGACAACCACGGGCGGGTGCTGGGCATCCTCGACGGACAGATGAGCGCCGGCAACGACACCATCGGGTTGTTCGTGCCCGCCCCTCTGGCCGAAGGCGTCGCGTTGGAACTGGCCAAGAACCATCAGGTGGACCACGGCTGGCTCGGCGTGAGTTGCACCGACAGGGACGGGGGTGCCGAGGTGACGAGCATCTTCCCCGGGAGTCCGGCCTTGAAGGCAGGCCTCACCACCGGTGACGTCGTGGTGGGCGTCGACACCCACCCCGTCGACTCCGTCGCCGATCTCAAAGAGCGCCTCTACACCGTGTCTCCGGGCACCACCGTGCAGCTCGAGGTGGACCGGGGCGCCGGCCACAGCGTCGTGAGCGTGAAGCTGGCCGACACGCCCGACGGCTGAGGAGACCCCGCCGGACCGGTCGTGGCGAGCGCCGCCTACGATGCGAGGAGTGGCATTCCCCGGCCCGGGTGCGGGCGGCAACTTTCTGGAGCAGATCCTCGGAGACCTTCTCCAGCTCATGGGTGGCTCGTCATCGGGCGGCGCCCGCGTGGACCTGGCGCGCACCCTGGCCCAGGGAGTGGCGAGCGGGGGTGAGCCCGAGGGGAACGTCGACCCCGCCGATCGGATCAAGTTCGAAGCGCTGGCGCACATCGCCGAGCTCCACGTGGCCGAGCTCACCGGGCTCCCCATCACCGCCACGGGAGCGACCATCGAGATCGCCGCGGTCGCCCCCGGGGCGTGGGCGTGGCAGACCGTCGAGGACTGGCGGTTCCTGCTCGAGGCCATGGCCGAACCGTCGCCACCGTCGGAACCGGCCGGTGCCGTCGACGCCGGCGACGCGGCGGGATCGAGCGACACGGCTACGGACGCGAACCGACCGGGGGCCAAGGGGACCCTCGGGTACATCGACACCTCACGCGACGTGTCGAGCTCGGGCGACGATGACCGCGCCATGGCCTTCGGCTCCGACGAGGGTCCGGCTGACCTCCTGGCGCGCTGGATGGCGACCATGGGGCCGATGCTGGCCGCCATGCAGTTGGGATCGGCGATCGGGCACCTGGCCCGGAGCACCATGGGCGCCTACGAGCTGCCGATCCCCCGCAGCGCGCCGCGCCTTCTCGTCGTGCCCTCCAACGCCACGAAGTTCGCGGCGGATTGGAGCCTCGATCCCGACGAGGTGCGGCTCTGGGTGTTGCTGCGCGAGGTGACCGCGCACGCCGTGCTGTCGCGCCCGCATGTGGACCGGCGCATGCGCGAGCTTCTGGTGCGCGTGGTGCAGGGCATGGCCGAAGAGACCGCGGGCCTCGTCGATCAGCTTCAGGGGTTCGACCTCACCCGACCCGAGGGGTTGCAGAGCCTGCTCGGCGACCCGACCGCACTGATGAACCTCGAACCGTCGCCGGCGCGTCGGCGCGCCGCCGAGGACCTCCTGGCCGTGGTGGCGGCGATCCTCGGCTACGTGGAGCACGTCCTCGACGTGGCCGCCGTCCGGCTGCTCGGGGGACGCGGGGCGATCGCCGAAGCGTGGCGCCGGCGCCAGGTGGACCGGGAGAGCGCCGACCGTGCCGCGGAGGTGATGTTCGGCCTCGACCTCGGACCGACCCAGATCGACCGGGGCGCTGCTTTCGTGCGCGGCGTCTTCGAACGGGCCGGGGACGAGGGTCTGGCCCGGCTGTGGTCGAGCCGCCACACCCTGCCGACGCCGGCGGAGATCGACGCCCCCGGGTTGTGGCTGGAACGCATCGACCTCACCGAAGCCGACCAGTAGGGCTGGCGTCGGCCGGAAGAGCCCTCAGGCGCCGGCGGCGGCCTCGGGTGCCGGTGGCGCCTCTTCCTCGGGGATGCCGAGGTCCCACTCGAGCTCGAGGAGCTCGCGCTCGGCGTCTCGCACGACACGTTCGCGGTTGCGCCGGAATTGGGGATCGTGGGGGGGCAGGAGGGTCAGGCGGGCGAGGGTCCTGTCCCGGAAGGGGTCGATGAGAGACGCTTCGCCGTAGGTGGACTGCACCTCCCAGTGCGGTGCCACGGGCCCCAGGTACACCACCCGGACATGCCCACGCGGCGGTTGAGGCTCTTCGGTTTCCTCGATCTCCTCAGCCACCGCGCCTCCTTGTGTCGGGCCCAGACTAACTGGTGACGGATCCGGTCTCGCCCGCCGTATCCAGGGTCGCGAACGCCACCCGCACAGGCGTCTCCGGGCGTCCCCACAGGCCACCGGTCGTGCCAGCACCATGACCGGTGGCCGGCCCGGGGACGCGAAATGGTTCGAGGGTCTCCCCAGGGGTCGGCCGACAAGGCTCGCTGGTAATGTGACCGTGGCATCGGAGGGCGCCGTGGACAACGAGTGGATGGCCCAGGGCAAGTGCCGGGACCTGGACCCCGCCATGTTCTTCCCGAGCGACGGGATCGGCGTCCAGATCGCCCAGAAGATCTGCTCGGAGTGCCCGGCGAAAGCCCCCTGCCTGGAGTACGCCCTCGAGAACAAGGTGGACCACGGCGTGTGGGGCGGAACCTCCGAACGCGAGCGGCGCCGCATCCTGCGCCGCCGGCGCATCTCCAGCCTGCAGGCCAGTCGCAACTGACACCAACTCCATCGGTGACGCCCGAGGGGGACCGGGGATGACGCCGGTCGTGTCGACACCGATGCTCGAGTGTGTCGTCAACGTGAGCGAGGGCCGTGACGCCGCCGTCGTGGCCGCCATCGCCGCGGCAGGGGCAGATGCCCTGCTCGACGTGCACAGCGACCGCGACCACCACCGTTCGGTGCTGACCCTGGCCGGCCCGGGCCCGAGCCTCGAAGATGCCGTGCGGGCCGTGGCCCGGGCCACGATCGACCTCATCGACCTGCGCCGTCACGAGGGCGTCCACCCCCGCCTCGGAGCCCTCGACGTCGTACCCTTCGTGCCCCTCGGGCCCAGGGGGAGCCCGACCGGCCCCGGAGCCGACCTGACCCCCGCCCTCGAGGCTCGGGACCGCTTCGCCGCCTGGGCCGGCGAGGAGCTCGCCCTGCCCTGCTTCTGTTACGGGCCCGACCGGAGCCTGCCCGAGGTGCGTCGCCAGGCCTTCGGGGTGCTCGCCCCCGACACCGGCCCGGCCCGGCCCCACCGCAGCGCAGGGGCGTGCGCGGTCGGAGCCCGGGGGGTTCTGGTGGCCTACAACCTGTGGCTTGCCACCCCCGAGGTGGCGGTGGCCCGGGCGGTGGCCAAGGCCGTCCGGGGCCCGGCCGTGCGGTCCCTCGGACTGGCCATGGGAGGGGTGACCCAAGTGTCGTGCAACCTCGTCGACCCCTTCGTGTTCGGGCCGGCCGAGCTCTACGACGCCGTCGCAACCCTGGTCGAGAAAGCCGGCACCGAGGTGTCGCGGGCCGAGCTCGTCGGCCTCGCCCCCGCCGCCCTCGTCGAGGCCGTGCCCGAGGCGCGGCGCCCTGCCCTGGACCTCGGTCCCGCCCGGACGATCGAAGCACGCCTCTCGGCGCTCAGCTCCCCTTGAAGGGGACCGAGCGTGTCGGGCCGGTCCTCAGGATGCCGAGGCGGTGGCCGCGGCGCGGCGGCTCATGGCGCGGGCGCGGCGCAGACGCCGGCGCTCGCGTTCGGAGAGTCCTCCCCAGATCCCGAACTTCTCACCGTTGGCGAGCGCGTACTCGAGACAGTCCTCGCGTACGACACAGCCCCGGCAGACCTCCTTCGCCTCACGCGTGGATGCACCACGCTCCGGGAAGAACAGATCGGGATCTACTCCCATGCAGTTGGCCCTCGACTGCCAGTCGCGGTCCTGGCGGCCCCACAACAGTGAAACTGCGTCCACCGGGTACGCCTCCCCTCACCATCTAAGTGGCATCTTTGTAATTACAGCTGTGTGAATTACAGCTGTGTCATCATCGTTGATCGCTTGTTGAGGCGCAAGGGGCAATATCGGCGGACGGTGAGCCCCGGTGTCGGTGCTCTCCACGCAGCGTGACATAGGCGCTGTCACCCAACGAAGTAACAGTGGACGCACGGTGGTGATGTCACCGCGTGACGCTGATATCGCCGAATGGCGACGCGTTATCCACAGGAGAACGGATGGTGCACGACGCGCGAGGTGACGCGCAGGAGGTTAGGCGCCGCGACGAGTGGCCGAACGGACCGTACGGCGGTGCTCCAAAAAGTCGACGAGGACATAGTCGCCCAGCGTTTCGGGCGTGGTGAAAAAGGCCCGGCCTCGGTTGAGTTTCGTCATCTGCTCCACGAAACCCTGCAACGAGCGATTGGCGTCGAGCATGAAGGTGTTGATGGTGATGTTGGCGCGCGTGCACCGGACCACCTCGGTGAGCGTCACCCGCACGGTCTCGGCCGTGGGCGGATAGCTGAACGACACCTCGTAGCTGCCGGCACCGTCGGGAACGATGTGGGCGGTCGGCTCGCCATCGGTGATCATGATGATCTGCTTGGTCCCGGCGCGGTGGGCCAGCATCCGTCGGGCCAACATGAGCCCGTGCTGCATGTTGGTGCCGTAGACGAAGTCCCACGACACCTCGGGAAGGTCTTGCGGCTTGATCTCGCGCGCCACCTCGGAGAAACCCACCAGGCCCAGGAAGTCACGGGGGAACTTGGTGGAGATCAACGTGTAGAGGGCGATGGCGACCTTCTTCGCGGCCAGGAAGTTGTCGCGCATCGGCATCGACAACGAGAGGTCGACCATGAGGACCGTCGACGCTTGGGTCATGTGCTCGGTACGCGAGATCTCGAAGTCGTCGGGCTCGAGGTGCACCGGCGTGCCCGCACCCGAGCGCGTCACCGCGTTGTGCATGGTGCGTTGGATGTCGAGGGTGAAGGGGTCGCCGAACTCGTAGGGCTTGGTCTGGCCTTCGGGCTCGTGGCCGGTGCCCACGTAGGTGTTGCGGTGGCCGCCCAGGCGGTCCTTGGCGAGCTTCGAGAAGAGATCGGTCAGCGCCTGCTGTCCGATGCGCCTGATGCCGAGGGCGGTGAGTTCGTATCGTCCCTCGCGTTGCTCGATGAGGCCGGCCTCCTCGAGCTGCTTGGCCAGACGGGCCAGGGCGTCGAGGGAACGGGCCCCGTCCTCGCCGAGGTACTTCGCCACCTCGTCCAGGTCGACCTCGGCCAGCGCCCCGGGGGACGTCGCCGAGCGCAGGAACTGCTCGAGCTGGTCCATCTCGCCCAGTCGCCGGGCCGAGGCCGCCGCGTCGGCGAGGCCCATGGGATCGGATCCGCTGAACTGGTAGCGCCGGCCCCACCCCGCCCCGGGCACGGCCTGGCGCAGGTTCTCGGCCAGCCGGTCCATCTGCCAGCGGAGGTCCATGTCCTCGAACAACGACGCCGCCAGCGCCTGGAGCTGGGCGCGCTGCTCGGGGGACATGGAGTCGAGAGCCGCTTGGACCGCCGCCATCTGCGCCGCGAACTGCTCGAGGAGCTCGTCGAGGGTCTGGGGGTTCCCGGGGAAGAAGTCCCCGAAGGACTCCATGAAGGACTCGAAGGTGGGGTCGAGGTCCTGGCCCTGCTGGCGTTGTTCGATCATCCGGTTGAGGGCGTCGAGCATCTGCCGGACCCGCTCGAGCTGTTCGGGGTCGGGGTTGGTCATCGCCTCGGACATCTGGTCGAAGAAGCTCTTGGCGATCTCCTGGCGGAGCTTCTCGAGCAACTGCTCGAAGTGCTCACGGGCCTCAGAGGAGACGAAGTCGTAGTTCTGGAGCCCGCGCACCCGGCCGGCCAGGTCGGGGGGCAGCAGGTCGAGCTCGACGCTGCGCTCGGCGACGACGTCGTTTGTGACCTCCTGGCGACGCTCGTCGCCGGACTCCCGGGCATCGTCGGACAGGGCCTGCAACCCGGCCCGCTCCTCGGCCACCACGTCGTCGAGCTCCTGGGCGATCTCCTGGAAGGCCCCGCCGAGCTCGCCGCTGTCGAGCTCCTCCTGACGCCGTTGGCGCAGCCGCTCCATCAGCTCGCGCAGCCCCTGGACCTGCTCGCCGTCGGGGCGGCGGAAGCCCGAGGTGAGCAGTCGGCGCAGCGCCGCGTCGGGATCGCCGTGGTAGAGCAGGTCGTCGGCGAGCTCCGAGAAGAGCGCGTCGATCTCGTCCTCGAACCCGGTCTGGGTGCCGTCCCAGCGCCGGTAGTCCCAACGGCGGGTCACGTCGGGCCCGCCCCCGGGCCCCCCGGACGGGTGGCGGTGACCGGGGTCATCCCCGGCCCCGGTAGGTGGCCTTGGCCCCGGCCGCCTCCTTGTTGAGGCGCTTGGTGAGGTGGAGCCCCTCGAGGATGAACTCCGCCGCCGAGGCCACCGCCCCGGGGGTCTCCTCGCCCGCCAGGGACAGCACCGGCCCCTCGAGCGGGGGGACCTGGGTCAGGATCTCGGCGTAGGCCGAGGCCGGCAGGTCGTCGCCGGCGTGGACCACCTGGGCCTCGTCGAAGGCGTTCACGATCGGGCCCAGCTGCTCGGTGGGGCACCGGCGGCGGAACACCGTGAGCACCGAGGCCGACAGGAGCCCCTGGAGGATCCGCTCTTCGCGGCCCTCCTCGAGCGCCTCGATCTCGATCTTGCCCTGGGTCGAGGCGATGAGGGAGCTGAGGTCGCTGATGCGGGGCACGGCGTCGGGCTCTCCGAGGCGCAGCGATCGGCGCACGGCGTTGGCCGCCAGGGTCTCGTAGTTCGAGATGCTGAGGCGCACCGAGACGCCCGAACGCTGGTTCACATGGGGGCTCTGGCGGGCCAGCTGGGACAGCTCGGCCACGATCTCGGCCATGAAGTCGGGGACCTCGACCCGGGGCCCGCCTTCGGCGCTCATGGGAGGCCGCGCCTCTTGGTGGACGATGGCGAGCTCGGTGTCGGTGTCCTCGGGGTAGTGGGTGCGGATCTGGGCGCCGAAACGGTCCTTGAGGGGCGTGATGATCCGGCCCCGGTTGGTGTAGTCCTCGGGGTTCGCCGTCGCCACCAGGACGACGTCGAGGGGGAGCCGGACCGTGAAGCCCCGGATCTGGACGTCGCGCTCCTCGAGGACGTTCAACAGGCCCACCTGGATCCGCTCGGCGAGGTCGGGGAGCTCGTTGATGGCGAAGATCCCCCGGTTCGACCTCGGCACCAGGCCGTAGTGCAGGGTCAGCTCGTCGGAGAGGTACCGGCCCTCGGCGATCTTGATGGGGTCGACCTCGCCGATGAGATCGGCGATCGAGGTGTCGGGCGTGGCCAGCTTCTCCGAGAAGCGGAGATCCCGGTGCACCCACGCCAACGGGGTGGCGTCACCGAGCTCGGCCACGAGGTCGCGGGCCTGGCGGGAGACCGGGAAGTAGGGGTCGTCGCGGATCTCGGACCCCGCCACCACCGGCAGCCACTCGTCGAGGAGCGAGGTGAGCGACCGGACGATGCGGGTCTTGGCCTGGCCGCGCTCGCCCAGGAGGATGATGTCGTGGCCGGCCAGGAGGGCGTTCTCGAGCTGGGGCAGCACCGTGTCGTCGAACCCGAGGACGCCGTCCACCAGGGGCAGGCCCTTGGCGATCCGGGCCGCGGCGTTGCGCCGCAGCTCCTCGTGGACCGGGGTCGACTCCCACCCTGCTGCCCGGAGCTCTCCGAGCGTGGAGGGAAGGTCGGAAGGGGGATCGGGAGGGAGGGTCGCGCTCATGAGGCGAGCCTAGGCCTGTCCGCCGGGGCCTTCGGCAGCGGCCCTCGGGCGCCAGCCTCTCCGAAGAGCCCTGCATTCTGGTGCGAAGCGTCTCCGAAGTGGAAAGATGTCCAGCCGTCAGAGCCTGCTGCGTTGTGTCAGGGGTGGCCGCGCGCGCCCGTCAGGTCCGAAGGTCGGCGAGGGGAAGCCGGCCCATGGGAAGGAGGAGGACGAGCGCGTGAGCACGACACTCCAGGATCTCAAGCCCGTGCCGGTCGAGCTGGGCGGGGTTCGGGGCGGCCCCGACGTCCGGACGCTGCGCCGCGACGGCTGGTGGCGCAGCCCGGCGGCCACCGTGGCGTTCCTGACCGTCGTCGTCGTCTACGCCACCTGGGCGGTGTTCCAGAACTCCCACTTCTTCGTGGGGGCCGCCGCGCACCGCGACCTCATCTCGCCGCTGTACTCCCCGTGCATCACCGCCAACTGCGGCAGCGTCACGGGGGGCTGGACCATCTCGTGGTGGAGGGTCTCGCCCGGTCTCCTGGCACTCACCATTCCCGGCGGGTTCCGGGCCACCTGTTACTACTACCGCAAGGCCTACTACCGGGGCTTCTGGCAATCGCCTCCGGGCTGTGCGGTGTCCGACGGCCACCGCCGCTACACCGGCGAGACGCGGTTCCCGCTCATCCTCCAGAACCTGCACCGCTACTTCTTCGTGCTGGCCCTGATCTTCAACGTGATCCTGACCATCGACGCCGTCATGGCCTTCCGCCTCCCCGGCGAAGGCGGGATCGGTGTGAGCGTGGGCACCCTGGTCCTCGTGGCCAACGCCAGCCTGCTGTGGCTCTACTCGGCGTCGTGCCACGCCTGTCGCCATCTGTGTGGCGGACAGGTCAACGAGTTCTCCAAGCACCCCATCCGGTACCGGTTGTGGAAGCTCACCACCCCCCTCAACGCCCGCCACATGCAGATCGCCTGGGCCAGCCTGGCCATGGTGGCGTTCGCCGACCTCTACGTCCGCCTGGTGGCGAGCGGCGTGTTCTCCGACCCGAAGATCTTCTGAGCCACCGCCATGGCTGACCTCACCACTGCCGACCACGAGAGCCACGACTACGACGTCGTCGTCATCGGCGCCGGCGGGGCGGGCCTGCGGGCCGCCATCGAAGCCCGCGAGCTCGGTCAGCGCACCGCCCTGGTGTGCAAGTCCTTGCTCGGCAAAGCCCACACCGTCATGGCCGAAGGTGGCGCCGCCGCGGCCATGGGGAACGTGTGGCCCGAGGACAACTGGAAGGTGCACTTCCGCGACACCATGCGTGGCGGCAAGATGCTCAACAACTGGCGGATGGCCCAGCTCCACGCCCAGGAGGCACCGGACCGCATCTACGAGCTCGAACGGTGGGGGGCCCTGTTCGACCGGACCAAGGACGGTCGCATCCTCCAGCGGGACTTCGGGGGGCACCGCTACGCGCGCCTCGCCCATGTCGGCGACCGCACCGGCCTGGAACTGATCAGGACGCTCCAGCAGCGCGCCATCGCGCTCGACATCGACGTGTTCATGGAGTGCAAGATCCTTCGGCTGCTCAAAGACGGCGACGGCACGGTGAGCACCGCCGTGGGCTACTGGCGCCCCACCGGCGACATCGTGTCCTTCACGGCCAAGGCCTTCGTGCTCGCCACCGGCAGCATCGGCAAGTCGTGGCTCTACACCTCCAACTCCTGGGAGTCGACGGGCGACGGGCACGCCATGGCGGCGTGGGCCGGGGCCGACATGATCGACATGGAGGCGGTGCAGTTCCACCCCACGGGGATGGTGTGGCCCCTGTCGGTGCGGGGCATCCTCGTGACCGAGGGCGTGCGCGGCGACGGCGGGGTCCTGCGCAACAGCGACGGCAAGCGGTTCATGTTCGACTACATCCCCCCCATGTTCGCGGCCGAGACCGCCGACACCGAGGAGGAGGGGGACCGCTGGTACGAGGACCACATCAACAACCGCCGGCCGCCCGAGCTGCTGCCGCGCGACGAGGTGGCCCGGTCGATCAACTCCGAAGTGAAGGCGGGCCGGGGCACGCCGCACGGCGGGGTGTACCTCGACATCGCCACCCGCCGCAGCGCCGATGAGATCCGCCGGCGCCTGCCCTCGATGTACCACCAGTTCAAAGAGCTCGCCGGCGTCGACATCACGGCCCAGTCCATGGAGGTGGGCCCGACCTGTCACTACATGATGGGGGGCGTGCGCGTCGACGCCGAGACCGAGCAGACCACGGTGCCCGGCCTCTTCGCCGCCGGCGAGGTGGCCGGGGGGATGCACGGGGCCAACCGACTCGGGGGGAACTCGTTGTCGGACCTCCTCGTGTTCGGACGCCGGGCCGGCATGGCCGCGGCGGAGTTCGCCCAGGGCCGGACCCGGTCCTCGCCCGCCGACGCCGCCGAGGTCGCCGCGGTGGTGGCCCAGGCCGAGGCGCCCCTCGGGCGCGAGGACGGCGAGAGCCCCTATGACCTCCACCACGCCCTGCAACTGATGATGCAGGAGCTGGTGGGCATCATCCGCACCGAGTCCGAGCTGACCAAGGCGCTCGACGAGCTCGACACGCTGAGCGAGCGGGCCCAGCAGATGTCGGTCAAAGGCGGGCGCGCCTACAACCCGGGATGGAACCTCGCCACCGACCTCCCCGCCATGCTCACCACGTCGCGGTTGGTGACCAAGGGCGCCCTCGAACGGCGCGAGAGCCGGGGTGGGCACACCCGGGAGGACTACCCCAAACCCGATCCCGAGCTCGGCAAGGTGAACCTGGTGCAGCGCATCGACGCCAGCGGGCAGTACACGCTCCAGCCCGAGCCGTTGCTCGAGATGCCGGCAGAGCTCAAGGAACTCTTCGAGGAGGAGCCGCACTGATGGCCGACGTGACCATGCGGGTGTGGCGGGGCGACGACCAGGGGGGCCAGTTCACCGAGTACGTCATGCCCGCGGTGGAGGGTGAGGTCGTCCTCGACGTGATCCACCGCATCCAGTCCGGCCCCGCCCCCGACCTCGCCTGCCGGTGGAACTGCAAGGCGGGCAAGTGCGGATCGTGCTCGGCCGAGATCAACGGCCTGCCCAAGCTCATGTGCATGACCCGCATGGACGTGCTGCCCGAGGGTGAGCCCGTGGTGGTGGCGCCCATGCGCACCTTCCCCATCATCCGCGACCTCGTCACCGACGTGTCGTTCAACTACACCATGGCGCGCCAGGTACCCCCCCTGAAGCCCCGTGCGCCCGAAGCCGACGGCACCTACCGCATGATGCAGATCGACATCGAGCGCGGCCAGGAGTTCCGCAAGTGCATCGAGTGCTTCATGTGCCAGGACGTGTGCCACGTCATCCGGGACCACGAGGAGAACAAGGCCTCCTACGCCGGGCCGCGCATGTTCATCCGGTTCATGGAGCTCGAGTCCCATCCCCTCGACACCGACGACCGGCGCGAGCTCCTGCGCCAGCGCATGGGGCTCGGCATGTGCAACATCACCAAGTGCTGCACAGAGGTGTGCCCCGAGCACATCAAGATCACCGACAACGCCATCATCCCCTTGAAAGAGCGGGTGGTCGACGCCTCCTATGACCCGGTGGCCTGGCTGGGGCGCAAGATCACCCGCCGCACCAAGCGCTCTGCGCTCGACGCCGCCCTGGACGCGCCGGGCCAGTACGCCCCCACCCGTCAGGAACTGATCGCCTCGCCGGGCACCGACCAGAGCTGAGTGCCCGGATCGACACACCGGGCACGACCGTGATCCGGTTCCTGAGCCCGGAGTGGGTCGAGGCGTTCAACGAAGCCCTGGTCGACGTCGTGATCGCGCCCCCCGGGCCCGATGCCGGGCTGGCCGTGGCCGATGGGCGGTTCTCCATGGCCCAGGTCGTGAGCGGGGGGCCCGGAGGCGAGGTGCGCACCACCTTCCAGGTGCACGAGGGACGCGTCACCATGACCGCCGGGGATTCCGGGGATGCCTCGGTGACCATCGCCCTGACCTGGGCCGACGCCGTGGCCATGTCGGCCGGGGACCTCTCGCCCGCCGACGCCATCGCCGCGGGCCGGGTGCGGGTCCGGGGGGATCTCTCGGTCCTGGCCGAGGCCCAGACGGTGCTCGGTGCGCTTTCCCCACATCTGCAAAAGCTGCGCGATCGCACTGAGTACTGAGGACGGGACCGGGGTACAGTCGGACCAGTGAGGAAGGGCTTCCGCAAGGGAGCCATGAGGGGAGGTTTCATGACCGTGCCCGGCGTTCTCGACGACCAGGCCCTCCGTCGCTACCGCGAGTTGCTCGACGCGGAGGATGCCGCATTCGACGAGTTGGAGCATGCCTACGAAGAGGGTGACCGTGCCCACTTCGAAGCCGACCTCTCGGCCTGGCGTCAGTCCCTGGCACGCAAGCTGGCCTTCCTCCAGCGCATGGGTATCGACATCCCTCAGCCGGCGGTGCCCGCAGTCGTCTGAGTTACCCAGTCTGCTGAGTTAGACAGGCCGACGCCGGCAAGGCGCGCCGGTCGAGAGACGGCCGGCGCGCTCAACCCAAGAGGTCGCGAACCGCGGCGCGTTCGGACTCGAGCTCTTCGGTCGTCACTCGAATGCGGTCGCGTCCGAAGTCGCTGTGCTCGAGACCGGGCACCACACTCCAGGCCGAGCCGTCGGACCGGACCGGGAGCCCGAAGACGAGCCCCTCGGGCGCCCCGTACTCGCCGTGGGACACGACGGCGAGCGAGGCCCAGTCCCCCTGGGCGGTGGGCGTGACGATGGAGCGCACCGAGTCGACCACGGCGCTGGCGGCCGACGCGGCCGACGACGCCCCGCGCGCTTCGATGATCTGGGCGCCGCGCTGCTGGACCGTGGTGATGAACTCGCCCTGGAGCCACGACGTGTCGTCGATCACCTCGGGGACAGGCTTGCCGTCGATCGTGGCGTTCTCGAAATCGGGGTACTGGGTGGAGGAGTGGTTGCCCCAGATGGCCACGCCCGTCACCGACGTCACCGGGACACCCGCCTTGCGGGCCAGGAGGCTCTGGGCCCGGTTCTGGTCGAGGCGGGTCATGGCGAAGAACCGGTCGTCGGGGATCTCCGGTGCGTGGGCCCGGGCGATGAGGCAGTTGGTGTTGCAGGGATTGCCCACCACCAGCACGCGCACGTCCGGCGCGGCGTGGGCGGCGATGGCCTCACCCTGAGGCCCGAAGATCCCGCCGTTGATGGTCAGCAGGTCGTTGCGCTCCATCCCCGCCTTGCGGGGGATCGACCCCACGAGCAATGCCCACGAGGTCCCGTCGAACGCCGCCTTGGCGTCCGACGTCGGCTCGATGCCGGCCAGCAGCGGGAAGGCACAGTCGTCGAGCTCCATGACCACGCCCTGGAGCGCCCCCATGGCCGGCTCGATCTCGAGCAGTCGCAGCACCACGGGCTGCTCCGCACCGAACATCTGCCCCGATGCGATCCGGAACAGCAGTGAGTACCCGATCTGCCCGGCAGCGCCGGTGACGGTGACGTGGACGGGGGTCTTGGACGGGGACATGGCCCTGGAGGCTACCGGGTGTCAGAGGCGGTCGACGATGGCCGCCGCGAACTCCGAGCACTTCACCTCGGTGGCGCCGTCCATGAGCCGGGCGAAGTCGTAGGTGACGATCTTCTGCGCGATGGTGGCCTCGAGGGCGCGCACGATGTCGGCGGCCGCCTCGGTCCAGCCCAGGTGTTCGAACATGAGGACCCCCGACAAGATCAACGAGCCCGGGTTGACCTTGTCCAGGCCGGCGTACTTGGGAGCGGTGCCGTGGGTGGCCTCGAAGACGCCGTGGCCGGTCACGTAGTTGATGTTCCCGCCCGGCGCGATGCCGATCCCGCCCACCTGGGCGGCCAGCGCGTCCGACAGGTAGTCCCCGTTGAGGTTGGTGGTGGCGATGACGTCGAAGTCCTCGGGCCGGGTGAGCACCTGCTGGAGGGTGATGTCGGCGATGGTGTCCTTGACGAGGATCTTGCCGCCGGGATCCCCGCCGCAGTCGTCCCACCCCACGGCCACGTCGGAGAACTCCTCCCGGACGAGGTCGTAGCCCCAGTTGCGGAAGGCCCCTTCGGTGAACTTCTGGATGTTGCCCTTGTGCACCAGGGTGACGCTCTTGCGGTCGTGGCTCAGCGCGTACTGCAGCGCGGCGCGCACCAAGCGCTTGGACCCGAGCTCGGAGATGGGCTTGATCCCGATGCCGGACTGGGGGCGGATCTCCCACCCCAGCTCGTCGCGCAAGAAGGCGGAGAGGCGGTCGGCCTCGGGGGTGCCCGCCTGCACCTCGAGCCCGGCGTAGACGTCCTCGGTGTTCTCCCGGAAGATGACCATGTCGACCTTCTCGGGATGACGCACCGGAGAGGGGACGCCGGTGAACCAGCGCACCGGGCGCAGGCACACGTAGAGGTCGAGGATCTGGCGCAGGGCCACGTTGAGGGACCGGATCCCGCCGCCCACAGGTGTGGTGAGGGGTCCCTTGATGCCGATGAGGTGCTCTCGAAAAGCCTCCACGGTCTTGTCGGGGAGCCAGTCGCCGGTCTCCTTGAAGGCCTTCTCCCCCGCCAGGACCTCCTTCCAGGCGATCTTCCGGCCGTGCTTGGCCGCGGCGGCGTCGAAGACGAGGCGAGAGGCGGGCCAGATGTCGACGCCGGTCCCGTCACCCTCGATGAAGGGGATGATGGGCTCGTCGGGGACCTCGAGGGTCCCGTCGGGGCTCATGGTGATGCGCTGTGCCATGAGCCGCGAGCCTAAGCGTTCGTCGACAGCCCCAGCGACGCGTAGATCTCCCGGGTGGCGCTCGACCGGTTCAGCGTGTAGAAGTGCAGCCCGGGAGCCCCCGCGTCGAGCAGCTTCTCGCACAGCTCGGTGGCCATGGCCACCCCCGCTTGACGCACGGCTTCGTCCCCACCGCGCACCGACGCCTCCTCGAGCCGGGTCACGGCCCACGCCGGGAGGGCGGCGCCCATCTGGGCCATGCGGGGCACCGACCGCAGGGCGGTCACGGGCATGATCCCGGGCAGGACCGGCGTGTGCACCCCCCGGTCGGCGAGGTCCTGGATCAGGCCGATGTACTCCTGGGCCTCGAAGAAGAACTGCGTGACGCCGAAGTCCGCCAGGCGGAGCTTGGCGGCCAGGAGGTCACGGTCCGACTTCATGTCGGGCGACGAGGGGTGCCCGGCAGGGTGGGCGGCCGCGCCGATCGAGAACCCGCCGATGGCCCGGGCCAGCTCGACGAGCTCCACGGCATGGCGGAGCTCACCCTCCCCGGCCGAGGGGTCGGTGGGGGGGTCACCTCCCAGGGCCATGAGGTTCTCGACCCCCGCCTTGCGGAACGACACCAGGATCTCGGCCAGCTCCAACCGGGTGTGGGCCACGCAGACGAGGTGGGCCATGGGGGTCAGCGTGGTGGTCCGCAACATCCCCGCCACCAGGTCATGGGTGCGCTGGCGCGACTCCCGGCCGCCCCGGTAGGTCACCGAGACGAACGACGGCGCCAGGGGCTCGAGGTCGCGCAGGGTCCGGACCAAGGTGGTCTGCTCGGCGTCGTTCTTGGGCGGGAAGAACTCGAACGAGTAGGTGGCACCGCGTGCGAGCATCTCCGATATCAAGGCCATGACCAGGTCATCCTACCGCCGCCCCTGTGGATAGGCCCGGGGCGGGGCGCGAAGCGGACCTCAGGCGCTGCGCTCGGCGGCCCGCACGGCGTTGCGCAGGAGCATGGCCCGGGTCATGGGGCCCACCCCCCCGATGCGGGGCGTGATCCATCCCGCCACCTCGGCCACGGACTCCTCCACGTCGGAGAGGACCTTGCGGCCCTCCCAGGTCGTGCCCGCCCCCACCACCGCGGCGCCGGGCTTCACCATGGCGGGCGTGACGAGCCCGGCCGAGCCCGCCGCCGCCACCACGATGTCGGCCTGCCGGACGTAGTGCGCCAGGTCGGCCACGCCGGTGTGGACCACGGTGACCGCGGCGTTGCAGCCCGGGCGCTTGAGCGCCAGGAGCAGGGCCAGGGGCCGGCCGATGGTGATGCCACGACCGATCACGACCACGTGCCGTCCCTCCACGGGCACGTCATAGGCGTGGAGGAGCTCGACGATGCCCGCCGGTGTGCAGGGCAGGGGCCCGGGCGTCCCCATCACCAGACGGCCGAGGTTCACGGGGTGCAGTCCGTCGACGTCCTTGGCGTCGTCCACGGCCAGCAGCGCCGCCTCCTCGTCGAGGCCCTTGGGCAGGGGGAGCTGGACGAGATAGGCGTGGACGGCGGGATCGGCGTTGAAGCGACGGATGACGGCCTCGAGCTCCTCCTGGCTCGTCTCGGCGGGCAGGTGCTCGTGCACCGAGGCGATGCCGACCTCGGCGCAGTCGGCGTGCTTCAAGGCCACGTAGCGCTCGCTGGGCGTGTCGTCGCCCACGAGGATGGTGCCGAGCCCGGGCCGGATGCCCTCGGCCGCCAGGCGGGCCACCCGGTCGGTGATCTCGGCCCGGAAGCGGGCCGCCAGGGCTTCGCCGTCGAGGATCCTCGCCGTCACCGGGACCTCCTCAGTGCCGGAAGTGGCGCTCACCGGTGAAGACCATGGCGACGCCGTGCTCGTCGGCGGCGGCCACCACCTCGCCGTCGTTGACCGATCCCCCGGGCGACACGACCGCCGCCACGCCCGCCTCGGCCAGCACGTCGAGCCCGTCGCGGAAGGGGAAGAAGGCGTCGCTGGCGGCCGCCCCGCCCCGGGCGCGGGCCCCGGCCTTGGTCGCCGCGATCTGGGCCGCTTCGACCCGGCTCTGTTGGCCCGCTCCCACCCCGAGGGCCTGGCCCCCAGAGGCGACGACGATGGCGTTGGACGACGTCCGGGCGCACACCCGCCAGGCCAGCTCGATGTCGCGCCACTGGGCGTCGGTGGGGGCCACCTTGGTGGGCACCTGCCAGTCCGAGCGCGCCGTGGCCAGATGGTCGGCGTCCTGGACGAGGAAGCCACCCCCCAGGCTGCGCAGCTCGAGGGCGCCGGCCCGGTAGGGCGGAGCCTCGAGCAGCCGGGTCACCTTGCGCCGGGCCACGAGGGCGTCGACGGCACCGGCCTCGAACGACGGCGCCACGATCACGTCGGCGTTGGGGCCCTCCGCCACGGCCTGGGCCACCTCCACCGTGCAGGGCCCCCCCAGGGCCACCACGCCGCCGAAGGCGGAGACGGGGTCGCACTCGAGTGCCCGCCGGTAGGCGTCGGCCAGGGTGGCGCCGAGGGCGGCGCCGCACGGGTTGGCGTGCTTGATGATGGCCACGGCCACCTCGGGGCCGGTGCCGAGCTCGGCCACCAGTCGCCAGGCCGCGTCGGCGTCGAACAGGTTCAGGTACGACAGCGCCGAGCCGCCGTGCTGGACCACGCCGTCCCACCAGGTCGGTCGGCCGGCGGCGCGGTAGCGGGCCCCGCGCTGATGCGGGTTCTCGCCGTAACGGAGCTCGACGGCGCGTTCGAGCGCCAGGTGCAGCGTGGGCGGCAGGAGCTCGGGCTCTCCCCCGGCCCCCCCGGCGTCGAACCACTCCACGATGGCGGCGTCGTAGGCGGCGCTGTGGGCGAAGGCGGCGCGCGCCAGGCGCCGGCGCGTGTCGCTCGACAGGGAGCCCGCGGCGCGCAACTCCTCGAGGACCCCGGGGTAGTCGGAGGGATCGACGACCACACCCACCGACGCGTGGTTCTTGGCCGCGGCCCGGACCATGGTGGGGCCCCCGATGTCGATCAATTCGACCGACGGGTCCGAGGAGAACGGGTAGAGGTTGCACACCACCAGGTCGATGGGCGCCACCTGCTGGGCCTCGAGGTCGGCGAGATGTGACGGGTTCGACCGGTCGGCCAGGATGCCACCGTGCACCTTGGGGTGCAGGGTCTTCACCCGGCCCCCGAGCATCTCCGGGGCCCCGGTGACCTGCGCCACCTCGGTGACGGGGATGCCGGCGTCGGTGAGCGCGGCGGCGGTCTTCCCGCTGGCGATGAGCTCCCACCCCAGCCCGGCGAGGCCCTGGGCCAGGTCGGTGAGACCGGCCTTGTCGTAGACAGACAGCAACGCCCTCATGGGCGTGGCTCTGCGACTACCCGCTCCAACGTCGTGGTGCACATGTCTCTCAGGTCGACGACTGGGATCCTCACACTGCGACATTAGATGGGCGGGCGGGCGCCATCGAAACCCCGTTCCCGACGGGGTCGGTCAACTGGGGGAAGGCGCGGCGTCTGTCTGGGCCTCGATGTACTGCTTGATCACCGCGGGGTAGAGCTGTCGTTCGCAGCGCTTGATCCGCTCGTGCAGGGTCTGCACCGTGTCGTCGGCGAGGATCGGGACCTCCTCCTGGGCCAACACCGGTCCGGCGTCGGTCTGCACCGTGGCCAGGTGCACGGTGCAGCCGGTCACTGCCACCCCCGCGGCCAGGGCATCCTCGACGGCGTGCCAGCCGGGGAAGGCGGGCAGCAGGGCGGGGTGGGTGTTGAGGATCCGATCGGGAAAGGCGTCGAACATGGGGGGGGCGAACACCGTGCCGAAGCCGGCCATGGCCACGAGCTCGATGTCGTGGGCGCCGAGCACCGTCGCCACGGCGCGGGTGAAACCCCACCGGTCGAAGGCCTTGCCGTAGCCCCCGAAGTCCTGACGGTCGACCAGCTCGGTGTCGACACCCGCGGCGGCGGCGATCTCGAGGGCCCGACAGGCCCGGTCGGCGAGGACGAGCGCCACGGGCACCTCGTCGGCGAGCATGGCGTCGAGGATGCTCCCAGTACCCGACACGAGCACCGCCACGCGCACGCGCCTCACGCTACCAGCGGGCCCGTCGCGTCCGACCCGGTCAGTCGAGGGACTTGACGATCTCCACCATGCGCTCGCCGGCCTCGGTCGGGTTCAGCGCCACGGTGGCGCCGGCATCGGCCAGCGCCGCCATCTTGGCCTGGGCCGTGCCCTGGGACCCCGAGATGATGGCACCGGCGTGGCCCATCTTGCGTCCCGGCGGGGCGGTGACCCCGGCCACGTAGCAGACGACGGGCTTGGACATGTTGTCCTTGATGAACTGCGCCGCCTCTTCCTCCGCCGAGCCGCCGATCTCCCCGATCATCATGACGGCGCGAGTGTCGGGATCCTCCTCGAACGCGGCGAGGCAGTCGATGAAGCTCGTGCCCGGCACGGGGTCGCCGCCGATCCCGACGCAGGTGGTCTGGCCCACCTTCTGCTGGGACAGCTCGTGCAGCGCCTGGTAGGTGAGGGTCCCTGACCGGCTCACGATCCCCACCGGGCCGCCCGGCAGGGCGATGTCACCCGAGGTGATGCCGATGTTGCACTTCCCGGGCGAGATCACCCCCGGGCAGTTGGGGCCGAGGAGGCGAACCCCGGGGTGGTCCCGGCGCAAGATGTTGTAGAACAACGCCTCGTCCTGCGCGGGGATGCCCTCGGTGATGCACACGATGAAGCTGACGCCGGCCCGGGCCGCCTCGAGGATGGCGGTGGGAGCGCCCTTGGGCGGGACGACGACGAACGAGGCGTCGGCTCCCGTGGCCGCCACGGCTTCCTCCACGCTGTCGAACACGGGGACGCCGTCCACCTCGGTCCCGCCCTTCCCCGGCGTCACCCCCCCGACGACCTGGGTGCCGTAGTCGCGGTTGCGCAGGCCGTGGAACCGGCCCTGGCTCCCGGTCAGGCCCTGCACGAGGACCTTGGTGTTCTCGTCGACGAAGATGCTCACTTGTCTCCTCCTGCCAGCGCCACGGCGCGCCGTGCGGCACCGAGCATGGTCTCGTCCACGACCAGACGATCCGAAAGATGCGAGGCCAGGATCTCGTGGCCCGCTTCCGCATTCGTGCCGTCGAGGCGCAGCACGATGGGCGAGCGGAGGTCCACACGACCCAGAGCCTCGACGATCCCGTTGGCCACCTCGTCGCAGCGGGTGATGCCCCCGAAGATGTTCACGAAGATCGACCGCACCGCGGGGTCGGTGTTGATGACCTCGAGGGCCGCCGCCATCACATCGGCGTTGGCACCGCCCCCGATGTCCAGGAAGTTCGCGGCGGTGCCCCCGGCCTGGGTGACGACGTCGAGGGTGCTCATCGCCAGGCCGGCCCCGTTGGCGATGATGCCCACCGACCCCGACAGGCCGATGTAGTTGAGGCCCTTCTCCTTGGCGAGCAACTCACGTTCGTCGAAGGTGTCGGTCCCCGCGAACTCGTCCCACTCCCGATGGCGGAAGGCGGCGTTGTCGTCGAGGGTGACCTTGGCGTCGAGGGCATGGACGCGCCCGTCGGTGGTGAGGATGAGCGGGTTGATCTCGGCCAGGTCGCAGTCTCCCTCGGTGTAGCACCGGTACAGGGCGATGATGAGCTCGGCGGCCGGGGCCCGGGCCTCGGGGTCCAGGCCCGCCTCCTCCACCAGCCGGGCCGCGGCCTCGAGGGAGAGACCGTCGACGGGGTCCACGTGCAGCCGGGCGATGGCGTCGGGATCGGTGGCGGCCACCTCCTCGATCTCCACCCCGCCCTTGGCCGACACCATGCAGAGATGGAGCTTGGCGGCGCGGTCGAGGGTGAAGCTGGCGTAGTACTCGCGGGCGATGTCCGAGGCGTGCTCGACCCAGAGGCGCTTGACCTCGTGGCCGTGGATGTCCATGCCGAGGATGGCCGAGGCGTGGGTGCGGACCTCGTCGGCGTCGTTGGCCAGCTTGATGCCACCGGCCTTGCCCCGCCCTCCCACCTTGACCTGGGCCTTCACCACGACCGGATACCCGGCCGCGTCGGCCTGGACCACGGCTTGCTCCACCGTGTCGGCCACCCCTCCCGCCGAGGTGGGGATGCCGTATCGGGCGAAGTACTGCTTGCCCTGGTACTCGTAGAGATCCACCGCTGTCCTGCTCCTCTCCGCCCGGCCTCAGGGCGGGCGCCCGTTCGTTGCCTCACTGTTTCTCTGGTGGTTCCTGGGGGGTCCTCGTCGCTCAGCCCCCGGCGGTGGCCTCCTCGCGCCCGTCGAGGGCGTCGGCCAGCCAGTTCACCATGGTGTCGAGCGAGGCTCCGGGCGTGAAGACCGCGGCCACCCCCAGGTCCTTGAGGGCCTGGATGTCACCCTCGGGGATGATCCCCCCCACGATGACGAGCACGTCGTCGAGGCCCTGGGCCCGAAGCCCGTCGATCACCCGTGGCACCAGGGTGAGATGGGCTCCCGACAGCAGCGACAGCCCCACGGCATCGGCGTCCTCTTGCACCACGGCCTGAACCACCTGCTCGGGGGTCTGGTGCAGGCCGGTGTAGATCACCTCGAACCCGGCGTCCCGAAAGGCGCGGGCGATGACCTTGGCACCTCGGTCGTGGCCGTCGAGGCCGGGTTTGGCCACCACGACCCGGTAGGGACGCTTCATCGGGCACCGAGTGTAGGCAACCGGCCCCGGCGCGGCGCCAGACGGCCGGGAAACCGGGCCCGTCGCGGGGGCGCCGGTCTCCGCCGACTCCCCCTAGTGGAGGGCGCCCCTCCCCGGTCAGGCGCGGCGGCGGGCGCTGATGTTGAGGCGCACGTAGTCGATCACCGGCTCGGGCATGGCCGCGGCCACGGCCCCGAGGAAGCGGGCCCGCTCGCCCGGCGTCATCCCCGCCACGTGCGTCCGGAGGCACACCGTCTCGAGGTAGGTCTCGAGCTCCTCACCTGCGGCCAGGCGGGTGGGCTCGGGGTGGGTCCACACCTCGACGTCCTCGAAGCCGGCCCGCTCCAGGCGAGCCCGGGTCTCCTCGGGGGTGGCATAGAGCCACAGGCCGACCCGATCGGTCCCCGTCGACCGGACCGCCTCGAGGAGGCCGGCGATGTTCCCCGCCGCACCACACTGCGCCTCGAGGACCGCACCGGGGCGCATCACCGCGGCGAGGTTGGCGAAGAGCCGGTCGTGATCGAGCACCCAGTGGAAGGTGGCCGTGGACAACACGGCGTCGACCGGAGCGTCGGCGCCGAGGGTGCCCGGCGTCAGGTCCAGGAGATCGCCCTCGACGAACCGGACCCTCCCCGAGAAGCGCGCCAGGCGCCGGCGGGCCTCGACGAGCATGGCCTGCGCCGCGTCGAACGCCACCACGCGCCCGCTCGCCATCCGCTCCAACAGCATCTCGGTGACCCGGCCGCTCCCCGCCCCGGCGTCGAGGACGGTCTCGTTGCCGGCCAGGTCCAGACGATCGAGCACGGCCGCTCCCCAGCGGGTCATCGGGTCCGAGACGCGGTCGTAGGTGGTGGCGTCCCAGTCGTGCTGACCCGGGACGGCGCCCTGTGGGGACCGGTCGCCCGGCGCCGTCACGTCCGCGGGGTGGTGCCGTTGCGCCACTCCGCCATCTTGGGCAGGCGGCTCTTGCGCCCCGAGGCCCGGGGACCGGGGGCCGACGGGCCCGCGGCGCGGCGCACCGGGGGCGGGGAGGAGACCGGGGCGGCGGGCTCGGCGTCTCCCCACGGATCGGGGTCGTGGAAGTCCTGGGCCCAGGTGCTGTCGGTGTCGTGGGCCGACTCGTCGATGCCCTCCCAGTCATCGGCGTGCCCACCCTGCACGCCGGCGCGCCGGCGCGACCACGACAGGGCCCGGAGCGGATCGGGGCGCTTGGTCCACGACGAGCCCACATCGCGCACCAGGTCCCCGGGAAGCTCCGACAGGAACCGGCTCGGGATGGCGTGGCTCGTCGAGCCCCACAGCGTCCGGCTCCAGGCGTGGGTCAGGTAGAGCTGGCGCCGGGCCCGGGTGATGCCCACGTAGCAGAGCCGGCGCTCCTCCTCGAGCTGGAGCGGGTCGTCGAGGGCGCGCAGGTGGGGGAAGACCCCGTCCTCGAGGCCGACCAGGAACACGGCGGGGAATTCGAGGCCCTTGGCGGTGTGCAGGGTCATGAGCGACACGCGGCGATCGGCGGCGTCGAGCTCGTCGCTGTCGGAGACGAGGGCGACCGACTCCAGGAACTCGTCGAGGCTGTCGTACTCGCCGGCGGCGCCGGCGAGCTCGGCGATGTTCTCCATGCGGCTGTGCGCTTCGATGGTGTCCTCGGCCTCGAGGGCGGCGCGGTACCCGGTGCGCTGCGCCACGGTCTCCACGATGACCCCGGGCCCCGCCCCCCGCTCCACCATGGTCTGCAGCTCGTCGAGCAGGGCCCTGAGCTCAGCAGCCCCCTTGATCGCCTTGCCCGTCACGCCCGCCTCGGCGGCGTGGTCGAGGGCGTCGACGAAGGATCGCTGGTTGTGGCGCGCCCAGGCCGCCAGCCGGTCCACCGAGGCGTCCCCGATGCCGCGGCGCGGCACGTTCACGATGCGGCGGGCCGAGACTTCGTCGGAGGGGTTCCCGAGCAGGCGGACGTAGGCGAGCAGGTCCTTCACCTCCCGCCGGTCGTAGAACCGGGTCCCCCCCACCACCTTGTAGGAGATGGCGGCCCGGACGAGCTCTTCCTCCAGCGCCCGGCTCTGGGCGTTGGTCCGGTAGAAGATGGCGACGTCTCCGTAGTCCATGCCTTCGAACTCGCGCAGGCGGCCGATCTCGGTCGCCACCCAGGACGCTTCGTCGTATTCGTCCTCGGCCCGGTACCGCACGATGGGGTCGCCCGCCTCGCCTTCGGTCCACAGCTCCTTGGGCACGCGGGTCACGTTGTTGGCGATCACGGCGTTGGCCGCGTCGAGGATCGTCTTGGTCGACCGGTAGTTCTGTTCCAGAGGGATGACGGCGGCGTCGGGGAAGGCCTCTTCGAACTCCACGATGTTGCGGATGTCGGCCCCCCGCCATCCGAAGATCGACTGATCGCTGTCTCCGACCACGCACACGTTGTGATGCTCGGCCGCCAGCATGAGCACGATCTCGTTCTGGGCCCGGTTGGTGTCCTGGAACTCGTCCACGAGGATGTGCTTGAAGCGCGTCCGGTAGGCGTCGAGGACGTCGGGCGCGCTCTGGAACAGCCTCACGGTGAGAAGCAACAGGTCGTCGAAGTCCATGGCCGAGGCGGCCAACAGGCGCTGCTCGTACTCCTGGTAGACGTCCGCGATCCGGCGCTCGAACACCGAGCGGGCCTCCTGGGCGTAGGTGGCGGCGCTCGCCAGCTCGGCCTTGGCACCCGAGATGGCGGCCTGGACGCCCCGGGCCGGGAGCTTCTTGGCGTCGATGTTGAGGTCGCGCAGGATGTGCTCGACGAGTCGTCGGGAGTCGGTGTCGTCGTAGATCGTGAAGGACCGCCGGTATCCGAGCCGATCGGCGTGGGAGCGCAACATCCGCACGCACGCGGCGTGAAAGGTCGACACCCACATGCGCTTGGCCACGGGCCCGATCAACCCGACGAGGCGCTCGCGCATCTCGTCGGCGGCCTTGTTGGTGAAGGTGATGGCCAGGATCTCCCAGGGCGTGGCGTCCCCCGTGGCGATGAGGTGCGCCACGCGGTGGGTGAGCACCCGGGTCTTGCCCGAGCCTGCCCCCGCCACCACGAGCAGGGGGCTGGCGCGGTGGACCACGGCGCGGCGCTGGGGACCGTTGAGGCCCTCGAGAAGCTCGTCGGGCTTGGGCAGGGCGTCGGTCCAACGCTCCCGGCGCGCCGGGGGTGCGGAGGACTGCGCATCGGGTTGCTCGGGTGTGCCGTAGTCCTCGAACTCGTCGACGCCGTCAAACGCACCGAGACGCGGCAGTGGAGCGCCGGGCACGCTCACTCCCATTCAATGGTGCCGGGCGGTTTCGACGTGATGTCCAGGGCCACCCGGTTGACGCCGTCGACCTCGTTGATGATGCGGGAGGACAACCGCTCGAGCAGCTCGTAGGGCAGGCGCGCCCAGTCGGCGGTCATGGCGTCATCGGAGGTGACCGCCCGAATGACGACGGGGTAGGCGTAGGTTCGCTCGTCGCCCATCACCCCGACGGTCCTGACGGCGGGAAGCACGGCAAAGCTCTGCCACAGCTGCCGGTAGAGCCCGGCGCGGCGGATCTCCTCGGTGACGATGGCGTCGGCCGCCCGCAGGATCTCGGCCCGTTCGGGCGTGACCTCCCCGATGATGCGCACCGCCAGCCCGGGCCCGGGGAACGGCTGGCGCCAGACGATCTCCTCGGGCAGGCCGAGCTCCTCGCCCACGGCCCGCACCTCGTCCTTGAACAGGGGACGCAGGGGCTCGACCAGCGCGAAGGCCATGTCCTCGGGGAGACCGCCCACGTTGTGATGCGACTTGATGGTCGCCGCGTCCCGGGTGCCCGACTCGATGATGTCGGGGTACAGCGTGCCCTGCACGAGGAAGCGAGCGTCCTCCACATCGGCGGCCACCTCTTCGAACACGCGGATGAACGTCTCGCCGATGGCCTTGCGCTTGGCCTCGGGATCGGTCACCCCTTCGAGGACGCCGAAAAACCGGTCCGCCGCCTTGACGTGGATGAGGTCCATGTGGAATTGGCGACGGAAGGTCTCTTCGACCTGATCGGCTTCGCCGGTGCGCATGAGACCGGTGTCCACGAACACACACGTGAGCTGGTCGCCGATGGCCCGGTGCACGAGGGCGGCGGCCACGGCCGAGTCGACACCTCCCGACAAGGCGCACAGCACCCGGGCGTCGGAGACCTGGGCCCGCACCGCATGCAGGGCCGACTCGATGATGTTGGTGTGGGTCCACAGGGGGCGGGCCCCGCACACGTCGAACAGGAAGCGCTCGAGGAGCTCCTGGCCGCGCTCGGTGTGCACGACCTCGGGGTGGAACTGCACCCCGTAGATGTGCCGTTCGCCGTCGCTGAGCACGGCGACGGGTGCTTCGGGCGTGGACGCGTTGGCCACGAAGCCGGCGGGCACCTCGGTGATGGAGTCGGCGTGGCTCATCCACACATCGGCGGGCCCCTGGGGGGGCCAGTCGGCGAAGAGGGGTGAGGTGGCGGTGCGGGTCAGCGCGGTGCGCCCGTATTCCCCCCGCCCGGTGCGCGACACGGTGCCACCGAGTTGTTGGGTGAGCAGTTGCGCCCCGTAACAGATGCCGAGAATGGGGACCCCGGCCTCGTAGATGGCGGGGTCGACCGCCGGCGCCCAGTCGGCGTACACGGACTTGGGCCCCCCCGACAAGATGATGCCCTTGGGGTGCCGGGCCAGCAGCTCGGCGGCGGGCGTGTCGAAGCGGACGATCTCGGAGTAGACGCGGGCCTCGCGTACGCGGCGGGCGATCAGCTGGGCGTACTGGGCCCCGAAGTCGACGACGAGAACGGTGTCGGGAGTGTCAGGCACTACGACGGTGGTGTCGGGAGGGGGCGCAGCGGGGACCGGCCGGGGCTCAGTGCCCCATCCCCACTCCCTGAGAGCGCTGCAGGGCTTTGCCCTCGGTCTGCAAGGCCGGGGCCACCATCACCTCGGCCTTCTGGAACTCCTTGACCGTTTCGTACCCGCACGTGGCCATGGCCGTGCGCAGCGCGCCGAAGAGGTTCATGCGGCCGTCGTTCTCGTGGGCGGGACCGAGGAGGATCTCTTTGAGCGTCCCCCGCACCGTCGTCCGCACGCGGGCCCCGCGAGGCAGCGTGGGGTGGAACGTCGCCATACCCCAGTGAAAGCCACGCGACGGTGCCTCCTCCGCCGAAGACAACGGAGAGCCGAGCATCACCGCATCGGCCCCGCAGGCGATGGCCTTGGCGATGTCACCGCCGCGACTCATCCCGCCGTCCGCGATGACGTGCACATAGACGCCGGTCTCGTCGAGGTGCCGCATGCGGGCGCCGGCGACATCGGCGATGGCGGTGGCCTGGGGGACGCCCAACCCGAGCACACCCCGGGTGGTACAGGCGTTGCCCGGGCCTACCCCGACGAGCACACCCACCGCACCGGTCCGCATGAGATGGAGGGCGGCCTGGTACGAGGCGCACCCGCCCACGATCACGGGCAGGTCGAAGGCCCGGATGAACTTCTTCAGGTTGAGCGGCTCGACGGTCTTCGACACGTGCTCGGCCGAGACCACCGTCCCCTGGATGACGAGCATGTCGAGCTCTCCGGCGAGGATGCTCGGCGCCAGGCCCGTCGTGCGCTGGGGCGTGACCGACGCGCACGACACCACGCCCGCCGACTTGATCTCCCTGATCCGCTCGGTGACCAGTTCGGGCTTGATGGGCTCGAGGTACATCTGCTGCATGCGGGCCGTGGCCTTGTCGTCGTCGAGCCTCGAGATCTCCTCGAGCAGGGGCTCGGGGTCCTCGTACCGGGTCCACAACCCTTCGAGGTTCAGCACGGCCAGGCCGCCGAGGCGACCGATCTCGATGGCGGTGCGCGGGCTCACCACGCCGTCCATGGCGGCCGCCATGAGGGGCAGGTCGAAGCGGAAGGCGTCGATCTCCCAGGAGATGTCCACGTCCTCGGGGTCCCGGGTCCGACGACTGGGCACGATGGCGATGTCGTCGAAGCCGTACGCACGGCGCCCCGATTTGTAGATGCCGATCTCGATCTCAGCCACCTGGCCGCCTCCTGCCGTCGGTCGTCACACCCGCCTTCGCCCGTGGCGTTCCTCCACGATACCGTCCACCACCCCCGGCCCCGCGCCCGGGAGCGAGGTGGAACTCCCCCGCGCGCGCGTCCCCGGGACACTGCCGCGAACCGCCAGGTGGAGAGGCGATGGACCCGGCGCCCTCAGACGTCGAGGACGAGGCGGAGCAGCTCGACGAGCATGCGGGCGGTGGCGCCCCACACCGTGTCGTGGGGAAGCTCGAAGAACCACACCGGGAACGACCCGTCCTGGCCCAGGTCCGCCACCGGCATCGTCCGTCCCGGCACGATCCAGCGCTCCTCCCGGAACACCCCGTCCGCGGCCAGCTCGGCGAGGGCCACGTCGAAGACGTGCTCCACCTCGTGGGGGTTGGCGACCACGGCGGGCGCCCCGGGCAGGACCCCCACGACCGGGGTGATGCTGGCGGTGGAGGAGAAGGTGACCAGGGGCGTGAGTCGCCCCACCACCTCGACCTGGGCGGCGTCGAGCCCGATCTCCTCGGCGGCTTCCCGCAATGCCCCGGCCTCGGGCGTCTCGGCCCCGTCGAGGCGGCCTCCGGGGAAGCTGACCTCCCCGGTGTGGGTGCGCAGGTGGGCGGCGCGCCGGGTGAGGACCACCCGGGTCTCGCCGTCGACCTCGAACAGCGCCACCAGCACCGCCGAGGGGGCACCGGGGTCGGGGAAGCCGTCGAAGGTGACCCGTTGCGCCGCCAACAGGCCCTGGTGGTGTGCTTCGACGGCGTGGCGCACCCCGGCCAGGCCGATGCCCCGCCGGCGGAGGGGCTCGAGGCCCGCCCAGGGCGCGGCCACCCCCGCGTAGGCACGGGCCGGACGCGGGATGACCTGGCGACCCGAGGGCGGGAAGCCGTCGGGGGACCCCGGGCCTGGATCGGCGGCGTCGGCGGGAACCTGCATGAGGCGCACGCTATCGGCGCGACCCCGGACGACGAACGACCGGGCCTCTGAGGCCCGGTCGTTCCTGCACAGCGTGTCCGCCGACGGCGGCGGAGCTCCTGGCTACATCATCCCCATGCCGCCCATGCCACCCATGCCGCCGCCCATGCCACCCATGGCCGCAGCTGCTGCGGCCGGGTCGCTCTTCTCGGGCTTGTCGGCCACCACAGCCTCGGTGGTGAGCAGCAGGGCAGCCACCGACGCCGCGTTCTGCAGCGCGGAGCGGGTGACCTTGGCGGGATCGATGACGCCCGCCTTCACGAGGTCTTCGAAGTTCCCCGTGGCGGCGTTGAGGCCGACGGCGCCGGACTCGCTCTCCACCTGGCGGACCACCACCGCACCCTCGAGCCCGGCGTTGATGGCGATCCACTTGAGCGGCTCGTCGAGGGCATGGGCGACGATGCGCGCCCCCGTGGCCTCGTCGCCGTGGAGGGACTTGGCGAGCTTCTCGACTGCGGCCCGGCTGCGGACCAGGGCGACCCCGCCCCCGGCCACGATGCCCTCTTCGATGGCGGCACGGGTAGCCGACAGGGCGTCTTCGATCCGGTGCTTCTTCTCTTTGAGCTCGACCTCGGTCGCCGCGCCCACCCGGACGACGGCCACGCCCCCGGCCAGCTTGGCCAGGCGCTCCTGGAGCTTCTCGCGGTCCCAGTCGGAGTCGGTGTCCTCGATCTCGCGCTTGATCTGCGCGATCCGACCCTTGACGTCGCTTTCGGCGCCGGCGCCGTCGACGACCGTGGTGTCGTCCTTGGTGACGATCACCCGGCGGGCCGAACCCAGCAGGTCGATGGTGGCGTTCTCGAGCTTGAGCCCGATCTCCTCCGAGATGACCTGGGCGCCGGTGAGGACGGCCAGGTCCTGGAGCATGGCCTTGCGGCGGTCACCGAAGCCCGGCGCCTTGACCGCCAGCGACGTGAAGGTGCCGCGGATCTTGTTGACCACCAGCGTGGCCAGGGCCTCTCCCTCGACGTCCTCGGCGATCAAGAGCAGCGGCTTGCCCGTCTGCATGACCTTCTCGAGGACGGGCACGAGGTCGTGCACGGCGCTGATCTTCTGGTTGGCGATCAGGATCAGCGGCTCCTCGAGGATCGCCTCCTGGCGCTCGGGGTCGGTCACGAAGTACGGCGAGAGGTAGCCCTTGTCGAACTGCATGCCCTCGGTGAACTCGAGCTCGAGCCCGAAGGTGTTGGACTCCTCGACCGTGACGGTCCCGTCCTTGCCCACCTTGTCGATGGCCTCGGCCAGCACCTCGCCGATCGATGCGTCGGCGGCCGAGATCGACGCCACCTGCGCGATCTCGTGCCGGGAGTCGATCTCCTTGGCCTGCTTCTTGATGGCACCGACGACGGCCTCGACGGCCTTCTCGATGCCACGCTTGAGCGACATGGGGCTGGCTCCCGCCGCCACGTTGCGCAGTCCCTCGTGGATGAGGGCCTGGGCCAACACGGTGGCGGTGGTGGTGCCGTCACCGGCGACGTCGTTGGTCTTGGTGGCGACCTCTTTGACCAGCTGGGCACCCATGTTCTCGAAGGGGTCCTCGAGTTCCACCTCGCGGGCGATGGTCACGCCGTCGTTGGTGATGGTGGGGGCGCCGAACTTCTTGTCGATGACGACGTTGCGGCCCTTGGGGCCCAGTGTCACCTTCACGGTGTCGGCCAGCTTGGCCACGCCGGCCTCGAGGCCGCGGCGCGCCGCCTCGTCGAACTTGAGAATTTTGGACATGCCCTGTCGCCCCTCTACTTCTTGGTGATCTTGGCGAGCACGTCACGGCTCGAAAGGATGAGGAAGTCCTCGCCCTCGAACGTGATCTCGGTGCCGCCGTACTTCGAGTAGACGACGGTGTCCCCGGCGGCGACGTCGACGGGCACGAGCTCGCCGGTGTTCTCGGCACGGCGGCCCGGGCCGACGGCGATCACCTCACCTTGCTGGGGCTTCTCTTTGGCGGTGTCGGGGATCACGAGCCCGGAGGCGGTGGTCTCTTCCGATTCGCCGGGGCGGACAACGATCCGGTCCTCGAGGGGGTGGAGCTTCATGGCAGGTGAGCCTCCTGTAGGCACTTAGCACTCGAACCTTGCGAGTGCTAACGATAGCGGGCGCCGAGGCGCCGGGCAACCGGGGCCCGACGGGGCGGGACCGACTCCGGGCCGGCCGGCTCAGGTGAGCAGGGGTAAGCGGAGATTGGGATCGGCGCCGGCGTCGAGGGGGGTGGGCCCCACCTGCTCGAGCTGCCACCACCCCGCCGCCGCGATCATGGCCGCGTTGTCGGTGCAGGTGGCCAGGCTGGGGAGGTAGGCGGGCAGGCCCAGCGGGGCGCAGGCCTCGGCCAGGGCCTGGCGCAGGACCCCGTTGGCGGCCACCCCTCCGGCTAGGCACACACCCCGGGCTCCCACCGCCACCGCCGCCTTGCTCGCCTTGGCCACGAGCACGTCCACCACGGCCCGCTGGAACGAGGCCGCCACGTCCCGGTCCGAGGCCTCGGGGTGGCGTCGCACGGCGTGGACCACCGCCGTCTTGAGCCCGCTGAAGGAGAAGTCGAGCCCCTCGCCCAGCATGGCCCGGGGAAAGGCGAAAGCGGCCGGGTCGCCGCCCGACGCGGCCCGCTCGATGGCCGGGCCCCCGGGGTACCCGAGGCCGAGGAACCGGGCCACCTTGTCGAAGGCCTCGCCGGCGGCGTCGTCGAGGGTCTGGCCCAGCAGCCGGTAGCGGCCCGGGCCCTCCATCGACACGAGCAGGGTGTGGCCGCCCGAGACGAGGAGCACGGCCACCGGCCACTCGATGGCGCGGTGCTCCAGCAGCGCCGCGAAGAGGTGCCCCTCCAGATGGTTGACGCCGACGAAGGGCAGCTCCCAGGCCAGCGCCAGCGCCTTGGCCTCGCTCACCCCCACGAGCAGCGACCCGATCAGCCCGGGGCCCATGGTGGCCGCCACGGCGTGCAGATCACTCCCGGTCCGACCGGCCCGCCCGAGCGCCTCTTTGATGACGGGGGTGAGGAGCTCGAGATGGGCCCGGCCGGCGAGCTCGGGGACCACGCCGCCGTAGATGGCGTGCAGGTCGACCTGGCTCGAGACCACCGACGACAGCACCTCGGAACCCCCGTCGACCACCGCCGCCGCGGTGTCGTCGCACGACGTCTCGATGCCGAGCACGAGGGCGCCGGTGCCGGTCACGGCTCGGACCGCAGCCGGGCGTCGATCCCCGCCAGGCGCTGCGCGTACTCGGGGCTGTCGACGTCGCGCGCCCACATGACGATGGCGTCCTCCCCGGTCTCGGGGTAGTAGTTGGGCCGGACGCCCACCGGGGCGAAGCCGAAGCGCCGGTACAGCGCCTGGGCCGAGGTGTTGGTCATCCTGACCTCGAGCGTCAGGTGACGCACGCCGAGGGCGGGGGCGGCCCGGGCCTGGTCGAGGAGCAGCACGGTGCCGATGCTGCGGCGATGCCAGGCCGGGTCCACCGTGAGGGTGGTGATGTGTCCGTCCTCCATCACGATCATGAGCCCGCTGTAGCCCACCACCAGGGGACCGATGGTGGCGACGGTGTAGCGGCGCGAGCTCCGTTGGGCCAGCTCGGACAGGAACACCGTGGAGGTCCACGGGCGTGGATAGTTCGCCTCTTCGATGACCACGACGTGGCGCAGGTGCCGCCGTCGTAACGGCACGATCCGCACCGCGTCGGCGACGCGGGCCGAGGTCCCGCCCTGTTCGTCACCGTCGGGGGCGGGCCCCTCGTCCCAGGCGGCCGGCACTCAGGTCCCCGCGCCGGCGCGCCGCGCCCGCGTCTCCCAGTTGATCCGGGTGTCCGCGTCGCGCAGGTAGTGGGGGAGCACGGCGGTCTCCGCGCTCGTCTCCCCCGCCGCCGCCTTGGACAGCACCAACGTGGCCAACACCGTCGGGGAAGGGAGGTCGAAGGCTTCCCCCGCGATCACCACACCAGGCACGACGTCCAGTATCGCCCGGTACCGGCGCGCCCCGTTTCCCACCAACAGGACCGGCCCGCGCCGCCCCGAGAGCTCCGCGGCAAGCGCCTCGGGGGTCCGGCGGCTCTCGGGCTCCTCCCACGCCATCCCGTCGGCGGTCACTGCGAGGCGGCCCACGAAGACCTCGCCCCGCCGGGCGTCGACGACGGGAACCACGACCGTGCCGGGCGCCACGCCCGACGTCGCCACCGCCTGGGCCAGGACCTCGAGGCTGCCCACCGTGACGAGGGGCCGGTCCAAGGCGAACGCCAACGCCTTGGCGGTGCCCACGCCGACGCGAAGTCCCGTGAAGAGCCCGGGACCGACGTCGACACCCACGGCGTCGAGCCCGGAGAGGCCCACCCCGACGCGCCGGCACACGAATTCGATGGCGGGGGCGATCGACTCGGCGTGATGCCGGCCCCGTGACACCGTGGCGGTGGCGAGCACACCGGTCTCGTCGGCCAGGGCCACCCCCGCCAGTTCGGTCGCCGACTCGAGCGCCAGGATCATCACGACCTCGCCCACTGCGCCAGCAGGCGGGTGAGCTCGGCGTGGCGGGGCGACCACGACGGGCCGGCCGTGATCGTCACGCACCGCTCGTCGTCGTGGGGGCCCGCGGCGAGACGCACCGAGAGGGCGTCGGCCCCGAGCACGGGCTCGGCCACGTCTCCCCACTCCACGACGGCCACCGCATCTTCCTCCACCAGTTCCCCGATGGCGAGGTCGACGACCTCCCCCAGGTGCTCGAGGCGGTAGAGATCGGCATGGAGAAAGGCCCGCACCGCCGGCGGCGCCCCGTGTTCATCCCCCTCGCGTTCGCTCCCCGGGCGAGCGGGCGGAGGGACCGGGCACGGGTAGGAGCGCACGAGCGTGAACGTGGGGCTCGTCACCTGATCGGTGACCCCGAGACCGGCCCCGATCCCCTGGGCCAGCGTGGTCTTGCCCGCGCCCAGCTCCCCGGCCAGGAGCACGACGTCGCCGGGACGCAGTCCCCGGGCCAGGGCGGCCCCGAGCGCCCGGGTGTCGTGCGCCGACTCGGTCCGCAGCCGCACCGGGGCGAGGTCCCCGGCGGCGCGGGTCACGGCTGATCGCCGGCCAGGAGCCGCTTGGCCCGGACGAAATCGGCGCGCATCTCCGCCACCACCTCGGCCCCGCCCCGCAACCCCGCGGCGGGGTGGTACGTCGGGACGATGTGCCCCGTGGCGAAGGGGTAGGCCCGACCGCGCAACCGACGGATGCCCTCGGTGGTGTCGAGGAGCAGGCGGGTGGCGAAGTTCCCCAGGGTGACCACGACACGGGGGGAGATCAGCGCCACCTGGGCGTCGAGGTAGGGGCGGCACGAGGCGATCTCGTCGGGAAGGGGGTCGCGGTTGCCGGGGGGACGGCACTTCACGACGTTGGCGATGTAGCACTGGCTGCGGTCGAGGCCGATCTCCTGATGCAGGAGCTTGTCGAGGAGCTTGCCGGACCGGCCCACGAAGGGCTCCCCGGCGAGGTCCTCCTCGCGACCGGGGCCCTCGCCGACGAACATGAGCGGGGCGGCGCCGTCCCCCACGCCGAACACCACCTGGGTCCGACCCGCGGCCAGCGCGCACCGGGTGCAGGCCATGGCCTCGGTCTGCAGCTCGGCCAAGGTGCCCACCGCGGCATGGTAGCGCCGGACGGCTCCGGGGCCACCGGCGTCAACCCAGCTTGGCGGCGAACTCCTCGACGAGGCGGGCGAACTCGTGGCGGCGCTCGATCATGGGCATGTGCCCACAGCGGGGAAGCTCCACCAGCTCCGAATGAGGCAACGCCGCCGCGGTGCGCAGGGCGTGACGCGGGGGCGTGAGACGGTCGCGCGAGCCGACCACCACGAGCACCGAAAGCTCGAGGGTCCCGAGCCATTTCGACAGGTCGAAGAGCGCGATGGCCGGCAGCAGCTCGGCCACCGTGGCGGCCGGCGTCGCCATGTGGAGCCCTTCGACGAACCGGACCTGGGCCGCGGGTGCGTCGGCCCCGAAACCCATGCGGGTGAGCCACCAGCGCAGATCCTGGGACGCCACGGTGCGCACCCCCCACCGGTCGGCCAGCCCGACGGCGCGCGCCGAGACCGGCCCGGCCAGGCGGGCCACGCCGCCGAATCCCGGCACGCGGGTGAAGGGACCGCCGGTGGTGGACACCAGAGCCAGACCCGCCACCCGGCGCCGCATCTCGTCGGCGGGAGCGTCGTGGGCGAGCTGGAGGGCCACCATGCCCCCCATGGAATGGCCCACCACCAGGGCGTGTTCCACGTTGAGGGCGTCGAGCACGGTGCGGACGTCCACCGCCATGCGCCGCAGTGCCGGCGATCCTTGTTGGGCCACCGACATGCGGGCCTCGGCCCGCAGCTCGTCGACGAGTCCGGAGTCTTCGGTCATGGAGAACCCCGACGACCCGGGGACCGACCGGCCGTGACCGCGGAGATCGAGAGCGATCACCCGGTGATGCGCGGCGAGGTCGCGCAATTGATGGGCCCACAACGCCCCGCTGAGCATGAAGCCGTGGAGGAGCACGACGGGCGGGCCCTCACCCCGCTCGATCACGTGCATACGCCCACCGTCGTCCATCTCGAAGTCGTGCTCGATGCAGTCCTCGGGGATGGTCAGGCCCTCGGCCACGATCTCGTCGGTCGATGCCCGGGTACGCGCCACCGCGCGGTGTTGCGCCGCCCACCCCGCCGCCAGTGCCGCCCCGGTGCCGGCGGCCACGCCGCGCACCAGCCGGCTCCTGTACAGCGGTCGCTTCTCGCTCATGGCTGACCCTCCCGGTCGACGACCACACGCGGCACGCGTGGGCCGATACCGCAGAACACCTCGTGCGCGATGGTGTCGAGCACGTCCGCCCAGTCCGACGCCGTGACGGACTCCGCGCCCTGCCGGCCGATCAGGACCACGTCGTCACCCACCGCCACGTCGCGGTCAGGGCCGCAGTCCACCACGATCTGGTCCATCGTGACCATCCCGGCCAGGGGGCGGCGTCGGCCGCCCACGAGCACGGTACCGCCCCGCGTGAAGTAGCGCCGGGGCACGCCATCGGCGTAGCCGAGGGGCACCGTCGCCACCGTCGAGGGACCGTCGAGGCGATGGAGCCGGCCGTAGGACGGGCGCTCGCCGGCCTCGAGTTGGCGCACCAGGGTCACCCGGGCCCGCAGCGACAGCACGGGGCGCAGCGTTCCCGCCCCGGTGGCCTCGACCGCGGCGGCCACCGGCGGGTCAAGGTGGGGGAAGGTCGGGGCACCGTACAGGGCGATCCCGCAGCGCGCCATGTCGAGACGGGCGGCGGGATAGGCGATGGTGCCCGCCGAGTTCGCGGCGTGGAGCATCGGCGGCGGGTACCCGGCGCCGGCCAGCGCGTGGCGCGCCTCGAGAAGGCGGCGGAGCTGGGCCTCGGTGAAAGGTCGGTCCTCGGGCCCCACCCCGTCTGCCACCGGAAAGTGCGTCCACAGCGCCTCGAACCGCAGCGCCGGTGCCTCGGCCACGCTCCGCACGAGCTCGAGCAGGTCCGCCGGGTCGGCCCCGACGCGATGCATGCCCGTGTCCACCTTGACATGGACGGCGCACACCACACCGGCGCGGGCGGCGGCCTCGGCCGCGGCCCCGATGCCGTGGCGCGAATAGAGAGACAGCGTGAGCCCGTACCCCACGACGTCGGCCATGACCTCGGGAGGGGGCTCGGACAAGACGAGCACCGGCGCCGTGAGGCCGGCGTCGCGCAACTCGATGCCCTCCTCGGGCGTCGCCACCGCCAACCAGGTCGCGCCGCCCTCGAGGGCGGCCCGGGCCACCGCCACGGCCCCGTGGCCGTAGCCGTCGGCCTTGACCACGGCACACAGGGCCGCCGGCGCCGCCATCCGCGCCAGGACCGAGGCGTTGTGGCGGACGGCGCCGACGTCGATCTCGGCCCACACCGGACGCAAGGGCGCGGGGAGGGAGCTCACGGCGGACTCGCTTCGAACCCCGGCCCGTCTCACCCTCGGCGCAGCCCCGACAGCCATCGGCCCAGCAGCTCGGCGAGGTCTCCCGCCACGAGCCCCTCGGGCGGCCCCAGCGCGGCGGCCCGGCCATGGGCATGCGCGGCCAGCGCCGCGGCAAGACGGGGTTCGACGCCCCGGGCGACGAAGGCGCCGATGGCGCCCGAGAGCACGTCCCCGGTGCCTGCGGTGGCCAGCCGGGGCGATCCCGCCGTCACCACCAACACCTGCCCGGCCGGATCGGCGACGACCGTGGTGGGTCCCTTCAGCAGCACCACCGCACCACAGCGCTCGGCCAGTGCGCTCGCCGCAGTGATGCGGTCTTCGCCGGGCGGCGCCCCGGCCAGGCGGGCGAACTCCCCCTCGTGGGGGGTGAGCACGACCGTCGGTGCCCCGCGCCCGGTCGCCGCGCCCGCGTCCTCGGGGACGGCGCGCACCACGGCGCCGATCTCGTCACCGGAGCCCAGCGCGAACAGACCGTCGGCGTCGACGACGATCGGCACCGTCGTCCGGGCCACCACAGCACGGACGTCGGCCACCGTCGAGTCGGCCCGCCCCAGGCCGGGACCGACCACCGACGCCCGACACCGTTGCGACATGGCCAGCGCCTCCGATGACCACCCCCGCGCCGGCAGCTCGGTTCCGACGGCCTCGCTCACGGAGAAGTCGGCGAGGTCACCGCCGGGGATGCCCAGCCGGACCATCCCCGCCCCGCTGCGGTAGGCGGCACGGGCGCACAGACCCGCGGCGCCGGTCATGCCCGGCGATCCCGCCACCACCGACAGGGCGGAGGTCCACTTGTGAGCGTCGCGGGGGCGCGGCGAGAGGAAGCGGACCACATCGGCGTCCTCGATCATCCACATGCGCGCCCCGCTCACGTCGAGGCCGATGTCGGCCACCTCGACGCGTCCCGCCAGCAAGGAGCCGTCGCCTTGCAAGAGCCCGGTCTTGATCGCCGCGAACGTCACCGTCACGTCGGCACGCAGCGGCTCGCCGCACGCCTCGCCGGTATCGCCGTTGACCCCCGAGGGAATGTCGACGGCGAGCACGGGCACGCCCGGAGGCACTGCGGGGGCGCGGTAGGTGCCCCGGAACCCGGTCCCGTAGGCGGCGTCGATCACGAGGTCGACCGTGCCGGCCGGCCCGATGCGATCGGGGGCGTCGCCGGCGTCGACGACGGTCACCCGGGCCCCGCGCCGGCGCAGCCGGGTGGCGGCCACGCGCCCGTCGGCGCCGTTGTTGCCCTTGCCCGCCACCACCACGACGTTGCGCCCGTAGGTCCCCCCCAGCATCCGCACCGCCCACGTCGCCACGGCCGTGCCGGCCCGCTCGACGAGCACCTCCTCGCTCACGTGCTTGAGACCCTCGGCGTCGACGGCGCGCATCTCGTCCACGCGCAGCACCGGCTTCATGGGGTCACCTCTCCGTCGGCGTGTCCGGGCCCCTCGGCGACGACGGTGGCGATGGCGATGGCGTCGGTGTGGGTGAGCGAGACGTGCCATCGGCGCACGCCGCGGCCGAGGCTGATCGCCGCGGCCCGTCCCGACAGGACCAGGCCCGGTTCGCCGTTGTCGGCTCTGACCACCTCGACGTCACGGAACCCCGCCGCGCCGACACCCACGCCGAGCGCCTTCAGCACCGCCTCTTTCGCCGCGAACCGAACGGCGAGGCGGGGGCCCGGATCCGTGCTGCGGTGCGCGTAGGCGCGCTCGGACTCGGTGAAGAGCCGACCCAGGATGGTGGGGCGGCGCGCCATGACCCGCCGGAAGCGGTCGACGTCGACGGCGTCGACGCCGATGCCGCAGACACCGGCGACACCACCGACGCCGAGTCCAGCCCGGGGCGCGGTCACTCCACCGTGACGGTCTTGGCCAGGTTGCGGGGCCGATCGACATTGTGGCCGTGCAACCGGGCGATGTGGTACGCCAGGAGCTGAAGGGGGACGACGTCGAGCACCGGCGCGAAGAGCGGGTGCGTCTTCGGGACCCACAGGACCTCGTCGGCCTGCGACGCGGTGTCGGTGTCGCCCTCGTTGGCCACGAGCACGACCGTGGCACCCCGGGCCCGCACCTCGGCCACGTTGCCCATCATCTTCTCCCACAGATGGGTGCGGGTCGCCACGCCCACCACCACCGTGCCCGGCACGATCAGGGCGATGGGCCCGTGCTTGAGCTCACCGGCGGGATACCCCTCGGCCCGCACGTAGGAGATCTCCTTCAACTTCAACGCCCCCTCGAGGGCCACGGGGAACCCCACGTGGCGACCCAAGAAGAAGAAGTCCCGGGTGTCGATGAACTGGGCGGCGATGCCGGCGACCTCGGCCTCGCGCTCGGGGGAGAGCGACCGCTCCACCAGTTCGGGGAGCCTGGCCAGATCCGCGAACAGGACGCGGGCGTCGGCGGGCTCGACGAGACCCCGCAGCTGGGCGAGGTACAGCGCCAACAGCTCGAGCGCCACCACCTGGGTCAGATGGGTCTTGGTGGCCGCCACCCCCACCTCGGGGCCGGCCCGGGTGTAGAGGACGCCGTCGGCCTCGCGGGCCATGGAGGAGTCGACGACGTTGGAGATGACCATGATCTTGGCGTCCCACTGGCGCGCCTCGCGCATGGCCTGGAGGGTGTCGATGGTCTCGCCGGACTGGCTCACCCCGACGACGAGGGTCCGGTCGTCGAGGACGGGGTCCCGGTAGCGGAACTCCGAGGCGATGTCGATCTCGGTGGGCAGCCGGGCCAGTCGTTCGATGGCGTACTTGGCCACCATGCCGGCGTGGTAGCTCGACCCGCAGGCCACCACGAACACCTTGTCGACCCGGCGCAGCTCGTCGTCGGTGATCCGGAGCTCGTCGAGCTCGACGGTCCCGTTCGGTCGCAGCCGGCCGAGCAGGGTGTCGGCGATGGCACGGGGCTGCTCGTGGATCTCCTTCCCCATGAAGTCGGGGTAGCCGCCCTTCTCGGCGGCCTCGAGGTCCCAGTCCACGTGGAGCTCTTTGGGTTCGACCTCTTTGCCCTGCAGGGTCGTCACGAGCATCGAGCCGGGCCGCAGCACCACGACCTGGTCGTCGTCGAGCACCCAGAACCGTCGCGTCCGCCCCAGCAGGGCGGGGATGTCCGACGCCAGGAGCCCCTCGCCCCCTTCGCCGTCGCCCATGCCGATGATGAGCGGCGACACGCGCCGCCCCGCCACGATCGTGCCCGGCTCGTCGGCGGACATGACCGCCAGGGCGAAGGCGCCCCGCACCTCGCGCAGCGTGGACCGCACGGCGTCGGCCAACGATGCCCCGCCCGAGATCTCCCTCTCGACGAGGTGGGCGATGACCTCGGTGTCGGTGTCGGTCACGAAGGTGTGGCCCTCGTCGCGCAGGCGGACGGCCAGCTCCCGCCAGTTCTCGATGATGCCGTTGTGCACGACGGCCACGTCCCCGGTGCAGTCGAGGACGGGGTGGGCGTTGGCTTCGGTGGGGTGGCCGTGGGTGGCCCACCGGGTGTGGCCGATCCCGGCGGAGACCGAGTAGGGCCCTTCCTCGACGACCTTGCGGAGGTCCTCCAGAGAACGGGTCCCGGTGGCCGCTCTCGCCCGCCACAGGACACCCTCGGACTGCAGCGCCACCCCGGCCGAGTCGTAGCCCCGGTATTCCAGGCGCTCGAGGCCCTGGAGCAGGACCCCCAGCACCTCGCCACCTCCGGTGGCGCCGATGATCCCGCACATGGGTCCCAGGCTAGGGCGTGGTCCCGGCCCGGCGGGAACGTGGCGGCCCCGGGCCTCGCCCTGCGCTCACTCGGGTGAGGCCGGCACCAGCGCTTTCTCGACGACGGCGCACAACCGGAGCGCGGCGGCATGCGCCACCGCCTCGTTCTCGGCCTCCACCATGACCCGCACGAGCGGTTCGGTGCCGCTGGCCCGCAGGAGCACGCGCCCGCGCTCGCCGAGCTCGGCCTCCACGGCGACGACTTCCGCCTCCACCGCCGGCGCGGCGACGGCGTGGGCGGGGTCGGTTGCGGACACGTTGAGCAGCACCTGCGGCAACCGCTGCATGGCGCCGCGCGCCAGGGCCTCCAACGGGGTGGCGGCGCGCTTGACGAGGTCGAGCAGCAAGACGCCGGTGAGCACCCCGTCCCCCGTCGTCGCCAACTCGCGGAACACGATGTGACCCGACTGCTCGCCGCCCAGGGTGAGCCCGTCGGCGTTGAGCGCCTCGAGGACGTAGCGGTCCCCGACCTGGGTCTCGCGCACGGTGATGCCCCGCTCGGCCATGGACAGCCGGAAGCCGAGGTTGGTCATGACCGTGACGACGACCGAGTTGCCCGCCAGCTTGCCGCGCGCCGCCAGATCGGTGGCGAACATCGACAACAGTTCGTCCCCCGTGGCGAGCGCCCCGGTGTGGTCCACGGCCAGGAGCCGATCGGCGTCCCCGTCGAGCGCCAGTCCGAGATGGGCGCCGCGGGCGACGACCTCGGCGGCGAGCGCCTCGGGATGCGTCGATCCACAACCGTCGTTGATGTTGGAGCCGTCGGGCGTATGGGCGATGGCGTGCACCTCCGCACCCAGCCGACCGAAGACCTCGGGCGCCACGACCGAGGCGGCGCCGTTGGCACAGTCGACCACGACGCGCAGCCCCGAGAGGTCACGGCCCTCGAGCACGCCGACGAGGTGGTCGACGTAGCCGAGACGGGCATCGGGCTCGACGTCGAGCCGGCCGACCCCGTGGCCGGTCGGGGGGCGCGAAGCGGCCCCGTCGGACTCGAGCACCCGGGCGAGCTCTTCCTCGATGGACAGCTCGGTGGCGTCGGGGAGCTTCAGGCCCCCGGCCGCGAAGAATTTGATGCCGTTGTCGGAGAAGTGATTGTGCGAGGCCGAGACGACGGCGGCCGGATAGCCGCGCCGGGCCGAGAGCCAGGCCACACCCGGCGTGGGGAGGACGCCGAGGTCCACCACGTCGGCCCCCTCGCTCGCCATCCCCGCCGACAGGGCAGCTTGGAGCAGAGGACCGGACCGTCTGGTGTCGCGGCCGACCAGGAAACACGGGGCCGGGAGGGCGCGGGCCGCGGCGCGACCGAGGGCCATGACGAGCTCCGCGCCCAATTCGGCGTTGGCAACCCCGCGAATGCCGTCGGTGCCGAACCGCAGCCCCACGACCGGCTACCGCTTGGAGTACTGAGGTGCCTTGCGCGCCTTCTTGAGGCCGTACTTCTTGCTCTCTTTCTCGCGGGCATCGCGAGTGAGCAGCCCGGCCTTCTTGAGCACGGCACGCAGCTCGGGATTGAGCTCGACGAGAGAGCGGGTGATCCCGAGGCGCATGGCGCCGGCCTGTCCCGACACGCCCCCGCCCGCGATGGTGGCTTCGATGTCGTAGCCCTCGGTGAGGTTGGTGACCCGCAGGGGCTCGGTCACGACCATGCGATGGGTGGCAGAGCTGAAGTAGTCGTCGAAGGCCCGCCGGTTGATGGTGATCTTCCCCTGGCCGGTCCGCACCCGCACCCGTGCCACCGCCGCCTTGCGTCGGCCTGTCGTCTGGCACAGCGGGGTGCCGAGCTTGACCTTGGTCGTCACGTTCCTGGTTCCTATCTCTTGGGCTCGAAGGACACGGTGGCCCGGGGGTTCACGACCGGGCCCGGGCGCCGGGCACGTCGAGAGGTTCGGGCTGCTGGGCCTGGTGGGGGTGCTCGGCCCCGGCGTAGACCTTGAGCTTGCCGAGCTGCTGGCGGCCGAGCCGGGTACGCGGCAGCATGCCCCGCACGGCGCGGCGTACGATCTCCTCGGGCCGCTCCGACAGGAGGTCGCCGTACTTCTTCTTGGTGAGCCCGCCGGGGTAGCCGCTGTGGTGGTAGACGAACTTCTTCTCGGACTTGTCCGATGTCAGCACGACCTTGGCCGCGTTGACCACGACGATGTGGTCGCCGGTGTCGATGTGGGGGGCGAAGATGGGCTTGTGCTTCCCCCGCAGGCGCGAGGCCACCTCGGTGGCCAGCCTTCCGAGCACCATGCCCTGGGCGTCGATGACGTGCCAGGACCGGGTGATGTCGTCAGCCTTGGGCGAAAACGTGCGCACGCAGCAATCCTTGTCTTGTGTCCCGGGCACCGACGGGCGTCACGGCGCCTACCGGCTCGGGTGCCGACCGCTGGGCGACCCCGTGTAGAGGGGCAGCTCCTGCACGTAGCCGGCGGACAACGTTAGGCGCTGGGACTCCCCCCGGCAAACGGCGCAGGTCCGAGGACCCCTCGACCCGATCGGCTCTCATTCGTCGTAATCCACGCCGACCAGGCACAGGCCCTGGGGCGGGGCGATGACCCCTCCCACCCGGGACCGGTCGCCGCTCTGGAGGAGCCAGTTGACGTCCGACGCCCGCCGGCGGCCCCGGCCGACCTCGACGAGGGTCCCCACCACCGACCGGACCATCTGGTGGCAGAACGACGTGGCGGCGATGTCGAACCGCAGCAGACGGGCACCGGGGCCGAGCTCGCCGGGGCGGACGGGGATCTCGACGAAGCGGGCGTCGAGGACACGCCTGGGGATGGGGGTCCCCGGGGCGGTCCCCGGCACGCGCCGGCAGAAGGCCCTGAAGTCGTGCTCACCGAGGAGGGCGTCCGCGGCACTGGCCATGGCCCGGAGGTCGAGGGGCCCCGGGACGTGCCACGAGGTCGGCGCCAACAAGGGGTCAGGGGTCAGGTCCTCGAGGATGAGGTAGCGGTAGCGCCGCGCCCGGGCCGAGCGGCGGGCGTCGAAGCCGGGCGGGGCCACCTCGGCCGACCGCACCACCACCGAGGGCTTGAGGAGGGTGTTCACCGACCGCACCAACCGGTCGACGTCGACGTCCTGGCGCACGTCGACGTGCACCACCTGATTCTGGGCGTGGACCCCGGCATCGGTGCGGCCTGCGCACACGAGGTCCACGGGGTGGCCGACGACGAGGCCGATGGCGCCGGCCAGCGCGCCGGCCACGGTGCGCTGCCCGGGCTGGACGGCAAATCCCCGGAACCCGGCCCCGTCGTAGGACACCGTCAAGCGCAGACGCGTGGTCAGCGCCGGGAGGGCCTCGCCGTGTCGGTGCGTCTGCGGCGCGACGGGCTCAACGTCGGGAAGGGGGTCAGGGGTCGAGGAGCCCGACCCGGCCACCGCCGACCCCACCCCGGCGGCACCCTCGGGGGCGGCCGTGAGGTCGGGGTCGAACAGGGTCAAACCAGTTCGATGCGCGCCATGGGCGCGCTGTCGCCCAGGCGGGGGCCGAGCTTCAGGATCCGGGTGTAGCCACCGGGTCGGTCCGAGTAGCGCGGGGCGATCTCCTCGAAGAGCTTGTGCGCCATGTCCTTGTCCCTGATGAGGGCGACCACGTTGCGGTGGCGGTGCACGCCGCCTTTCACCGCGGCGGTGATGCACTTCTCGGCCACCGGTCGCAGGGCCTTGGCCTTGGCCTCGGTGGTCACCAGTGACTCCGCGGCGATGAGCGAGGCCACCAGGTTGCCGAGCATGGCCTTCTGGTGGGCGGCGTCACCACCGAGTCTCCGACCCCTGCGGGGCGTGCCACGCATGGCCGGCTCAGTCCTTGACGCGGAGCGACAGGCCCCGCTCGTCGAGGCGCTGGATCACCTCGTCGAGGGACTTCTGACCGAAGTTCGTGATGGCCAGAAGATCCTCCGCGGTCCGCTCCACGAGCTCGCCGATGGTGTTGACCTGGGCGCGCTTGAGGCAGTTGCGGGGCCGCTCGGACAGGTCGAGGTCCTCGATGGCGAGGTCGAGGTCCGGTGAGCCGCTCGTCGAGGTCCCCACCTCGCCGAGCTCGAGGCCCTGGGGCTCGTCCTCGAGGTCGGCCACCAACCCCACCAGGGAGCGCAGGGTGTCCCCGGCCGAGGCCAGTGCCTCGCGGGGCGTGAGCGACCCGTCGGTCTCGATGTCGAGGACGAGGCGATCGAAGTCGGTCGACTGCTCGACCCGCACCGGCTCCACCGAGAAGGCCACCCGTCGCACCGGGGAGAAGATGGAGTCAACGGGGATGACGCCGATGGTGTTGGAGCGCTTGTTGCGCTCCGCCGAGGCGTACCCCCGTCCCCGCTCCACGGTGACGTCGATGGCCAGGCGTCCTTTGCCGTTGAGGGTGGCGATGTGGAGATCCGGGTTGAGGACCTCCACGTCCGCGGTGAGCTGCAGGTCCCCGGCCGACACGTCCCCGGGCCCCCGCTTGTCGCAGCGCAGGGTGAGGGCGTCGTCGGCGTGCACCCGCAGGACCACGTCCTTGAGGTTCAAGATGATGTCGGTGACGTCCTCTTTGACCCCGGGCAGGGTCGTGAACTCGTGCAGGGCGTCGTCGAAGCGGACCTGGGTCACCGCCGCCCCGGGGATCGACGACAGCAGGGTCCGGCGGATCGAGTTGCCGAGCGTGTGGCCGAAACCGGGCTCGAGAGGGCTCACGGCGAACCGCTGGCGGTTGCCCTCTTCTTCGCCGATGGCCTCGACGGTGGGGCGTTGGATGATGAGCATGCGACTGGCTCCTGGGTGTCGTGGGGGGGTGAGTGTGGGGCTCGGAGTGGGGGCTCGGGCTACTTGGAGTAGAGCTCGACGATGAGCGACTCGCGTACGGGCTCGTCGATGTGCTCGCGCTCGGGGAGCACCGTGACCCGGACCTGGGTGCGGCCCTCGCCCGCCTCGAGCCACAGGGGCAGGGGGCGATCCAGGGTGTCGAGGTTCCGTCGGACGAAGTACAGCTCCCGCGACGAGGGCTTGAGGGTGACGACGTCACCTTGGCGGACCCGGTAGCTCGGGATCGTCACCCGCTTCCCGTTCACGTGGATGTGCCCGTGGCGCACCAGTTGGCGGGCCTGGGCGCGGCTCGCACCCCAGGTGGCCCGGAACGTCACGTTGTCCAACCGCAGCTCGAGCAGGCGCAGGAGGTTCTCCCCCGTGATACCGGGCTGGCGGCTGGCTTCGGCGTAGAGGTTGCGGAATTGCCGCTCGAGGAGCCCGTAGATGCGGCGGGCCTTCTGCTTCTCGCGCAGCTGGGCCAGGTACTCCGACCCCTGGCGCATGCGGTCGCGACCGTGCTCGCCCGGGGGGTAGGCCCGGCTGTGGCGGTCGGTGACCGCCTCACTGACCGGGCACTTGAGCGAGTAGCAGCGCTCGCCCTTCAGAAACAGCTTGGTCCGCTCGCGCCGGCACAGCCGGCAGACGGGACCCGTGTAACGCGCCATTGCGGTGGTGCTCCTTCCGTTCCCGCTAGACCCGGCGCCGCTTCTTGGGGCGGCAGCCGTTGTGCGGGATGGGTGTGACGTCTTTGATGCCGGCGACCTCGATGCCGACGGCGGCCAGCGAGCGGATGGCGGTCTCTCGACCCGATCCGGGGCCCCGGACCAGCACGTCCACCTTGCGGACGCCGTGTTCCATGGCCCGGCGGGCCGCCTGTTCGGCGGCGAGCTGGGCGGCGAAGGGTGTGGACTTGCGCGATCCCTTGAAGCCGACGTTGCCGGCCGAGGCCCACGCCAGCACGTTTCCCTCGTGGTCGGAGATGGAGATGATGGTGTTGTTGAACGAGCTCTTGATGTGCGCCACGCCGTAGGCGATGTTCTTGCGCTCCCGCTTGCGGGGCCGGCGGACGGCGGTGGACTTGGTCGTGGACTTGGCTGCCTTGGGCGTCTTGGCCATCAGTGCTTCCGAACCTTCTTCTTGCCGGCGACGGTCTTCTTGGGGCCCTTGCGGGTGCGGGCGTTGGTGTGGGTGCGCTGGCCGTGGACGGGAAGGCCCTTGCGGTGCCGCACCCCCTCGTAGCAGCCGATCTCCATCTTCCGCTTGATGTCCTGGGCGATGTCACGACGGAGGTCGCCCTCGACCTTGAAGTTGGTGTCGATGTAGGACCGCAGACGGACGACTTCCTCGTCGGTGAGGTCCCGTACCCGGGTGTCGGCGTTGAGGTCGGTCCCGGCGATGGTCTGCTGCGCCCGGGTCCGGCCGATGCCGAATATGTAGGTGAGGGATATCTCCAGCCGCTTCTCGCGAGGGATGTCCACACCGGAGATCCGTGCCACTTAGGTTGCCGCTCCTCTCGTCCTGGTCAGTCGCTGCGCTGGCTCAGCCCTGGCGCTGCTTGTGCCGGGGGTTCTCGCAGATGACCATCACCACGCCGTTGCGGCGGATGACCTTGCACTTCTCGCAGATCGCCTTGACGCTCGGCCGAACTTTCATCTCGCTCTTCCCTGCCTCGAACTCGCTGTGGCTACTACTTGTACCGGTAGGTGATCCGCCCGCGGCTCAGGTCGTAGGGCGTGATCTCCACCTGCACACGATCACCCGGGAGGATCCGGATCCGGTGCATGCGCATCTTGCCGGAGCTGTGCGCAAGCACCTTGTGGCCGTTCTCGAGCTCGACACGGAACATGGCGTTCGGGAGCGGCTCGACGACCGTCCCCTCGAGCACGATCGCATCCTCTTTGGGCTTGGGCAGGTGACTCCTCCTCGTACTTGTCGACTGGCACGCCGCGCATCGGGACACCATTGGCCGGGACGACACCAGACCGGACCCGAGGACCCTTGAACGGCGGTGATCGGCCCACCGCCAACCGAGCCGGAGGGGGGCCTCCGCTCGGCGAGCCGACCTACCAGCATAGCGCCCCGCACGGGTTCGGGCCAGGGCGTCCTGGCTGCCCAGGGGGGTGGGGGTCGCCCCCGGGCGCCTCAGGGCAGGGTCAGAACCTCGGGGCCGTCCTCGGTCACGGCGATGGTGTGCTCGAAGTGGGCCGACAGCTTGCCGTCGGCGGTGACGACGCTCCATTGGTCCTCGAGGATCCGGGTGGCGGGCCCCCCGACGTTCACCATGGGCTCGACGGCGAACACCATGCCGGACTTGAGCATGGGCCCTCCCTGGCCGGGCCAGTAATTGGGCACCTGGGGCTCCTCGTGCATGGCGGTCCCGATGGCGTGCCCGACGTACTCCCGGACCACCGAGAACCCGGCTCCCTCGGCCACCTCCTGGACGGCCCGGCCCACCTCGTTGAGGCGGTTCCCGTGGCGCAGCTGCTCGATCCCGGCCCACAGGCTGCGCTCGGTGGTGTCGATGAGGCGGGCCGCCTCGGGGGTCACCTCCCCGATGGCCATGGTGAAGGCGGCGTCTCCGTGATACCCCTCGATGATGGCCCCGCAGTCGATCGACAAGATGTCGCCCTCTCGGAGGACGTAGCCGCCGGGGATGCCATGGACGATCATGTCGTTGGGCGAGGTGCAGATCACCGCCGGGAAGCCGCGGTAGTGCAGGAAGTTGGACTTGGCGTCCCGGCGGCGCAGCACGTCGCGGGCGACGGCGTCGAGCTCGGCGGTGGTGACGCCCGGTTTGGCGGCCTGGCGGGTGGCCTCGTGCATCTCTGCCACCACCCGGCCGGCGCGGCGCATCTTGGCGATCTCCTCGGCGGTGCGCCTCATCGGGTCTTGCCCCGGCCCCGGCGGTCCTCGACGGCCCGGATGATGCGGCGCAGCACGGCGTCGGGCGAGCCCACGCCGCTGACCTTAGCGAGCTGGTCCCGGGACTCGTACCACTCGATGAGGGGTGCGGTCTGGCGTTCGTAGAGCTCGAGACGGCGCCGGATGGCCTCCTCGGTGTCGTCCTGGCGTTGGATGACCTCGCCTCCGCAGACGTCGCACGTCCAGTTGACCTTGGGTGGGTTCGACACCGAGTAGTTGGCGCCGCAGTCCGTGCACACCCGACGACTGGCCAGGCGGCGCAGGGCCTGGGCGGTGGGCACCTCGATGTCGACGGTGAGGTCCAAGGCTCCGGGCCTCAAGAGTGCAGCCACGGAATCCGCCTGCTGGGTGGTGCGGGGGCAGCCGTCGAGGATGAACCCCCGGGCTCTGGCGTCGGGCTCGGCCAGCCGTTCGGCGACCATCTCGATGATGAGGTCGTCCCCGAGGAGCTCGCCGTTCTCCATGGTCTCTCTCACCTTGAGGCCCAGGGCCGATCCCGTCTTCACCGCGGCGCGCAGCATGTCGCCGGTGGAGATGTGGGGAACGACGTAGTGGTGCGACAGACGCACACACTGAGTTCCTTTGCCGGCCCCCTGTTTGCCGAGGACCACGAGCCTGACGCCGGGTACCACCGTCAGCTACTTGAGGAAACCCTCGTAGTTCCGCATCATCAGCTGGCTGTCGATCTGCCGCATCGTCTCGAGCGAGACACCCACGGCGATCAGCAACGTCGTCCCGTAGAACGGGTAGCCCTGAATGTTCCACAGTGCCATCAGCAGTGAGGGCAACACGGCCACCACGGCCAGGTAGAGGCCACCAGGAACGGTGATGCGGTTCAAAATGCGCGCCAGATAGCGCTCGGTGGGCGGGCCGGGCCGGATGCCCGGGATGTATCCGCCCTGCTTGCGGATGATGTCGGCCTGCTGGTGCGGGTCGAACGCCACGTACACGTAGAAGAAGGTGAAGGCGAAGATCAGCACACCGTAGGAGACGACGTAGAGGAGGCTCGTCGGGGTGATGTGGTTGTTGACGAAGGTGCGGAAGCCCGTCCACGGGATGATGTTGGCCAGCAGCACCGGGATGTAGAGCAGGGAGTTGGCGAAGATGATCGGGATCACACCCGACTGGTTGACCTTGAGCGGGATATAGGTGGAGGATCCCCCGTATTGGCGCCGACCGACCACCCGCTTGGCGAAGGTGACGGGGATGCGCCGCTGACCCTGCTCCATGAAGACCACCACGACGAGCAGGATCAGGGTGACGGCCACGATGACGCCGAATTTGAGGCTCCCGCCCTGGGTGAGCACGGCGGTGCCGCCCGCGGGGATGCCGGCGGTGACGTTGGCGAAGATGATGATCGACATCCCGTTGCCGATGCCGCGCTGGGTGATGAGCTCACCGAGCCACATCACGAACGCCGTCCCGGCCGTGAGCGTCAGGCAGATGAACCCGCCCTTCCACAGCGTGAAGTTGGGGATGAGGTCGACGTTCTTGGTGCCGAGCAGACCACCGCCGCCGTTGTGGAACACGTAGACGAGGCCGGCCGACTGCAACAGGGCCAAGCCGATGGTCAGGTACCGGGTGGTCTGGGTGAGCTTCTTCTGCCCGACCGCACCCTGGTCCCGCCACTCCTCGAGCTTGGGGATCACCGTGGACAGCAGCTGGATGATGATCGAGCTCGTGATGTAGGGCATGATGCCCAGCCCGAACAGGGCCATCCGGAGCAGGCCGCCCCCCGAGAACAGGTTGAGGAAGCCCAGGATGCCGGCCTGCTTGGCCGATGCCTCGAGGGCCTGGACCTGGGAGATGGAGATGAACGGGACGATCAGGTTGGCGCCGAGCTGGTAGAGCCCGATGATGAGCAGCGTGAAGAGAACCTTGTTGCGCAGGTCGGGAACTTTGAAGATGTTCTTCAGGCTCGAGAGCAACGCCCCTCCTCCTCGCTGCGCACCGGTACCCGGGAAGTACGAGGCTACCGGTTGGTGAGCGCGTTGCCCCGCGCCGGCGGACGTCCGTGGCCGAAGGGCATGGGCAGGATCTCGACGCTGCCGCCGGCGGCCTCGATGGCGGCGCGGGCCGAGGCCGAGACGGCATGCACCTGCACCCGCACGGCGCGGTGCAGCTCACCCCGCCCGAGCACCTTCACCAGGGCCCCTTTCCGGACGCGCCCGACGGCACTGAGCGTGGCCGGGGTCGCTTCGTCGCCTCCGAACGCGTCGAGCGTGTCGAGGTTCACCACCGCGTACTCCACCCGGAAGGGGTTGTGAAAGCCCTTGAGCTTGGGGATCCGCTGGGCCAGTTGCAACTGCCCACCCTCGAACCCCGGCGGCACGTTGCCGCGCGCGCCGGTGCCCTTGGTGCCCCGGCCCGCGGTCTTCCCGCCCTTGCCGGCGATCCCCCGTCCCACCCGCCGCTTGGGCCGGTTGGATCCCGCCGGCGGGCGCAGGTCATGGAGTTTCATGAGGTCTCCTTGTCGGCGCGGCGCGCCTTCTTGGCGGGAGGCGCCGATGCTTCGACGGGCGCCGAGCCCTCCGAGGCGCGCCGGGCCCGACGCGCCGAGGCCGAACGCTCGCGCTGCTCGGCGGCTTCGGTCTCGTCGGCGCCCTCCACCGTCACGAGATGGGGAACCCGCGCCACCATGCCCCGGACCTCGGGCCGGTCGGGAAGGACCCGGCTGCGACCCACGCCCCGAAGCCCCAGGGCCCGCAGCGTGGCCCGGTGCTTGGGCTTGGTGCTGATGCCCGAACGAACCTGGGTGACCCGCAGATGACCCTCGGCCGCGGTCGACGACGGCGTCTTGGCCGCGCTCACGTGGGCACCTCCTGGAACAGGTCGGAGGCACGCTGGCGCTCCCGATAGGCGCGCAGGACGCCGCGGGGCACGCACTGGTCGGCCGGCAGGCCCCGTAGACGGGCCACGTCCTCGGGCCGCTTGAGCGACTTCAGGCCGGCGATGGTGGCATGGGCGACGTTGATGCCGTTGGAGGAGCCGAGGGACTTGCACAAGATGTCGTGGATGCCCGCCATCTCGAGGATGGCGCGCGCCGCCCCGCCGGCGATGACGCCGGTACCCGGGGATGCCGGCTTCAGCATGACGCGACCGGCACCGGCCACACCCATCACCGGGTGGGTGATCGTCGACCCCGCCAGGGGGACGTCGAACATGTTCTTGCGGGCTTCTTCGATGCCCTTTTGCACCGCCAGGCCGGCTTCTTTGGCCTTGCCGTAGCCGAGGCCCACGCGCCCGTTGCCGTCCCCCACGACCATGAGGGCCGTGAAGGAGAACCGGCGCCCGCCCTGGACCACCTTGGCGACCCGGTTCACCCGGATGGTGCGCTCTTCGAATTGTCCGTCGAGCATCAGAACTCCAGTCCTCCCTCGCGGGCCGCGTCGGCCAGTGCCGCCACGCGCCCGTGATACCGGAAGCCCCCGCGGTCGAAGACGACCTGGGTCACCCCCGCCGATTTCGCCCGATCGGCGACCAACTTTCCAACTGCGGTGGCGGCGGCCACGTTGCCTCCCGTGGCGCTGCGCAACGACGATTCGACCGTGCTGGCCGCGGCCAAGGTGCGGCCCACGGTGTCGTCGATGACCTGCGCCGAGATGTGGCGCCCGGACCGGAACACGGCCAACCGGGGCCGCGAGGCGGTCCCGGCCACGTGCTTGCGCACCCGGGCGTGACGCCGGATACGCAGAGTGCGCTTCTTCGCTGCGGTGGTCGCCATGGCTACTTGGCCGCCTTGCCGGCCTTGCGGATGACGCGCTCGCCGGCGTAGCGGATGCCCTTGCCTTTGTAGGGCTCGGGTTTCCGGAGCTTGCGGATGTCTGCAGCCACCTGGCCGACCTTCTCCTTGTCGATGCCCTTCACGACGATCCGGGTCGGCGTGGGGACCTCGAAGACGACCCCCTCGGGAGCCTCCACCGTCACCGGGTGGGAGAAGCCCAGGGCGAGCTCGAGCGACGAGGGACCCCGGGCGGTGGCCCGGTATCCCACGCCCACGATCTCGAGGTCCTTCGAGAACCCCGCCGTGACCCCGGTCACCATGTTGGCCACCAGCGAACGGGTGAGACCGTGCAGGGCGCGGTTCTGCCGCTGGTCGTCGGGGCGCTCGACGAGCAGGGCCAGGTCCTCCTGGCGCACCGTGATCGCTCCGGGGAGCGATCGCGTCAGCGTGCCCTGGGGGCCGGCCACGGTGACGATCCTCTCGTCGAGGGTGACGGTCACCCCGCCGGGAACAGGGATGGGGGCGCGGCCGACTCGAGACATCAGCGCACCTCCCCGTCACATGGCACGAAGAGCCTCTCACCACACATAACAGAGGACCTCCCCACCGACCCGCTTCTGACGGGCCTCACGGTCGGTCATGAGGCCGTGGCTGGTGGACACCACCGCCACCCCCATGCCGCCCAGGACGCGGGGCAGACCGTCGGCACGCGCGTAGATACGCAGGCCGGGCCGCGACACGCGACGCAGACCCGAGATGGTGCGCGACCGGTCCGGCGCGTACTTGAGCTGGATGTCGAGCACGCTGCCGGGGCCACTACCGGACTCCGCCACCGCGAACCCCGCGATATAGCCCTCGCGTTGGAGGATGACGGCGAGAGATTCCTTCAGCTTGGAGCTGGGCATCTTGACGCTGTCGTGCATGGCGGTATTGGCGTTGCGGATCCGCGTGAGCATGTCGGCCACGGGGTCGGTCATCGTCATGAGCGCGTTCCTCCCCTCACCAGCTCGCCTTGGTGACACCGGGGATCTCCCCCGAGTGCACCATGACGCGCAGGCAGATCCGGCACAGGCCGAACTTGCGCAACACGGCCCGGGGCCGGCCGCACCGCCGGCACCTCGTGTACGCCCTCACCTTGAACTTGGGCGTCCGCTGCTGCTTCTCGATCAATGCCTTCTTGGCCATGGTGCTAGACGATCTCCTGCTTGAATGGGAAGCCGAAGGCGACGAGGAAGGCACGGCCCTCCGCGTCGTTCTGGGCGTTGATGCAGATGGTGATGTCCATGCCGCGGACGACGTCGACACGGTCGTATTCGATCTCGGGGAAGATCAGCTGCTCGGTCACCCCGAAGGTGTAGTTCCCGTGGCCGTCGAACGAGGTCGGCGACAGGCCACGGAAGTCGCGGATCCTCGGGATGGCGATGGAGATGAGCCGGTCGAGGAACTCCCAGGCTCTGTCGCCCCGCAAAGTCACCTTGGCCCCGATGGGCATGCCCTCCCGGAGCTTGAAGGCCGCGATGGATTGGCGGGCCCGGGTCACCACGGGCTTCTGGCCCGAGATGAGCTCGAGGTCGCGTACCGCGCCCTCGATGAGCGAGGGCTGCTGGGTCGCCTTGCCCACGCCCATGTTGATCACGACCTTGTCCAACCGGGGGACCTGCATGATGTTGGGCAGGCCCAGCTGTTGCTGGAGCTCGGCCCGCAGCGTCTGGTCGTAGCGCTCCTTCAACCGGGGCCGGGTGCGGGTGGCGGCGACGGTCATGAGAGCTCGGTCCCGCACTTGCGGCAGATGCGGACCTTGCGGCCCGTGTCGTCGAACCGGATGCCGATGCGGGTGGGCCCGCACGCCGGGCAGACGATGGCGACGGCGGAGACCGGCATGGGCATGTCCTTGTCGATGATCCCGCCCTGCATGGTCGCGCCCCGGGGCTTGGTGTGCCGCTTGGCCATGTTGGCGCCGTCGACGATGACCTTGCCCTGGTCGGGGAGGGCCACCATCACCTGGCCGCGCTTGCCCCGGTGCTTGCCCGAGAGCACCTGCACCGTGTCACCCTTGCGAATTCGCATCACAACACCTCCGGAGCCAGCGACACGATCCTCATGAACCTCTTGTCGCGCAGCTCGCGCCCGACGGGCCCGAAGATCCGGGTCCCCCGGGGCTGCTGCTGGTCGTTGATGAGCACCGCCGCGTTCTCGTCGAAGCGGATGTAGCTGCCGTCGGGGCGGCGCGTCTCCTTGGCCGTGCGTACCACCACGCACTTCACGACCTCTCCCTTTTTGACCGCAGCCCCCGGGATGGCGTCTTTGACGGTCGCCACGAAGATGTCGCCGATGCCCGCGTATCGGCGGCGTGAGCCCCCCAGCACCTTGATGCACAGCACGGTGCGGGCGCCGGAGTTGTCGGCCACCTTGAGGCGCGACTCCTGCTGGATCACCGGGCACGCTCCACGACTTCGGTGACGCGCCACCGCTTGAGCTTCGACAGCGGTCGGGTCTCGGTGACCCGGACCCGGTCGCCGACCTTGGCGTCGTTCTCCGAGTCGTGCGCGTAGAGCTTGCGGGTGCGCTGCACGGTCTTGCCGTAGCGGGCATGGCGGACGCGTTCGGTCACGGCCACGACCACGGTGGCCTGCATCTTGTCGGAGACGACGAGCCCCTCGCGCGTCTTGCGGCTGCGACGCGGCTCTTGGTCGGGTGTCTCTTGCTCGGCCATCACTCGTCCTCCTCGTCGGCATCGGCGTCGCCCTCGGCAACCGGGCCATCCTCGTCGTCGATCGCGTCGGGAACCTCGTCGACGGTCTTGGCCCGTGACGCTCGGGGGCGCCGCACCGCCACCTCTTCGTCCTCGGCGTCGACCTCCTCGACGGCTCGACGACGCGAGGGCCGAGGGTTGGGCACCGGTCCGGCCTCGCGTCCCTCGGCCAGCGCGATCTCCCGGTCCCGCAGGATGGTGAGGACCCGGGCGACGTCCTTGCGGACCACCGAGAGGCGCACCACGTTGTCGAGCTGGCCCGTGGCCAGTTGGAACCGCAGATTCAGCATCTCGCGGCGGTACTCGGTGAGGCGACCCTCGAGCTCCTCGTCATCGAGCTCACGCAGTTCAGCGGCGTTGGGCATGCTCGTCTACACCTCCACCTCGGGCGCGCCGTGCGTGCCCGGGCGAACGACGAAGCGCGCCTTGAAGGGAAGCTTCTGGATGGCCCGCTCCATGGCTTCGCGCGCCAGGTCGCGCTCCACGCCGGCCAGCTCGAAGAGGATGCGGCCGGGGCGGACGACCGCCACCCAGTGCTCGGGGTTCCCTTTGCCCGACCCCATGCGCGTCTCGGCCGGCTTCTGGGTCACGGGCTTGTCGGGGAACACCCGGATCCACACCTTGCCGCCTCGCTTGACGTGGCGGGTCATGGCGATTCGGGCGGCCTCGATCTGGCGCTGGGTGATCCAGGCCGGCTCGAGCGCCTGGATGCCGAAGTCGCCGAAGTTGATCGTCGCCGCCCCCTTGGCCAGACCGTTGAGGCGCCCGCGGTGCTGCTTGCGGTGCTTCACCTTGCGGGGCATGAGCATCAGTCGGACTCCTTGCGGAAGTGCGGCGTCTCGTGGTGCTCGTTGCGGGTGCGCCGCTCGATCTCCTCTTCCTCGGCCAACAGGCGCTCGAAGTCGTCTCCCGCCGGTGCGGCACCGGGGAGCGGTGCCGCCGCCGTCTCGGCGCCGCTGTCGCCGGGGGCCCCTCCGTCGTTGGCACCCAGGGCGCCGTCCGCCCCGTCGGCTCCCTCGACGTCCTCGCCGGACTCGGGGGCGGTGATCACGCTGCCGGGCTCACCCTGCTCGGCCCGACGGCGTCCCCCGCCGGCTGTCACCAGACGGCGCGGCCCCGACTGGCCCGAGGTCTCTCCCGCCGCCATGGCGGCCTCCCTGGAGATCTTGTCCTCCGACGAGAGCTTGTAGGGCAGGATGTCGCCCTTGTAGATCCACACCTTCACCCCGATACGACCGAAGGTGGTGCGGGCCTCGCGAAATCCGTAGTCGATGTCGGCCCGCAGGGTGTGCAGGGGCACCCGACCCTCCCGGTAGCCCTCGCGTCGGGCCATCTCGGAACCGCCCAGGCGACCGGCGCACTGGACCCGCACGCCGAGGGCGCCGGCCTTGGTCACGGTCTGCATGGCCCGCTTCATGGCCCGCCGGAAGGCGACCCGTCGGGTCAACTGGTCGGCGATGCTCTGGGCGATCAGGGCGGCGTCGAGCTCGGGCTGCTTGATCTCCTGGATGTTGAGCTGGATCCGGTTGCGCAGCCCGGTGATGTCCTCGAGCTTCTTCTTGAGGCGGTCGGCCTCCGAGCCGCGACGACCGATCACGATGCCGGGCCGGGCCGTGTGGATGTCGACACGGAGCCGGTCACGGGTCCGCTCGATCTCGATCCGGCTCACCGCCGCCGACTCGAGCTGGGACATGAGGTAGTCGCGGATCTTCCAGTCCTCGATGACGAAGTCCTGGTAGTTGCGCTCCTCGAACCAGCGCGACTTCCAGTCGGTGGTCACGCCGAGGCGGAACCCGTAGGGATTGACCTTCTGGCCCATGGCTCAGCCCTTCTCCTCGTCGCCCGCGGCGCCGGCGTCGCTGGCATCTGCATCGCCGTCGGCGTCGGCCTTGGTCGTGGTCTTGCGGGCGGTGCGCGCCCGGCGAGGCTTGGCGGCCGGAGCCGCCTCTTCCTCGACCTCCGCATCGGCCTGGTCGGTGTCGGTGCCGAGCTCCTCGTCCAGCCATGCCGGCTCTTCGAATTCGCCGTCCTCGTCGGTGACCACGGCGGCGGCTTCGGCCCCCTCGTCCTCGGCGTCGACCCCGTCTTCGGTCTCCACGAGGTCGTCGGTCGACGTGGCCTCGAGGTCGAGGACGTCGGTCTCGGCCGTGTCGGACGCCGACGACGGCGTCTCGGTGCCCGCCGCGCTCTTTTCGCCACGACGCGAGGCGGCCACCCGGCGCGAACGCAGGCCGGCGGTCTCGGTGGCCTGGCGGGCGCGACGGCGCTCGAGCCGGTCATCGGGCAGGCGGCTGACGATCACCGTGATGTGGCAGGTGCGCTTGCGGATCCGGGTGGCCCGACCCCGGGCCCGCGGCCGCCACCGCTTGAGGGTGGTGCCCTCATCGGCGTAACAGGCCGACACGTAGAGCTCCTCGGGGTCGAGCTGCTCGTTGTTGCGGGCGTTGGCCACCGCCGAGGCCAGCACCTTGGCCACCACCCGGGCGGCTTCGCGCGGCGTGGCGGCCAGGATCTCCTCGGCCCGGTCGGCGTCACGGCCCCGCACCAGGTCGAGCACCTGGCGGGCCTTGTAGGCCGACATCCGGTAATGGCGCAGGACGGCCCGGGTTCCGGCAACCTCGTTCGTCTTCAGACCCGGCATGTCATCGCCTCGCTGAGCGTTCCTGCCCGGCGTGGTACCGGAAGGTCCGGGTGAGGGCGAACTCGCCGAGCTTGTGTCCCACCATCGACTCGGTGATGTAGACGGGGACGTGCTTGCGCCCGTCGTGCACGGCGATGGTGTGCCCGACCATGTCGGGGATGATGGTGGAGCGCCGTGACCAGGTCTTGATCACACGCTTCTCGTTGGTGGCGTTCAGGGCGTCCACCTTCTTGAGCAGGTGGTCGTCCACGAAGGGCCCCTTCTTCAGGCTACGAGGCATACGGCAAGGCTCCTTCGGTTCCGGTCATCGCCGGGCGCCGCGCTTGCGGCGCCGGCGCACGATCATCTGGTCGGACTGCTTGTGGCGCGACCGGGTGCGGCCCTCGGGCTTTCCCCACGGCGACACGGGGTGGCGGCCTCCCGACGACTTGCCCTCCCCACCACCGAGGGGATGGTCGACGGGGTTCATGGCCACGCCGCGGGTCTGGGGGCGCACGCCCTTCCACCGGTTCCGGCCGGCCTTGCCGATCGACACCAGCTCGGCCTCGGCGTTGCCGACCTCGCCGAGGGTCCCCCGGCAGTCGATGGGCACCCGGCGCATCTCGGTCGAGGGCAGCCGGATGGTGGCGAACTGGCCCTCTTTGGCCACCAGCTGGGCACTCATGCCCGCCCCCCGGGCGAGCTTGCCGCCCTGGCCGGGTCGCAACTCGATGTTGTGGATCGTCGATCCCACCGGGACGTAGCGCAGCGGCAGGGCGTTGCCGGGCCGGATCTCCGATCCCTGGCCGCTGGCCAGGACGTCACCCACGCGTACCTGGGCGGGGGCGAGGATGTAGCGCTTCTCGCCGTCGTAGTAGTGGAGCAGCGCGATGCGGGCGTTGCGGTTGGGGTCGTACTCGATGGCGGCCACCTTGGCGGGGACGCCGTCCTTGTCCCGCTTGAAGTCGACGAGCCGGTACTGCTGCTTGTGGCCACTGCCACGGTGGCGCGCCGTCTTGCGCCCGTAGCTGTTGCGGCCGCCGGTGCTCGGCTTGGGGACGACCAGGGACCGCTCGGGCTTCGACCGGGTGACCTCGGAGAAGTCCGAGACGGTCTGGAATCGGCGACCGGCGCTGGTGGGCTTGCGTTTACGCAGGGGCATCGGAGGCGACCTCTCAGCTCTTCTCGAACAGGTCGATCTTGTCGTCGCCGAGCAGCGTGACAATGGCGCGCTTGGTCGCCGACCGGGTCCCGACGGTGTTGGTCTTGCGGTTGCGCCGGGTCTTTCCCTTGCGGTTGAGGGTGTTCACGCTCTTGACCCGCACGCCGAAGGCCTGCTCCACCGCGTGCCGGACGTCGATCTTGGTGGCGTCGGAGGCGACCACGAAGACATAGGCACCGTCTTCCATGAGGGCGTAGGACTTCTCCGACACGACCGGCTTCACGAGCACCTGCTCTGCGTTCTTCACCCGTCGCTCCCTTCGCCCTCGGCGTCGGCGTCGGGCTCCGGCGCGGCGCTGTCCCCGTCCTCAGCGGCGACCTCGGGATCGACCGCGGTGGCGGTCTTGGCCTGGGGGGCGCGGCGGGCCTTCTTGGCGGCGGGGGCCTTGGACGGTGCCGAGGTCGTCTCCCCCGGCAAGGTGGCGTCGGTGAAGACCACCCAGTCGCTCTTCAAGATGTCGTAGGCGTTGAGCTCGTCGCCCTGGATGGTCTGGATGTGGGGAAGGTTGGCGAAGGAGCGATCGGGGATCCCGTCCATGGGGCCGAGCACGACGAGGACCCGACCGTCCAGCTCGAGCGCAGCCAGGGCCGCCACGGCGTCCTTGGTGCGGGGAGCGGGGAAGGACCACTCGTCGACCACCACGACCTTGTCGTCGGCGGCCCGGTCCGAGAGCGCCGAGTACAGGGCCAGGCGGATCATCTTCTTGGGGGTGCGCTGGCGGTAGGAACGGGGCTTGGGCCCGAGGGCCACGCCTCCGCCCGACCACTGGGGGGAACGGATCGAGCCCTGGCGGGCACGCCCGGTCCCTTTCTGCCGGAAGGGCTTGGCCCCGCCGCCGGCCACCTCGGCCCGGGTGCGGGTCGACTGGGTCCCGGCGCGCGCCGCGGCCAGCTGGGCGGTGACGACCTGGTGGAGCACGGCCGCGTTGGGCACGACCCCGAAAATCTGCGGATCGAGGGTCACCGTGTCGATCACCGTGCCGTCGATGCGCCTGCGCTCGACGGTGCGCCGCTGAGGTTCGGGGCGCTCGCGTCGACGGTGCCCGTCGGTGGCGGTGGGGGTGGCCGGGGCGATGGTCATGACGCGCTCACGCCGTTGGTGCCCTTGACGGTGTTGCGGAGGACCACCATCCCACCCCGGGGGCCGGGGACCGCACCCCGCACCAGGATCAGCTCGCGCTCGGCGTCGGCTTGGACCACCTCGAGGTTGAGGGTGGTGACCTGGTGCCCGCCCATGCGCCCTGCCATGCGGGTCCCTTTGAAGACCCGGGCCGGCGTGGCGCAGGCCCCGATCGAACCGGGCGAGCGGTGCTTCTTGTGGTTGCCGTGCGAGGCGCCCTGGCCCTTGAAATTGTGCCGCTTCATGGCACCGGTGAAGCCCTTGCCCTTGGACACGGCGATGGCGTCGACCCGCTCTCCCGCGGCCATGACGCTGGCGGTGAGCTGTTGGCCGACCTCGAAGCCGCTGGCGTCGTCGAGCCGGAGCTCGACGAGGTGCCTGCCGGGCTCGACGCCGGCCGAGGAGAAGTGGCCCTGCTCGGGCTTGGACAGCGACGAGGCCCGCCGCACACCCCAGGTCACCTGGAGGGCCGCGTAGCCCTCGCGCTCGGGCGTCTTCACCTGCACCACGCGGACGGGCGCGATCTTGAGCACCGTCACCGGGATGGCGCGGTTGTTCTCGTCCCAGACCTGGGTCATGCCGACCTTCTCGCCGACGATCGCCTTGGTCGCCACGGTGGATTGGGTCCCTTCCGTCCTCGTGCTGGAGCGGCCGCCACGTGGCGGCACGCCTGGTTCGGTCTTGGGCGCCGTCACCGGCGCCCGGTTCGCATGCCAACGCTCCGCCCGGGAGACCCGAGCGGAGCGTTCGCCAGGTTTTGCCCCGAGGTCCCTACCTGGACTGCCGGAAGGCGCTCGGAGACGTCGAAACGGCCTGCTGGGCCCGAAATCGGCCCGACCTGCGACGTTACACCATGTATTCGGGGGCCTGCCACACGTATTTCGCCCCGGGGGCGGGGCGGGCAGGCCTAGACGTTCTGGATCTTGATTTCGATGTCGACGCCGGCGGGCAGGTCCAACCGCTGCAGGGAGTCGACCGTCTTGGGGGTGTGCTCCACGATGTCGACCAGGCGCTTGTGCACCTGCATCTCGAAGTGCTCGCGACTGTCCTTGTACTTGTGCGGTGAGCGGATCACCGTGTAGCGGTGGCGCTCGGTGGGGAGCGGAACCGGGCCCTGGACCTTGGCCTGGGTGCGCAGGACGGTCTGCACGATCTTCTCGGTCGACTGATCGAGGATCTCGTGGTCATAGGCCTTCAACCGGATCCGGATCTTCTGGCGCGATGCGTCTGCCATGGTGGCTCTCGATTCCCTCTCGCCGCGCCCTGATCCTTACTTGAGGATCTTTGTGACTCGGCCGGAGCCCACCGTGCGGCCACCCTCTCGGATGGCGAACAGCAGGCCCTCGTCCATGGCGATGGGCTTCTGGAGCTCGACCGTCATCTCGGTGTTGTCGCCGGGCATGACCATCTCGGTGCCCTCGGGCAGGGTGATGGAACCGGTGACGTCGGTCGTCCGGAAGTAGAACTGGGGCCGGTAGTTGTTGAAGAAGGGCTTGTGACGGCCCCCCTCCTCCTTGGTCAGCACGTAGACATTGGCCTCGAAGTTGGTGTGGGGGGTGATCGAGCCGGGCTTGGCCAGCACCTGACCCCGCTCCACGTCCTCCTTCTTGGTGCCACGCAGGAGGGCGCCGATGTTGTCGCCGGCGCGACCCTCGTCGAGGAGCTTGCGGAACATCTCCACGCCCGTGACGACGGTCTTCTGGGTGTTGCGCAGGCCGACGATCTCGATCTCCTCGCCCACCTTGACCTGGCCCTGCTCCACCTTGCCGGTCACGACCGTGCCCCGGCCGGTGATGGACATGACGTCCTCGATGGGCATGAGGAAGGGCTTGTCGATGGGCCGCTCGGGCTCGGGGATGAAACTGTCCACGGCGTCCATGAGCTCGATGATCTTGGGCGTCCACTCGGGGTCGCCCTCGAGGGCCTTGAGGGCGCTCACGCGGATGACGGGGACGTCGTCGCCGGGGAAGCTGTACTGGGTCAGCAGCTCACGGACCTCGAGCTCGACGAGGTCGAGGAGCTCCTCGTCGTCGACCATGTCGGCCTTGTTGAGGGCCACCACGATGGAGGGCACGCCCACCTGGCGGGCCAGCAGCACGTGCTCACGGGTCTGGGGCATGGGGCCGTCGGCGGCCGACACCACCAGGATGGCGCCGTCCACCTGGGCGGCGCCGGTGATCATGTTCTTGATGTAGTCGGCGTGGCCGGGCATGTCGACGTGCGCGTAGTGGCGCTTGTCGGTCTCGTACTCGACGTGGGCGATCGAGATGGTGATGCCGCGCTGCTTCTCCTCGGGGGCCTTGTCGATCTGGTCGAACGGGGTGAACGAGACGTTGGGGTTCTTCTCCGACAGCACCTTGGTGATGGCCGCCGTGAGCGTGGTCTTGCCGTGGTCGATGTGACCCATCGTCCCGACGTTGACGTGAGGCTTGTTGCGCTCGAACTTCTTCTTGGCCATGACTGTTGCTCCGACTCCCTGTTCCCGGCGGCTCCCCCTCGGGCGCCGCCTCGTCTTGTTGTGTCTTTCTGGTCCGTGCTGCGTGGCGAACTGCCTGGCGGTACTGCCTGGCCGTGCTTGGTGCGAGCGCCTCTACTCGCCGCGGGCCCGAGCCACGATCTCACGGGCGATCGAGTCGGGGACCTCGTGATATGCGCTGAATTGCATGGTGTACGTGGCCCGGCCCTGGGTCCGCGAACGCAGGTCGGTAGCGTAGCCGAACATGTCGCCCAGCGGCACCAGAGCCCGCACGACGTGGCTGGTGCCCCGCTGCTCCATGCCCTCGACCTTGCCCCGGCGGGAGGACAGGTCCCCGATGACTTCCCCCATGTAATCCTCGGGCGTCACCACCTCGACGGCCATGACCGGCTCGAGCAGGACGGGGCTGGCCCGGCGGGCGGCCTCTTTCACTGCCATGGACCCGGCGATCTTGAAGGCCATCTCCGAGGAGTCGACGTCGTGGTAGGAGCCGTAGGTGAGCAGGACCCGGACGTCCACCATGGGGTACCCGGCCAGCACGCCGTTGGTGAGGGCCTCCTGGATGCCGGCGTCGACGGCGGGGATGTACTCCTTGGGGATCACCCCGCCGGTGATCTTGTCCACGAACTCGTAGCCGCCCCCGGGCCCGGTGGGCTCGAGGCTGATGACGACGTGTCCGTACTGGCCCCGGCCGCCGGTCTGGCGGACGTAGCGGCCCTCCACCTTCTCCACCAGCTTGCGGATGGTCTCGCGATAGGCCACCTGGGGCTTGCCCACGTTGGCGTCGACCGAGAACTCCCGCAGCATCCGGTCCACCAGGACCTCGAGGTGGAGCTCGCCCATGCCCGAGATCACCGTCTGGTTGGTCTCGTCGTCGGTGCGGACGCGGAAGGTCGGGTCCTCCTCGCTCAGCGCGAAGAGGGCCTTGCCCAGCTTGTCCTGGTCGGCCTTGGTCTTGGGCTCGACGGCCACGTGGATCACGGGCTCGGGGAACTCGAGGGTCTCGAGGAGGATCTGGTGCCCGGGGTCGGTCAGGGTGTCACCGGTGGTGGTGTCCTTGAGGCCCACCGCGGCCACGATGTCGCCGGTGAAGATGGCGTCTTTGTCCTCGCGGTGGTTGGCGTGCATCTGCAGGATCCGGCCCACCCGCTCCTTGCGGCCCCCCTTGGTGGAGTTGACGATGGTCGACCCCTTGGCCAGGGTGCCCGAGTAGACGCGCAGGTAGGTGAGCTTGCCCACATAGGGGTCGGTCATGATCTTGAAGGCGAGGGCCGCGAAGGGCTCGGAGTCGTCCGCCTTGCGCTCGATGGGCTCACCCTTGGTGGTCGTCCCGATGGCGGGGGGGACGTCGAGGGGGCTCGGCAGGTAGTCCACGACGGCGTCGAGCAGCGGCTGGACCGCCTTGTTCTTGAAGGCCGAGCCGCACAGCACGGGCACGACCTCGCTGGCGATGGTGGCCCGGCGCAGCCCCCGGCGGAGGTCGTCGGTGGTGATCTCCTGGTCTCCGACGTACTTCTCCATGATGGTGTCGTCAGTGTTCGAGAGGACGTCGACGAGCTGGTGGCGGGCCGCCTCGGCCTCAGCGGCGAGCTCGGCGGGGATCTCCTCGGTGCGCCACTTCTCACCCATGTCGTCGTTCCACACCAAGGCCTCCATGGCGAGGAGGTCGACGACGCCCTGGTAGCCGCCTTCGACGCCGATGGGGAGCTGGATCACCGCCGGCACGGCGTCGAGGCGGTCCCTGATCATCTCCACGGCGCGGTTGAAGTCGGCTCCGATGCGGTCCATCTTGTTGATGAAGCAGATGCGCGGCACCGAGTACTTGTTGGCCTGGCGCCAGACGGTCTCGGTCTGGGGCTCGACACCGGCCACGGCGTCGAACACCGCCACGGCCCCGTCCAGCACGCGCAGGGACCGCTCCACCTCGACGGTGAAGTCGACGTGGCCGGGGGTGTCGATGATGTTGATCCAGCAGTCACGCCATTTACAGGTCGTCGCCGCCGAGGTGATGGTGATGCCCCGCTCCTGCTCCTGGACCATCCAGTCCATGGTGGCGGCGCCTTCGTGGACCTCACCGATCTTGTAGTTCTTGCCGGTGTAGTAGAGGATGCGCTCGGTCGTCGTGGTCTTGCCCGCGTCGATGTGGGCCATGATCCCGATGTTGCGGGTCCGGGCGAGGGGGAACTCTCTGATGGGGCGTGCGTCGGCCATGATGCTGAGCTTTCGGGTCGTTCGTGGACGGGCCCGGCCGGCGCGGCATGCGCCCTCCGGGCGCCTTCCCCGCTACCAGCGGTAGTGGGCGAAGGCCTTGTTGGATTCGGCCATCTTGTGCATGTCCTCTCGGCGCTTGACCGCCGCTCCGGTGGCGTTGGCGGCGTCGAGGACCTCGTTCGCCAGGCGTTCTGCCATCGTCTTCTCGCGGCGTTGCCGGGAGAAGCCCACCAGCCACCGGATGGCCAGGGTGGTGGCCCGCCGGGGCCTGACCTCGACGGGCACCTGGTAGGTGGCACCACCGACCCGGCGGCTTTTCACCTCGAGCTCGGGCCTCGTGTTCTCCACGGCCCGCTTGAGGATCGTCACCGGGTCGCCCCCGGTCTTCTCGCGTACGACTTCGAGGGCGTCGTAGACCAGCCGCTCGGCCAGGGTCCGCTTGCCCCGCGACAGGACCTTGTTGACGACCTGGGTGACGAGCACCGAGCGGAACACCGGGTCGGGCACGAGCTCGCGCCGGGTGGCGGGGCCTTTGCGGGGCATCTCAGGACTCCTTCTTGGCGCCGTAGCGCGAACGAGCCTGGTTGCGCTCTCGCACTCCGGCCGCGTCGAGGGCGCCGCGGATCACCTTGTACCGGACCCCGGGCAGGTCCTTCACCCGGCCGCCGCGCACGAGCACGATGGAGTGCTCCTGCAGGTTGTGGCCGACCCCGGGGATGTAGGCGCTCACCTCGATCCCACTGGTGAGGCGCACCCGGGCCACCTTGCGGAGGGCCGAGTTGGGCTTCTTGGGAGTGGTGGTGAAGACGCGCGTGCACACACCCCGACGCTGGGGCGCGCCTTTGAGCGCCGGCGTCTTGGTCTTGGACTGCTTGGACGCCCGTCCTTTTCGGACGAGCTGTTCGATCGTGGGCACGCGTGACCTCGGGATGATTTTCGGGACTTGCTCGCGGGAACTGCCGGGCGCGGGGTCCGGGGACACCACGCCACGCGAGCAGGCAATGGTAGAGCTTAGGGCGTCTGCCCGGCAATAGGGCCGGGGATGGTGGTGCGCGGTGACGTTAGGCCCCCGCCTCGAGTTGCCCGTTGCCGTCGACCCCGTGGTCGGTGCCCTCCCCGTTGGGAGAGACCCCGAAGGGATCGGCGGCCGCGGCGTCGAGCGCACCCCACGGGGCGGAGCCGGCGCCGGGATCGGCGAACTCCCCGAAGGAGGGATCGGCCGCCCCCGTCTCGCCGAACCCGCCCTCGCCGCCGGTGGGACCACCCACGTCACGCAGCCAGGCCGCGAGGTCCTCGGTCTCCTCGTCGAACCCGTAGGTCCGCAGGGAGACCCCGGCCGCGTCGGGCAGGTCGACCTCGATGTCGCGGTACCGACCCATGCCGGTCCCGGCCGGGATGAGCTTGCCGATGATGATGTTCTCCTTGAGCCCGAAGAGCTGGTCCGACTTGCCCTCGATGGCGGCCTCGGTCAGGACCCGGGTGGTCTCTTGGAACGACGCGGCGGACAGCCACGAGTCCGTGGCCAGCGACGCCTTGGTGATCCCCATGAGCTCGGGCCGGCCCTCGGCGGGGCGGTTGCCCTCCTGGACCAGGCTGCGGTTCACCTCGGCGTAGATCTGGTTGTCGACGCGCTCGCCGGGCAGGAAGGGGGCGTCCCCCGGCTCGGCCACGAGCACCCGCCGCAGCATCTGGCGGACGATCAGCTCGATGTGCTTGTCGTGGATCGACACGCCCTGGTCCCGGTAGACCTTCTGGACCTCTTCCACCAGGTACTGCTGGGTCTCACGGATGCCCTTGACCTCGAGGAGCTCCTTGGGGTCCTTGGGACCTTCGACCAGCGCGTCGCCCGCGGCCACGTCCTGGCCCGCGGTCACCTCGAGATGGGCCCGGGCGGAGACGAGCACCGATTCCTCGTTGCCGTCCTCGGCCACCACGGTGATCCGCCGTCCACCCTCCTCGTCCTCGATCCGGGCCACGCCCGAGTAGTGGGCGAGGACCGCGGCGCCCTTGGGCGTGCGGGCCTCGAAGAGCTCGACGACCCGGGGCAGGCCGTGGGTGATGTCCTCTCCCACGACGCCACCGGTGTGGAAGGTCCGCATGGTCAGCTGGGTCCCGGGCTCACCGATCGACTGGGCCGCGATGACCCCGACCGCTTCCCCGAGCTCGATCAGCCGTCCCGTCGCCAGTGACTGGCCGTAGCAGGTGACGCACACTCCGTGTTCGGACTCGCACGTCAGGACGGACCGGACCCGGACCCGGTCGATGACCTCGTCGTCGCGGATGCGGGCCACGAGATCGTCGTCGAGCATCGTCCCGGCCGGGATGGCGCCGGTGGCGAGGTTGACGTCCTCGGCCAGGACCCGGCCGTAGGCGCGCGTCTCGAGGTAGGACCGGCGACCGGCTTCGTCGGGCACGACGCCCTCGAGCCAGATGCCGCGCGAGGTGGCGCAGTCGTCGATGCGGACGATGAGCTCCTGGGCGACGTCCACCAGACGCCGGGTGAGGTACCCCGAGTCGGCGGTGCGCAGGGCGGTGTCGGCCAGGCCCTTGCGGGCTCCGTGGGTGGAGATGAAGTACTCGAGCACCGACAGGCCCTCACGGAACGAGGACTTGATGGGCCGGGGGATCATCTCGCCCCGGGGGTTCGACACCAGGCCCTTCATGCCGGCGATCTGGCGGATCTGCTGGGAGTTCCCCCGGGCTCCGGAGTCGACCATCATGTCGAGCGGGTTGAAGGCGATCGCCGACAACGTCTTCTCCATGGCCCGGCCCACCTCGGAGGTGGCCGAGGTCCAGATCTCGATCTCCTTCTGGCGCCGCTCGTCGTCGGTGATGATGCCCCGCTTGAACTGGGTCTCGGCCTTCTCCGCCTCCCGCTCGTAGCGGTCGAGGATGACCCCCTTCTCCGGCGGCGTGCGCACGTCGTCGATGGAGATGGTGAGGCCGGACTGGGCCGCGTAGCGGAACCCGAGCGCCTTGATGCGGTCGAGGCTCTCGGCCACGACGTTCTTGGGCTCGGTGGCCGACACCTCTTCGACGATGCCGCCGATGGGAATGGACCGCCGGCCCACGACGTCGTTCACGTAGCGGAAGCCCTTGGGCAGCGCGCTGTTGAAGAAGACGCGCCCCGCCGTGGTCACGATGGAGAGGAAGTCGTCCTCACCGGGGACGGCGTCGAGGGCCTTGGTCAGCGCCGTGTGCATCGAGGAACCGGGGTTCGTCCGCAGCACGATCTTGGCGTGGAGGTCGATGTCGCCCTCCTCGAAGGCCCGCTCGACCTCGTAGGCGTGGCGGAAGATCTTTCCCTCCCCCTTGGCCCCGTCGACCTCGAGGGTGAGGTAGTAGGCGCCGAACACCATGTCCTGGGTGGGGACGGTGATGGGTCGCCCCGTGGCGGGGGACAGGATGTTGTTGGCCGACAGCATGAGCACGCGCGCCTCGGCCTGGGCCTCGGCCGACAGCGGCAGGTGGACCGCCATCTGGTCGCCGTCGAAGTCGGCGTTGAAGGCCGTGCACACGAGGGGGTGGACCTGGATGGCCTTGCCCTCGACGAGGACCGGTTCGAAGGCCTGGATGCCGAGGCGGTGCAGGGTCGGCGCCCGGTTGAGCAGCACCGGGTGCTCCTTGATGACGCCCTCGAGGACGTCCCAGACCTGGGGCCGACGACGTTCGACCATGCGCTTGGCCGACTTGATGTTCTGGGCCAGCTCCAGGTCCACGAGGCGCTTCATGACGAACGGCTTGAACAGCTCGAGGGCCATGAGCTTGGGCAGGCCGCACTGGTGCAACTGCAGGGTGGGTCCGATCACGATGACCGAACGACCCGAGTAGTCGACGCGCTTGCCCAGGAGGTTCTGGCGGAACCGACCCTGCTTGCCCTTCAACATGTCCGACAGGCTCTTGAGAGGCCGGTTGCCGGGTCCGGTGACGGGCCGGCCGCGGCGACCGTTGTCGAACAGGGCGTCGACGGCCTCTTGGAGCATGCGCTTCTCGTTGTTGATGATGATCTCGGGCGCGCCCAGATCGAGGAGGCGCTTCAACCGGTTGTTGCGGTTGATGACCCGTCGATAGAGGTCGTTGAGGTCGGAGGTGGCGAACCGGCCGCCGTCGAGCTGCACCATGGGGCGCAGGTCGGGCGGGATCACCGGCACGACCTCGAGGATCATGGCCCGGGGGTCGTTGGCGCGACGGTTGTGGTCGTCGCGGCGGTTGAAGGCGGTCACGATCTTGAGCCGCTTGATGGCCTTCTGCCGACGCTGGGCGGAGAGGGGACGACGTCCATCCGCGGCGTCGATGGCCTCGCGCAGCTTCACCTCTTCGACGTCGAAGTCGATGCGGTCGATCAGCCGGGCGATGGACTCCGCGCCCATGCCGCCCTCGAAGTAGTCGTCGTAGCGGATCTTGAGCTCACGCCACAGCAGCTCGTCCTCGATGATCTTGCGGGGGAAGAGGTCGCGGAACTCGTCGAAGGCGCGCTTGGCCAGGTCGATGTCGGCCTCGGACCGTTCCCGGACCGACCCGATCTCCTTCTCCGAGAGTCGCTGCCGGGCCTTGATCTCGGCATCCTTGGCCCCACCGGCCTCGAGCTCGGCCAGCTCCTTCTCGAGCTCCTTGAAGCGCCGGTCGATCTCGAGATCGCGCTGGCGCTCGAGCTGGGTGACCTCTTCGGCGAGCTCACCCTCGAGCGCGGAGAGGTCCTCGTGGCGCCGTTCGTCGTCGACCCAGGTGACGAGGTTGGCGGCGAAGTAGATGACCTTCTCCAGCTGCTTGGCCTTGAGCTCCTCCCGGGCCTCGGTGCCCATGAGGAGATAGGCCAGCCAGCTTCGGGTGCCGCGCAGGTACCAGATGTGCACGACGGGGGCGGCGAGCTCGATGTGGCCCATGCGCTCGCGGCGCACCTTCGAACGGGTGACCTCGACACCGCAGCGCTCGCAGATGATCCCCCGGAACCGGACGCGCTTGTACTTGCCGCAGTAGCACTCCCAGTCCTTGGTGGGCCCGAAGATCTTCTCGCAGAACAGACCGTCCTTCTCCGGACGCAGGGTCCGGTAGTTGATGGTCTCGGGCTTCTTGACCTCTCCGTTGGACCAGGAGCGGATCGACTCCGCGGTGGCCAGTCCGATACGAAGCTGGTCGAAATTATTGACGTCCAGCACGGCTAGAAGCTCCTCTCGGCGGCACGACGCTCGTCTTCCTCGTCCGACCCACGCTCGGGCCGGCTGATGTCGATGCCGAGCTCTTCGGCCGTCCGGAAGACGTCCTCGTCGAGCTCACGCATCTCGATCTCCTCACCGGTGGTCGACAGCACCTCGACGTTGAGGCACAGCGACTGCATCTCCTTGATGAGCACCTTGAAGCTCTCGGGGATGCCCGGCTCGGGAATGTTCTCGCCCTTCACGATGGCCTCGTAGACCTTGACCCGACCGAGGACGTCGTCGGACTTGATGGTGAGCAGCTCCTGCAAGGCGTAGGCGGCCCCGTACGCTTCGAGGGCCCACACCTCCATCTCACCGAACCGCTGCCCACCGAACTGGGCCTTTCCGCCCAGGGGCTGCTGGGTGATCATCGAGTAGGGACCCGTCGACCGGGCGTGGATCTTGTCGTCCACCAGGTGGGCGAGCTTCAAGATGTAGACGTATCCCACCGAGATGGGGTTGTCGTAGCGCTCGCCGGTCCGGCCGTTGTACAACGTCGCCTTGCCGTCGGGCCCGATGAGCCGGGTGCCGTCGGCCGAGTCGGTGTGCAAGAGCTCGAAGAGCCGCTTGATCGTCGGGTGCCGGCCGGCGTCGTCCTCTTCGTCCCAGTGCGCACCGTCAAAGGCGGGCGTCGAGATCCACACGGCGGGGTCGGTGCGGGGCCGGGTCTTCTCCTCGTTGGCGCCGGCCTGGGTCTGGTTCGCCTCGGATCCGTCCCAGCCCCAGCGGGCCGCGTAGCCCAGGTGCGATTCGAGGACCTGGCCCACGTTCATCCGGCTGGGCACGCCCAGGGGGTTCAGGATGATGTCGACGTGGGTGCCGTCGGAAAGGAACGGCATGTCCTCCACGGGCAGGATCTTGGAGATGACGCCCTTGTTGCCGTGTCGTCCCGCCAGCTTGTCGCCTTCGGAGATCTTGCGCTTCTGGGCGACATAGACCCGCACGAGCTGGTTGACCCCGGGGGGGAGCTCGTGGGAGTCCTCACGGGAGAAGACGCGGACGTCGATGACCTTGCCCGACTCACCGTGGGGCACCTTGAGCGAGGTGTCGCGCACCTCACGGGCCTTCTCGCCGAAGATGGCCCGCAAGAGGCGTTCCTCGGGTGTCTGCTCGGTCTCACCCTTGGGCGTGACCTTGCCCACGAGCACGTCGCCGGGGCCGACCTCGGCCCCGATGCGGATGATGCCCCGCTCGTCGAGGTCGGCCAGGATCTCCTCGGAGAGGTTGGGGATGTCCCGGGTGATCTCCTCGGCCCCGAGCTTGGTGTCCCGGGCGTCGACCTCGTGCTCCTCGATGTGGATCGAGGTGAGCACGTCGTCGCGCACCAGGCGCTCGGAGAGGATGATGGCGTCCTCGAAGTTGTAGCCCTCCCACGGCATGAAGGCGACCAGGAGGTTCTTGCCCAGCGCCAGCTCGCCGTTGTGCGTCGCCGACCCGTCGGCGAGCACGTCGTTGGCCACGACCCGCTGGCCCTCGTCGACGATCACCTTCTGGTTGATCGAGGTGTTCTGGTTCGAGCGCCGGAACTTGGCCAGGGTGTAGCGCCTGCGGCCGAGCTCGTGGCCCAGGCGGTCGCGCTGACCGGCCCGGTACTCCACCACCACGTGGTCGCCCGACACCTCGGCCACGGTGCCCTCTCCCTCGGAGAGCAGCACGTCGCCGGCGTCCTGGGCGGCCCGGGCCTCGACGCCGGTCCCGATGTAGGGGGCCTCGGGCACGACGAGGGGCACGGCCTGCTTCTGCATGTTGGCGCCCATCAGGGCCCGGTTGGCGTCGTCGTGCTCGACGAAGGGGATCAGCGCGGTGGACACCGACACGATCTGCTTGGGCGAGACGTCCATGAGGTCGACCTCGGCCGGCGGGACGTAGTCGATCTCGCTGGTGGTGCCGTACGAGGTCGTGGTGGCACCGACCCGCACTCCCGCGCCTTGGGGCCCGCGGCGCACGAGGACGCGCTCGTCGACGAAGCGACCGCGCTCGTCGAGCTTGGCGTTGGCCTGGGCGATGACGTGCTCCTCCTCCTCGTCGGCGGCGAGGTAGACGATCTCGTCGCTGACCCGCCCGTCGACGACCCGCCGGTACGGGGTCTCGATGAACCCGTACTCGTTGACCCGGGCGTAGGTGGCGAGAGCACCGATGAGGCCGATGTTGGGGCCTTCGGGGGTCTCGATGGGGCACATCCGCCCGTAGTGGGAGCTGTGGACGTCACGGACCTCGAAGCCGGCCCGCTCCCGGGACAGGCCACCGGGTCCGAGGGCGGAGAGCCGGCGCTTGTGGGCCAGACCCGACAAGGGGTTGTTCTGGTCCATGAACTGGCTCAGCTGGCTCGTGCCGAAGAACTCCTTGATGGCCGCCACGACGGGCCGGATGTTGATGAGGGTCTGGGGCGTGATGGCTTCCACGTCCTGGGTCGTCATGCGCTCCCGCACGACGCGCTCCATGCGGGAGAGCCCGACCCGCACCTGGTTCTGGATGAGCTCGCCCACCGACCGGATGCGGCGGTTGGCGAAGTGGTCCTGGTCGTCGATGCGGTATCCGGACTCGCCGTCGGCCAGGTGCAGCATGTAGGTGGCGGTGGCGAGGATCTCCGACGGGCTCAGCACGCCCTGGGTGGGCGACGGCCGCTCCAGATCGATGTCGAGGACGCTCGAGATCCGCTCGATCTCGGGACCGAGCTTCCGGTTGAGCTTGTAGCGACCGACCCGGGTCAGGTCGTAGCGCTTCGGGTTGAAAAAGGCGTTCTCGAAGTAGGCACGGGCCGCGTCGGCCGACAGGGGCTCGCCCGGGCGGGCCCTCTTGTAGATCTCGAGGAGGGCGTCCTCGCGGGTGGGGGCGAGGTCGCGCTCTTTCTCCCACTGCCCTTCGAGGAAGTCGAAGTGCCGGACGAACCGGTTCAGGAAGGCCTCGTCCTCGTACCCGAGGGCTCGGAGCAGCACGAAGAGCGAGAGCCGCCGCTTGCGGGCCACGCGGGCACCGGCGGTGACGTCCTTGGAGGGCTTCGCCTCGACGTCGAACTCGATCCACTCACCCCGGTAGGGGTGGACGGTGCCCGTGACGATGGTCTTGGCGTCGCGACCAGGCTGGAAGATCACTCCCGGTGACCGCACCAGCTGGCTGACCACCACCCGCTCGGTGCCGTTGATGATGAAGGTGCCCTTGTCCGTCATCATCGGGAAGTCCCCCATGAAGACGGTCTGCTCCTTGATCTCCCCGGTCTGGGCGTTCATGAACCGCGCCCGGACGAAGACCGGGGCGGCATAGGTCATGTCCTTCTCCTTGCACTCCTCCTCTTGGAACTTGGGAGGCGGGCGCAGGTCGGGGTCGGACGGGTCGTACTCGAGCTCCAGGCTCAACTGGCCGGTGAAGTCCTCGATCGGGCTGATGTCGGCGAACGCCTCGGCCAGACCCTTGTCCAAGAACCAGCGGAACGAGTCCCGCTGGATGGCGATGAGGTCCGGCAGACGGAGGACCTCATCGAGGTTGGCGAACGAGAAACGCTCCGGGCTTTTAGACCGTGAAGGCAACGGTCGACTCCTCCCAGGTGGGTGGCGGGCAATGAACGAGACGGCGGGACGGTGACGGGTGGAGTGTCCCCGGGGTCGCCGGGGACGGGTGGCTAGCGGGTTCTACACAGCGGCGGGAAGGACGGGCACGAACACGGTGGCGAATAAGCCTGCGCCGCGGGCACAGCGGCGCGCGTCAGCCAGCCGGATACGGCAAGGGTGGCGCGAAGAAAGGGGCACGGCAACCGCACAGCATACGCGCGCGCGCGGCAAATGGCAACCCCTTCGTCCTGCCTCCGACAGGCTACGGACGCACCGCGGTGTCGTCAAGCACTCCGACGCTCCGTGGCGGCCCGGCTACTTGACCTCGACGGTCGCCCCAGCCTCTTCGAGCTGGGCCTTGGCCTTGTCGGCGTCCTCCTTCGAGACCCGCTCCAGGACGGGCTTGGGGGCGGAGTCGACCAGGTCCTTGGCCTCTTTGAGGCCGAGGCTCGTGAGGGACCGGACCTCCTTGATGACCTGGATCTTCTTGTCGCCCGCGGCGTTGAGGATGACGTCGAACTCGGACTTCTCGTCCTCGCCCCCCGCGTCGCCACCGCCGCCGGCGGCCGGGGCGGCCGCCACGGCCGCGGGTGCGGCGGCCGTCACTCCGAACTTCTCCTCGAAGTCCTTCAGGAGCTCGGAGAGCTCGAGGACCGAGAGGTTGGCGATGCCCTCGAGGATGTCGTCTTTGCTGATCTTGGTAGCCATGGTGGCTTTGCTCCTTTGCGTTACTCGATGGTTAGAGGGTCTGGGAGGGGCCGGGGCCTGCTCAGCCTGCCCCGGGGTCGGTCTCGGCCGCTGCCTCCGGTTCGGCGGATGCCTCGGGCTCGGCAGTCGCCTCAGGCTCGGCTGATGCCTCGGGGCTCGCCGTGGCATCGGCCTCGGCCGTGACCTCGGATTCGACCGTGACCTCGGATTCGGCCGTGACCTCGGTGGTGGTCTCGGCCTCGGCGGCCGGCTCCGAGTCCGTGCCGGCCTCGACGGGGGCACCGCCACGCTGGTCGAGCAGGGCGGACATCCCGTAGGCGAGGTTGCGGGGAAGCGCCTGCAAGAGGCCGGCGAACTGGCGGAGGGGGGCGACGATGGTCCCGGCCAGCTGCGCCAGAAGCACGTCGCGCGAGGGCAGGTCGGCCAGGACGCCCAGCTCCTGGGTCGACAGGAACCCTTCCCCGTGCAGGCCCCCCTTGATCACCAGGTTCGGATAGGTCCGGGCGTAGTCACGAAGGGCCTTGGCGGCCGCACTCACTTCACCCGAGACGAAGGCGATGGCGGTGGGGCCCTCCAAGAGCGGTCCCAGCGCCTCATGGCGACCACCGGCTATGGCCAGCTTGACCAGGGTGTTCTTGTAGACCTTGTAGTCGCCTCCCGCCGCCCGGAGGGCCTGTCGCAATTCGGCCAGCTCGGCGACGGTCAGTCCCCGGTACTCGGTCAGGATGGCCGCATCGGCGGCCTCGAGGCGCTCTCGCACCTCTGTCACGACGGCCACCTTCTGCGGCCTGGGGTTCTCCATCATCGACTCCCGTGCTCGGAACGGTGCGGCACCGCTCACCTCATGCCGTCATCGCGTCCACCGAGCAGGGCGCAGGCCCCACCGAGTTCACGTTCGTCACCTGGTCAGGCGGGCTCGGAAGCCCCTTCGACGCCCGAGGGCGTGACCGGAGGTCTACGGCGACGGCAACTACTCGATCTCATGTCCCCGACCCCCGAAGAGGTCGCCGGGTGAATCTACTACGCCACGAAGAACCGCTCCCTACGCCGTGGCGGCGAGGTCCTCGTCGTGCTCCCGGGCGCGGGCCGGGTCGATGTGGACCCCGGGGCCCATGGTGGAGGAGACCGTCACCCCCCGCAGGTAGCGGCCCTTGGCCGCGGCCGGCTTCGCCCGCATCAATTCCTCGATCACGGCGTGGACGTTCTGCAGCAACTGCTCGACCGTGAACGACACCTTGCCCGCCCGGACATGGACGTTCCCGACCTTGTCGGTTCGGTACTCGACGCGTCCCCCCTTGAACTCGACCACGGCCTTGCCGACGTCGGTGGTGACCGTGCCGGTCTTGGGGTTGGGCATGAGCCCTCGGGGACCGAGGACCCGACCCAGCTTGCCGACCTGGCCCATCATGTCGGGGGTGGCGATGGCCACGTCGAAGTCCAGGAATCCGCCCTCGATCTTGGCCACCAGGTCGTCGGCACCGACCTCGTCGGCACCGGCGGCACGGGCCTCGGCCGCCGCGTCGCCCTGGGCGAAGGCCACCACCCGGGCGGTGCGCCCGGTGCCGGCCGGCAGGCTCAACGTCCCCCGCACGATCTGGTCGGCCTTGCGGGGATCCACCCCGAGCCGGACGGCGAGCTCGATGGTCTCGTCGAACTTGGCCGGGGCCAGCTCCTTCACCAGGGCGACCGCCTCGGCCGGGCCGTAGAGATGTTGCCGGTCGAAATTCTCGAGCGCGGCCCGGTATTTCTTGCCTTTTTGCACGTCGGGCTCCTCTTCCTCGTCTTTGCCGTGCCGCCGGGCCGTCAGCCCTCGACGGCGATGCCCATGGAGCGGGCCGTGCCCGCCACCTGGCGCTTGGCGGCATCGAGGTCGTCGGTGTTGAGGTCGGGCAGCTTCACGGTGGCGATCTGGGCGATCTGGGCGTCGGTGATGGACCCGGCCCGCTCACGGCCCGCGGCGGTGGCTCCCTTGGCGATCCCCACCGCCTCGCGGATCAGGGCCGGGGTGGGCGGGGTCTTGAGCACGAAGCTGAAGGAGCGGTCCTCGTAGATGGTGATCTCGACGGGCACGATCGTGCCCCGCTGGTTCTCGGTCGCCGCGTTGTACTGCTTGCAGAACTCCATGGTCTGCACGCCGTGCGGCCCGAGCGCGGTGCCGACCGGGGGCGCGGGCGTGGCGCCCCCCGCGGGGAGCTGGATCTTCACGACGGCGAGGACCTTTTTCTTCTTGGGGGGCATGACGGGGAGCCTCCTGGCGGGCTAGAGCTTGGCGACCTGGCTGAATTCGAGCTCGACCGGGGTCTCCCGGCCGAAGATGTTGACGAGCACCTTCAGCTTCAGCTGGTCCTCGTTGATCTCGTCGATCTGGCCCGAGAAGTCGGCGAAGGGCCCCTCTTTGACCCGGACCGTCTCGCCCACCTCGTACTCCAGGCGGGGCCGCGTCTTCTTGATGGGCTCGGCACCACCCTCCACCTTGACCTGGAGGATGCTCTCCACCTCGCGGCGGGACAACGGCATGGGCTTGGTCCCGGGACCGACGAACCCGGTGACCCCGGGGGTGTTGCGGATGACCGACCACGAGTCGTCGTCGAGGTCGCAGCGGGTCAGGAGATAGCCGGGGAACACCTTCTTCTGGACCACGACCTTCTTGCCGTTCTTGAACTCGACGACGTCCTCCATGGGGATCACGACCTCGAAGATCCGGTCCTCCATGTTCATCGAGACGATCCTGCTCTCGAGGTTGGACTTCACCTTGTTCTCGTAGCCCGCGTAGGTGTGGACCACGAACCAGCGTCCCGGCCGGTCGTAGGGGCTCTCGACGACGACGGGGGGTCCCTCGTCCTCGTCGTCGTTGTCCCAGCCCGGTCCTTCGATCTTCTCCTCGACCTGCTCCTCGACCACGTCTCCGGCCACGTGGCCGTTGTCCTCGGCGTCGCCCGAGAGCGCGGCGCTCACCTCGACGGGGGCGACATCGTCTGTCGGAGCCGGCTCGGGGTCGAGGTCGGTCCCGGCCTCGGCCCCGTCGACGGTGGCCGGCGGTGCGTCGGCGTCGAGGGACGGGGCCATCGAGGGCGCAGCAGAGGCCCCGAGGTCCTCCCCGGGCTCGAGTTCGGGATCGCTCATGACTTGAACAGGAAGATGACGGCGTGGGAGAAGGCGTAGTTGAGCAAGAAGATCAGGCTGACCAGCAGGACCAGGGTGATGAAGACGATGGTGGCGGAGTTCGCCACTTCCTTGCGGGTGGGCCACGCCACTTGCCGGAGCTCGGACCGGACCTCACGGAAGAACTCGGCGATGCGGCCGAAGACCGAGGTCTCGGTCTGGACCACAGGGCGGCTCCGGGGAGGCGGCTGCCGTCGGGTCGCGGGGGAGCCGTCGGCCTCGATCTGCCCTTGGCGCTGCATCATGCGCTTCATCTCACGGTTCACGGCTTCGCACGCCTTTCGACGGCCAGATGGCAGGGCAGGAGGGACTCGAACCCCCAACCGCCGGTTTTGGAGACCGGTGCTCTACCAATTGAGCTACTGCCCTTCGGCGGCCAGGACACCGGTCACCGCCCAGGCGGCCAAGGGGGCCGGTCAGTGAGGTTATCACCGGCCGCGCCAGGTCTCCCGACGGCGTCCGAGCCCAGGACGAGCGTGCCGGCGGGGCCGCCGGCCGCGGGTCCCCCCGCCCCCTCCATCGGTCAGCGGGTCTCTTTGTGGAGCGTGTGCTGGCGGTCCCAGCGGCAGAACTTGGTCAGCTCGATCCGCTCCCGGTCGTTCTGCTTGTTCTTCATGGTGATGTAGTTGCGGCGCTTGCAGACCTCGCAGGCCAGCGTGACCTGCACCCGCTTCTCGTTCTTCGCCATAGCTGTGCTCCTTCTCGAGCCTCCGCACGGGGGCGGAGGCCGTTTCCCTCAGGCTTGGTAGCGGCGGCGGGACTCGAACCCGCGACAACACGATTATGAGCCGTGTGCTCTGACCAACTGAGCTACGCCGCCAGGGGCGAGCCCCCTGTCGGAATCGAACCGACGACACCAGCCTTACCATGGCTGTGCTCTGCCGACTGAGCTAAGGGGGCGGACACGGCACCTGCGCGCCGGACGAGCATAGTCGCGACGTCTTTGCTCCCTCGTGGGCCTGGGGTTCTGTGCCGGGGCCGGGCCGAAGCGGCCGCCCGTCCCCGACGGGGGCCCGGAGCTCGGCGACGTCCCGGGCGTCGGTGAACTCGCCGCCGGTACCATCGTCCGATGGAGGTCCGGCTGGCGCGCCAGGAGGATGCCGAGGCCATCCGCGTGATCTACAACGCCGAGGTCATCGGGTCCACCGTCACGTTCGATCTCAAGCCCCGGTCGGCCGAGGAGCAGCGCTCGTGGGTCGCCCGCCACCAGGGCGCCCACCCGGCGGTCGTCGCCACCGAAGGACCCCTCGTCGTCGGATTCGGGTCCCTCTCCCCATTTCGCGACCGCGCCGCCTACGCCACGACCGTCGAGGACTCCCTCTACGTCGAGAGCTCGTGGCGGGGCAAGGGGGTGGGCCGGCTCCTCCTCGACGAGCTGATGCGGCTGGCGGTGGCGCGCGGGTTCCACACCGTGATCGCCCGCGTCTCGGGTGACAACGAGCCCTCGATCGCGCTGCACCGGGCCTGTGGCTTCACCGCTGTCGGTGTCGAGCGCGAGGTGGGGCGCAAGTTCGGCCGCTGGATCGACGTGGCGGTCCTGCAGCGGATGCTGTGACTCAGGCCTCGGCGTAATCGAGCGACACCACGGGCTCTCCGGCGTGTGGTCCCGAGCTCCCGCCGCCGCTCCGGCGCCACCGGGCCAGCAGGTGCTCCCGGTCGAAGGGCGAGAGGGGCACCGTCAAGATGGCGAGGCAGACCAGTAGCGCCACCGCCACGGTGAGCGGGTCGGCCGAGAAGAGGCCCGACACCAACTGCCGTCCGGCGGGCAGACCGATGAAGGCCGCCGCGATCGACGATCCCACGATCAGGGTCCGGACCTTGCCCGTCGCCACCGGCGCCAGCACGACGAGGCCCCACGACAGGTACCACGGCTGGACCACGGGTCCGAGCGCCACGATGACGAGCATCGACAGACCCATGGCCCGCAGCGCCCCGATCCGGTCCGACCGCAGCAGCATCCAGACCGCGAAGCCACAGGCGGCCAGGACCCCGATGAACCGGGTCAACGACAGCGTGGTGTGCAGGGGCACCCCTATCCCCACCAGATGGGCGAGGTCGGTGAGGAAGATCCCCGCGCCGGTGGCCGGAGCCACCCATGACCGGACCGTCCCCGGGGTGGACAGGTTCAACACCCAGCTCCAGCCGAGCCCCGTGACGATCGACAACGCCCCCATCACCGCGACGGCGATCAACCCCGCGGTCACCACGGGTCGTATCCGGGCGCGCACGGGCAGACCGGTGCCCAACCAGTCCCAGCCGATGTAGAGGACGCCCAGCGCGGCCGGGACCTTCACCGCCGCGGCCAGCGAGCACAGCACGATGCCCAACACCGGTCTGTTCCGACGGGCCACGGCCAGGCCGGCCATGAGCAGGCCGAGCATGAGGGCATCGTTGTGGGCACCCCCCACCAGATGCAGGATCGTGACGGGGTTGAGCACGGCCACCGTGAAGGCGTAGGACGGATCTCGTCCCAGGCTGCGAGCCAACGACGGGACCGCCATGGCCATGAGCCCGACACCCACCACGGCCAGGAGCCGCAACAGCGTCAGGTCGACCAGCTCGTTGTGTCCCGAAGCGCTCGTGAGGAAGCCGTCGGTCTCCATGAACAGCGGCCCGTAGGGCACCGGCGTGTTCTTCCACAGAGGATCGACCAACGACTCCGACGGGGTGGCGCCGAGGACGCCGGGGCCGTAGTGGTACGGGCTGATGTGGTGGCTCATCATCTCGCCCTGCGCCGCGTAGCTGTAGATGTCGCGGCTGAACAACGGGGGGGCCAGCAGCAACGGGACGATCCACAGCGCCAGCACTATCACGAGCTTGCGGACCGGCACCCCCTTCACCTGCGACAGGGTCCGGATCAACCCGTACCAGACCCGCATGAAGAGCACGAGGCCGCCGTACATGGCGACCAGCCCGAGGAAGTTGAGCGGCGCCTTGGCCGTCGTCCCCACGGCGGGGACACCGAAGAACCACGCGCCCGGCAACTTCAAGACGAAGGGCGATCCCTGGGGGACCGACCCGAGCATGATGGCGCTCACGGCGATGAACCCGAGGATGGCGGGCCGGACGAGCAGGCGCGAGCCGTCGCCGTTCACGGACCCCGGCTCGAGGTCGGGACCGACGAGGGCGCTGAAGGGCCACCGCCGCCGCACGGCCTCGTCCCAGATGGTCAAGCGGTCGAGGGTCCGCCCCACCACGGGGATCGCCGAAGGATCGAAGCCGCGTACAGACACGGCGGTCCTTCCCATTAGACCCATCGTTTCGACCCTCGCCCGAAGTTGACCGTCACCGAGTGGTGAGTCTCCGCCTGCGGCCGCTCCCCCCTCCGCCGGACCGGGAGGATGCGACTCGGACACATTCGTAACGGCATTGTAATGAACGTAACCGTCCCGGCAAGTGTCACCCCGGGCCCCAGGAGCAATTGGGCAAGACATGGGGGGCGAAGCGTGGGCCGGGAAGGATTCGAACCTTCGTAGGCTGTGCCGGCAGATTTACAGTCTGCTCCCTTTGGCCACTCGGGCACCGACCCGCGAGGCGAGACCATATCGCGAGGGCCTCCCACGCCCCAGATGGCGAGGGCCTCCCCGCCCCCAGATCGCAACGGCCTCCCCGGCCCCAGATCCCGCCGGGGACCACCATCGGCGGGCCGGCCCGGACGCCGGGGGCCTCACCGACCTGAGCGAGCACGGCACTATCGTGTCGGCATGCCCACGTTCGACGTGGTCTCGCAGGTCGACATGCAAGAGGTCCGCAACGCCGTCGATCAAGCCAACCGCGAGGCCAGCACCCGCTTCGACTTCAAGGGAACCGACTCGAGCATCGAGCTCAGCGAGAGCGACATGCTCCTGCGGTCCTCGACCGAAGACCGCCTCCGGGCCCTGCACCAGGTGCTCCAGGAGAAGATCGTCCGCCGGGAGGTCTCGCTCAAGGCGCTCGAGGACGGCAAGATCGAAGAAGCCACCAAGGGCACCGTCCGCCAGCGGATCGCCATCAAGGCCGGCATCTCCGCCGATCACGCCAAACGCATGAACAAGTTCATCAAGGACCTGAACTTGAAAGGCGTGTCCTCACAGGCCCAGGGAGACCAGCTCCGAGTCACGGGCAAGAAGCGCGACGACCTGCAGAACATCATCAAGGCGCTCAAGGAACAGGACTTCGGGATCCCTCTGCAGTTCCAGAATTTCAGGGACTGACCGGAACCTCAGAGCCGGATCAGGGCTCGGCCCCCTCCACCTCCACCGCCGCTTCCACGAACAGCTCGGCGTCCGCGTGCGCCACCGGGTCGACGTTGAAGAGGCGGTTGAAGACCATGAACTTGACGATCCACAGCAAGGCGAAGGCGCCGGTGTTGGCCCCCTCCACCACCACGGTCCGCCCGAGGTGCTGCAGGTTGTACACATTGCTGAGGTGGCGAGCCAACGACGCCGTCCCGATCGACAGGGCGATCCCGATGGCGGTCATGGTCCAGAAGGGGACCACTTCTTTGAACACGTGGGATCGGCCGCTCTTGCCCCATGACCAGCTGCGGTTGAGGTAGTAGGCGGGAACGCTCGCCACCAGGTTGGCGAAGACGGTGCTCGGCACCTCGGTCCACAGGCGGAACACCCCGAAGACGAGGCCCAGCACGGTGAAGGACACGGCGGTCGAGATGACCGAGACCGTGGCGTAGCGGAACATCTTCTTCCCCGTAGGGGTGTGATACAGGCGCCACAGGCGCTTCACGGTGGCGACCATCTCGTGAATTTAGCCCGAACGGTGGAGTTTTACCCAGCCGAGGTCCCCCTCAGGGCAAGGCGTTGGCCCTGGCCACCTTCCCGAACCACGCCGCACTCGGTTTGGGCCGCCGTTCGAACGAGCCGCGGTCGATCTCGACCAGGCCGAACGTCGGCCCGTACCCGAGGACCCATTCGAAGTTGTCGAGCAGGCTCCAGTAGAAGTAGCCACGGACGTCGATGCCCTCTTCCAGGCACTTCTTCACCCCGGCCAGGGCCCTCGACACGTAGGCGATGCGCTGGGAGTCGTCCCCGGTGCCGATCCCGTTCTCGGTCACCACCACCGGCGTCCCCCCCGTGACCTCCCAGGCCCGGCGGATCGTGGCCTCCAGGGCCTGGGGGTAGAACTCGTAGCCCATCTGGGTGGTGGGCACCCCCTCCTCGGCCCCGAGCACCCCCTCGGGCCCCACCCGCATCCGGGTGTAGCACTGCACCCCCACGAAGTCGTCGCCCGTGGTGGCCTCGAGGAACACGTCCTCCATCGGCCGGCGCATCCGCTCCAACCGCTCCTCGCCCCCGGGCACGAGCTGCCAGTCGTGCATGGAGAGGGTGAGCCCCACCGGGAAGTCCCCGGGGCCGCTCCGCAGGGCTTGCACCCCGAGCACATGGGCCCGGCACAACGCCTCGTTGACGGCGTCGCGCCGGCCCCCGTCCCGGGCCGCGGGGGGGAACACCCCGAGGCGGTATCCCATGGTGGCCACGACGTTGGGCTCGTTGAGGGTGCAGGCCCAGCCCATGAGGTCCCCCAGGTGCGCCACCACGCGCTCGCACAACCGGGCGAACCGCTCGGGGGCGTCGTCGGCCTCCCACCCCCCTCGATTCGCCAGCCAACGGGGGATGGTGAAGTGGTTGAGCGTCACCACCGGGGAGAGCCCGAGCTCGTGGCACCGCACGCAGTGACGCCGGTAGTGCTCGAGCGCGGCCCGCGACCACTCCCCTTCGGCGGGCTCGATCCGGCTCCACTCCACCGAGAACCGGTAGGCGCCCAGTCCGAGCGAAGCCACGAGGTCGAGGTCCTCGGGCCACAATCGCCACGAGTCACAGGCGTCTCCGCTCGACTCGAGACACGGTGTTCCGGAGGCGTGCTCGAAGGCCCACCAGTCGTTGTTGGTGTTGCCCCCCTCGATCTGATGGGCGGCGGTCGCGGTTCCCCACAGGAACCCTTCGGGGAAGTCGGTGTCGGGCACGGGGGAAAGGGTAGCGGCGAGGCCTGCCAGGATGTGGTGGTGAGCGACGCCCTTGATTTCCTCGTCAAGCTTCTCGACATCGAGCCCATCGAGGTGAACATCTTCCGAGGTGTGAGCCCCGACGAGCGCCGCCAACGCGTCTTCGGCGGACAGGTGGCGGCCCAAGCCCTCATGGCGGCGGGACGCACCGTCGAGCGGGGCCGCGTGCATTCGCTGCACGCCTACTTCCTGCGGCCCGGGGACCCCAACGTGCCCATCCTCTACGAGGTGGACCGCATCCGCGACGGCCGCTCCTTCACGACGCGGCGCGTGGTGGCCATCCAGCACGGACAGGCCATCTTCAACGTCGCCGCCTCGTTCCACGTCTACGAGGAAGGCGCCTTCGACCATCAGGTCCCCATGCCCGACGTGCCCGCGCCCGAGACCCTCCCCTCGCTCCACGACCGGCTCGAACCGATGCGCGACGAGCTGGCCGACTGGTTCGCCCGCCCCCATCCCATCGATCAGCGCCACGTGGGCGAGCTGCCCTGGATGGCGCACGAGGCCCGGGACCCCGTCCAACGGGTCTGGATCCGGGCCGACGGGACGCTTCCCGACGATCCCCTCCTGCACGCCTGCGTGGCGGCCTACGCGTCGGACATGTCGCTGTTCGACACCATGCTGGCCCCCCACGAGGTGAAGTGGGACGACGCCGAGTTCATGGGAGCGAGCCTGGACCACTGCATGTGGTTCCACCGGCCCTTCCGGGCCGACGACTGGCTCCTCTACGACATGGACAGCCCGAGCGCCTTCGGCGCCCGGGGCCTGGCCCGGGGGTTCCTCTTCGCCCGCGACGGGACCCTCGTGGTGTCGATGGTCCAAGAAGGCCTCATGCGCCTCGTCCCGAAAGCCACCCCCTGAGCCGCTGAGCCGCGGGCCCCGAGCCGCGGGGCCTCGAGCCGCGGGGCCCTCAGCCCCCGGCGCCAGGGTCGGTCAGCGCGAGGCGATGGGGACGTACTGGCGCGGTTCGGCGCCGATGTAGAGCTGGCGGGGACGGGCGATCTTGGAGTCCTGGTCGAGCATCTCCTGCCAGTGCGCCAACCATCCGGCGGTGCGGGGGATGGCGAAGAGCACGGGGAACATCTCGAGGGGAAACCCCATGGCCTGGTAGATCAGGCCCGAGTAGAAGTCGACGTTGGGATAGAGCCGGCGCGACGTGAAGTACTCGTCGGACAGGGCGATCTCTTCGAGCTTCAGCGCGATGTCGAGGAGGGGGTTCTTGCCGGTGATGGCGAACACCTCGTCGGCGGTCTGCTTGATGATCCGGGCCCGGGGGTCGTAGTTCTTGTAGACGCGGTGGCCGAAGCCCTGGAGCCGCCCCCCGGCACCTTGCTTGACCGAGTCGATGAAGGCGGGCACGTTCTCGATCGAGCCGATGTCGGTCAGCATGCGGATGACCATCTCGTTGGCTCCCCCGTGCCGGGGGCCGTAGAGCGCGGCACAGGCTGCCGCGCAACACGAGTACGGATCGGCGTGTGACGACCCGACGACGCGCATGGCGGTGGTGGAGCAGTTCTGCTCGTGGTCGGCATGGAGGATGAACAGGATGTCGAGGGCCCGGGCCAGCGTGGGGTTGGCGTCGAAGCGGGGCTCGGCCACCTTCCACATCATGGACAGGAAGTTCCCGGCGAAATCGAGGGAATTGTCGGGGTAGACGAAGGGCATCCCCACCGAGAAGCGATGGGCCGCGGCAGCCAAGGTGGGCATCTTGGCGATGAGCCGGATGACCTGGCGGCGTCGGGCCTCGGGATCGAAGATCTCCTTGGCGTCGAGGTAGAACGTCGACAGCGCCGCCACCGCGGAGACGAGCATCCCCATGGGATGGGCGTCGTAGTGGAACCCCTCGAGGAACCGCTTTCGTACGTTCTCGTGGATGTAGGTGTGGTAGGTGATCTCGTGGCGCCACGCCGAGAATTCGGTGGCGGTGGGAAGTTGCCCGTGCAGGAGCAGGTAGGCGACCTCGAGATAGTTGGACTGCTCGGCGAGCTCGGCGATGTCGTACCCGCGGTAGCGCAGGATCCCGGCGTCCCCGTCGACGAAGGACACCGAGCTCTCACACGCCGCGGTGGAGACGAACCCCGGGTCGTAGAACCAGATCCCGGGGAGGAGCTTGCTCCACTCGCTCGCCTCCACGCCGCCGTTGCGGATGGGGATCTCGAGCTGATTGCCCGTCCGGTTGTCGGTGATGGTGATGCTCTCTGCCACGACCCTCGGACCCTCCTCTGACGTAGGACCCCGATCCTATGGCTCCGAGGTCAGCTCGGACACTCCGGAGCACGCCCCCGCCACCTCGACCGGCGCCGGGGCCGGGCTCTCGGCACGTGGGGGACGGCTCTCGTCTTCGACCGTCAGCCCGGGTCGTCCACCTTCAGCGTGATGGCCGGCGACATCGACCCCGCGTTACGCGTGTCCCCCGAGTACTGGCCCGTGATGGCGTGGGCGGAGACGGCCGAGTACGTGACCGTGCACGTGGCTTGGCCCTCGTGGACAGGCTGCGCCCCGCAGCCCGGGACGGTGGCGCCGTCGTCGGCGAAGGACACCGTGCCGGTAGGGAACCCCACGCCGGCCAGCGACGACGAGATGTCGGCGATGAGCTCCACGGGCCGTCCCCGCAGCGCGACGAGGGGAGCCGACGTCACCGAGGTCAGTGTGGCCACCGGTTGGACCTGGACCTGGATCGTGCGCGACGCCAGCGCCCCGGCGCCGGTGGACCTCGGGGACTCCGCCACGACCTGCACGGTGTAGGAGGAGCCGGGCTCCACCTTGAACCCGGGGAGCAGCACCGTCGTCGACTTTCCGGCGGTGAAGTCGAGGGTCCGCTGCACCAGGACAGGCTTCGGCGTCGCGCCGACGAGGGTGGCCTCCCCGCCGAGCTCGACCCCCTCCTCGTCGACGTTCCCCCTGTCCGCCACCACCACGTCGGCGACGAGGCTGGTCGTGGCGGGCACCACGAGGGTCTGTCCGCTCTCCACCGCGGCCGGGTCGGTGACCACGTCGGGGAGGACGAGGCTGTGGACCGGGGCCAGCGAGGGCGAGCCCGCCACGGCGGCCACGATCCCTGCCGCGGCGCCGGCATCGAGCGGCCCCCCGGCCGGCACCCACACCGACGCGGCGAGGTGGGCCGAGCCCGGGGCGCGCCCCAGCGCGTGGCGACACGCCGCCCACGACGCGTCGGCGGCGCGCAGGGCGACACCGGCGGCGGTGACCGCCGCGGTGGCCGTCGTCTGGTCGACGACACCCAGCCCGGTGCGACCACCGACGACGCCCTCGAGAGACGACCGCAACGTCGACACGGCGGCCGCCCGGCCGGCCATGGCCGTCGCGCACCCGGCGGCGGTCACCGGATCGGGGGGGGTGATGGCGTCGTAGCGCCGTTGCAGGGCGGCGGTGTCGGTGGCGAGCGCGTCGAGTCCCGAGAAGAAGGCGAGCCGGCCGAGGGCGTGGGCGCCGCGCAGGAACGAGACGAGCTCGGTGCCTGTGGTGTTCGACTGCACCACGAGGGGCTGGGCCAGCGCGGCGTACCCTCGGTCCACGGTCCGTCGGTAGGGGCCCGAGGCCGATCCGATCTGCGCCACCGCGCTCACCGCCACCACCACGACGACGGCGGAGACGGCCATGGGCACGGCCAACCGCGCCAGAGCTCGCATCCGCGCTCGCCGTCGCCCGAGCCGACGTCGCTCCCCGGGCACCGGTCGACGTCGCTCCCCGACCATCGGTGCGACCCTACTGGCACCGGGAGCCCCCTCACCTGGCCCGACGAGGACCACCCATGCCGGAGTCCGCCGGTACCCCACAACTACAATCGCCTGTCGTGCCCAACAGCACCGCCCCGGCTCCGCCCCCCGTATTCGATCGCGCCGAGATCCGCAAGAAGACCCGGAAGCGCACCACGCAACGCCTCGTGCGCGTGGGTGTGGCGCTGGTGGCCCTCCTGGTGGTGATCGTCGGCGCCACCTTCGGCTACGCCGAGTACAGGAACCATCAGATCACGCGCATCAAGGTGGGAAACCTGGTGGCCCTGCCCCCCTCGGGCGTCGAGAACGTCGTTCTGGTGGGGTCCACGTCACGGTGCGCCCTCAAGCAGCAGAACAAGGCCTTCGGGCTGTGCTCACAAGGGGTCACCGGCGTGAACAGCGACGTGGTGATGATCCTGCACGTCGATCCCAACAACAAGACCGCCTCGATCCTGTCCGTCCCCCGCGACCTGTTCGTCCCCAACGCCCGCGCCAGCGGCGCCAACAAGATCGACGCAGCCCTGGTCGAGGGCCCCCAGCAGCTCGTGAGCGCCATCCAGGACGACTTCGGCATCCCCATCCACCACTACGTGGAGCTCAATTTCGACAGCTTCCAGGGTGTGGTGAACGCCCTGGGCGGGATCAAGATGTACTTCCCCGAGCCCGTCTTCGACGCCTATTCGGGCCTCAACGTGCCCGTGGCGGGCTGCCGCCAACTCGACGGCTTCCAGGCGCTGGCGGTGGTGCGGGCCCGGCACCTCCAGTACAAGGGACCGGGCGTGAAGACCAACAACCACGCCGACTGGCCTCAGGACCCCGAGAGCGACCTCAGCCGGATCCGTCGTGACCACGAATTCCTGCGGGTCCTGGCCAGCGCCGTGGACAAGCGGGGACTGAGCAATCCCATCACCGACAACGACCTGCTCAGTGCGGTGGCGCCCCAGCTCCAGGTGGACTCGGGGTTCTCCCTGGGCCAGATGTTCGGCCTCGTGACCACCTTCCACGGCATCAACATCGGCAAGACGCCCCAGCAGACCCTGCCGGTCGTGGTCCTGGCCAGCCTGAACTACTACTACCAGGGCTACGACTACGGGAACGTCGAGCTCACCAGCCAGCCCAACGACCTCCAGGCCGTCTCGAGCTTCCTGGGGATCGGTCCCGACCGCGACACCATGACGGGGAAGCCCCTGCCCGCCCCGGGATCGGTCACGGTGTCGGTGCTCAACGGGACGGGCCAGACGGGCCAGGCCGGCCAGACCTCGGCCGCCCTCAAGGCCCTGGGATTCGAGACGGTGGGCCAGGGCGACGGTTCGGGGGGCGGCTCCTTGTCGGAGACGACCGTGTACTACTCGTCGTCGAGCCACCTGGCCGCGGCCGAGCAGGTGCTCCACTCGCTCTCGGGGGCGGTCACCCTGGGCAAGGGCCCCACGACCGACGGCGCCGAGGTCACGGTGGTGACGGGCACGAACTTCTCGGTGAACGCGCCGGCGCCGAGCAAGTCCTCCTCGCAGGCGACGTCGTCGGGCGCCGGTACCTCGACCCCGACACCACCCTCGTCGGGCACGGCGGGGACGCTGGCCGCGCCCACGGCGCCGACCCAGGCCCTGGCGCCCTTCGACCCCCGGTCCTGCACCCCCTCGGGAGGAGCGGGCTCCTAACTAACCCGTCACTCCCCGCTGAGCCCCGCCGAGGTCCGCAGCGTGCTGGCGGTCTGGCGCCACTGCACCGTGGGGGCGATGGCCTGGAGGTCGACGCGGTCGCGGTGGCGGTCGACGACCGCCAGGAGCGAGTGGATGGTGGGCCCCCCGAGCAGGTGCGGCACCAGGCCCAGGTCGAGCAGCTTGGTGTGGGCGGCCCGGTAGTAGTGCTCCTGCTTCTCCACCCGGGGGTCCTCCACGTGCTCGATGCGGGTGGCGCCGGGGTAGGCC